>NZ_AHMO02000004.1:2500-690000 GCF_000243715.2 Leptospira broomii serovar Hurstbridge str. 5399
AAGAATCCGCGATCAATGCGCTTACTTCCCAACGGCCCGTGGTTACAATCTCTATCGGCAGGTCGGAGCGACCGATCGCCTTTACGATATCCGACTTGAGAGTTAACTCGTCTCTTTCCGTATCATCCGGATAGAAAAGCACCCAGCGTCCATCGTTATATGTGGTGAGATATGCGCTGAATCCCGGCTGATCGATCGAGAATTGAAAGAATCCTTTTTCTAGATATTCGTTCAAAGGAGCCTTGAATAAAACGCTCCTTCCTGTGGTTAGATATCCTTTTCCTTTGCGCTCGATCCGGAGAGCCTCTCGGATCGGACTTCTATGACCGTCTGCCGCGATCATATAGTCTGCTTGGATAGTATATCGGTTTCCTTCCTTATCTCGAACGGATGCAGTGACTTTTTCTGAATCCTGTTTGAATTCCAATAATTCGGTGCTGAATCTCAGATCTGCCCCGAACTCTAAGGCTTTTTGTTGAAGCATAGGCTCCAAGCGATCTTGCGCGATCGCAGAGGCTCCGCAGGGTGAATACTCTATATTTGTATCTTCTTCCTGAACACTAGACCAGGCCTGTTCTTCAAACCATTCTCCTGCCAGGCTTTCGATCCGGATCCTTCGGACATTTTTTTTCGACCCGTGGACTTGGGGAATACTATCTGCGAGACCGACGGATCGGAACAACTCCAAGGTCCTCTGAGTGAATCCGATCGCGCGTGGATGGGGAGAGCTTCCTGCATGCTTTTCGATCAATAACACGGAGACTCCTTTTTGGGTTAGAAAGACTGCTGCGGAAGAACCTACGAGTCCTCCTCCTACAATCAATACGGAACAGTGTTCTGTCTGCTCCTGGGTTTTTGTGGGAATAAATCCCTCTTCTTTTTTGTTCATATGGATTACCTCTTTATAATTTTTAAGTAACTTAAATATTATTATTAGTAAATTAAATTTTTAACTTACTTAAAAATTCAAGTAAATAAAATAAATTTGATCTTAAAAAGTCCCTGGAAATACTGTCGAAAGAGCAGGATTTATGGGACTTAGGGAAGAAAAGAAGGCAAAGACTAAGAAGAGGATCTCGGATCTGGCTACCGGTTTATTCATAGAGAAAGGATTTGCCAACGTAACGGTGGCTGAGATCGCTCAAAAAGCGGAAGTCTCCGTTCCTACCTTATTCAATTATTTTCCGACCAAGGAATCCTTCGTTTTTGACGAAGAAACGGAGAGAGAAAGAGGCTTCCTGGATGCGGTCCTAAATAGAAAGAAGGGCACTTCCATCTTGGATGCGCTCTTGGATCATGGTCTGAAAAGTTCCGCATTCAAGCCTGAATACCTGAACAATTCCGGATCCTTTCGAGAATTGGTCCAGTCTACTCCGGAACTTTCCGCCTACGAAAGACAGTTGTCTATGCGTTATGAAAAATCCCTGGCGGATGTCCTACAGAAAGAAGCTTCCAAGAAATTGCAAAGAGCCCAGGCAGAAGCGATTGCTCGCTTCCTCTTAGATGCGTTTTATCGTGCGATCGATTCTTCTAATCCTAAGGCTACTTTAGTTTCCCTTTTTAAACTGATAAAAGAAGGTTGGGACGAATAAGATCTCTTTCTTGGTGACTTGCCGGTTTTTAAAATAAAAAGCTCTCTCTTCTTTCCAAAATGAGAGAGCTTGGACTTGAGTCAGGATCGTTTATTAAATTCTTCTTTAGTAGGCGGAAGACGCTACGACGCTCGAGAATTTTGCGATCAATACCTGATCATCTTCGTTATTCGGATGAAATCCTAAAAGCCGAAGAGCAATCTTCGCCTTTTTTATTTGGTGGGGACCTTGATTCGATAAGAAGTTAAAATTTCCAGTCACTGAAAGACAAAGCCTGACGTCCACAGCGTAATGGGATTGCAGAGAGGTTCCATAGAATGATTCAATCAGAATTTTATGATATAGAATTTAGAACAAAAGAATATAAAGAAGTTGAGGACCTTTAGGCGGATGTTGATAATTGGATTGAGCATAATGGCAACGAAAGACCGCGCCACGGAAAATACTGCTATGGAAAAACTCTTATGCAGACTTTTTTAGACCGGAAAAATTAGCCCAAAAAAAGAACATCGAGCATATTCAAGACAAGGCGAAAAAATCACCTAATAAAAAGGATGTGTCAGATTTTGCCTTGTGTTTTATACTTTATGTTCACACAGACTTGCGCCGAGATCGTTGCCCAAGGGGTTATTCCAACGAAGTCTGTTTTCCAGTTCCGTTCTTTTGCGAGACTCCATATTTCGGAAAGGCTCATAAGCTTTCTTGTCTCATTCAGAGCTTTTTCGGCGATTTCAAGGAAGGATAATGAATCCGACTTATTATGAATGATTTGGTATATATAAGAATTGTAAAGTATTTATGCACCCTCGCGTTAGAATGCAGCATGTTGATTTGTGCTTACGATTATATTTGCAGGTATTGATTTTAACTTTGATTTCGTTTGCCATCTTTCGATGGCACCGACTCGCCTTCGAATAAACTTGGCATGCCCTCGATTACGCCTCCGGCTATCTCGGGCTCGCTTACTCCCTATGGGTCGTTCGCGAGGTCGTTAACTCGCTCCCTATGGGTCGCCGCGTTAGAGATGCGAAGGAAGCGCAGCGGACCACGCAGCCGAAGACGGACTATTTAGAATGCCCTTGATTAACGTCTCTGGCTATCTTGGGCTTGCTTCTTCTTGCGGGCCGTTCGCAAGGTCCTAAGCGAAGCGTAGTCCGTAGTAGCCGGATCATACTATCTCAGAGAAAATTTCCTTGGACATACGGAAGGCGTGTGGGAACCCCTCCTGCATTATTATATTATTCGAGCGACCTAAGTAACGAACCGAACATAGTATAGTCGAATCGCATATTTTTATTTTATAAAGAGTCTTGATTTTCTTCAAGATCATTCAGACCTTGATCGCAAAGGTAGTTTGGATGGAAGCAATACAAAAAGATACTCAATTAGAATTAGAACGAACTTCCATTTGGGGGGAATTAAAAAAAGCGCTTACGGGAACGGAAGCGGATTACACTCAAATTTCGCTCGGCAAGGCCGTTTTCTTACTCTCCGTTCCAATGGTTTTGGAATTGGTTATGGAGTCCGCATTTGCAGTCGTTGATATTTATTTTGTGGGGGCTCTCGGGCCTTCCGCTGTTGCGGCGGTCGGGCTTACGGAGACGTATCTATTTCTTTTGTATTCTCTTGCGATCGGAATGTCCACTGCTGTAACGGCAATTATCGCGCGAAGGATCGGAGAAGGGGATAAGGAGCAAGCCGGGATTGCCGCAGTCCAATCCGTTTTTCTTTCCATACTTGTTTCCTTGCCTTTTGCTATCTTCGGAGTCTGGTTTGCAAAAGATCTCCTTTTACTCATGGGAGGAGATCCTTGGGTCATAGAACACGGATCTCGTTACACGCAATGGATCTTCGGTGGAAATATCGTAATCATGCTTTTATTCGGACTCAATGCGGTCTTTAGAGGAGCGGGTGACGCTGCGATTGCGATGAGAGTTTTATGGATTTCGAATGGTCTCAATATAATCTTGGATCCGATTTTTATCTTCGGCTTCGGTCCAGTCCCGGCCTTGGGCATTGAAGGTGCCGCAATTGCTACGAATATCGGGAGAGGGGTCGGAGTTGTTTTCCAAGTTTATCTGCTTTTAAAAGGTGGAAAACATATTCGAGTGCTTGGTTCTCAAATTAGTGTGCATTGGAAAATTATCTCTGATATCGTTCGTACTTCTCTTGGTGGGATCGGACAAACGATTATCGGAATGACTTCTTGGATCTTTCTTGTAAGGATCATTTCGGATTTTGGGAGTGAGGCGGTTGCGGGAGCTACGATCACTCTTCGGATCATGATGTTTACTCTGATGCCTTCTTGGGGGATGTCGAATGCTGTGGCGACTCTTGTCGGTCAGAATTTAGGAGCGCGAAGACCGGATCGAGCAGAACGTTCCGTTTGGATTGTTGGAGCTTGGAATATGTTCTTTCTGATCGGAGTTTCGATTTGCTATTTTATTTTTCGAGAATCTTTGGTATCGATCTTTACTAGTGACGCCAAGGTGATCTCGATCGGTTCGGAATGGCTTGGGATTGTTTCCTATTCCTATTTTGTATATGCTTGGTGGATGGTAAGCGTTCAGGCATTTAACGGTGCGGGAGATACTATGACTCCTACAATAATCAATCTGGTCTTTTTCTGGATCTTCCAAATTCCATTCGCTTATGTTCTGGCGAAGGTGCTTTCATACGGATACTCGGGAGTGTTCTGGGCAAGTATGATCACGGAAACTTCCGTAGGATTGTTCACTCTTTGGTTATTCCGGAAAGGTGGATGGAAGACTTCGAAGGTTTGATTTTGGAACTTTGCGTTAGAGATACGAAGGATTGGCCCCTAGCGCAAATTACCAACAGACGGGAAAATGTTAAGTCGGTAGTTCTAGAATGAACAGAACCATCGACTTGAATAAAATAGTTGAGCCAGATTTAATTTAGTCCGAATTGTTCAATTAATAGCTTTGTAAATTCAGAATATAGATAGCCGATTCGATTTTTATTCTGACCTCCAACAAAGCCGCCAAGAGCATAGGCAACAGATATTTTAATTGTATCTATAACTTCCCCTTTGGAATTCTTAACTGTTACATCTCCCTTAATCCTGTCGGGGCCGGCGAAAGTTCCCAACCAGATTGCAACACCGAGGGAGCGTATTCTGGCTTCCGTTATTTTGATTTCGATTGTTTCCTTCGCCTTGGCTAAGAGGACGCCTTTATTAGAAAGCTCTTGTTTGAAATAATTTAGAAATTCTTCCGATTTGAAATAATTGCCTTCTTTTATTTCTTTGTCGGCCGCCTCTTCGAAAGATAAATTAACCGTTTCGTTGAATTTAGCGGATTTATAATTTACTTTTGTGTTCGGAACTTCACGAGTTGCGGAACTACTGCAATTCCAAGCTAAAGCCGCTAAGAATACGATTAAACCAATCCGATACTTATTTTTTTTCATGATTTCACCTTAGAATGATATTTTACCGTAATAAATCGTATTGGCAATCGATCAATCTAAATTTATCAATACGATAAAATTTTAATTTAATATTTGCTAAAAAGAAAATTTGTTAATTACGCGAAATATATTTAAAATATTGCTAAAATGATAATTAATATACCTAAACTGGTCGCAGATATATTCACTTGTCACTCTACTAGGGCTCCTCCGAAAAAATGGACATGCAGTAAATTACTTTCTGAAATCGGTGGGGATAAGATGACCCGCAGCTGGGTAACTTCTCCTTCAGCTGGAATATCTTTCGATCGAGGAAAACGGAAACTATTTTGCTTCCTAACTTGTGTTGAATTTCATACTATAAATTTCTTCCACCTTCAGGGTTTTAAAGAATGAGTCCGGCGGTATGTTATCGTGGCAGTTGCCTTTCCCGCTCATGCTTTGGGCGAATTCATTTGTATGTAATACTTTTCTAAAGTCCTATCTTGCATATTAGGCCTCTCCATCGGAATGGAATATAATTCCTTTCGGCAATTTCCTACAATCAACGATTATTCGAACGCAGTGAGTCGGCGTCTAATTTCGAGAGTAGGAGTCAATTCCCGTCCTATGATCTTTCTGTTGAATCTATCCTTGATTGCAAATAGAAAGAACTATTTTCCGGCGCTAGGTATGTAGGTAGGATCTGAAAGTCGGATCCGATTCAGACGCGACGCCTTAAATTCCTGGAGCGAACGATTCGGCGGTTTTTCCATTCTGGCCGCTTTCTACGATTCCTCTGTATCTTTACAAAGAACATGATTCTTGCACTTGAATCATTTTTTGTAAACTCGCTCTTTCTGCAAGGGAGATATCCGATCTGGCTATTATCTTCTTTGCCAACGCAAGAACCGATTTATCTTGAAATTTACATTCCGAAAAAAATTCCTCGGCGTGCTGCCTAGATTCCACGTTTGCCGTTTCCAAAAGTGCACGGTGGAATCTATGCTTCTTTTCCTGCGTGGAAATGTTTAAAATAATGTAATCCTCTTCGCATTCCTTGATGATCTCGGGCGGTAAGTCGGTTATATTGCAAATTTTTAAATCTTCTTTCGGTTGGGTCGATTCTGTTTTTTGAATGTTCAAACTCAACTTCGAGACAGGTGCGTCCGTCTGATCCGTCTCCTTACTTTGCTTGAAGACGATCGCATAAAACTTGTTCATCATAAAAAAAGAATAATCTTTGATTTTTTTATCGGGGATATGCGCATTTGCTGCGTTCTGAGCGGCTTCAAGAGAAGAGCGAATCTGACTATAAGACCGATCTTCCGATTTTAATTTCTGGATCTGCAAATCCAAGCTTTTATGAAATCGGATTTTATAAGTCTTGTTTAAGCGAAGTGCTGATGATTCCAAGAGGGAGTGAAATTTTTTAAAAGATTTTTCTCTTTCATCCAGAAAATTCGCTAAGTCCGGATCGGGAACCGAATCTGTCGAAGCACTCATCCTTTTTTTACCGGAATCAGCGGTGCGTGAACTGGAAGAAAACCAATCGTTTAATCCATCCCATAAGCTTGTCCAAACTTGACTTACAATATTTGATGATGAATTAACTTCCTGCGTGGATGACGGGCGTCGATTTTTAAGCGCTAATTCCAGTTCCCATCTACGATTATTTTGCAAAGAAAAATAATCTTCCGCCATCTTTTCCTTTGTAGATTGCCAATTGGATAATTCTTCACCGGAGGCTCTAATAAAACGGCTAAAATTGTCTAGCGGAATTGACTCCATTCTGCGGCCAATTTTATCGAATCGTTCTTTAAATGTTCTGAGGGAAGAATCTTCCAAAGCACGAAAATATCCCGACATTTCCGTATGAAATGTATTCTTTGAATAAAGTTCCGGTGAGTATTTTTCGGGTATCCAATCGGGCATTGTTTTTACTCTCTATTAGATCCAGCTTTCTTGAAATTGGCGTGAGGCGGTTCCATATCGACGACGAAGCTGACTTTTTTTAAATCACTTTCGTTTCCCACATTATCTACCGCCCGCACTTCTATTGAATGCTCTCCCGAGGTTGTGACGGCGATCGGTTTGGTAAATGAAGTCCATTCTCCCTTGTCGATTTTATACAAAGTCTGACTTACACCGGATAGCGAATCGCCGGCCTTAACCGAAAACACGGTTCCTTGCTTTACAAATTGCTTACCGTTAATCGATATGAGCGGGATGGAGCTGATAATTTCAACATTGGGTTTTTCGTCGTCAACTGTCACGACCGTGAGCATATCCGTATTGTTTCCGGATTTGTCGATGGCGGTAACTCGAATCCAATTGACTCCCTGTTTTTCTAATCTCATAGGTTGACCCTCATAAGATTTATATTCTCCACCGTTTACGGAGAACTTGACTTCTTTTATTCCCGATAGAGCGTCCGTAGCAGAGATCGTGTAGCTTACATTTCTGGACGCGAACGTATTCCCGCTAATGTTCTTCAGAGAACCCTCATTAGCGGTTAACTTCAGCTCGGGAGCAGTATTATCGACTAAAATTTGTACGGTCCGTAATGCTTCTTTATTTCCGGCCTTATCGACGGAGCGATATGATATTTTTGCCAATCCTTCCTTCGATAAATACACGGGTCCCGAATAACGGATATAATCGGAATCGTCTATTTTGTATTCCACGTAGTCGACCTGAGAGGAATCATCTACTGCATCTATTTCAAAAACTGCATTTTTAAAATTCACATAAATACTAGCGGACGGGTCGTTCTTATTGCCGGTCTTCGGGTTGGTCCGTTCGGAATCTTCCGACGTTTTCTTCATTGAACCTTTGTCAGATCCCGATTGAGCGAAAATTAGACTGGATGTTAGTAAAACGATAACGGTTGCGATTTTTCGTTTGGTATTCATAATTCTTTCTAGATGCTTAAAGTTGATCTTTCAGGTCACGCGAAATATTTAAAATAATTCATGTTTTAATTAAATTATTTTTAGGCGTAATATAAGACAAAATTTCATTTTATCTTTTTTAAAAGAAATAAAAAAGTGAGCAAATTAGGATGATTTTTAAAGAAACTTTTGTTCCAAACTCCATAAATTCTTTAGAAACCTGATCCAAAATAACTGAAGCCGGCATGCTATTTAATGAATTTTAACTCTTCCATCGTTGACTTTAAACTCAGGTCGCCTTGTATGAGAAGTTAAACACGTTAGTTTTTATGGTTCCTATTCGAATAATAGAACGCGTTACTTCATCGAACTTCGTTTAATAATGTCGAGGTCTAAGGTGCAAGCGGCTATTAAACGCGTTCCGTGATAATCGAGGTAGATCTTCGTATGAAAGCTACTCGGCTTTCTTTCTCAGGACTTAAATAGGTCTCGCTACTAGGTAGGCCGATTGATTCCTGAAATTTTAGCGCTTTGAGCTAGAGAATAAAATTCCGCTTCGCAGTTGCCCCTCGTGTTCAGCTAGAGAAAGGCCGATTTTTCTCTTCCTATTATAAAAGGAAGTGCGATCACGTCCGCACGGTGCGAGGATAGTTTATTACAAGTTAATAACACGATGCAAGCAGCGGTGCTATCCTCGCGTATGTTGGGAATCGTAGACCTAATTATGAGAAAGTTTCCGCGAAGAAAAAACCTATTTCCTTTGACAATTTTTTCATATATATTATTGATCAATCAATAATATATATGCCCCGTAAAACCAAAACGAATCGTCCCGTTTTCGAGGAAAGAAGGGCGGATATTTTAGAGGCGGCGATCGAGGTATTTGCCACGCTCGGTTACCATAAGGTGACTACTGCAGATGTCTCAAAAGTCGCGGGAATTTCCCAGCCGTATATCTATCGTTTTTTTGATACGAAAGAGGCTTTATTCTTAGAGGTGATTCAATTGGTTTACGATCGGATCTACCGGGAATTCGAAAAGATTCATGGGAAGAAAGCCACCTTACTCGAGGACTTGATCCGTGCTTATGAAGATCTTATGAAAAAGTATCCGAATGAAATCCTTCTTCAAATTCAGACCTGGGGAATCGCCGAAGAGAATATCCAGAAACTGGTGAAGAAGTCCATCGTTCGCTTGAAAGAGCAGGTGAAAACTAAATTCGAAAATGCCGGATTCAAGGATTCTGAAAATCAAGCTAAGGATTTTTTAGCCAGGGGTTTTTTATGCAATTTGGCCTTTGCTCTTCATGCTCCCGAGCTGACTTATCAAAGAAAGGGCTGATTTTTTTTGAACTTATTTAGTTATTGATTAATCAATAACTATTGTTGGAGGAAATGTGATGAGAGCTTTAGAACTAGGTGGAACCTGAGGAAGCGATCAGGCGATCGTTTTGGAACTTCTTTCGAGAGGGATCCAAACTGTGATCTTAGGAAGAGAGGTAAGCTAAAATTAGAAACTCTTCCGGAAGAGTGGGGAAGGCTGCAGGGTATAGAGGTAGCAGTCGGAGACGAATATTCGTGGGAGTCACTAATTCCTTTTTTCCGAAAAGTCGATCTGGTCTTTCAGACTGCAAACATGGGTTATGCGGAAATGGAAGAGAAACTTTCGCCATTGGGAAGGAGCGTAATGCCCGCGGCTGAGGAGACCGAAAATCGGCCCCATTCCGAAAACTTCCCTTGAACTAGGGATTCGGACTACCCTATAAATCATAATCTCAAAAAATACTAAAGCAAATGCTTTACTATTCGCGGCCATAATTAATATTTAAGCAAATGCTTAACCATTCGCCCTCGCTGGATCGAATCTTCTACGCGCTATCGGACCCGTCTCGCCGCATAATTGTCGAGCAGTTGAGTAAAAGGGAAGCGTCCGTAAGCGAACTTGCAAGTCCTTTGGATATGAGTATGGCAGCAGTCGTTCAGCATATTCAAATCTTGGAAGAAAGCGGCCTAATTAAGACCCGGAAAGTCGGAAGGGTTAGGACCTGTAGAGTGGAGCCGGTTGCATTGGAGCGAATCGAAACTTGGCTTTTACAGCGCAGAAAATTCTGGGAAAGAAATCTGGATCGTTTGGGTGAGTTTTTGGAGAAAACGGAAAAAGGAAGGAAATGACATAATGGAAAAACTTAAAGTGGCTCATGAAATTTTCAGTATAGAAAGAATATATAAAGCGAGTCAGGAAGCCGTTTTTTCGGCGTGGAGTAATCTGGATTCTAAGTCCCAGTGGTTTATCGGTCCAGGAGACTGGACACTCGTGGATCGCAAATTGGATTTTAGAGTCGGCGGCAAGGAACTTCTTCACGGCCGTTTTCAGAACGGAAATGAAACGATATATAGAGCGGAATTTTATAATATTCTTCTAAACGAAAGGATCGTGTTCGTTTACGACATGCATGTTCATAATAAACTGCATTCGGTATCCATTGCCTCGGTGGAAATAGACAAAGTGGATATGGCTAATACGAGACTAAAATTTACCGAGCAGGTGGCGTTTTTAGACGATACGATCGGTAGTAAGGGTGTAGCTTCCCGTAGAGAAGGTACAATGGCTCTTTTGGAAAAATTAGCGGAATATTTAGGAAAGTAAGGAGGAGAATATTCATGAAAGTCTTAAGTAATTTGGCTAATATCGTCGCAGCATTTTTTTTCATTACATGCGCCTCTAATCGTCCTTTTGTTATCAAGGAAACTCCTCCTATGATAGAATCCGACCCGATAGAAAAGGGACATCTTCCGATCGGAGAAATGCGGTTATACTACGAAGTCCACGGTAAAGGCGAGGGGGTTCCTCTCGTTTTACTGAACGGAGGAGGATCGACGATCGAAGTCACCTATAGTAAGATTCTTCCTATATTTGCAAAGCATCGAAAAGTAATCGCTCTGGACGAACAGGCTCATGGAAGAACGACGGATCGAAAAGGACCCGTTAGGTTTGAAACTTCCGCAGAGGATGTGGTCGCTCTTCTTAAATTTTTAAAAGTAGATAAAGCTGACCTGCTTGGGTTCAGTAACGGTGCGAATGTTGCTCTGCAAGTCGCTATCCGTCATCCGCAATTAGTTCGGAAGATGGTGTTCGCTTCTTCCTTGACGAAGAAAGAAGGAACCTATCCTCAGTTTTGGGCTTCTATGAAGCGAGTCACTTTTTCGGATATGCCTCAGGTTCTCAAAGACGCTTTTCTAAAGGTGAATCCCGATCCTCAAAAATTAAGGAATATGTTCGATAAGGACGTGGATAGAATGCGTAATTTTCCGAACGTGAAGGAGAACGAAATTCGCTCGGTTAAGGCTCCGGTTCTTGTGCTTCTAGGGGATAAGGATATTCCGAAGCCGGAACATGCAGTTGAGTTATTTCGTTTGTTTCCGGATTCCAGACTTCTGATTCTGCCAGGCGGACACGGAGATTATCTGGGAGAAGCCATCATGTCTCAAGATAAGAGTCGTTATCATGAATTGACCGCAGCATTAATCGAGGATTTTTTAGGATCTCCGAATTAATATCAGGGTCAATACCTGAAATTTTCCTAATGCAGAACCGAGCCTATTAGGTCAAAAGGAGAAATCCTACGCTGGATCGAATCAAAGAGGGGTAATTTTAGAGATTTATAAAACATTTTTAAGTAAAATTCCAATCGCAATTCCTATCGGAAAAATCGTTTATACTTTTGCCCTATTCAACCAATGTAGGCTCGCTTTAATTCCGCGATATCGATCTTGTCCATTTTTAGCATCGCGCTTAAAACTCGTTGCGATTTTTGCGGATCCTTGTCCTGCAGCATTTCGCCCAGAGTCGGCGGAATGATCTGCCAGCTTACGCCGAACTTATCTTTTAGCCAGCCGCATTTCTGCTTTTTCCCCCCGGCGGAAAGTGTTTCCCATCGTTCGTCTATTTCGGTCTGAGTTTCGCATCTTGCAAAAAGAGAAATCGCCTCGCTGAAGGTAAATGGATGTGGAATAGCGCTATCAATAGCCATGAATTCTTGGCCGCAAAGCGAGAATGTGGATCTCTTGACCGTTCCTTCCTTCTTACCTTCGCTTGTCGCATAACGTTGTATGTTAAGGATATTGGAATCAGGAAACTGGGATGTATAAAAGCCGATTGCTTCCTCCGCCCTTCCTTCCTGTTTGCCTGAGAATAATAAGAACGGATAGATTTTTTGTTCCTCTTTTGATAAATTCAATTGCCAGGAAACTCCGAATCTATCCTGAACCCATCCGAATTTTTCGCTGAAAGGATAAGCATTTAATTCCATGAAGACCAGGCCGTCTTTACTCAGCTTGGACCATAACTGATCCACTTCGTCCGAGGTTTTGCAATTTACGAAAAAAGAAATTGCAGGAGTGAACTTAAAATGAGGTCCTCCGTTGAAGGTCAGGAACTCTTGTCCATTCAGAGAGAAGGTAGCGGATTGCATCGTTTCTCCGGATCCGTTCCGGCTTTCAACCCTCGAGTTTTGAAATGACGAAGTATAAAGCTCTACCGCCGCCCCTAGATTATTATCGAACATTAAAAATGGCGTGATCTTCTTCATAGTGTTTCCTTACTTTCCGTTCCCGCGAGCCCTACCTCGTTGATTCTGTCGGACGGGGCTCGCGAGAATCGGTTTATCTAATACGAGGTTCTACCGTGGTTGCTTAGTCGAGGCGCCAACGTGCATGCCGCGGCCAAGAATCGTCTTTGGGCTCCAGCTAAGGGCGTCCAAAGATCCAATAAATTCATTATATATCCTATAGGTTATATAATGAATTGAATCAACACTTTTTTGTCATGCGGCGATGAATTTTATCGGAATGACAAAGTAGCTAGTTGGAGGTAACTTCAATGACTAATTTCCCCGTATTGCCGCCTTTAAACAATTGCAGGAGTGTCTCCGGAAATGTAGAAAGGCCTTTTACGATGTCTTCTCTGGACTTAAGTTTTCCTTCCGCCATCCAGCCGGACATTTCTCGAATAGCTTCCAGATATCGATCTTCATAATCGAAGACTACGAAGCCTTCCATCCTTGCACGAGATACTAAAAGGGCCATATAGTTTCGAGGACCTTGAGGCGCTTCGGTATTATTGTATTGGGAGATAGCCCCACATATTACAATTCTTGCATGTTTCGCTAAGCGAGTCATAGCTGCGTCTAGGATTTCTCCTCCGACATTATCGAAATACACGTCGATTCCCTTCAGGCAATGTTTGCGAAGCGACTTCTTTACATCTTCCGATTTGTAATCGATTGCCGCATCGAAGCCGAGTTCGTCTACAATGTATTTGCATTTGTCGGCTCCTCCCGCGATGCCGATGACTCGACATCCTTTGATCTTTGCAATTTGTCCAACGAGCATACCGACGGCGCCTGCAGCTCCGGATACTACGACAACGTCTTCGGATTTTGCCTTTCCTACATCTAAGAGTCCGAAGTAAGCCGTCATTCCCGGCATTCCCAAAGTTCCGAGGTAAGTCGGTAAGGGCGCTAATGCGGCATCCACTTTGGTTACGCCTCTTCCATTGGAGATTGCATATTCCTGTACTCCGAAAACTCCATAGACGTATTCTCCGGTTTTGAAGTCGGGATGCTTGGATTCGATGATATTACCGATCGCTCCAGCTCGCATCACTTCACCGATTCTCACCGGTGGAACATACGATTTAACGTCGTTCATCCAACCGCGCATCGCAGGATCTAAAGAAATATATAATATCTTAACAAGAAATTCTCCATCGGAAGGGGAACGTGTCGGTTCTTCGGTATATGTCCAATCTGTCTGTTTCGGTAAGCCGACTGGACGAGCAGCAAGACGGTATTGGTGATTGATCATTGTGATTTATTTCCTCATCGCGAATCGCGGAGCTGTTTTATTCTTTAGCCGGATTTGCGTAAAGCGAGAAAAAATCTAAAATCTTTCGAACATGGATTTCGATCGGAGAATCGGGAAAGAATTCGCTTCTTTCCCGATTCGCAACATGAATGAGTCAGTTTTAATGTATCAAAAGGAAGTAATTTCGCTTTCGTTTGATATTAAAACTATCAACGAAACATCGTTTTAGTCGCTTCGAAAAGAATTTTCAATGTGTTCGGATCTTTATAAACTTTCGGTATTTCTTTCTTGATATTGAGTAATGAGTAGACGGCCATTCGAGCGGCTCGCACGGAATACTCTACGGTGAAGACGACATCATCCGGAATTTCACAGAACTGACCTATGAATCCGAAATTAACCGAACCGTTCGGAACGACTGCAGGACGGTCGCCTGTTTGCCGTGTCAGGAATTGACTGGTAATGAAAGGCATCATGCACGGAATACAAATCGCATGGTTTATTATTTTTCGGCGATCGTCATCGAATCGCAAGTGCCCAAGCAATTCATTTAAAATTTCTTCACCAGTACAATCGGACATTCTTTTATGAACAAAGTTTCCAATCTTATCGGGGAATAATCCATACCCCCAACAAACTTGTATATTCGCAGGTTGCTTTAGAAAGTGAGGTTGATGCGCGAGTACGATCGACATCAACCAGTTCGAATCTTTAAAAGTCACGAGTCCACCGGTTCCGGCTTTGTTTCCGGTAAATTTCTCCATTCTATCAAAGAAAGTCGGATCTTTAAAAGTGACTGTAAACGACTCCCATTTTGATTCCGCAATTCTTTCGTCGAAAATTTTCGGGTTTCCGAATTCGTTATTCTTACTCGCTATCTTTTCCCATAAGGGCCAAGATCCTCCTGCCTTTTTGGAAAGCAATTTTGGAGCCTTTTTCATAGATCCTAAACTCGAGCCTTCCGTCATCGAACCCAGCGTAATCAATAGAAGATCTTTTTCGTTAAGCGAAGTATTTTTGATTCGTCCTTTCTGAGTATAACGAATTCCTACTGCCTTTTTTTGAATCGCGTCCGTTTGAAAATCGATGTCGATAACTCGGCACCCGTATTCGAATTTAACCCCTTTTTCTTTCAGCCATTTTTGGAGCGGTAATACGAGAGAATCGAACTGATTTAAAGGGGTTCGGTCTACGCCTGCGAGCGTGTTTATCCTTGGGAACTCATGGATAAATCTATGCAAATATCTTTTAAATTCAACCAAGCTATGCCAGGGTTGGAAGGCAAACATAGTAGCCCACATATACCAAAAGTTCGTTTCAAAAAACGAATCGGAAAAAAAATCCCGAATCTGATTTGCTCCGCAAGATTCTTCGGATTTCACTAAAAGGCGCAGCAATTCCATTCTATTTTTATGATTGAATCCCATTTTAGTTACGTCTATTTTTCGGCCGCTTTCTACGACTCTGCTTAAGGAATGGGATTTAATTTTACGGTTAAAATTTAGTATTTCCTGATATACGGAAATTTTAGGTTCTATATAAGATGGAATCGATGAAAACAAATCGTATGTGCAAAGGTAGGACAAATTCATCATTCTTCCGCCTCGGATAACGTAACCTCCTCGAGGAGTTCCGCTACCATCCAGACTTCCGCCGCTTATTGCGGATTCCTCGAGGATGCTGATCTTATTGCCGGGGAATCCCGCGTCCCGAATTAGAAACGCGGCCGCGGATAGGGAGGCGATGCCTCCTCCCACTAAATAAGCACGGTTTTCAATATTTTCTTTATTATTTGAAGATAGTTTCTTTTCTTTTTTCATTTTTTTTTCTCCAGCGATTCCCATTTTGCAAAGCCTATTATGGACTCGGCAGTATTCGATTCACTAATACGGTATGAAATATTTGTATTATGCAATATTTATAAAGTGAGGCAAATGTGCAAATGAGTTCGAAAGGGAACACCACCTTTTGTCGGTGATTTTTATCAATAGGATTGTTGAGATATTCATGTGCCAGATTTGCAGTGGATTTTATAATTTAGAATATTATTAATTTACTATATATTTTAAAAAAGCTTCGCGTTAACTTGAGGGGAATTTATCACTCTGCATTATTTCATGTAATCGTCCGGATAAAGCGAAGTATTCGACGGTCTTCTTATCTTCACCTTTCGGGTTTGTAGAATTTTCCGGAGCCGATTTTTCCGCTTCTCTTCTTTTGTGGCCTCGAACTTCGCGCAGTTTTCGGATGGTAATTACGAAAACCCGATAGGTCTTTCCGTTAATATCCTGATTTCCCGTTCTCCCGCTTAAATCCGAATAGAAATCTTACCTCGATCTAAAACCTTGGCATTAATATCAACCGTGAGCGCTATCGTAAATGATCAAGATATCCAACCTTCAGAAGACGTATAACTCGAAGACACTTTTTGAGGATTTAAATCTAAGTTTAAACCGTGGAGAAAAATTGGGGCTCGTTGGCCGGAATGGTCACGGAAAATCCACCCTCTTCCAGATGATTCTCGGATCCGTAGAACCGGACTCGGGGACGATTACCGTTCCTAAGGGATATAAGATCGGTCATTTACAGCAGCACTTAAAATTTACGAAGCCGACGGTGTTGGAAGAGTGCGCACTCGGACTTCCGGAGGGGGAGGAATACGAAACCTGGCAGGTTGAAAAAGTTCTTTCCGGTTTGGGTTTCTCCGAAGCCGACATGGAAAGAAATCCGGACGAATTTTCCGGAGGGTATCAGATCAGAATGAATCTAGCAAAGCTTCTAGTTTCGGGGCCCGATTTGCTTATGCTGGACGAACCGAATAATTATTTGGATATCGTGACGATTCGCTGGCTGGAGGAGTTCCTGCGCGAATGGGAAGGTGAGATCATTCTTGTGACGCATGATAGAAGCTTCATGGACAGCGTAGTTTCCCATACAGCGGCGATTCATAGGTCCAAAGCGATCAAAGTCCAAGGAGACACCGATAAGCTTTACAATCAAATCAATCAAGCCGAGGAAATTTACGAGCGTACGAGATTAAACGAAGCGAAGAAGAGAAAACAGGAAGAGATATTTATCGCTCGATTTAAAGCTAAAGCGAGTTTTGCGAGTAGAGCCCAATCCCGAGTGAAAAGATTGGAAAAGCAGGGTGAGATGAAGGCTTTGGAAGCCATTCAAGATTTGGAATTATATTTTAACAGCGCTCCTTTTGCCGCGAATCAAATGCTATCGGTCGAGGATCTTTCATTTTCTTACACCGGTAAAGAACCGTATTTAATCGAAGATTTTTCTCTCTCGGTGGGAAAGAGGGACCGGATCTGTATTATAGGAAAAAACGGAAAGGGTAAGTCGACCCTGTTGAAACTTCTAGCGGGCGAATTATCTCCGACCGGAGGAAAGATTCAGAAGCATCCTACTCTAAAGGAAGGATATTTCGGACAGACCAACAAATTGAATTTAAACGAGAATGCCACCGTCGTAGAAGAGATTATGAATGCCGATAGGTCCTGTTCGGAATGGTTGGCGAGAACCATCGCCGGCGGATTGATGTTCTCCGACGACGAAGCATTAAAGAAAATTAAAGTTCTCTCGGGCGGAGAAAAAAGTAGGGTTCTGCTCGGGAAGATCTTAGTTACACCGTGTAATCTCTTATATTTGGATGAGCCTACCAATCACCTGGACATGCAGTCTTGTGATTCCTTAATTGAGGCCATTGACGCGTTTGACGGTTCGGTGATTATGGTCACTCACAATGAAATGCATCTAAAGGCTGTAGCTACTAAATTAATTGTTTTCGATAATAATACGATTCGCACGTTTGACGGATCTTATGACGACTTTTTGTCGGATGTAGGTTGGGCGGACGAGGATTATTAAAATTTATTTATAGTCCAATCACATGATTTATTTTTCGGACTGAAATTCGAAAAATGATATTCTTTTCATGATCGTATGATCGTTTATGCATTCATAAATATTTTCGATGGTTTTGCGGAGTTTTAGGAAAACGTTAAGTTTCTCTCCTATGTTCGCATGTCATTCTTACATTGCCCAGTTTGAAAAATAAGCGGTAACGGCATTATTTGCCTGCTCGCGAATCCCTTTGGAAATTCTATTTTCCTTATAGTAACCTCGTTTCATGCATGCAAAGGCGATCTCTACGCCTAGAGTGGCTACATCGGGTTTTTTAGGGAGATGCAAAGGTTTTTTAAGTTTTGAAAGTTGTATCCGAACTCCGGCACCGATCGTATCGATCGTAACCTCTTGCGCAAGGTAGGCGTTCCTGCTAAAAGGGCCGCCAAGTATAAGCATACCCGCTACCGGAGTGGAATCGTAATAGTCGGACGCTGCGTTTACCAGCACTCCGACTAATTTCCTCCAGGAAATATTCTCGTTCTTGGAGCCCTTGCGGGCCAATATTTCGCCGACCTTTGCCAAGTGTATTTCTGCCAGTCGAGTAAACAGGGCGTACTTATCGGGAAAAAATTGGTAAATGCTTGCCCGAGGAACACCCGATTGTTTGGCGATTTCCGGTATCGAAGCTTCCTCAGGACCCACTTTTTCAAGAATCCTTTCTGCGGCTGCGAGAACTAAGGCAACTCTCAACTGAGAACGTTCCTGTAATGGCGTTCTAGAACGGGATAGCGATTTGTTTTCTAATAAAATTTTGGGCGCTTTAGCAGAATTATCTAACATTTGTTATATTTCTTTAAATTAGAATATTTTCGAGAGAGAAAAATTTCTTGCTCCCGAATCCGACAAAAGTAGGATATTTGAAAACGTGACATTTGTTGGATTTTTGACTAAATTAATAAATGTATTCGTAAAAAGGGAAGGGAAAAATTTCATGCAGCCGAATAAACGTGTTTGCGTCGTCGGAGCTGGCCCTAGCGGAATTGCAGCGGGAAAAAATTGCGTTCAGTACGGATTGGATGTGGTTGTTTTCGAGAAAAATGACAAAGTGGGCGGGAATTGGGTTTTTAACGCTAAGACGGGTCACTCTAGCGTTTATGAAAATACACATATTATCAGTTCCAAGGTTTGGTCGGAGTACGAAGACTTTCCGATGCCTGACGATTATCCGGATTATCCCAATCATAAGCAGCTACAAGCTTATTTCGAGTCTTATGCAAAGCATTTCGGAGTGTACGAGAAGATTCGGTTTAAGCATACAATTCAAAAGATTACACGCACTGAAACGGGCGACTGGAAGGTCGAATTCTTGAATGCTGCCGGTAAGAAAAAAACGGAAAACTTCGACGTCCTCATGGTAGCGAACGGACATCACTGGAATCCTAAGTATCCCGAATATGAAGGAAAATTTACTGGAAAGTTTCTGCACTCTCACGATTTTAAAGGTGTTACGGAAGAATGGAGAGGGAAAGATGTACTGATCATCGGAGGTGGGAACTCCGCATGCGATGTTGCCGTCGAATCCGCCAGAGTTGCGAAAAGCGTAAAGCTTTCCATGAGAAGCCCACAATGGTTTTTTCCTAAATTCTTATTCGGAATGCCCTCGGACGTATTTGCCGCCCTAACTCCTAGTTGGATCCCGGCGAAAATAAAGCAGTTCACTTTGACAAAGCTTCTTCATGTTCTCCAAGGATCCTATAAAAATTACGGATTACCCGAGAATACTACGTTGGCTCTCAGCCATCACCCTACTTTAAATTCCGATTTATTGGACTTCATTCGTCACGGGCGAATAGTACCGAGGCCGGCCATCAAAGCGTTGCGCGGTAAGGAAGTGGAATTCGTTAACGGAATGAAGGAACACTATGACATTATCTGCGCTTGCACGGGATTCTGGACGACGTTTCCGTTCTTCGATAAATCTTTTATCGATTTTCAATACGCTGAAAAAATTCCCCTTTACCGAAAGATGATGCACGCGGACTATCCGAATCTTTATTTTATCGGCTTATTCCAACCGGTAGGTTGCATCTGGCCGATGGCCGATTATCAAGCTAAATTAGCCTGTTTGGAAATTTTGGGAAAATACCAAAGACCGAAGGATTTGAAAGCTGCCATTCAATATGAAATCGATCATCCGCATTTTAGTTTCGGAGGCGGTCAACGTCATGCGGTCGAAGTGGATTATCACGGTTTTCGCAAGGATTTAAAATCAGACCTATTGAAAGCGGGAGTGGACATCGGAAAACCTCCAGGCGGGAATAAGGTTCTTTATAAATCGTTTTCAAAAATGGGCGTCAAAGAATCAGCTTCCGTAAGATAAACTTCGTTTATCCGAAAGGATTCAGAAACGTAAATCGAAATGTCGCGACCAAGTTTTAATATTTTTAGAACTTGGTCGTCGGCGTTTCCATAAAATATTTCCTGATTATCTTGCATAAGAAGCCGAATAAAACGCTATACTAAGATAAATTTAAGCGACCCTTCCTGATGCAGAACCGAAAGTGTATCGACATCGAGAAGTTAAAAGAATTCGAAATTTCAAAGCTCGCGGCTTGACAGCTCGGAAGTTCTATCCTAAATTCTAATTGCGGGAAACTTCTGGGACTGGATCGGTTTATTAAAGAATTCGTGGAATTTATCCATACTCCAAAATCCAAAAATCATTGAAGGCTAAAATTCGTTAAAGCCAACGGTCGAGTCTCTTCTGTTTCTATAATGAATCTCGCTTATAAGGGGTTCAGAAAGATATCCCTCGACGATGAGCAACGGATCTAGGGTAATGGCGGGGGGGACCTTACTATGAATCTATTGGGTACAATAAATAATATTGGAACGAACACTATAAGGATATATGAAACCGTCATAGAATAAAAAGTAAAAAGAATGGCCAACGTGTAGGGGATTAGCGGAAACAAATGAATGTAAATTACGTATTTTCTATATTCTCTACTTACTCCGATCGTATTTTCGCGCTTGCGCGTCGTATATGTCCAAAAAATAGCTCCGGCGATATTTACGAATGAAAGGCTGACAGAATATAGGACGATCGCAAATTGACTATACGGATATTCGCCTAATACTCCCGCAGGGTAAGGGATAAAACAAACAAACAATAATAATAATAAATTCAACCACAACGAGACATGGTTGACCTGCTTAATCAAATTAAGCATTGAATGATGAGCGACCCAGTATTTTCCAACGATTAGAAAACTTAGTATAAACGCTAAAAGTTTGGGTAATTGGCTTAGGGTCGCCTGAAATAGTCGATCGGGTTCGACTGTCGGAATTTTAAGCTCGAGAACTAGAATAGTCAATGCGATCGCATAAACGGCGTCGCTAAAAGCCTCCATCCTTGTTTTAGTCATCTTATTCCTCTTACTTCAATTATGGTTTCGTATAGATCAACTGTAGATCGACAATATGATCCGTTTGATTTTAACATTAAATTTCGATCGATTTCTTAAAGTCGGGCGTCTTCGTTTTCTGCAAATCGAATATTAGCTTCTTCAAAAGTTTTCATTTCTCGAAAAAGCGCGCATCCAGTATCTAAAATTCCCATCGCAAGCGCCGATCCTGATCCTTCTCCGAGGCTTAAGTTCAAATCTAACACCGGTCTTAAGCCTAGTTCGTTTAATATGAATTTGTGAGTAGGTTCCTTTGAAAGGTGGCCGGCTATTAGTATTGAAACGATTTCGGGATTTCTTCTATATGCGATTAAGGCAGCGACGCTAGTGATCATCCCGTCCAAAACGACGGGAATACCCAGAGAATATGCCTCTTCGATAGCACCGACCATGGCCGCTATTTCGTAACCGCCGAAGCAAACAAGGGCCTCCCATTCGTTTGAAGTCCGGCTTTTATGCCCTAAAATACCTTTTCTAATGATTTCAATTTTCTTTAATATGGTAGAATTCCCGATACCTGTACCCGCACCGGTAAGAGTCAAAGGATCCTTATTCAAAATAATGGAAGCGATTGCAGTAGATGCGGTAGTGTTCCCGATGCCCATCTCTCCCAGACCTATCATATCGTATTTTGTCCCTATTTTTTTAACGGCATCTTTGCCGCTTTCAAAGGCAAGCACCACTTCTTCCTGCGTCATCGCCGGCTCTTCCAAAAAATTCCTAGTTCCTTTTCTGATTTTTAAATGTTTCATTCCCGGCGCATTATTAAAATCGTGGTTAATTCCCATATCAAATAAAACTAAATCGATTTGATTTTTTCGGGTTATCGAATTGATTGCAGCTCCTCCAGCTATGTACATGTACATCATTTGCGCGGTTACATCGCTATTATATGCGCTTATTCCTTCCGAAGCGATTCCATGGTCGCCCGCGAACAGGAAAATCGCTTTTTTCTCGGACGCTGGGAATTGTTTTCGCTGAATAGTTGCTAGTTTTATTATACACTCTTCGATAAAACCCAGCGAGTGTTTGGGTTTGGTGAGCGAATCTAATCGCTCTTGCGGGGAGATAGTATGAGTTTCCTTCGAAATGTCTCGCGTCATTGAATTTGAGCTAGGCTTGATTCCCCATTTGTCTTTAAAAACAAGGTCGGAGAGATTTTCCCGATGTTTCCATCCGACGGATTCCAGCATCGGCTCTTTAGGTACCCATACCGGCGTTCCTAAAGTCATATATGCGATCGGCAAAATGTGCTCGGGAATTTCCAATAATTCGCGAATGAATTCGGATTCGAGAATACTCATCCATCCTGCGCCTAATCCCTCCGCCCTCGCGGCCAACCAAAAATTTTGAACCGCCAAACATGTACTGTAAATATCCGTATCCTTATTAGTGGATCGCCCGAGGACATTTTCACCGTCACGATTTCGATCACAAGTGAAGAGTATATTGACCGGAGAGTCTAGGATTCCTTGGAGTTTTAACGATGAGTATTTTACTTTACGATCATCCCGATACAGATTCGCTGCGCGTTCGTTTACCTCTATGAAATGATCGTAAATTTTTCTTCTTATCGACATATCCTGAATGATTACGAAGTTCCAAGGTTGCATAAATCCGACCGAAGGGGCATGATGTGCGGCATCTAGCAGTTTATGAATAATGTCTTCATCGATAGGATTACTCGTATAAGCCCTGATATCCCTTCTACTATAAATCGCCTTATAAACGGAGGCCTTTTCGGAATCGGTAAAGTCCTCCTGCCATGCTTCGGAAGAGGGGTCAGCGTTGCTGTTCATAAACCCCATAATTGGCAAGGAAAATCCAAAATCATCTAAAAATCGTAGGTCCTCCCGCAGATAATTAAGAATATTCCCGGCGCCCAGCGCAACTGGATCTAGTAAGTTCCTTAACGTACATGCCTATCGTTACGATATTCAAAGGGTTTATTAGCGATAAAAATAGCTTTTTAAAATTCCAGTATTGACTCTATAGTTCGCTATAGGGATTAAACTATATGCAAAAGTTTATGAAAATCGGCCAAGTGGCGAATCAAAGCGAAGTTTCCGTTCAAACAGTACGTTACTACGAGTCTTTGAATCTTCTGAGCAAGCCTATTAGAAGTTCCGCCGGGTATAGATTATATAATTCCGATGCGGTTCTTCGAATTCGTTTCATCAGGAGAAGCCAGAGATTGGGTTTCAATCTTGACGAGATTAAAGAGCTATTAGATTTGAAGATCCAAAATTCGAATCAATGCTCCCGCATAAAATCGAAAATCAGTGGCAAGCTGGATGAAATTCGTCGTAAACTTTCGGAACTTCAGAAATTAGAAAAAACCTTACTGGAGTTGCACGAAGTTTGTGAAACGGCGAATGTAACCGATCCTTGCCCGATTTTAAATCTTTTGGAGAATAATTTTGAAGATAGAATTAATTTACGACACAAATTGTCCGAATGCTGCAGCAACTAAAGAGATAATTATAGAGGTATTAAAAGAGCTGCAACTACCTGAAAATATTTCGGAGATCAATAAAGACTCGATCGACTTAGCCGACGAGTATCGACAATTTTCCTCACCTACGATTCTCGTTAATGACAAGGATATAGGCGGACAGAACTCTTGCGGAGGAACGGGATGTAGAATTTATAAAACTAGTTCCGGTCGCCTAACGGGTGTTCCTCCGAAAGAACTTTTATTGAGGGCCCTTGTCGCCGCGAAAAAATCCGGTGAGACCCTTCTATTTTGTTTTGCGGTGCTGACCGGTTTACTTCCGTTAAAAACGGGACTGACGTTTATGATTTAAGAAAATTAAATGCATTTTGATAAACGAAGGAGAATGAATTAGGAGGATTCCGTATCGGATTAAAAATACGCATTCAATTCGATTAATAAAGCATGTGGATTGAATGTGCCATCTTTCGGATTCGGAATCTGGTATCCAACGGAAATGAAATATGATTTATTAAAATCGTAAGAAAAGCCGCAAACCGATACTCCGACCGAGTTTACCCCCGCGATCATATCACAGACCAGCCTAAATTTTTCCGGGACGACATCGATTTCTATTCCGTACATCATTCCTACAAGACTGATACTCGACTCGGAGCCGGGTAGAAGCCGATGCTTGTAATATCCGAAGAAAGCGGGATTTCCAGAATAAGCTCCTATATAGAGGGTTGTCCGAAGACTTTCTATGCGAGTCGAGGTCACCGCGAAATTATAGGTTGCGAAGCTGGTACTTGCGGGAGTCGCGCCGGAGGCGATTCCGGTCTTTGTTCCGAAACTTACGTGAAAATTTTCGGTCGGTTCGAATTTCTTTTGATAAACGAATTGAAAATTCGGCGCTGCGGTCGGATAAGGCCCTAACGAAGAGGAGATGTTCGGCGCAGGACTATTGGTATAGGGTGAAGTTAAAAAATAATTGAAGGCGCTAAATCCGATCTCCTGATTATTTCCCAAACCGTGTACATAAGTAGTATCGAATTGGGTCTGAACCGGATAAAAAATGATCTGTTCTTGTATGAAGTTTTTTCCCTTTCCGGTGATTTTCATGGCGGGAACATTGAAAAGATCCTGTTGTGCGGATAAAAAGCCCGAAGGAAGAATAATTACATTAACAAACAGAAATATATTAAGGATATATCGGAAATATTTTATGTTCAAAGGTTTATATCCTTATATACGACGAAAAATACCGAATGATAATTAGAACTTTGCAACAATTCCAAGAGTAAGTCCATTTTGATAGTTTAGTCGATGCCCGCCGCTGTCCACGAATTGCATTCCATCCGCCCAGTCTCTTCGAATGTCTAGTTTAAACTGGAGGTTTTGTGTCCAGTTCAGGACCGGAGTGACGGTCAAGGTATGGTACTGTCCGTAATTTCGAAATCCTGAATAATCTCTTTGGTTCTTATCGATTCGTTCAACAACGACTGTGTGTAGCGTTAAAGGGCTGTTTGGTCCGTAAGCCGGCGAGTTCGGATTTAAGTTCAAGGATTGAAGGATGATATCGGCTACGTTCGCATAAAAATCTTTTTCATACTGCTTCTCGGCCGGATTATTGGCGACACCGGGACCGGAAATTAGGGCCCCGTTATTACTTTTATCGTCGATGTATTCGAATCTTCCGTTTATATCCAGCTTCTCATTGATCTTATACTTCGACCATATCCCGTAGGCATTGTAAATCGACTTGATATGAACAGGCGTAGTTTGTCCCGTTAATAATGTGGATGCGTTGATGACTCCGTTCGGATTATATTCCTGCTGTAGGAGCGAATTGTTCGTCGATACGCTTCCTCCTTTTTCGCCGTGCACCCAATCCAAATCTACCGTCCAGTTTTCCGTTAATCCGAGGGAAAGTATGACTTCGTTGGTATTCCACATATCCTGAAAGAATTTCCCTCGCGATTGAACGGGCGCCGAATTTTGAACGCCCGACTGAGAGTTAATCGTTTGTCCTAAGTAGACTTGGGAAGGATTTTGTCGTGCAAAGGGATTATCGCTGCTAAAAAGAGTATTGTAAGTGAATACCAGTCTGTCTTGAATCAAATTACCTTTAATTTGCGTTCCGTAGGCTTTTTGTTGTCTAAATCCGTCGATCACTATGTTCGTATTAGTCGGGTTCGAAGCAGGATTTGTAGAGGTAAGAAAGGATGCGTTTTGATATCCGGAACCCAATCCACTATTATAAAGATAGAATGCAACGTCCCAATCGTCCGTGATTTTACCCTTTATGCGCGCACCAGTATGCAGGAAAGAAGTGGTATTGAAGAATATCGCTCCTATCGTATAGTTCGGATTATTCTTAGATTCTATCTTTTCATATCCCATGTGCGTCGCCATCTTTCCGACATCGACAGTAAATCCTTTATGATAGTCCAGATAAAAAGATACGTACGCCTGTTGAAATGCGTTCATATTATTAATAGAATTCGTCTGACTGCGAGGAACTTCCTGATAGATCGTATTCGTTCCGTTCATCAAATCCAGGCGAAAGCCCCAAGGATCTTTCTTGTCCGCAAGTTTTTGAATTTCTAATTTGATAAGATTGATCGTAAATTGAAGGTTGTACGTTTCAAAACCGCGAGAAGTGTCCGTCTGAGTTCCGGACGATTGATTATTATTATCTTGGTAATATACGTCCACAAATCCGTGGATATCCAACGAATCGAGAAGTTTTCCGGCTTCGGACTTGATTGCATTCGATTTTTCCCGGGTCGATTCGTTTACTTGGGCTTTCTTTTCGGGAGGTTTCTCGGCTGTCTCTTCGGTTTTGACTTCCTCCTGTCCGACGACCGGGAATATCGCGATAGATTGAATCAATAGAAGGAAGAATATTTTTTTTACGAATTTCATACGGACCATAATTTCCTGAATACTTCTGAAGCAGACATTACTCAACATTCGGAATAAAACCGCTCGTGAGAACGATGGCATTTTTTCGACTACGTGTCAGGATGCCGGAGGGATCGACATACGGACTCGCAGTGAATGAACGAGATTGCTTAGATAAGGATCGACTCAGGGGGCGGTCGAGAAAAAAGATTCGGAACGGATGCGAACGATTTAAAAGGAGTGTTGCGGAATACTAAAAATGAAAAAGTCAAAGTTCGGGCAAAAACTCGACTGTCGGGATGATTTGCTTTGTCTTTCTCGACTTGTTGGCTTCCTTCGTTCTGATCGAAGACGGCCAGGACATTAACGAAGTAATTAAGTTTATACTTCCGCCAGGGTACGGAAATACTTTCGGAACCGCTTTTTACCCAGGCGAGATCGGATTGTAGGATCCGTTCCTCGATATCATCCGGCGAATTTAAGAAAAATATCGCTATTACGAAAATTGAATATATAAAACGAGTCATATGGAACTGGCATAAACCGGCAGAAAGCGCTTTTATTCTTCTCGATACTTCCGATAAAGGCGAATACGAAAGAATCCTGTTTTTTCACAAAATTGTAATCTAGAAAAGAAAACAGCAGGCTCATATCATGCTAGGCTTCTATTGGCATGTAGTCAAATAAAAAATACCGCAGTTAATTTCGCATATCGAAATTTCTTATGCGAAATGTTTCATTTTTGATAAGAGACAGAATGAATGATCGCTGTGGCGGTCCTTGTAGAATGCTCGAGATTTTGCTTTCGCCCAGTTTTACGAGAAAAAAGATTAATTTCCCTTCATTCGATCTCCAGAAGTTTTTTCAATTTCCTTACGTTCTTGTTTTCAGGATCGATTTCTTCCGCGGTCTTCGTGAATTCGATGGCTTCGTCCTTATTTCCTAATAGGCGATTTAGATCCGAAAGATGTATCAAATTCTGAACATTCAAGGGTTGTAGTTTGTTCACCATCGTTGCAGCTTCCAAAGCGTTTGCAAGATTTCCTAATCGTTTTTCTGCGATAGAAAGGTAATGCCAAAGTTCCGCCGTATCCGGGTCGTAGGATAAGTATTGGCTCAGAACTTTTATCGCTAAAGGATAATCTTTTTCTTTGAAACTCATCAAACCTAATAGTTTATTTAGCCTTTGATTCGAGGAATCGGTAGTATAGGCATCTAACAGGATGGATATTGCTTTCTGCACTTCTCCGTTTTTATATAATTCCCTTCCTTCTTTATACAGATCTTGTACGGTTGTTTTTTCTTCGGAATCATCTCTCTCAGAGTTTCCGTTCGTAAGAGCCCGTGCTCCTACCTCTTGATAACCGATTCGGAGTATGGATAAATCGTCTATGATCTCTCCGACTTGCCGAATATTATGCTCGATCTCTTCGATTTCCCCTTTAGCTTTTTCTACTATGCCCAGAAAAATCGTTTCGTCCTCGTTTATGATTCTTTTACCATTATTAGTGCCTAATAAAAGATCGTCCCTTCCGTCGGAAGCAAGTATGACGACATCGCCTGTATGCAATTGAAACTTTCTGACTTTAAATTCGTATTCCGAATCCAACCCTAGCTTTCTAAGTTCTAGATCCGTTTCGATAAAGGATGCTTTTCCGTCCCTATACAGTACTGAAAACGGATGCTCCGCATTCCAATAGAACATTTCGCCGCTTTCGTCGTCGATTAACACCGTTGTGGCTGAGATAACCATGCTTCCGTCGAAGCTTTTGAATACCGAATGAATTTCATGATAGACGTCGGTTAACCATTCTTCCGGAGTCCTGTCCAGGATTCTTTTATTGGCGGCAGACCGAGCCATAATGGAGTTCATAACCACTCCCATAACCAAGGAACCTCCGGCCCCTTGCATCGATTTCCCCATAGCGTCGCCGTTCATTGCCATAGTGTATTTTTTAAATCGATCGGCAGTACCGAGTCTCAAATTTCCGGTTAGGCAGATATCTCCTCCAAGTTCCCCTTGTTTATTACGAAATTCGAAATACTTCTTTTGTCTAATTATGAAATTCGTATTCACAACTGCGGATTTATTCGCATTATAAAAAAGCGGTTTTGCTAGTAAGGAGGTCAGGAAGTAATCGCCGTCTTGCTGGATTTTTAACTGTTGGACTTCCCGCATCTTCTCCTGAACTTCCTTCGTTCTTTCTTCCACCTTTTCTTCTAGATGGTCCGCGTGATCTTGCAGTTCTTCTCTCGCGGTCCGAATCGAGTCGACCATTGAATTGAAAGAAAGGGACAGGAAACCTATTTCGTCCATGGTTTTAATCGGAACATTGACGGTTAAATCGCCGTGATTGACCTTTTCAACTCCCGATAATAATTTATTCAGAGGGTTGACTAGGCTAACGTGTAGTAATATCGGAAAAGATATCAGAATAAAAATCGTCGTTCCTAGCTGTATCAAAACTAACCAGCGGGCCACATTATGAATGACCTCCCTGAATTCATGATAACTAAAACCTACTTCGTATCTCGTCCGACCGATTTCAAAGTCGTAATGCGTATAAAAATTTCCGGCCATTCGGTACAATCTAGTATGAAGAGGCAGCTGAATGCGGTTTAACTCGTCCGAGGAAAGGGATAGAATTTCACTTTCCGTTTTATTTCTATATTTATTCTTGTTTCGTTCGATTAACTCATGAAGTTCCTGTTTCTTGTATCTAGCTTCGCCTTCTTGTAACGTCGACGATCCGAATGAAGGGTCATTTGAGAATATTATGTTATAATTATGATCAAAAACCCCCGGTCCGGATTTACGGGAAAGGATATATTTGACATTATTAGGATAAGCACTATCCCCGTTCTCTATCGCTTTCTTGACGGCATCCATTTCCACGATGTTTTCTTTTTCATTGGCCTTATCGATTGCAAAGACGGTTACATAGCTGATGGCTCCTAACGCTAAAATCAAGCTAACGACCGCACTCGAGAGAATTTTCACCATGAAGCTAGTGGGTTCGGGGGAATGGTTTAAGTATGCGCTCTGAATGAAGAAGATTGCGATTACCGATAGAATAAAATAAGCGATGGCGAACGTATCGTAAGAGATTGCACCTGATTTGTTTAATAAGTTATTATACGCGTTAAGAATATTTAATACGACCGTGAATAGGAAGGCGCGTAGCGCGATCGCTTCCTTTCCTTTGGCGAAAACGATTTTGATAAGTCCGATAGGAATTCCTAACGCGAATTGAATCGGAATTCGAATGGCAGATTTTGAATCTGCAAAATTGTTTTTCCACCTTTGGAGAATACCGGAATAAGAGGAGTAAAAGAGAATTTTTCTGACTAATATGACTATGCTGATGATAAAGCATAAAAGAATTACCGCACTCGCTTCCTTCCCGAAATCGAAGCTGAATTGGTGGGCCGTAAACGAAAAGACTTTCTCTTTGCCGTAAGTTTTAAAAACAAAATGAAGCCAGGCCCCTAATCCGATGATTAAACTAAGGATAATGACGATTTTAGATTCTTTTTGATGGATATTTTTGGGAAAATTATAGGAAAATCCTATAAATGCGATGATTCCAAATATCATGAACACTGTTAAGTATCTGTGATACGCGGAAATGGGGTCGAATAAGGAATACGAAATAAAATATCCTAGGAACATGATTCCGTAGGCTATATACATTATAATTAAGTAATATGTAGGACGCGTTTTGTTTTTCTTGAAGATAAGGAATCCGGAAAGAACGCAGGTTAACAGAAAAAGGGAAAAAACGCCGATAGCATGATGAGAAAACAAGATAGAATCATACATGATGGATCTGTAAGAATATGGGGAAATTATAGAAAGTCAAGTTGATTCCATTTTACGAGTTATCGCCGTCTAGAAATGGAAGAGAGATGCTCTAAATTACGTTATGTTCCTCTTAGGAAATCATATTTAAGTCGAAGGATTGTGCGAAAAAGGGCTTTCTTTCTCCCCGGCATTAAACTCGTCGCGGGACGGTTAGGCGTAGGAATCCCGAATTTTCATCGGACATTATATATATATTTGTGATTAATCTATTTGGCATACCAAGAATTTGACATTTTTGATGCAGGATAGCAAACATATTGAACCGCGATTTTTCCAGTATAAGCAATGGTTTCGCGTTCTCTTTTGCCGGATCGATTTCTTGAAGATCCTCTATAAGAAGCGGGTAAAAGGAGAGCGGCGATATTCGTCGCTCTCCTCCGGATCTAGTTTAACCAAGCTGCCTTGTTATCTAATGCGTACTCGTCGAATTTTATCGGGTCTTTTCCAGTCATCTCTTTGACGCTTGTTAATACAGGAGATGAATAGCCTTCTTTGAGCGCCCCGGCTATGTACACCATAAAATTAGCGTAATCTTCCGAGAGGCCTGCCTGTAATAATCCTTTTTTAAAGTCTTCCGCAGTTATATCTACGTAACTGACAGCTAATCCGGTCGCATTCGAAATTTTGTCCGCTACTTCTCTGTGCGTTAATGCTTCGCGTCCGGTAAGCGCGATCCCTTTTCCATTAAACGAATCGTTTAAAAGAGCGGATACTGCCGAGGAAGCAATGTCCCTGGCATCTATAAAGCTAGTCTTTGCTTCGCCTCCGGGAAAATAGATTTTCTTATCCTTTAGAATTCCTGAAATCCAGAAAGTATGGAAATTCTGCATGAACCAGTTCGGCCTTAAGATCGTAAAGGGTAGCCCGGAATTTTCGAACGCGATTTCCAGTTTTCTGAAAGGAGCTTCGGGGGGTGCGTGTTCCACTCCCATCGCGGACATCAGCACGACTTTATCTAATTTTCTTAATTTAGCTTTCTCTAACCACGGATTCAGAATCGCATATTGATCCGTATAACCCGGTGGAGAAAGGAAAAACGCTCTGTCCACCTTCTCTAAAACTTCTAGACCCTTATCCGGTTGAAGGGCATCCGCAAAAACCCAATGCAGATTTGGTTTTCTGGCTCCCGTCAAAGGGTTTCGGGTTCCGGCATATACCTCATGGCCCGAGGCTAAAAGTAAGTCTACAATAAAGCCTGAAACAAGGCCGGTGCCGCCGTATACGAAAATTTTCATAATTCTTCGCTCCTTTGTTCCGGAAGCATACTCCGACTCTTAATTTTTGGCTATGTCCGTGAATCCAAAAGACATATCCAATCGTATAATTAGGTAGACTTTTGGATATGGTGTTAGATACTATGAGAATGGATTTACTTTCCGAAATATTGACCGGCGCGGGATGGAAAGCGGATTTGCTCGCCAGAACTTCCATGTATAAAGCTTGGGGGTTGCAGTTCCCTTGTGATAAGAGCGGGGGATTTCATATGCTTTCGCAGGGCTCCTGCTACGTTCGATTTAAAGGTAAATCCATACGTTTGGAAAAAGGAGATATTCTGTTTATTGCGAAAGGTTTTGATCATGATCTCGTATCGTCTCCCGACCAACAAGCAATGAATCTCCTTCGATTCAAGGAAGTCGCGGAGAAAGAATCAAAATCGAATAAGGTTCCTTTAACGACTTTTGTTTCCGTTAGATATGAAGTGCCTGATTTTCCTCAGCATCCCTTTTTCTTCGAGCTTCCCGACCATATATTGGTGAGGTCCGGTGAAATTTCTTCCCATCATCCGCTGCAAACGACCTTGGTTTTAATTTCTCAAGAAATTGATTCCGGCATCGGATCGGATTTGATTCTGCAAAGGCTAACGGATATTCTTTTGTACTACGTTATTCGGCATTGGCTGGAAATTCACCCGTCTTCTTCGCCTGGATGGAGAACCGTTTTTAAGGATGAAAAAATTTTATCCGTGCTGGAAGCTTTGCATAAAAAAATGTCCTACGGTTGGACTTTGGAAAAACTTTCCCGAGTTGTAGGTATTTCCAGAGCTTCCTTGGCAAATCGATTTCGGGAGACGCTGGGTTGCACTCCTATGGATTATCTCGCAAGATTGCGGATAGAAAAAGGGAAGTCATTGCTCCGGGAGCAAAATACGACTTTGGAAGAAGTAGCTCGAACCGTCGGCTACTCCTCCGCATTCGCTTTTTCCAAAGCATATAAACGAATTCACGGTACTTCGCCGAGATTCGAAGATGGATCTCGCATGAAACTGGGAGCTTAGTCGAATCGGCTCCCGACGTTCGATGAAATTTCTTATTTCTTAATGTGATATCCGGTTCTGAAAATCCAAGTCACTACGGCTAAACAGCTAGTTAGGAATACGAGGATCATGGCCAAACTTACTTCGACGCTTACATCCGAAATCTCGAAAAAGCTCCAACGAAAACCGCTAACTAAATAGAGTACCGGATTAAAGAGAGTTAGAGATTGCCAAAACGGAGGAAGCATATTCGCAGAATAGAAACTTCCGCCCAAAAACACCAATGGGGTAATGATCAGCATCGGAATGACTTGCAGTTTTTCGAAGTTATCGGCCCAAATTCCTATGATAAAACCGAATAAGCTGAATGATATGCAGGTTAAGATTAGAAAAAATGCCATTAGAAACGGGTGCGCGATTCTTATGGGAACAAACATCGACGCGGTAGCTAACATTATGACGCCCAGGATGACGGACTTAGTAGCGGCAGCGCCTACGAAACCGAGTACGGCTTCCAAACTGGAGACGGGCGCCGATAAGATTTCATAAATCGTTCCGGTAAATTTAGGGAAGTAGATTCCGAAGGACGCATTAGAAATACTTTCCGTCAAAAGCGTAAGCATTACAAGACCCGGAACGATAAAGGATCCGTATGCGACTCCGCTCACTTCCTGTATTCTGGATCCGATGGCGGAACCGAATACGACGAAATATAGCGAAGTGGAAATAACCGGGGACGCGATACTCTGCATCAGAGTTCTTCTGGTCCGGGACATTTCGAGAATATAAATCGCTTTGATTGCGTGAAAATTCATTTGGACTCCTTTACTAATTTAACGAAGATCTCTTCTAAAGAACTCTGCGTGGTATTTAAATCTCGGAAACCGATACCGGCCTTTCTGAGATCGTCCAAGAAAGAAGTGATTCCGTTTTGTTTCCCGTTGCTATCGTAAGTATAGACGAGTTGCAAGCCATTATTAACGATTTCTAATTCGTGATTGCTGAGAGAGCTTGGGATCGAATTCAGGGACGATATCAAGTCGATGATGATCTGTTTTTTCCCCAGCTTGTGCATCAACTCGCTTTTTTCCTCGACAAGAATCAATTCTCCGTTATTTATAATTCCGACTCGATCAGCAATCTCTTCAGCCTCTTCTATATAATGTGTCGTTAAAATGATCGTGACTCCGTTGTCGCGCAATGATCGCACGATGTTCCACATATCTTTCCTTAATTCCACATCCACACCGGCAGTGGGTTCGTCTAAAAACAATACGGAAGGTTCGTGGGCGAGGGCCTTAGCGATCAATACGCGTCGCTTCATACCTCCGGAAAGAGTAATGATCGTTTGATCTTTCTTTTCCCATAACGATAGAGATTTTAATACTTTTTCCACATAAGCGGGATTCGGCGGCTTTCCGAATAAACCGCGACTAAAGCTAACCGTCGCCCAAACGGTTTCGAATGCATGAACGGTCAGTTCTTGCGGGACAAGTCCGATTAGGGAGCGGGTTTGCCGATAATTGCGAATGATATCATACCCTGCGACGGTAACCGAGCCTGAGCTTGGGTTTACGATGCCGCAGATGATCGAGATTAACGTAGTTTTACCGGCTCCATTTGGCCCCAATAAGGCGATGATTTCCCCCTCGCGAATTTCCAGGCTTACATTCTTCAACGCTTGAAACCCGGAGGCATAAGTTTTAGAAAGATTTTTAATTGAGACGACGGATTTTATTTGCATTCACTCTTTTCCTTTAGATGTTTCACAAGGCCGTTACTGAATGGACGACCCTGCAAGTATATTATATATCTGGCAATAACGTTTTCACTTTCACGATTCTTTGACAAGAATTCGATCTCGCGAAAATTTCATTATTCTGCTCGCTCTTTGACTTCGGTCGAAGATTTCTGAATTCGGAAAGAGCTTCAAATTGGGAAGTCTTTCATGAGGATTTAAAATTTATGCGAATTAGAAGGAAAGACCAGTTTCTTTTTTTCTTTTTCTATTTTTTTCATCCTGCGATCAATCACTTAATATTCGATTCACTATTATAGAGCTGATCGAACTAGAATTAAAAATTCTGATAGTTAATTGGGGTCTATCTAATATAACGAATAAGATTGACTTCTTCTAAGCGACATCCAAAATTACAATCAATCCCTTCCGGAATTGTCCGGTTTGCAGTTTTGTTGTGCGGCGGAATACATCAGTTCTCTTTGTCCTTACTATTTGCATCCGGATTTTGTTAGTGAAAGGTCGGGAAGATCGACTGATTGACTCCGGTCGGCCGCCGGGCCGCTTAACAAGATTTGCTAAGAACATTCTGCATTTAAAGCCGGATCGAAAGAAAAAAGTCAAAGGCTTGTCGAATCCGAGCCTTGAGATATCGTAACTGTAATGCTCTCTATTTCCGCCCTGAAGCAATTGTTCGGGATTTCCCGGTTTCGTTCTACGCAAGAGAAAATTATACAGGATATTCTATCCGGCAAACATTGTCTGGTAGTGATGCCCACAGGAATGGGAAAATCGATCTGCTATCAAATGCCTGCCATGGCTTTGGACGGACTAGCAATCGTAATCTCCCCTCTGATCGCTCTTATGCAAGATCAAACGGGAAAACTAAAGGAACTCGGAATCGACGCGGAATTCATCAACTCCTCCTTATCCAAGCCCGAGAGAATTCAGCGTTACGAAAATATAAGGAAAGGATTATACAAGATTGTTTATGTTTCTCCGGAACGGTTTCGAAAGTCCGAATTTATCAATTCATTGCAAAAGAGAAAAATTTCCCTATTGGCGATCGACGAGGCACATTGCATCAGTCAATGGGGGCATGATTTCCGTCCGGATTATACTAAGATCTCCGAGTTTAGAAACGTATTACATAATCCTGTTACGATCGCCCTTACAGCGACGGCGACCAGGGAGATTCAGTCGGATATTATTCGGCAGATCGGATTATCCGAGTCCGAAATTCAAATTTATAACGAAGGAATATGCAGGCCGAATCTGTTTTTGGACGTCAAAACGTTCTTGGACGAGTCTTCAAAAACCGAGGCGATCCTATCTTTATTGAAGGAGAAGAGCGGAAACACCATCGTTTATTTTAATCTTATCAAGAATTTGGAGAAATTCGCCGAGAAGCTGGATTTAAAAAAAATCGCGTATAAAATTTATCATGGACAACTCTCGTCGGAACAACGAAGGAAAATTCAGAATCAATTTCTAAAGTCGGAAGATCGTCTTCTTTTGGCTACGAACGCTTTCGGGATGGGAGTGGATAAGCCGGATATTCGAACGATTGTGCATGCGGAACTTCCGTCCTCTCTGGAGGCGTATTATCAAGAGATAGGCAGGGCAGGCCGCGACGGTAAATCGTCCGATTGTCATCTTTTTTATAATCAAGACGATCTTGCCGTGTTGATGGATTTTATAGAATGGCAGAATCCGGACGAATCCTTCATTCTCAGAACTTTCCGAACCATGTGTCAGCTTGGAGACCGGCTTTCTTCCATTAGTTATGAAGAACTCCAGGCGAAAGTAGTACATAAAAATCGAGGCGATCATCGATTGCAGACAGTCTTAAACCTTTTCGAACGACACGGAGTAACCTCCGGAGAATTAGAAAGAAATTCTCTTCGAATCGAAGGTGAGCTACCGGAGGAACTTCTTTCGAAAGAACTGAGAGAGGAAAGGAAGAAGGCCGGTCTAAACCGCCTTTACCAAATGCTTCAATATTTGAAATCGGATAAGTGTAGAAGAGAATTCGTTTACGAGTACTTTGGTGCGAATCTTCCTGAATGTAATAATTGCGATATTTGTAAAAATTAGGATGATAGCTTCTCGGATCGACTAGATGAGAAGAGAGATCGCGACCCTAAGTTTTATATGTTTCTTCAAGTAGAAGACGCTTATCGATATAAAATAAATCTGAATACGTTGCTAAATATTCTTTAACCGCCGTCACAAACATTCTCTAAGCCCGTCTTTCTATCTGAGACATCCGGATCGGATGCGTTCGGATTTATCAGGAAAAAAGGTGGAGAATATACGAAGCAATCGTTCAAGGGCCGAGATTTTAATTCTTACGATTCTGAATTCGCATCCAGTAAGAAGATATTAGTGCTTCGAATTTTCCGCCAAGAATCGAAGCCAATTAGGACAGTTCGCGATCCAAGGGTCATCGGGCTTTCTTAGATTCTGTAAGTTCGCTTTCCGAAAAACTTTCTTTAGTCTTTCTCATAGCGAGCGCTACTAAGAATCGCCTCTAACAATCCAGGAAATTTTTGTTCCAGTTCTTGTTCCCGTAAAGACAGGAACTTTTGCGTTCCTTCTAAGCGAGTTTTAGTAATCCCGGCCTCTCTGAGTTTTCCTATATGATAGGAAAGATTCGTTTTGGGGGCAAATTCCAGAAAAGTAGAGCAATTAGCCTCCTTTAACTCGGAGAGTCTCACAAGAATCTTTCTACGTATCGGATCACTGACCGCTTCGAAGATTGCGGAGAGTTCGATTTGATCAGGAGTAGGATGTGAAAACGGCTTTGGCATCGATTATCTCTAGTATTCTCAACAGTTTTATAATTCAAGAACTATTGAACTATTGGTTGACAAAAAATCCAGTAGTTCAATAGTTCAAATATAATTGAACTATTGGGGGTTCGTAATGCCTGTCTTTTTGTCATCTTTGGCGCTGGGAGCGTTCGCAGTAGGAACAGAGGGATTTATGATAGCCGGAATCTTACCTTTAATGGCTTCCGATTTATCCGTATCGATTGCGCAAGCAGGCTATCTCGTTACGGTTTTTTCTTTCACCTATGCCTTTGGCTCTCCGATTCTCGCAATGGCAACCGGAAACTTAAATCGAAAAACCAGCCTCTCCTTGGGGTTAATCGCCTTTACTCTTTCGAATCTGCTTTCGGCAGTTGCAGATAGTTTCATTAGTTTACTGCTGATCCGTTTCTTTTTAGGACTTTCCGCAGGCTTATTTATGCCCACTGCGAGCGCATACGCGGCTAACGCGGTCGAGCCGGAGCGGAGAGGGAGAGCTTTATCCTTTGTCTATAGCGGTATGACAATCGCCCTTGTTTTGGGAGTACCGCTCGGAACGTTTCTGGGTAGCGAATTCGGCTGGAGGGCCACCTTTTTGGGCGTTGCCGTTCTCGCGAGCCTAAGCTTACTAGGCGTCTTATTCTTTTTACCCGAACAATCTCCATCTAGGCCTATTCTTTTAAAAGAGCGTCTATCTTTTTTGCGACAGGGTCGAATCCTAAATATTCTTCTCTTAACAATCTTGGGATTGAGCGGAGCATTTAGCATCTACACTTATCTTGCCGAGTATTTACACCGGATAATCGGACTTCCTGCAAGCGGGATCGGTTTCGTGCTGATGACATTCGGCTTCGCATCCGCCTTAGGAAATCAGATCGGCGGGTATTCTTCCGATAAGGGAGGGGCAAGGAATGTCGTATTAAGTGCGTCGCTAATCCTATTTTTTGCTTTTTTAAGTTTATCTTATATGGATCGCATTGCCTCGGTCCAACTCAGGACGGTAATTATTTTTCTCTTGATTGCTCTTTGGGGCTTAGCCGGTTGGGCATTCACTCCCGCTCAGCAGTCTAGATTAGTATCTTTGCAACCCGAATCGTCCTCCGTATTACTATCTTTGAACGCGTCAGCGATATACGTGGGAATTTCATTAGGTTCATTAGTAGGTTCGACAATCGTTGCACATTCCTCGGTCTCGAATCTAGGGATAGCCGGCGCGACCTTCGAGTTATTGGGCTTCGTTTTGATAGCTATCACGTCTAACCGATCCCTATTTAAAAAACGACCGTTGGTCGAAAATGCGTAAATACCATGGAATATTAAATAACTGTACTATTGTTTTGGAGGTATTGAATACTATGAAGACCGTCGGTAAAATTTTTTTGTTCTTAGTGTTGACATTATTTTTAATATTGTTAACTCAATCGCTCTCTGCCGATGAAATCATCCTGAAGTCCGGTAGAAAAATATCCGATCTAAAATTCGAAAAAGAAGGGAATGATTACTATATATTTACTTTAGTTGATGGGATTCCGATTCGAATTCCGAAGTCGGATATTGCTAGTCACGTTAGATCGGAGGCAATTGAACAACCTACAACGAGCACGGGCACCTTGAAAGTTGCGGAGATCCCGGGATCGGAAAAAAAGCGTGACTTTGATTTAACATGGAGCCAGTCAGTGACAAACGACGTTTTTATAAACGGGAATAGCCTGTATGGGAATGCCTATGCTAGACGAGGGGATCTTAAATATTCCAGTATGCCAAAGTCTCTGATCTTGGATACTGCCGTCAATATTCCCACGAATTTAGAAGGATTACACTTAACGATTAGAGAATATTCTCCGCTTAACGGGAGATCCAACCGCGATATCGACGGGGGATTTCAGGCGGCTCCGTACGCTCCTGACGTGAGCTTAAATCAAGCTTTGCAGAATCCGGGAGTATATAGGCAAAGAAAGGAAACAAACGGTTTAAGGGACTCGTTAGCCGCCGTTCTGCTCTATAAATGGAAAACGAATCGTCTTGGGGACTTTAACGTGGGAATGATTTACTATGCCAATAGTCAGCCCACTTTCGCATTAGGGTTATTTACGGTAGGCTGGAATCTCCCATTTTTGACGTACTTAAATCCTTCCTATTTCTTTAATATTCGATTCACTTCCGAAAGAATAGGCGGCGCCGCGATAGGCGGGCAGAACGATACGGATTCCGGTTATCCTACGAACGCCTTCAACGGAACTACGTTTCATAGGTTTTCCGTGCATCATGAATACGATATAACGAAGGAATTTAAGATTCAACCTGGACTCGACCTAGGGTATCAGTATTATAACGATAATATCGATAAAAGATCCGGGTTTAAAAATATCGATTTTAAACTCTTGGTTAAGTACGCTTCTTTCTTCGCTTCTTTAACGGACGTCTATCGGCCGAACACTTATATGATAGATAATAACTATTATTATCCGAATATCGTAGGCGGTCAAACCGTCGGTGTTGTTCCGGGGGCAAGCACGGTTCTTCCTTTACCGTCAAATACGAACGACGGATTGACGGTCGATCCATCCAAAAGTTACGGCACGGCGAATGAGTTCGTACTTAACTCGATCGCAAATTCGAATTTGGATCCGAATATTAAGCAAGCGTTAGTAAATCATCATCTGGCACAAAGGATACCGCTTCATAGCGTTATCTGGGCTTTCGGGTATTCGATTCGAATTTAATGATAGTCTAGCTTCTTACCCGTTTATCGCTCTTCTTTCGCAATCTATCTCCTGCCCATTGAAAGATTTGAACGATTATAATTAAAACGGCCACCGTCGAAAACATGATGTCGTCTTCGTAGCGATAATAGCCGAATCGAATCGCCAAATCGCCTATTCCTCCTCCGCCGACGATACCTGCCATGGCCGAATAGCCGAGTAGACTGATCGTTGTTACCGTGATTCCGGAAAGAATTCCGGGTAATGCCTCCGGAAGAAGTACTTCACGAATGATTAAAACCAAATGGGCTCCCGTCGATACGGCTGCTTCCAAAACTCCGTCAGGAATTTCCCGTAAAGAGGATTCGACAAGTCTTGCAAGGAACGGGATAGCCGCGACAGAGAGCGGAACTGAAGCGGCAAGCGGTCCGATTGTAGTTCCCGTAACGGCTAATGTTATCGGAATTAAAGCGACTAATAGGATTACGAAAGGTATGGATCGGATAAGATTAGCGAATGTTCCTAACGTCCCATTCAACAGTTTATTTCGTAAGAAGATTCCTTTATCGGTTAAAAAAATCAGAAACCCGAGCGGGATTCCGAGAATCAATGCCGCGGTTAAGGAAATCCCAAGCATAAGGAATGTCTGTCCGAATGCCGCATATAAATCGGGTAATAGTTCGTACCACTTTGCAAAGTTCACTTAAAGATTTCCTCTACTAATGCTCCGTACCGGATAAAGGCGGATCGTATCGTTTCGGTAGTCCCGTCGTTAGAATCCGTTTCCAAATAGAAAATCCCGATCGGTTGACCGGAAATATATTCCACGTTGCTGTGCAGAATATTGGGAACGATATTTGTCGCGCGAATGACTTTTCCCAAAATCGGCTGAGTTGCGACTTCGTTTTTCAATACGATACGTAGAATTCTCCCGTTAGTCCTGGCGAGAGTTTCCGCGGGAATCGACGTCGATAATACATTGCCGGTAAGTCTTATTGTAGCTTGATTTAAAGGATCTGCAAAAAGCGAATAACAAGAGCCGCTTTCCACCACTTTACCTTGTTCCATAACTGCGACCGTATCACAAACATCGCGCACTACGCCCATTTCATGAGTAACCAAAAGAATCGTCACATCCAGAGTTTTGTTGATCTGCTTTAATAGACTAAGAATGGATCTAGTCGTTTCGGGATCCAAAGCCGACGTCGGCTCGTCGCAGAGTAGAAGATGTGGGCGATTGGCGAGAGCTCTTGCAATCCCGACTCTTTGCTTCTGTCCTCCGCTAAGTTGTGCAGGGTAGGAATGTTTCTTGTCGCCGATTCCAACCAGAGACAAAAGTTCGACGACTCGATCATCAATGTCCCTTTGTTTCCAACCTGCCGCTTTCAGGGGTAAGGCGATATTATCGAATACCTGTCTGTTGGAAAAAAGTTGGAACTGTTGAAATACCATCCCGACGTTTCTTCTGTGCTCCCGAAGGAGGGCACCTTTTAAATGGGTAATATTTTTATCTTCGAATAGTATCTGACCGGCATCAGGTGTTTCCAAAAGATTAGCAAAGCGAAGCAGGGTACTTTTACCCGCTCCGGTTTGTCCGATAATTCCGAAAACTTCTCCTTTCCGAACCGAAAGAGTTATATCGTCTACGGCGCGATAATTCGCTTTCGAAAACGATTTCGATACATTTCGAAATTCTAATATCGTTTTACCGTTCTTTGACTCGTCTATTTTTTCTGTCCGAACCATTCTGGCTTTTGGAATCCCTTAAAATCCTTATCTATAACTGCGGCAAATTCGGGGGACTTTATCGATTCTATGATGTCTTTTGCAAAAACTGAATCTTTTTCACTTTCTCGTACTACGATAATGTTTTTGTGTTCTTCAGCTAAAGTCTCCAAGATTACAGCCTTTGTCAGATCCAATCCGGATGCGATTGCAAAGTTACCGTTGATCGCGGCAAAATCCGCGCTTTCGAGCGAGCGAGGAAGTTGAGCTGCCTCCAAGGGCAAAAATTTGATCCGCTTTTTATTTTCCGCTATATCCTTAAGGGAAGCTTTTGCCGGGTTTGCCCCAGGGTTTACCTTTATAAGTCCAAGTTCTTCAAAAAGCTTTAACGCCCTAAGTTGATTTGTCGGATCGTTAGGAAGAGTTATCGAACCGCCGTCTTTTAAATCCTTCGGGTGCTTTGTTTTTCCAGCAAAGACGGACATGGGGGCGGTCGGAACATTGATAATGGCAGCCAACTTTAATCCTTTATCTGCGGAGAATTTTTTCAAATATGGAACGTGTTGAAATAGATTCGCGTCGATATCTCCGCCCGCCAACGCTAAATTGGGCTGAATGTAATCGCTAAATTGCACGATTTCGAAATGGTATCCTTTCTTTTCTAAAATCGGGAAAACCGCTTTCTTAAGGAGGTCTCCATAAGGGCCCGGACAGATTCCGATTTTTAAATTCTTTCTATCTCCGGGTAGGTTAGGGGCCTCGCCTTTCTTGCACCCGAATAAAAATGCGAAGGCTATCATCGATGCGACTATTATTTTTCTGCTCATAGTAAAATCTCCGAAGTATATTTTCTTTTTCTCATTCGTTTAAACGATAAAGTATTATATAGATTTATTGTTCTTTATTTTTCCCGAAAGGAAATTTCAATCCGATTAGTGTTACGACGTTCGTAAGATTCGTAAATACAAAACTGAAAACCCTAAGTCGAAATTCTGACAGAATCGTCGGGCGGGAATGTGCCGTCTCCGATTTGGAAACGAACAATTTAATGAATATTTCATTTCGTTCTATTTGATTTTGAATCGTCTTCCGATTCGATACGATTTCCGAACCTATCATGCAGTTTACGCGAACATGTTTTCCGTATTGACTGAGATCATTTTCAATTCGCACAAACCTCGCTTTTCAATCCGCCCGGAAGCGAAAGTGGGCGATTATTTGACAGAAAAGCGATTTTATTTCGTAATAATATTTTCATTATAATAGAAATATATTCTGTTATAATGAGTAAATTGTCAAGTTGAGAATACTTGATTTTCATAAAAAAGGAGCTCAATTCCCCTCAAATAAAGGAATTGTCTCGGAAAAACGAGGATTTGACTCTTTGATTCCGACTGTTGAGGGGATTTTGGAAGTCCCCGCCCTTTTTGGGCGGGGGCCGGATCGGTGGTACCCTCCCGGCCCTACGGGCTGAATCGCGCGTTTAGCACCGGTTCCGAAAAGTTTCAAGTATTTTTCTTACGCGCAAATCCGTGGGAGCTCATACAAACTTTGGCATCTTTGCTTTTAAGATAGGTGGGTTCGAATCATAATAATACAGTATGTTTGTGATATAGATTATGAGAATTCTCCATTCATTCTTGAGCAATATCTAATAAAATCCTTTTTATAAGCGGGAAACTGTTCCAGGGTAAAAAATGATCCCCGTCCGGTAAAAAAATTTCTTCCTTAACGGACCCTTTCGGAAATAGGCGTCGGACGAATTCTAAATTTGCTGGATCAACTAACGTATCCTTTCCTCCCTGTACAATGTAAGTAGCGGACCGGATCATTTTCCAATCCGCTTCTATCTCCTTCAGCTGATCTTTCATCGGGATCATTTCTTCATTACTGACGATCCAAGGGGATGGCAGCAGCAAACGGGCTATTTTCGTATCCGCCAGCCGATTGTACCATTTTAATTCTTCTTTCTCCGGATCTAGGGCGGCAGCCAATAATACTAAATGAGTGATCTTGTTTTCTTTAAGCGACGCAATTCTTGCAGCGACTGGACCGCCGTAAGAATGTCCGACTAGTATATATTTCTTTTTCGGACGGGGAATCCGAAGTAAGGACAAGGAATCTATAATTCGTTTAGCCTGAAGATTAATATCAGGTAAAGGATTTCCCGATCTTCCAAATCCGGGGCGGTCAATGCCGATCATGCAATATCTTTGAAGCAATTCCGAATCTTTTAAGTAGCTCCAGTAATGAATCCAGTTTCCCGGAGAACCGTGCACGAAGACTAGAATATCTTTGGGCGAATTATCGTCGCATCCTACCGCAACCGAATGAATCGTATCCTGGCGTTGGTCCTGCAAGGATATATCCCGATACCGAATTCCGGATTTGGAAAAATCTTCGAAGGCTTCTTCTTCGGTCATTCTCCATTCCTTAAAGGATGTGCAGCTTTCTAAGGAAAAAAAAATCAAAACTAGAGTAAAGGATCTATATAGCTTCATAAAAAAATTCGAAATTTGCTTAACTTTTTGCGAAAAGGATCGTTCTTATAGAGAGGAACTGGGAGGATCGTATGGACCTGTCGAAACTTCCTAAAGGTTCTTGGAAAGGAACCTTCGAGAACCATGTTTTGATGCTCGAAAATTTTTTGAGCCCTTTGTCTTCGAAACCGGGCGGCGAGATTTGCGTGTATCTCGCGGGCCTCGTCGCTAGAAGATTGGATGATGTTTATTCTCAAGATTGTATGTCCTTCATTTTGGATGATCCGGCCGAAATCGACGGTATCGTCCGCTCCCATCAACCGTATATAGGTCAAAATGCACCTATCGTAACGATTTCTAAAATCAACGCAGAGTTCCTTTCATTTTCCTTAGCGACCAGAGACGCAAGCGCATGGAGAAGTTTGGAGATTCTTGCACCCAAAAAACTTTTTTCTCTCGCATCCGTTTTCTCCTATCGCAGCGGAAATATGACCTTAGGTAATATCTATGGATTTTTTTCTTCCGAGTTGGACCTCCTCCTACAGATTCTAGGTTCTTATCTTCGTTACATCGAAGACAATCCTGACAGATTTCCGCCTCAATCGATTTCTCCGTGCGTCGAAGAACGTTTTGCAAATCAAATCAACGAAAGAAACGAGTACAAAGAAAGAAATCCGGGTTACGATGAGGAGATTCCCTACGATGCAAAGGTCGATTCTTCCGCCTTACTCGGAGGATGGGATCATTTCAACTGACTTTGTTTTTTTCCTTTCCTTCCAATTCCGAATAGAGATGCCAGAAAGCATGGCTCGGAGTGTCCCTCGTTCCATTGTCTACAAGTTCCGTCTTGATTCCCTTCACTAAGTACATTTCTATCTCTCCTTTGTTTTTCGCCTTTATCAATCCTCTCGGTTCGCAATCGAAGAAATCCTTCACTCGATCGTACGTCTCTTTAGAGATATTAACTTCTCCCGGCAATCCAGAACTTTCCATTCGACTTGCGGTATTTACCGTGTCTCCCCAGATATCGTACGCGAATTTTTCCGTACCGATCACGCCTGCGACTACGCTTCCGGTATGAATTCCTAGTCGTAAGGACCAGCTAGGCAAACCCTCTGCGTCTTTTTCTATTTTCTGTTGTTTCATAAACACTTGAAATTCGAGTCCGCAAAGTACCGCATCGACCGCGTGGGTGAAATTCGGAATCGGTAAACCTCCGGCAGCCATATAAGAATCTCCGATCGTTTTAATTTTTTCTAAACCGTAACGTTTAGAGATTCGATCGAAATATTTGAAGAATGAATCAAGCTCGTTCAAGAGTTCTTCCGGAGTCATAGTCTCCGCAATCTGGGTAAATCCGGCCATATCGGTAAAGAGAACGGATACGTTTTCGTAGCGTACGGGAAGGACTTTATCGTTTCTCTTTAGTTCGTCTGCGATTGCTTCAGGAAGAATGTTTCGAAGCAAATTATCCGACTTGGCTCTCTCTATGTTCAGATTTCTTGCCAAAATGAATATCAATATTCCTGTAAGTATTTGGACGAAAAGATAATTTCCCGCTAAATCGGAGTATTTTATCTCCCGGGTTTCAACTTCTACTATGAAATTCGGATGGAAGTATTCTATTCCGTACAAAGCCATGGTAAACAATGCATACAGTCCGTAGACTAAGAATACGTTATGATCTCTAAGTAGAATCGTCGCGATTACGAGGGCGGGTATGAAATAATAGTGATTTCCGCCTTGTGAACCGCCGTTTAAAAACCAAACGGACGAAAGATAAACTAGAATCGTAAGATTAAACGGCCAGTATAAGGCATAGTAAATACTCTTCACGCGCGAAAGATAATACATTAGGAGCAAGGCCGCTCCGGATATTAAATTTAAAATTAATATGCGAAGATAATATTCGTGTTCCGGGAGAAAGATCGAGCCTAATATGTTGAGAGCCCCGTTAACTAGGGCGACGGAGTTAAACAATCTGTGTTCGAGAGAGTTTTTTTTAGGATCTCCAACAAGGAAGAAAATTAAGTTTAAGAACCTATGTTTCAAAGCTTTGACCTCCGGAACAGATCGGGAAAAAGATTTTTATATTCGCATTAAGACAAATCGAAGAAAGCAATTTTTTATTCTTTCCTTCCTTAATTAGAAAGGTCGGGAACTTTTCTATCTCCTCTATAAAAATCCCACAATGCTCGTAAAATAGGGAACAGGCCTGCTTTCTTTCCTTCGGACTCTCTTCCGATTTTAAATAGCAGTTGCCATTGTTTAAATAGAATTGCATACCTTTCTCCGACGGAAAATCGCGGATCGTATAGATTGGTAGATTCGGAAGTTACTCCGTTCAACTCGATGATCTTAAATCCTTTTCCGGATTTTAACTCTTCCACCGAAGAAAAACGAATATCGTATCGGCCGAAGTAAAAACCGGTAAACGGTCGAGTCGCCTCTTCTATAGATCTTTCCAGTTGGGGAGTGATCCAATTCTTTCCATCTAAGAATAAGGCACCTTGGCAATGATTGCCGGCCTCGGCGAGTTTTAAAATACGACCTTTCGGTAAGACTTCTTTCCAACGTTGCGAAAATCTTTCTCTGAAAACTTTAGTCTGGATGCGAAACCTAGGATGCATTTGTATGAGTTCTTCCAGCGTAGAACGACCATCGCCCATGACTCGAGGAAAAGCTTTTCTAGTAATGGAAAATACCTTACCGGACGACTCCGAAGGAAAGCGGTAATAAAATATACCGGCTTCGTAAGGACCCGGATGAAATTCTTGAACGAGTAACGGAACATTAGATTCGGATAAAATAAGTGGCAGGTCCTCGCTTCTACTCGCGAGTCTTACTCCTTGACCTCTTTGGCCTGCATTAGGTTTAATGATGATTGGAAAGTCCAAACCGATCTTTTTCATTTGAGCGAGAATGTTTTCCGAATTGCGGAATGGAGTATCAACTAAAAAGTTTCTTAAAACGTAATCCTGTTTAAGTCGATTGAGTATATCGAACTTCGATTCGCCGACCAACCCGCCTAACGGTATTCCGGGATTTGCGGCTGCGATTGTTCCGAAGCCCAAAGAGGAAAGGGAACCTAATCGAATCGAGCGGAAGCTTAGTAGTGCGATCCAGGGGATTAGAGGAAGATAAAGTTTCCAAGTCGGCCAAAACTCCATCGGATCCGAAAGCCTTAATAGTTCTTCTTCGCAAGGATCCGAATTCATCCGAATTTTATATAACCGGATCCCAGTCCGAAAGAATCGGCGTCGATCTCTCGAATTGTATCGTGGAAAATGCGAAGCCGAAACTTTTCGGAACATCCTTCGTGCCTAAGTGCTCCAAAGCGATTCTTATCATTGCGTCGTGATGAATCGTATGCTCTTGCACGTATAAAAGCTCTCGCTCCCAAAATGATTCGGTTCTACCTTCTTCCCCGGAGTATGGGTCCGCAGTATAGGAAAGCCTCATCGGCCCCGACCAAGTCCGAGCGCATAAAATCGATGTCAATTCGACAAGTCTCTCCGACGCAGCGATTGGCGATTTTTCGTATAAAAGGTTTCGCTCTCGACGATCGTACGAAACGATTTCCGTTTCTCTCCCTTTTAAGAGAGCCTCGACGAATTCGAGAGAATGCCTGACGTGTTTTCCTATCGAAGAGCCGCAAAGAACAGGAAGAGCGAGAGAATACTGGTCGGTCGAAACTTTCGCTATAACGTCGGCAAGTTGCAGAAGAACTGCGGAAAGAGATTCTACTAAATTTGAAGATTTTACACGCATCACAACAAGTTTCGTCCTGGCCTTTTTATAGGTTACATGACTATACTTGAAAAGCTATTTTTCGGACGGAATTTAGCCTCAAAAATGATAAATATTAAGAATATCGACTAACCGAATTTGCCAGAAATATAATCTTCGGTTTCCTTTTTAGAGGGATCATTGAAGATTTTTTTAGTAGTATCGAACTCCAGCAATTTTCCCATATAAAAGAGGCCGGTATAATCGCTGATACGGGCCGCCTGTTGCATATTATGCGTAACGATTACGATCGTATACGAGTCCTTAAATTCATTGATAAACTCCTCCACCTTTTTGGTAGAAATGGGATCTAAGGCGGAGCAAGGTTCATCCATGAGAATGACCTCCGGGTTCATCGCGATCGCTCTTGCTATACAAAGTCGCTGCTGCTGCCCTCCGGAAAGTCCTAGGGCGCTGTCGTCTAACCGATCTTTGACTTCCTTCCATAGCGCCGCTTTGCGCAGACTTTCCTCTACGATCTGATCCATTTCGCTCTTCGGAATTTTATAATTCAGTTTCAGACCGAAAGCGATATTTTCATAAATGGATTTTGGAAACGGAAAAGACTTCTGGAACACCATGCCGACCCGTTTTCTTAACTCGACCACGTTCATCAACGGATCATAAACGTTGATCCCGTCGATCTCGAGTTTTCCCTCCGTATGAGTTCCGTCTATTACGTCGTTCATTCGGTTGATGGATCTGAGGAAAGTGGACTTCCCGCATCCGGACGGGCCGATAAAAGCCGTGACTTTCTTTACATGAATGTCCAGGGAGATATCGTGCAGAGCCTGGCTTTCTCCGTAGAAAAAGTTGAAATGGCGAGATTTGATTTTTACCTTGTGGCTGTCTTTCACCTGCGAATTTCTCCTCGCATGATTCTATTGTTAAGCGAATTTATTATGTACTTGCTTTGTGTTTCCCTTTTCGAATCCGATAGCGAAAATACGTCGCAAAGAAACTCATTCCGAATGTGAGCATTAATAAAACTAAAGTTGTCGCGTATTGTTTAGGAAGGGCCTTATCTACATCGGGCGATTGGGTCGCCAATACGAATAAATGATATCCTAATTGCATGAACTGATCGGTCAATTTTGTGGGAAGATCCGGAAGCGAATATACGACCCCTACAAAGAGAATCGGAGCGACTTCTCCAGCCCCGCGCCCGATGGCAAGAATCGCTCCGGTTAGAATTCCTGTAAGCGAATTCGGAAGTACTAATTTCCAAATCGTTTGCCATTTCGTGGCACCCAAAGCTAGACTTGCTTCGCGCATTTCCCTCGGGATGCTACGCATCGTTTCTTCCACCGATATGATCACTACCGGTAGTGTAAGAACGGCTAAGGTAGCGGCGGCCCAGATGATTGCAGGCTTGCCCCAGACCGGAGAAGGATTCCCTGCGATGGAATCGACTCCTTTACCTACAAATTGAATGAAAAAACCGACTCCGAATAACCCGAATACGATAGAGGGAACTCCAGCCAACGTATTGATCGCAAAACGGACCGTAGAGGTGAACCAAGAATTTCGCGCAGTGTACTCCGCCAAAAAAATTCCGGTCATCGTACCGATCGGAATACTGAATAATATCATAATAAAAACGAGATATACTGTTCCGTAAATTGCGGGAAATATTCCGCCTTCCAGGTTATTGTTTTTAGGAACGGCGCTTAAGAATTCCCACGAAACGTTTAGGATTCCCCGAAATACGAAATTTCCGAGCATGATAAGAATGATCGAGACGATCAATACCGTGGCCAGCATCGGAATACCTTCGGCAACTATCGTCCCGATTCTATCTTTGAGTCGTCTTTTGCGGTTTAAGCGGACTTTTTTCCATTTCAATGGGATAACCGTCAGTCAGTATATAGATTTCGAATCATCAAGAACCCTGGAATTTTCTCATGAGCCGTTTCTTTACGTAAAGTTCAGTAACTGCATTCAATGAAAAAGTAAATATGAATAGGAGAACACCGAGTAGAAACAGAATATTATAATGGTTTGATCCCCAGATCACTTCCCCCATTTCTGCGCCGATCGTGGCCGCAAACGTTCTAGTCGGATCGAATAGTCCGAAAGACATCAAAGGGGCATTCCCGGTCGCCATCAATGCTATCATTGTTTCGCCGAAAGCTCGACCGATTCCGAGTAAAATCGCCGCAAATACTCCCGGTAAAGCCGCAGGCAACATCACCCGATATGCAGTTTGCCATTCGGTTGCGCCTAAGGCCAAGGAAGCTTGTCTGTACGATTGTGGAACCGTATTTAATGCGTCTTCGGCTACCGTGAAAATAATCGGAGTTACGGCTATCGCTAAACCGATTCCGCCTGTAATCGCATTCAATCGAAAATCCAAATCAAAGACTTCTTTCACAACCGTAGCGACATCCATAAGACAGAAGAATCCGATAACGACCGACGGAAAACTGGCGAGTAGCTCAATCGTCGGTTTGATAATTTCTCGAATTCTTCCGGGTAAAAAGAAGGTCACATTCAGAGCCGCTAAAATTGCGAGCGGAGCACCGATCAGGATCGCGATAAACGTAGTCTTGGCCGTTCCGACGATTAACGGTAGAATTCCAAACTTAGGAACCGTAGAAATCGGCTGCCAGATAGAGCTTGTTAGACTTTCCCAAAGGGAAGTCTCCGTTTCGGTTTGGGACGATTCTTTAGATTCTAACTTGGGCCCTAGTTGAGTTTGAGACTCTCCGTCCGGATTGTATTCGCTCGGCGTATCCGAACCGTAGCTCGCGGGTGCATTACTCTCCGCCGAAATGGTCGACGGCGATTTGGTAAAGAATAGGGAAGAAGCCTCTTTGAATACGAAAAGAAAAATAAGGAGAATGAGCAAAATCGAAGTGCCGGCGACGATCTTAACCGTCGCCTCGGCGATACTATCAACTCTTCTTTTTTTAGGATGAAATAGATATCTTAGAAGAGATTCGAATTTGCCCATTAAATTATTTTGCCGACCCTTACTTTTTCTTTAAAGGAAAGTAACCAACGTCGTGAACGACTTTTTGGCCTTCTTTGCCGATCACCCAATCGACGAATTTTTTCGTATCGTCTTTCGGAACTTCTCTAAGATAAAAATATAGATATCTAGATATAGGGTATTTGTTCGAGAGAATATTTACTTCGGTGGGCAGTTCGGGCTTACTTTTTTCATCTATGGAAACCGCGACATCCTTTACGTCCGAAGCATAGGCCGCACCGCCGTAACCGATTCCCCATTTGTCTTTACCGACTGCATTGACTAATGCGGCAGTTCCGACCATATGCTGGGAGGCGGGATCAAAATCCTTTTTCTCTAAAACATGATCTTTGAAATACTCGTAAGTTCCGGAATTATTTTCGCGGCTATAGAGAATGATCTTATGATCTTCCCCGCCTACATCCTTCCAGTTCTTGACTTTGCCTGTGAAGATTTCCCGGATCTGGCCGAGCGTTAATTTCGAAATAGAATTATGTTTGTTCACATAAATGGAAAGTCCATCGACGGCGACCTTAATTTCGACGCCGTTCGAATTGTATTTTTCCTTTAACTGTTGAATTTCCTGCGGTTTTAGAGGTCTGGAAGAAGAGCAGATATCGGTTGTTCCGTTGATTAAGGCTGCGATTCCGGTTCCAGATCCGCCGCCGGTGACCTGAAATTGTACTTTTTTGTCAGGATATGCTTCCGCCCATTTTTGGACCAAGATGACCATGGTGTCGGAGCCTTTGATTGTGATTGTTTTTTTTTCTTGTGCGAACGCAGAGCTGGTAATTAGCAGCGCTGCAGTAAGCAAAAGGACTTTTAGGGTTATATTTTTCATCTAAAAAGAGCTCTCCTCGTAATTTGTAACCTTATTCGAGTATTATTACAAACTGATTTCTTCGGAATTAAGATGGCATGACGCATTCTTCCGAGTCATCAGAATCTCGATTTCTTCCGGACGTACGTGATTGATTTGTCATTCAACCGGAAGAATCCACGGTTAGGTGGACATGAGACGAATAAGAACGTCCGGGAATTTCCCGTACTAAAAAGAAATGAAAAACCCTAAACCAGAGGAGAAGGGTTTTTCATAAATGGAACAATCCTCAATCGGTTTAAAAGCCCGCAGCTTTCCACTGCGCCGATTTACAAGCGGAATAGTTCGGATCGCAATAGTATGCTTTAAATGCGAAACTTGATCCGATTGCAGGAACTCCTCCTCCGGTAAAACCTAAATTGGTCGTTCCGGAAGCGCAGGTGCTCGAGCTAGTGTTCTGTTTATGGAAGTCGTTATTTGCGGCAGTTCCACCCAATACTATATTGAAGTATGCAGTCGGAGAAATCGCCGGCCCGCTTACCCCGCTCGCACCACCAACGGTGAAAGAATCATAGCATTTTCCGGTGAAGGAAATTCCGTCGGTCGTATCAAAAATAACGATCGAATTCTTTCCGTCCGCAGTTTGGGCTCCTGCCAAAGCCAATAATAGGGAGCTAGTATCCGCCTGGTGGCTATGACAGTTTATGGAGAAGGATGCTGCTGCCAGAGCGAAGATCGCTAATTTAAGAAATTTCATAAGTATATACCTTTCCATTTATTCTAAACGTGTGTCCAGATAGTCGGGCGAAGTTACCCCAGTCCAAAAGGTTCCTTGGAGCTGGAAGTAAACCGTCTGGTTATTGATGGCCGTTGCGTTTCCATTATTAGGATTTATACCTAATTCAAGCACAGGAAGTTGATAGAATAGTTGCGCTTTGAAGAGGTGTCTATCTCCGAAGAAATCCAGTCCCACCCAATAATACTTTCTATAATCGCTCGGATCCATATGACCGTTTCTGTTGAAATCGCCTTGCATATAGTCGTAACGGAATACCGGCATTAACCAAAACTTGTCGTTGAGTGCTATATTGTATCCTACGGTTTGTTGCCAACCGATCATATTATTGGAAGCTGCACCGGAGAATCTAGTATAAGCACCGCTTAGGTAAATTCCTTTCCAAGTAAAGGTGTAGTCGAAGGTATTACCTGCAAGGTCTAGTCTACAGCGACCTGGGGTGGTTAAGTTGTTCTGGACGTTGAAGTTTCCGTTCGTTCCGCAATCGGGATTGGTTTGGGTGGTCAACATGGTAACGTTACCGTAACCTCTCGGAACCGCTCCGTCGACCGCGAGGGTAGAGCCTGGAGAACTACTAAACGCGGCATTTCGGGTTTGCATATGAGCCGCACCGATGGAGAGTTTCGCTTCTCTTTGAAATATTTCCTCTCCTTCTTGCCAACCGACGTTTGCGCCATTCGGTTTAACGAGTCCACCGAAGACATTCCACTGAACTCGACCGTAATAAGTAGGCGAAGTAATTAGCGGCTGGTTACCGTCGAAGGTATAAGTAAGGTCTTGACGACGTCCGTTTCCGAAGTCCCCGCCCGCGCCTTTTCCGTTACCGACCATGAGGTTTACCGTTAAGTGTTTTTCATATTTACCGTCGAAAATATCTTTCAATGGAGAAAGTTGAATTCCGACCCCGTCATCGAACTGAGGATAAGCTTGGGTCGTGTAAGAACGCTCCAAAGCGATGAATTGTGCCGAAGACATTAGGTATTCTCTTTGGAATTGCGTAGGCAATTGCCCTAAGCTAATCCGAGCTCCCATGAAAGGAATATTGAAGAAGATTGCCGCTTCTTGGATAAACCCGCGAGAGTCTTTTAGGGAAACTGAAGTGACTTGACCAGCCGCATTCGTCGAGCTATTCAGCTGAGGGTTATTCAGCATATTTTCCCCGCGAATATTCAGAAGAGCTCCCCACCAAGAACTACCTTGGTATTGGAAACCTAAACGAAGTCGACGGAAGTTCCAGTCCACGGAACCGAAGTCAGAATGGCCGTTACTATAGTTCGAACCTTCTTGTGCAGAAATTCCGCGAAATTGAATACGACCAGTGATGGTCAATTTTTCCTTTTGGGGTTCTAGTGGCCGGTTCGTGAGGTGGTTCGGGTAAGGATTGAATTTAGGATCGTGCTTATTGATCCCTTTATTCAATTTACTCGGAACTCGACCGGGGGCCGGCTTGGTATACAGTTGCCCTTCGGAATCTTCATAGATCATGAATTCTTCAGTCGGCTTTTCTTTCTGTTCCGGAGCGGCTGATTGGGATGCCGGCGGGACAGTCGGTTGTGGTTGAGTCTTCTCCGGTGCTCCTTGGGCAAAACTTGCGGAAACGCAAATCGTATAAATTCCCAGTAGGAGCAATCGGCAGATAGAATCCTGAATCGGACGGAGTGAAATTTCTCCGTTTCTTCTTTTTTTCATTTAGAGTTACCGTGTGTTTTTATTTTGAACCCTTTTCTGAGGGCGATTTTAAGTGTTTTAGTTTCAAGTGTCAGAATGGCCGGATATCGTTACAAACCGATTACGCAGTAATAAGAATTAGGTCACAATTTTCCAAAATTCAGAAATTAGGAGTCCTAAAATTAATTGGAATTCTTAAAATAAGAATACTGGACTCTATTCGGCGATAATTCGAAGAGAATATAGCCGAGCTCAAGCTTAGAATTGATGTTTCAAATCACTTCAGAGCTATAAGAGGGAGAGTCGATTGCCTTTCTATATTTTTGCGGGAGTTTAGTACGGGCAGTAAGGGTATAGTTGAGAAAAATCCGTAAGAGAAGGGCGTCCTTTCGGGAGCAATGGCTAGGGAAGATTAATACTGAAGAGACGGCAGATCGGTTTTAATGAAGCCGATCCGTCGCCTGAAATTAAGAAAAAATTATTTCTTTTTATTCGTTTCCTTCCGATCGATATGCTCTTTGCAGGCCGCGGTTAGTTTTGCCTCGTTTTCTTTTAGGCATTCATGCATTTTACCATGCTCGTGTTCGGAACCCTTGCAATATTTTTCTTTGTCTTCGCGACACGGGCTGTCCTTGTGCATTTGATCCATTTTGCTTAAGTGTTCTTTACAGGCTGCAGTAAGATTCGTTTCATTCTTCTTGAGACAAGCATGAATTTTTGAATGTTCGTGATCTATGTCTTTGCAATACTTTTGTCGATCGTCATAGCAAGGACTACCTTTCATATCCATGTCGTGCTTTCCCTTCATTTTCCCTTGGGCCTGCAGCGAGGCGCAGACAAAGAGGATCGTTAACGTTAATAATATTCGTTTCATGTCATATTTTCCTTTTTAAGTGTTCGATGATTTTTACTCGGCCATTCCTTTCTAAAGTTATTTTAATGGAGAAGTTCACTCGGGATTGAGAAAAATTCATCATAGATACCTTTATCTATGGCCGTCGGTCGTTTCTTTTTAACGTATAAATTATAGCCGGTCAATGTTATATTCATTATGGATGTATCAGGTTATTTTGATATTTGTCAGACGGATTCGCACCCATAGTTATTGCTTTTTAAACGAAACGGCTAATTCTGAATTACAATTTTCAATTTGAAATAACCGTTTCGATACGTATAAATTCGTTGCAAAGGATCGCAATGAGAGGATCAAGATCACCAGGTTTCCTGCATAAAAACTTGCTAGAACTTGCATTCTGCCGGATAAGTAAGATAATCATCACTTATCGGTTTTGCAAAATAGCTGGTTTAGACATTAGGCAGGATTTGACTCGCTGAAAAATTCGAAAGGAAACGGAGAGGGAAGTGCATGAAATTCATTTTGATTTTTATAATCGGATCAATGGCCGGGCTTTTAGGCGGATTAGTAGGTATCGGCGGTGGAATTTTAATCGTTCCGGCTTTGGTCTGGAGTTTGGGTTTTACCCAGAAATCGGCGCAAGGCACGACTTTAGCCGCCATGATACCGCCGATCGGAATTGCAGCCACGTACGTGTATTATAAAGCCGGCGATGTGGATATGATTGCTGCCTTCTGGATCGCCCTCGGTTTTATAGCAGGAGGATATTTCGGCGCGAACATTGCCGAAAGTATAAGTTCCCAACTCCTCGAAAGGGTTTTTGGCGGTTGTATGATCGTCATCGGAATCTATATGATTTATAGAAGTTGAATATAGTAATTCGGATAAAGTACACGGGTAAGGATGGAGGGGCTTTGGCTTTTGGAATGATAAATATTCTAAGAGCGGCTATTATTGTATAAGAACTTCTCGATCGATTTCAAACGAATCGGGAACTTCTTCGGCCGGAGCGTGTAAAGAGTAAATCGAAAGAATGAGAAAATCATAAAGGATTAGCTCCCGTTGGCAAAATCACCGTTCTAAAGCTTCGAATTTTTAGGCGCCGATTTTCAAGCAGTCGACTCATTCTTTCGTATAATAAAAGGAGATTGTAATGAAGTATATCGTAGAAACCGGTAAGTCCGTTCAAAAGGCATCTGAAGATTTGCAGGAGGCAGTGACAAAAATGAAATACGGAGTTTTACATATTCATAATCTAAAAGAAACTATGAGGAAAAAAGGAGTAGAGTTTCCGAATGAATGCCAAATATTCGAAATTTGCAATCCTCAGAAAGCTAATGAAGTATTAAAGGAAGATATGGAAATGAACTTGGTGCTTCCTTGCAGAGTCTCGGTTTATTCGGAAAAAGGAAAAACAAGGATCGGAATGATCAAACCGACCGCTCTTTTGGGGATCTTATCAAGTTCTTCGCGTCTCGCAGAAGTCGCTAAGGAAGTCGAAGCTGATTTGATTAGAATAATCGATTCCTCGAAGTAATTTTTCAGTTTCTTCCGTGAAAAGAAGGATAAAGGGGATCTCTAAATTCAGTCGTATCCGATCAAATCATCGGCAGCGGCAGGGATGCGCAGGGCGTAAGTCCGAACGCGTTTAGTTTTAATATTCTGCCGCGTTCGATATTCGTTCGGATGAGCGGGGCTCCGCGAACCCGGAGCAGCCCGGCACCGGAGGGGAGCCGCCCGGTTTTTTTAAGATACTTTAGAATAGGATAAAATATCTTTCATTCGAGAAATGTGCAATCGGCTATAGTTTTTTCCCTTCTTTCGGAGTCGTTTTTAAGTATAACCAGAGCGCTTGCAGCTCGATATCGCTCATATGTGCGAAGTTTTCCCAAGGCATCGGAGCTTTCATGATCGAACCATCCGGCCTTTTACCCGTTCTGATCGCTGAAATAAATTGGCGTTCATTCCATTTACTTAATGCTTCGCCGGTAATACTCTGGGCGGGCGGCCATTCGGGCGGTGCGCCGGGAATCGGACCTCCTGAAAGGTTCGAACCGTGGCAACCTGTGCAGGACTCGGAGATATAATGTCCGAATTCGATCGTAATTGTCGGCTGGATCCGCTTGGGAGGTTTGTTTTGGTCGGATATCTGTTCGGCGCTCGCCAACAAAGGAAGTTTGCCGAAAACGAATAGAAGTCTTCCGACGGGCCCTACGCTTTGCGGTATGGAAGGTTGATCCATCTTTGGTCGGCTTTTGATAAAGGAAATGATACGCGCAGTGTCTTCGTCGCTTAATCCTTGATAATCAGTGGCAGGCATAAAAATCAAGGATCGGCCGTCTGTTCCGATTCCTCTTCGAATCGCGCGCGCGATTCCGAATGCGTTCGTTTCTAGAGTAAGATTAGATCCTGCGAATCGTCCGATCGCCGGATCTTCCGCGAAGACTTTACCAGCCAGATTATCTCCGTGGCAATCTACACAACCGCGGGAAATATAGAGTCGTTTACCTTCTTCGATACTTGCCGGATCGGTAGGGAGCGAGAATTGTTCGGTACCTGTAGTAGCAGGATATCTTTTTTGCAATCGGCTGGAGCTGATTCCAAATATAATTCCGAACGCGATTAGTAAGATCGCCAATAGTCCGGCTATGATTATGCCGATCGCTTTTCCAATTTTCTTCATTTTTTTCTCCTTTTAGATGAATGTTCGTTTTCTCTGATTATGATTCCGTCTAGAAAAATCTGAGTAATTTTCTCTAGCCCGAAATCGAAGGAATAATTATGCGAAATGAGATATTCCGGGATCAGCAAAGTGTTAATCGAAGCAAGCAGCATATCGATTGCGAAAGGTACATCCAGATCGGAGTTAATTTCTTTTCTTTCCTGAGCTTCCTTTAACAAGCCGATCAGACTTCTGATATTCGCAGTTCGAAACTCCACCATCTGTGCGAATATATCCTCTCTTTCTCTTTGCAGATCCACCATCAAGCTAGGAGAAACTTTAGAAAGTTCCTGTGCGACTTGGGTAAGAATTTGCCTGAATCGATGGAGAGGAGGGAGTTCCTTCTGGGATAGAACGAGGATGAATTTTGTGCGAACTTGCATTTTAAAATGTTCAAGCGTCGCGGTCACTAATTCGTCTTTGGAAGGGAAGTAGCGATATAACGTTCGTTTACTGATGCCTGCAGCCTGCGCGATTTCATCTGTATTTACCTTATGGAACCCTCGGGCTAAGAACAGGGCCAAGCTGCTTTCTATAATTTTATGATTCATGTAAAACGGAGAAATATCGATTTAACAGATCGATCGAAATAGTTTCGGACGAAAAAGAAACATATTGATCAGGACGAACCAATATCATTCCACTTTTCATTCCCGTAACGGCGCATAAATCCAGCTCGACTTCAGGATTGAAATGATGAACTTTCACGGGAATCTCTTCGGATGAAAAATCGAATTCCGGCAAATTCCGCTTTAGAAGTATCAAATGGAACTTTTTGGAATCCATCTCATTCAAAGTGAAATTCCCCGATCGGCTAATTGGCAAGCAGCCATTAAGCCGGTCGGCCCGGAGCCGCAGATTAACACGTCGGTGGTTTCTTCCATGTCATAAAGGTAGGTAAACTAAAAATATGTCAATTAGTTTACCTAAAACAATTTCTTTGACGGAACTAACTCTGGAACATCAATTTCTAGAAAAGGGTCTTTTTCCTTCGTTTCATTGCTTGAACCCGAGCCGAACGAAATTTGAAGGGATCCAAAACTTAATCGGAACACTTTCCTCGTGAATGGACTCGCGTTCCTTATCTTTTATGAGTGAATTCGATGAGGTCTTGAAACGAAATAGGTCGGCTAAAATAAAAGCCCTGTACTTCATCACAACCTAGATCGCGGATTTTTCTGAGCTGGTCCTCGGTTTCGATTCCCTCGGCGGTAATTCTAAGTCCGAGACTTTTACCCAATGCAACGATGGTTCGGGAAATTGCAAGGGAGTTGGAATCGACTAAGATCCTACGCACGAATGATTGGTCTATTTTTAAGGTGCGTAACGGAAGTCGGCTCAAATAGGCGAGATTCGAGTAACCGGTTCCGAAATCGTCTAAGGAGAGTGCGATTCCCCAGGAATGGAGTTCGGCTAGAATTTCTAGTGCGGAGGTCATGTTTGTTATCAAACTAGATTCAGTAATCTCTAATTCGATATCTCCGACTTCGATCTCGTATTTTTCGACCGAGCGCAGAATTTTTTTGGGGATCTGAGAATCTTCCAGCTGCTTTGCGGAAAGATTAATCGAAATACGAATAGGAGAAAGGTTTGCCTTTTTCCATTTTGCCAAATCCTCCAGCGCCTTTTCCAAGACGAATTCGCCGATCTCCATAATAAAACCCGATTCCTCCGCTATCGGAATAAAAACGGCCGGGGAAACGATTCCAAGATCCGGATGCTGCCAGCGAACCAACGCTTCGGCGGATACCGTTTTACCCGTTTGTAAATCGATACGCGGTTGGTAATTCAGAAACAATTCCTCTTTGGCTATGGATTGTGCCAGGTCCTTTTCCATTAAGTATTTCTCTTTCATACGAATTTTCCATTCGGATGAATATGATTGCACTTTTGAAAAGCCGGATTGCTTCGCCTGGTTTAATGCGGTTTCCGATTTTAATAGAAGTTGATCGGAAGATTTTCCGTCAAAAGGGTATACTGCGATTCCTGCCTTGATTTCGGAGGAAATACTCCGGCTGACGACTTGAATCGAGGACGAAGCCGCTTCTTGAATTTTCTTAGCCCATTCTTCCGCATCGGATAAAACTTTCGAGTCAGGGAGAACAGGAAAAAAAGAAAATTCCCCGTCTCCCGTGCGAGCAAATACGGTTTCTTGTCCGAGTAGGACTTCCAGCTTTTGAGATAATCCGCGCAGATACAAATCTCCCACATGCAGACCGTAATTGAATCGTATCTCTTTGATTCGGGTAACCTCTAGAGAAAGAATCGGAATGCTTAGCGCATTGTCCTTTTCGGAAAGCTCCCGTAAAGCGATCGAGAATCTTTCTAGGAAGTGTGTCCTATTGGGAAGACCGGTTAATCCGTCGTAATTTACCAAATAATGTACAAGTTCGTCTAATTTTCTGACCGTGCTCGCAGTATCTCTCATTAGAATTCCGACTTCGTCGTGAAATTCCGTCGGTAAATCGGGTAGAATCTTTTCCGATTTATATCTGTGCAAGGATTTGGAGGTATGAACGACCGGAGCTAAAAGTTTATGTAATCCGAATAATGTAACGAACGTACCGATAGACGTCGAAAGCAACGCGAGGAAAATAACCTGAGTCGTGTTTTCGGAATCGGTCCTTGCAAAGATCGCGAAGAAGAAAAGAAGGGAACTGAGCGGAATTAGCGCGCCTAAAAAGGCGACTGTCATGATCTTACGAGCATAAGATTTTAAAAATGGGATTTTATTTAAGGATGAATAAAGATTAAAATCTTTGTGATGCACGAAGACCTCGAATAACCAGAAAACTATTTTTGATTTTCAGCTTGGCTTTGGATCTTGTGTTTCTTTTCGTTTCTGAAAGTCTGAGATAGACCTTCAAGTCATCGTTTCTGCCTAGGGTACTTTCACAAGATAAAAAATCTATTCCCCATACCGCTTTAGGCGTAATCTAAACGTTCTAGGATAAAGGATGGATAGAAAGTTTCTCTTGATCTTCGGTGATGTTGATTCGCACGATTCCTGATTCTGATCTAGGCTTCGTTTCATTCGGATTGATTTCGATTTTGAGCGGGATCGATCCGATTTTTCAAATTTTCTCCTTCGTTAATCCGGACGCAAATTCGGAAATTTCTTTTTGTAGGTGTTAGGTGTCGGAAGACAGAAGTTGCGCGGGCGGCCCCCTCACTTCGTTCGCGGTCACGCTGCTTCGGGCTTCGCGTTCGCTACGGTCTCAGCGACTCTTTTCCCCTTGCGATAATCCGTTATCCGCAAACGCTGCGACTGCTTCGCACCCTGCACATCGTTGCCGCTAGCAGAGGGCCGAAGCCGGAAGCCGCTCGAAGTTGGAAAAGGCGGCAGGGTCGGAGGAAAATCCACCGTTAACATAAGAATCTTTCTTAATAACGTGGAAACCCCGCTCATCAACGATCTGTCCTCAATCCTCTGCATAGGAGGTCCAACAGATTTCATTTTTGAAAAACTCTTTGCTGGGGGAATAATTTTGTAGCATGGAATTTTCTGCCGTTTCTGTTCTATCTCCTTACCTCCAACTCCTAACTGCCACTATGACTGAGTTTTTTTAAAATTCGGTCCTGGACAGAGAGTATTACTAACAATCGTTAGAAAAAAATGAAAAACTGGGGCAATTTTAGATTTTTTTCTTGAACTCTTTCTTGCTTTAATATATACATAGATATATATCAATCGTTCGAAATAAAATAAAACGGAAGCTCAGGCCAACGGAATTCGTTTCGAATCACGAAAAAAGGGAGAGAGAGCAATGAGCAACTGGAAGAGATTAGCGTTCCTGGTCGCGTTCATCGTACCCGTTTTAGCGGTAGCGGGTTATTATTTAGGAGGAGGATTTAACTTCCTCACGTTCGCAGTCGTTTTCGGTGTTTTGCCGATTTTGGATGTTCTGGTGGGTTCGGATCCTTCTAACCCGGATGAGGCGGATGTCGGCGGATTGCAGCAGGAATTTTATTTTCGATTTTTGACGTATGTGTGGGCCTGGATTCAGTTTGCTTTAGTGCTATGGTCGCTGTGGGAAGTCCAAACTCATACGTTGACTTGGTTAGAGTCGGTCGGTTTTGTTTTGGCGATCGGAATCAATACCGGAGGAATCGGAATAACGGTGGCTCACGAGTTAGGACATAGAAATACCAAAATAGAGCAGTGGTATTCTAAATTCATTCTGATGACCGTCTGCTACATGCATTTCTTTATCGAGCATAATAGAGGACATCATATCAACGTATCGACCGATGGAGATCCTGCTACCAGTAAAAAAGGGGAATCTTTCTATTCCTTCTATCCGAGGACGTTGAAAGGAAGTCTGACGGACGCTTGGCACCTTGAAAAGAAACGGTTGGAAAAGAAAGGACGATCGGTTTGGACTCTGGAAAACGAGATGATTACTTCCATAATAGTTCCGGTATCGTTTATCGGAATCGTGCTCGGAGTATTTTATGCCATCACCGGAAATTTAAAATGGGAGGTTCCGGTCTTTTTCTTAGTTCAAAGCTGGATCGCTTTTTCGCTTTTGGAACTCGTGAATTACATAGAGCATTACGGTCTGAAACGCTTGGAAGTATCTCCAGGTAAATTCGAAAAGGTTCTTCCGATTCATTCCTGGAATCAAAACTTCGCGGTATCGAACGCCTTTTTATTCCATCTTCAAAGACACTCGGATCACCATGCAAACGCTGGTCGTCGTTACCAAAGTCTTAGACATTTTGAAGAAAGTCCCCAACTTCCGTACGGTTATACGGTCATGATTCTGATCGCCTTAGTTCCGAGTTTATGGTACAGGATGATGGATTGGAGATTGGAGAATTGGAAACAAAAATACTACGGTTCTGCGGACGGTGATAAACGAAGAAAAGATAGCGACGCTATGCAAAAAGGAAAGGTCGCGGTAGTTTAAAACTAGTTTCCGCAAAAAAACGAAGAACGCTTCTCTAAAAGAAATTACTTATAGTAGAGCGCTCTTCGCTTTCCTCGTCTCTTTTATTCCTCTTAATTCCCCGCAGCGAAGGGCTCGAACTGCCGTTTACTTCTTATATTTTTCCAAAATCCTTAAGGTTCGAACCAAATCATCCCGTTGCTGCTGCAAATCTTTCCGCAATAGCTTGGGAAGGTTCGGGTGATTCTTAAGAAAATCCTGAGTTTTCTGAAGAAGTGCGCGATCGGGCTCGAAGGATGGAAACAGCATATGACCGAAGGCTCCCGAAAAATGCGGGTCTCTTTTTTCATAAATCGGGATGACTGAATCGAAGTATTCGTTCACGAACGGGATTAATATTTCCTTCTGATGATCCCACTGAAATCCTCGCATTCCAAAACGTAGAAAGTCGGAGGAATCTTCTTCTTTCGGTGTTTTAAATCGATCCCACGCTTCCTTTTTGATTTCCGGATCCGGAAAGGAAATGCGAGCTAGAAAGGCTTTCTTGGCACCTAGATCGGAGCCGTCTTTTTGTTCTTCTTGCAATAGTAGATTTAATGCCTCGGAATCTCCGAAGGCGCTGAGTCGGGCGAGAATTCCCCATCTTCGTTCCTGGTCGATCGGTAATCCGAAAATCGATTCTTTGCCTTGTAATAGAAGCTTTAAGTATGCAAGTTGGTTTTGCGTACGGGATGTACTTTCCAAAATTCTAAACCACAGTATCTGTTCCTGCTCTACATTCGTCTTTTTTGCAAGTTGCATTTTTGCGATTACGTTCAGTTTTTCGGACCAAGCTTCCCGCTCCGTTTGCGAAAGATAATTGGAAATCGTCGTCAGCGCTTTGGTCAGTATATGGCTGTTTCGAACGGATAAATCCGGTTCCTTCATGCCTTGGTCAAAGACCAGTTCTAGGAAGTCTCGTGGGGAGAGTTCGGCGTCACGCACCATTTGCCATAGACTTCCCCAAACGATTCGTCGAGAGAAACGATCCGAAAGGGTATCCAAACGTTTTTTTATAAGCGAAATCGATTCCGCGGGAAGATATGTTTTTGCATACGCATAATCTTCGGTGTTCAGGAGCAAAAGATCGGTTGCCGCAGGTTGTAAGCTTTCTTCTAAAAGAGTCTCTTCTCCTTTGATCAGCACTCTCTTTCTTTCAATTTGGACAAACTGACCGTCGGTTTCCCGATACAATGTCGCTTGCAAAGCGTGGGTCCTATAAAGATTATTTCCATCCGACGGTCTTTGCAGTAGAAATGATTTTTCATTTTTGCGTGCGGGACTTAACGTATTGACTCCGGTGGTTTCCAACCATTCTCGGCTCCAACCTCGAACATCGATCCCGCTTATTTCGGACATGCTTGCTAAAAAGTCTTCGAGTACTGTATTTCCCTCCGCATGGCGTTTGAAATAAAGCCGCATCGCATTTCGAAATTTCTCTTCACCGACGTAGTACATTAACTGCCTTAAAACCGAGGCGCCTTTGGAATAAGAGATTCCGTCAAAATTGCTGATCGCTTCCAAGGTATTCTCCGCTTTCCCGGCGATCGGATGGGTCGTAGAAAGTTGATCCTCCCGATAAGCCCATTCTTCCCGAACGTAGAAGTGTTCCAACGCATCTGAAAATAGTTTTCCCTTGGACATCGAGTAATACGAAAGATAATCGGCAAAACTTTCGTTCAGCCAGAGGTCGTTCCACCATCTCATCGTCACAAGATTTCCGAACCACATGTGAACCATTTCATGGTAAATCGTATTAGCTCGATTTAGATATTCCGAATATATTCTAGGACCTCTAAATATGTAACTTTCAGAAAACGTTACCGCGCCGACGTTTTCCATCGCGCCCATATTGAATTCCGGAACAAAGATTTGATCGTATTTTCCGTACGGATACGGAATCCCGAAGTAATCTTGTAAAAAGCCGAAAGCTTCCTTAGTAATCGCAAAAATATTCGGTGCGTCCATAAATTTTGCGAGAGATTTTCGGCAAAACAATCGCAGCGGAATATTTCCGGCCTTATCTTCCCAGACCGCATAAGGACCTACGATTAATGCGAATAGATATGTGGAAAACTTTTTAGTCGCGTTAAACCGAATCCTCTTTCTGTCGTTCGGCAATAACTCTTCCGAAATAGGAAGAGTATTATGAATATAAGTCCATTGAATCGGACCGGTGACTTCCAGATCGTAAACCGCTTTTAGATCGGGTTGATCGAAAGAAGGAAACAGTCGATGGGCTTCGAACGGTTCAAAGTCCGTATGCATATATTCGGCGGAATCCGCCGGATCTTTGAATTTATGGAATCCCGAACCCGTATGATCGAACGTATTTTTATATTTGACTCGTAGTTCGTTCTTTCCCGCTAAGAGTAGCTCCGCCGGAAACTGAAGACTGGATTCCTTTTTCTCATAATTGGTTTCTTCTTTGCCGTTCAGCCAAAGAATTTCTATCTTTTTGGAAACGAAGTCGACTTTGAGTTGTCCTTTCTTTCCTCCGGAATAAACGAATCGTAGAGTCGAATCTCCGGAATATTCCTGAGAGCCCGCTTCCAATTCGAGTTTAAGGGAATAAGATACGTCCGAGATTTGGTTGGATCTTAAAAGTGCTTCCTGTTGGGTTAAGATATTATCCATTCGATGAAATTAGACCTCGATCATTCGGTTTAAGCAAGGATTCTTGCGGTTTATGAAGATTGATTTATCCCGTTACGTCTTTCAAGTCCAACTTTCTGAGGCGAGGCGCTACGGTCGCGACAAAGCCTACGGTGACTAGAGTCATCAGTCCTCCGAAAACGACCGAAGGAGCTAACCCCATCCACTTTGCCATCACTCCGGATTCAAACGCGCCTATTTCATTCGAGGAGCCGATAAAGATACTATTTACGGCGGAAACTCGACCTCGCATATGTTCGGGTGTATATAATTGCACGATCGTTTGTCGAATAACCACGCTGACCATATCGAAGGCGCCGCTCGCTATCAAAGCGAACGCTGACAGATAGAAGTTACGAGAAAAGGCGAAAAGAATCATGCTAAGGCCGAATCCGAAAACGCAGGCGAGCAACAGCTTTCCGGAATCTTTTTTAGGCGGCTTGGCGGCTATGAATAACGCACATAAAACCGCTCCGGCTGCAGGAGACATTCTTAATATCCCGTATCCTTCCGGGCCTAACGAAAGAATCTGTTCTGCGAAAGCAGGCAGCAATGCGACGGCACCTCCGAAAAGAACCGCGAATAAATCCAAAGAGATTGCGCCTAGGATAACCTGGTGTCCGAATACGAATTTCCATCCGGAGGCTAAGCTTACTAAGATAGATTCCTTCGGTCCGCTTTCAGGTAGGGGCTTAGATGGAATGAAGATTAAAAGACCAAAGGCAAGAATCATCAAGCTCATGTCCGTAAAGTATGCCAATTCGATTCCACTGAATCCGATCAATAATCCTCCTAAGAAAGGACCGAGTACGGACGAGGCCTGCCAAGCAATACCTCCCCAAGTTGCCGCGTTAGGAAACACTTCCTTCGGGACGAGTTGAGTTTGGAAAGCAGCTACGCTCGGGCTTAAAAATCCTCTCGCGATTCCGGATAGAAAAATTACCGAATAAATCGGGACGCTTCCATAGCTCAGGATGACCCAGGAAAAATACGAGGTCGTGAATGAAAAGAGGAGGATGGAGCATAAAGTCAATAATGCCAGGGAGGAAACGATTACTTTTTTGCGAGGAACACTATCGACCACTAATCCGGAAAAAAAAGCGATGAAGATGGAGGGAATCGCTTCCGTCAATCCGATCAGACCTAAACTTAATGCGTCACCTGTGATCTTGTAGATTTGCCAGAAAACGATCGTGGATTGAAGAATAAAGGATGTAGTGATTAGAAATTTTGCGAGAATGAAGTTTCGAAATTCCGGAATTAGGAGGGACTCGAAGGGAGTTCTAGAAAAGAATTTTTTTTTCATGAAACGATCCGTTTTATTTTTTTAAAGGGTATTTGAGGAAAAACATTCCGAGCGCCGCAACCATCATGCCGTGGTGAAGTATGTTTTGTTCCACGAGTGAAGGAACTCCTTCCAAAGGATATTCGTAGAAGTCTATCTGTTCGCTTTCATCCAAGTCCTGCCCGGCTTCGTGCGGATGAACATTTCGAGCAATATAAGTGTGGCACCAATTATCGAATACGGCCGGATTTCCGGAGACCTTTCCCAGATACTCCCAATCTTCGGAGATATATCCGGTTTCTTCCCGCAATTCGGCCTGCGCAGATTCAAGTAGAGTTTTCTTTTCGGCGATTCCTCCCGGAATTTCCAGGGAATATCGATCTAAACCGTGCCTGTACTGATTGATCAAAAGAATTTTTCCTTCCTCGGTTAGTGCGATAATGTTTACCCAATCCTTCGAGATCAGATGGAAGAAATCCCTTGAGACATTTCCGTCCGGCGATTCAGTATGGCAGGCTACCAAATCGAAGATGGGAGTATGAAACAGAAGTTTTTTTGCGCCTCGTTTCCAGAGGTTTGAGTCGGGGTGATAATCTTCGGGGCGGAATTCTTGCATCGGATTGGCGTTTCTTCCAAGATATTCGCCCCCCTTCTGATTCGCAAACCTTTGCCTGTACGAGGTTGACAAGAAGCGAAAACTCGGAATTATGTCCCATGATTCCATGAAGCTGAACCCCGAACAGGAAAAAGCGGTGCAAACCGTCCAAGGCCCTCTGCTCATTTTTGCCGGAGCAGGATCAGGTAAGACTAGAGTGATATCGAATCGGATTTCCCATATGGTCCAGGACCATCATATTCCGGCTTCGAAAATCGTTGCTCTATCCTTTACGAATAAGAGCGCAAAAGAAATGGCGGAACGCGTCCGGAAGCTTGTTCCCCGCAACTTGCTGAAAGGAATCGTTTTGTCAACATTCCACTCGTTGGGGTTGGGAATTCTAAAAAAGCATATCGAAAAATTAGGTTATAAACAACCGTTCCTTTTGCTAAACCAGGCGGACCAAGAAGGATTGATTACCGGTATGCTAGTCGCTCAAAAAATAGAACCTAAGCGAGCCCAGGTCAGCGAGATTTTAGGAAAGATTTCCAGAGTCAAAAACTCGGGGCCGGAATATCTGGAATTTCTTCGCACTTCGATTAACGAAGGTGATTTAACGGCAGCATCTCTTTTTCAGCAATATCAAGATTCTTTGAAAGAACAGAACTTCATAGACTTTGACGATTTAATTTTATTACCGTCCAGACTCTTGATCAATTTCGAGGAAGTTAGGGAAGAGTATCATAAAAAATTCCAATATTTCATGGTCGACGAGTTTCAAGATACGAACCGGACTCAATACGAATTCTTACGCGCTTTGATGGGAACTTCCGACAATCTTTGCGTAGTCGGGGACGACGATCAATCCATATACGCGTTTCGCGGTTCGGACGTTAGTCTTATTCTAGGTTTCGAAAAGGATTTTCCCACCGCTACCGTGATTCGTCTTCTTGAGAATTATCGATCCACCGATATCATCGTGTCCGCCGCAAACTCCTTGATTCGTCATAACTCTTCCCGTCGAGAGAAGGAACTTTATTCTAGAGTTCCGGGTTCGAGAAAGGTGAAATATGTGGAACGGATCGACGAAAAAGACGAAGCGGAATGGGTAGCGGACAGTATTCGGGAAGAAATCATCAAAGAAGCTCGAAAGGGAAGTCAGATTGCGATTCTGTTCCGAACCAATTTTCAATCCCGGCCTTTCGAAGAGGCATTTAGAAACAGGGACATGCCTTACAAAGTAGTCGGCGGTTATAATTTCTTCGATAGGAAAGAGGTTCGAGATTTAATTTCTTATATTCGTTTGATCGCCAATCAAAAGGATGATGCGTCGCTGTTGCGCATTATTAACTACCCTAAACGTGGGATCGGCCCCGGCTCGATTTCACTCGTGCACGAAAAGGCAGGACATAATAAGGAGTCGTTGTACGAAACCTTATTCCGCGTCTGCGAGTCTCCGGATTTTATTCCGGATTTGAATCGAAAGGTCGCCTCCGAGATCTATAACTTCGTTAATTTGATAGAGAAGGCTAAGAAAAAATTTTCTTCCGCTCCTCGACTCTTTTTCGCCTTGCGTGAGTTAATCGCAGATTTGGCTCTGGAAAAGGAAATCGTTCTGGAGGAGAAAGAGGAAAAAGTTGCTAAAGCAAGAATCTATAATATGTCGGAACTTGTGAATATGTTGGCCTTTTTTGAGGAAAATAACGAATCCGCCGAGAAACCCACCCTTTTTGACTTTATTAACCGACTTGCAATGCTTATGGAAGACGCTCCTACCGACGAGAAAGAGGATAATAGGGTGCAGTTGTTAACCATTCATCAATCCAAGGGACTGGAATTCGAATCAGTGTATGTAGTAGGTTTGGAGGAGGGAATTTTACCGAACGGAAGAATTGCTACTGAAGAAAATGCCGTAGACGAGGAGCGCAGGCTGATGTACGTGGCAATGACTCGAGCCAAAGCTCATTTATGCTTGACAGGGGCCGCAAATCGCCGCAAATTTGGGGAGCAATTGAGTTCGGAGCCTTCTCGGTTCCTAAAAGAGATCACCCCTGACACTCTAGATTGGCTCTCAAACGAGGAAACTAGGCAGCAGGAGACGGATGACTTTCTCCAAGAACTTGAAAAATTGAAAACGGGATGAGAAAATGAATAAATATCTCACGATATTGATACTTGGAAACCTAACCCTCTTTTCCTGCGCAACTGCACAGAGAGATACGGCGGTTTCAGCCAATTTGGAGTCCCAGGTTAGAGCCGAGATAAAAATCATAGATGCCCAACTGCAAACGACCAACTCCGAAGACAAAAAAAGGTCGGAACTTCTTCTTCAAAAATCAAAACTTTTACTGAAAATCGAATCCTTTAAAGAAGCTTCGCTTGTTTTGAAGGAACTCCAAAATTCCAAGGAAGGAAAAAACCTTCTGCATCTGGATCATTATCTAGGTTCAGCGTATTTGGGAATTAACGATTATGGTAATGCGATCGTTCACTTCCGTAAATCTGATAATATTGATCGAGACTTCGAATCGGCTAATCGTAAAAAGATGTGGGCAAAAGCTTATTTCGAAGACGAAAAATACGGTCAGGCTCTAGGAATTCTGGGCCGTGCGGCTCGGGACAAGAATTTTGAGAAAGACTTGTTCTATTACGAAACTGTTGTAGTTAGTTTCTATCGGATTAAGGAATACAAAAGATGCCAGATGGTTCTGGAAGAAGGATTGCAGAAATTTCCAGAGAGCGCCGTATTAAGGGAGACCTCGGAAAAAATCGCGCAACTCCTTCCGCGATAATTCGACTTTCCTTTCCCCTTCCTAAAAACTCTTTCATTGCAAGGGACCGAATCGAAGTTAAGATTCCGGTTCCTATTCTAGTTTATAAATACTCCAGAGTATTTTTCATTCGAGCAAAGCGAACGATGGAACGTCCTTCTTTTCGGAGGATATCCATATTCGCGATTATTTTTTTTCTAGCTCTCGCGGCGGTGAAAGAAGGCGCAGAATGGTATTTTATTCGTCGTGTTTTGGATTTGCGTGCAGTTAAAGAACTTTCTCGGAACTTTATAAACGAAGAATTGGGTAGGGCGGTTGCCCTCGGCGTCGTGGAGTACGAGTTTCCGAATCATGTCTTTATCGAAGATCTAAAGATTTCTAGCGACGAAGACTTTGCAGCCCAACATCTCATATTTAAGGCAAACAAAATCGAATTAGTCTTACGGGGGCTTTGGAAAGGAACTCCTTCTGTCCGCGCTATTCGTATTCGGGACGCGCAAATCTCCCTGGATCTGGAAGATAAAATCTCCGGTGAAATTCTAGGGTATATTCACAAAGTGAATATTCCCGAGATTCGATTGGAAAATACAACCGTGTCGATTTCCAAGGGAGAAAAAAAACTTTTAGAAGAAGTTCAAGGAGTCGATTTTCTGATTCGTAAAGAAGGATCGAAAATCAGCGTCGGAATTTCGGATTCGGTTTTTCCTTGGCCCGGCCTACGTTACGTTAACGGAACATTCATTACGGATATCGGCTCGAAAGGAATGTCCCTTTCATTAGATTTTAGGAATGCTCGAGCGAGTGCGATCGGAGGTTTATATTCCGAATTTTCGCCTTTCTTTCCTCAAAGCGGCAAAATTTCGGGTAAGGCGTTACTCGAAACGGACGGAACCAGCTTGAAAGTAAGCGGGAAAACGGAGTTTTCGGGTGTTACCGGAGAGGTCCTCCAGGATTTACCTCTCCGCGAAGAACCTTGGCTCTGGAAGAATGTAAATCTATACCACGAATGGGCGCGCTCATCCCAAGAGTTAACCTACAAAGAATACCATCGAATTTATGACGGAGACGATTTTTTAGAACTCGCAAGAGACAGAACCGATAAAGGTCTGCGTTCTTGGGATTTAAAATTGGAAGCAGCGGATATAGATCGTCTCAGGGATTTTCTACCTCTTACCGGACAATTAGAATCGTTCGGAGGCGGAGTAAAATTGTTTTGGACAGGTAAGGAAACGGGAAATTTCGGAGATTGGTTGAAATTCGAAAGTAGTTTGATAATAAGAAACTTCCGATGGAAGGATGGAGATTTGGATCTTAAGATCGACGAAGGAAAATTCGAATGGAATCTTGCTGGAATATTCGACGCGAGTTTGAAAGGTTCCCAATTCGGGTTCCCGTTGACGGCAAAAGCAAAAGGAAAGACCGCATTTAAGAAGGCGTTGAAAGGCGACGGTTCCGCGTATTATCCGTTGCTGGGAGAGTATAATCTCGAATTGGATACCGAGTCGCTGGTATTGGAAGATTACTTAACCTGGTATCGAAGTTTAAGACACATGGTTCGAGAAGATGTTCGAACTCGGATGGAAAAATTGATCCCTGAGATCCGTTTTATTCGCACTCCTGTCTTTAAATATTTTTTGGAATTTCCTACCGGAAATCTAAAGGCGCATTCGAAGCAGATTCGCTTGCAAAGAAGTCTTCCTAATATAGGTGAATTATCGCTCAATGTTAAGTTAGTTCCATATCAATCCAGGCTGGAAGGGAAACTTACCGGCGTATCGGATGCGAAAATTAGCTCTTATTTTACGTACGGAAACGAAAGTCCGTACTTCAATTTCGATTTCGAAGCCGTTCAACTTCCTTGGAAAATTCCGGCGTTTCGATTTTGCGGAAAAGATTTAATTTCCGATACCGTCACCGGAAAAGGGAATATCCGATTCTTTGGAAATAATTTCCTGGATTTTTACGATCATTTCAATCTTAGTTTGCAGGAAGTTCGGCTCGAGGGGTTGCGTTGGACGGGAGCCGCCAACTTTCCGTTACCGCTTCAACCTGATTTTGAAATGGAATTCGATTACAGCGACCCGGGCAATCCCCCTCTTCGTAATCTTTCCTGGAAATCGGGAAATTTTAGCGCGACAGCGTCGGTTTATGTGGAACCTTCCGCATTGCGTTATTCGGTCACCGGAAATACCCAATCGGCTTCATCCGATTCGTTTATCCCTGCAGTTTCGACTCCGTTCTTTACGAAGTTTCGAGAAACGAAAGAAGGTTGTATTTTAGAGTGACGCCATTTCGGAATATTAATGATCTCAATGGATCCGTTAATGTTTCTCTTTTAGAAAATGCACGATTGCTTTTGCGGCGTTTCGCGAACTGGGATCGTCTCCTAACGATTGTTTAACGGAGGAGATTTCTTCTATCATCGAATTTCTATATTTCTTATTCTTCAGGATTGCAAGAGCTTCTTCGCGAGCGATTTCCGGAGTACATTCCGCCTGAATCAGCTCTCTCGCAGTTTCCCTTCCCGAAAGAATATTAATTAATCCTATAAACGGAGTTCTTATAAAACGAGAAGCGATTATATAAGTCAGGAAGCTGACTTTATAAAGGATGATCATGGGCTTCTCGAAATAGGCGACTTCTAACGTTGCGGTGCCCGATGCGACCAGAACCAAATCCGCAGCTTCGATGGCACGCAGGGACCGATCGAAAAAATATTCGATATTCAATCCGGGGAGCTGAGTTTGCGCTTGTTCGATGGATTTTTGGATATATTCCTCTTCCCTAATATTGATATTAGGAAGAAGAAATCGAACATGTTTTTTTTCAGCTTCCAAATCCGAATGTAGCAGCTTTGCAGTTTGTATCAGAATTCCTAAAATACGCCTAATCTCTCCGCTTCGAGATCCGGGCATTAACGTTACTATAAACGAAGAATGTGGACGATCTTCTCCCGTTTTCGGAATCGGGGGTTCTTTCTTGATTTTTTCCTTTATCCGTTGGGCGATCGGATGGCCGACAAAAACGCTACGAACATCGTATTTGTCGTATAACTCTTTTTCAAAAGGAAATAGGACAAGCATTAAGTCCACATTTTCCTTTATTGTAAAGATCCGATCGAATTTCCAGGCCCAAAGCTGCGGAGAGACGTAAAAGATTATTTTGATACCGAGTGCCTTTAACCGCTTTGCTAACCGTAAATTGAATCCAGGATAATCGACGAGTACGGCGTGTGTGCAGGAACGCGCTACTGCTTCCTCCACAATTCTTTCCATAAGAGCTTTCAGAAACTTATACTTGAAGAGAACGGCAGTAAAGCCGATCACCGAGAGTTCCTCCATATTTTCAATGGAGTCGAATCCTTCTTCGATCATGCGGGGACCTCCTACACCGAAGTAAGGAGAATCCGGATACGTCTTCTTCAATTCCTTGATGAGTTCTCCTCCGAGTAAATCGCCGGAATGTTCTCCGGCGAGAAAAAGAAATACGGGAGAGGAGCTTTCGGTCCATTCTCGAACGATATGTTTGTTCTTTTCGAGACCTTTCTTAGGCTTTTGGGACGCTTTTTTGGATGCGATTGATTTTCGAGAGGTTACCACGGCCGATACTCAAGATATGTATTTTCAATTTTTCGGCAAGGCGAATAAATTCCGTCGGATCGACCACGATGGTCTCCCCTTCCCGAAGAGAAAGGATACCGCAATTATTATCCTTCATAGTCTTTAGTGTTTCCAGACCCACCGTGGGGAGATCGAATCTATCGTCCTGACTGGGTTTGGAACTTTTGCAGACAACGGCCTTATCTTTCTTTGCGAACGATCCGCCACGCTCAATGGCCTTATCCGTTCCTTCCACCGCTTCCACTGCGAGCACCGATTTGTCGAGGACGATGACGGTTTGACCTATATCCAGATTGGCGATTTTTTCGGCGTATTCCATTCCGAATTCCACATCTGCGAGCTGCTTTTTGTCCAAAGGCTTTTTGGTGTACCGACCTTCCGAGAGAAGCAGCGACTGTAGATACGTTTTCTGAGACAGGATTTTTATTCCTTCTTGTTCGAAATCTTCGGCTATCGTTTTAAAGATGGAGTAATCGTGTTTGTTTACCATCCGAGCCAGGAGGGCGATCGCCTTTAAATCGAAATTTAAGCTTTTAAAAATGATCTCTTTTTTTACTTTCCCTAAAAGTAAAAGGCGGTCGATTTTGTTGGCTTTGCAGGATTTTAAGAGACCGCCTATTTTTGCGATATGAATCGGGACGACTCTATCCGGATAATTTCCCGGCTTAAAATCGGATTCGGCGATGGAAAGAAAAAGCGGATCTTCGCCTGCGGCTAATGCTTCTCTCATTCCGATTTCAGGAAGGTTACCTCCTCCTGCCAAGATTCCTAAGCGTCCCAAGATTATTTCGATGAAGAGTCGGACGGAGTAGAGGAAGTGGAGCCGCTATCGGAAGATGACTTGGGAGCCTTATTATCGGTTACGTAAAACCCGGAGCCTTTGAATATGATTCCGCCGCCGTTCGAAATAAGTCGGTCGACTTCTCCTTTCTTACAAAGAATGCATTCCTTTAAAGGTTCGTCCTTCATCGATTGAAAGAATTCGAAAGTCTGACCGCAGTTTTTGCATCGATATTCGTAAGTAGGCATTTTGTTTTTCTTTCTCCTTTTGCGATCTTTGCTCTTAGAGCTGAAACTTAAATCGAAATGCTGCTAAATTTGAACCCGATCGCTTTTCCGGCTGTAGAAGGCAAAGCTTATATCTTGTTTCCTCTCCGGGCGAAAATTCTTCCTCCGGGCGGATTCCCTGTAATACAATATTTTCCCCGACGAGAAGGGAGGCAAGTGCATTGCTTCCAGATTCAGTCGGCGAAATCGCGAGTTGGAATCGACGCTTGCTCGAAGCGTTTCCGGTAATGTATTTGTTTCTATTGATCGAGACGCTTTCGCTATCAAGGTCGATTTGGAACGCTAAGTTCCAACTTCCAGGCTGTCCTGAATATAATCTAAACAGCGGGACACTATCCTCTCCGCTTAAACTTGCGGTTAGGAATTCCAAGGATCGAAACGGTTCTTCCACTAATCTACAAATCTCTTTATATTTTCCGTTTTGGGAGCGATAGAGTACGATTCCATAATCGCCGTCTAACGCGATCTTTTCGGTCTTAATATAATCTCCGTGAAATCCCGGAGGAGATTGTTCCGGTTCCCAAAATGCGAAGTCCCAGGCTTGGCTTTTCTCCGACTCCGAAAATCCGATCAGCATCGACTCGGCTTTTTCCGACGGAAACGGATCCTCCTCGGTAAAGGAGGAAAAGATCCAACCTACGGCGGGTAATTCCGGAACGAAAACTTGTAGCCAATTCCCTTTTTTGCCGCCGATCGTTTCAGAACGCGGATCCTTATCCAGGACAAAGATGGGAACTCCCTTTTTTAATCTTGTTCGACCCGGATTTTCGGTTCCCGGTCCCGTCCTGAGATTGGTATTTTCTCCCGTATTTTTAAGTCTTCCCCCGAAGAAGGAAGATTCTTCTCGAGTACTTAAAAAACCTAATCTTTCTTCGAGATTTTTTTTATCCGATTCCGAAAGGATAGTTTCCCTCTTTAATGCTTTACGAAGTACTAATGAATATTTCGGACCAAGCGGAATCGGATTGCTTTTGGAGAATTCCTTCAGGAGTTTGAGAAAGGCGGTCTCTTCCTCCCAATCCGAAGCGGTTTCTAAACGGTAGGCGACCGCCTTTTGACGGAGAAAGCTACCGGGAGATAATTGGGAAAGGAAAACATCCTCGAAAACCGGAAAAACGACGCCGTCGCCCGATCCAATATACGGAATTTTATATGCGGAAGAAAAACGGGAAGCTTCCTGAGTCTGTTCGGAAGATTCTAATTTTTTCAATTCCGCATTAAAAGAAACTAATGATTGTGAGGCGTAAAATAAATCGTACGGGGAAGGATCGGTCAATAAGCGAACTGATTTAACGACCTTTTCCCATTTTCCTTTTTTGAAATTTTCGTAGATAGTGTCGGATGGTTTGGGCCAAAATTTCCAGGCCAGAACCACGAATAAAACTAGGATCGCTATTCCGAAAAGTGAAAGGAAAAATCCACGCTTCAAAAGTGAACTTAATCTCCCGCTTTATTCTACGTTTGGAAGCAGTTTATCCACACTCAAATCGAAACGTTCCAAGAGCGTATTCTTTGCGATATAATAGCGCATTAAATCGATATTAAAATTCACCTTTGCCTGAGTTAGGCTAAGTTGGTCTTGAACTAAAGTATCTAAAGCGTTCTTTACCGCCACCGCGTCGGCTCTACCTTGCCGAAAACTACGAAGAACTCCGTTATAATAACTCTGAGTCTCGCGTTCCGTAACGATCGAATTTTTGTATATTCTATAACTTGCTTCTAGAGAATCGATTCTTCCTCGGACATCATCCCGGACCTGATTCTTAATGTCCTGTTCTGCTAGCACGGCCTGACGAACTCCGATTTCGGTATCCCGTCTTCCCGCATACACTCCTTTATCGAATAAAGGATAAGAAAAAGCTAATTTACTTTGGTAATCCTTATATTTAAAAGAACTCACTCCGTCCGCAGGGTCGCTATAATTCTTTTCAGGAGAAGCGAGAGTTTGTGCCTGCGAAGCTGCCGTTCCGGATAATGTCAAGCTGGGGAGCTGGTTATTTTTTGCGTTCTTTAACAGAACCTCGGCGATCTCTTTCTGTTTAATTGCGTTTAAGTAATCCGCTCTTTTTTGGTAAGCGATCACTAAGTCTTTAGCATAATCCGGTTTTTCGGGAATTTCTTCCAATAAATCCGTTTCTTCGGAAAGCTCAGTTCCATCATCCAATTTAAGTTCGCGAGTTAGTTTTCTTTTAGATTCATCTTTTTGAACTATCGCCGTTTCAAGTTGGCTGTCCGCTTGAGCGAGTAGGGAATTCCATTGGTTGACTTCGAAGCCTTCGGACAAGCCTAGGCCTTGCTTGCGCATCGTAAGGTTACGGATGTCTTTTACGTTTTCTTGAAGTTTTCTATACGTTTTTAAGGAATGTAATTTGATCGAATAGTCCCAGAAATCCAAAAGAGAGTCCACGATCGCTTGGGAAATTTGTTGAGAAACTTGATTCTTAGCTATTTGAGTCTGCTTATCTAAAATTTTCTCTTCGTTTCGCCCTTGATAACCGAACGCGTTTTTCAGAAGGTCTTGGCTAAATGTTAAGCGAAGAAAGCCGGTATATAATGGCGGAAGTCCTAAGCCCGAGAAACTTGCGGTAAAAGGGTTGCTTTTATCCTCGAAGGCGTTCGAGTCGAATCGTCTGTTTCCCGCTTCGATCTTGAAATACGTACCGGTCGCCCGAATCGTCTTTTCGATTCCGCCTTTAATCGTATCATCGGAGATCTTGTTACCGGTAAAGACGTTGTTTTGGTTGAAGGGCAATATCGTTTGGTTGAAGCTCCCGTCAGCGACGATTCTCCAGGAATACTTGGATTCAGCTTTTAAATAATCAGAATCCGATTTTACCAACTGATAACGTAGGTTTTGGAGGTTAAAATTACTTTCCAAGGCTCGTTTGACGGTTTCCTCGGTAGTTAATTTGAGTTGCTTCGTGGCTGATTGGGCTTGTAAGCCGAATTGGGACACAACTAGGATTACCCCCCAGGCAAAGGCTTTCATAGCGGGAATGTATGAAAATCGCTTAGATTCTTCCTGGTAGTCGTTCATGATAAACCTCCTATTTGCGCCCCAAATTAGACCGGTTTTAGCCGATCGCCTTCTTCATTTTTTCACCGACTTCGGCGATTGATTGACAGACATGGATACCGGCATCGCTCATTGCTTTCATTTTTGAGGAAGCAGTTCCCATTCCTCCGCTGATTATGGCGCCTGCATGGCCCATTCTCTTACCTGGAGGTGCGGTTTGTCCTGCAATAAAACCTACGACCGGTTTTTTTACATTATGCTTAATGTATTCGGCCGCTTCTTCTTCGGAAGTTCCACCGATTTCGCCGATCATGACGATTCCTTTTGTTTCGGAATCCTCGTTTAAGAGTTTGACCGCTTCAGTATGATTCATTCCAGGAACCGGGTCCCCGCCGATACCGATTACTGTGGATTGTCCCAAATTCTGTTGGCTTAGCTGTGCCACTGATTCATAGGTTAGGGTTCCGGAGCGGGAAACGATCCCGATAGAACCTGCTTGGTGGATAAATCCGGGCATAATACCCATTTTTACATGGTATTTGGGAGAAATAATCCCGGGACAGTTCGGGCCGATCAAGCGCGTTTTAGAGCTTCTGAGGGCGCTGTATACCTTGAGCATATCGTGAGTCGGGATTCCTTCGGTGATGCAAACGACCAAGGGAATTTCATTGAAGATTCCTTCTAGGATTGCGTCCGCCGCAAAAGGGGGTGGAACAAATATGATCGATGCGTTTGCGCCTTCTTTTAGAATTGCGTCTTTCAGGCTATTAAAGACCGGAACTGCCTTACCGACTAGATCCGCTTTTTGTCCGCCTTTTCCCGGTGTTACTCCGCCGATTACGTTGGTTCCGTATTCGATCATTTGCTGAGCGTGAAAAGATCCTTCTTTTCCTGTGATCCCTTGGACTACCACTCTGGTGTTGCTATCTACTAATACTGCCATGTTTGTTTAAGTATACCTAATCTCTTATTTAATGGCTTCTGCCACTTTTTTAGCTGCGGTGCGCAGATCTTCTTCCGCGATGATGTTCAGGCCGGATTCGTTCAGGATCCGTTTTCCTTCTTCTGCGTTGGTTCCTTTCAAGCGCACAACTAGGGGAACATTGATATTCACCGCTTTGGCAGCTTCTATGATACCAGTCGCAACTCGATCGCAACGTACGATCCCGCCGAAGATATTTACGAAAATTCCTTTTACGTTCGGATCACCTAAAATTAATTTAAATCCGTTCGTCACTGTGGTTACGTTCGCTCCACCGCCTACATCCAAGAAGTTTGCAGGCTCGGCTCCCGCTAATTTGACGATGTCCATGGTAGCCATCGCGAGACCGGCTCCGTTAACCATACAACCGATATTTCCATCCAGTTTTACATAATTGATATTGTATTCGCTGGCTTTAACTTCCAGAGGATCTTCTTCGGAAATGTCACGGAACGCTGCATTGTCCGGATGACGATAGAGAGCGTTTTCATCCAGGTCCATTTTACAGTCTCCGGCGACGATTTCATTTTCCTTGGTTAAAATCAACGGATTGATTTCCAAGAGCGACGCGTCTTCTTTGATGTAAGCTTGGTAAATGGAAGAAAGTAAAGCTTTGAAGGATTTATGGGATTCTACCGGCAGTTCAAGGTCGAAGGCGAGTTGAGAAGCCTGACTTGGTTGCAATCCGATTCCCGGATCGACGGCGATTTTTAGAATTTTTTCGGGATGAGTTTCTGCAACTTCTTCGATTTCCATACCGCCTTCAGTAGAGGCCATGATAATCGTTTTACGAATCGAGCGATCTAAAAGGATACTAAGGTAGTATTCTTTTGCGATGTTAATTCCTTGTTCCAGATAGACTTTCAGGACCTTCTTTCCTTCATGTCCGGTTTGGGGAGTGATAAGTTGCATGCCTAGAATTTTATCTACTGCGGTAAGAGCGTCATCTTTCGTTTTCGTTACTTTGACTCCTCCGCCTTTTCCACGCCCACCGGCATGGATCTGAGCCTTTACGACTACGACAGGAGTGCCAGTTTTTCCGGATACTTCGTCGTAAGCTTTTGCCCCGTCTGTTTTTTGATCTATAACTACGCCGAAGGGAACCTTCGCGTTATGGCGTCTCAGGATTTCTTTCGCCTGGTACTCATGAATTTTCATTAATTGGCCTTTTTATTGTGGTTAAGAAGGATACGAATCGCTTTTTCTAAGGATTTTCCGCCGGAATTTCCTGTCCATTCCTTTCGTAGAGAATTTACGGAACCGTGAGTTCTGAACAGTTCTTTAGTCGGTTTGATCTTTACGGTTTGCCTAACTTTGCGGCTCGGATTTCTGCGCGGCAGAGTTAGAAGTGATCCAAGAAAATTTGGGTAGGCAAGGGTGTAGGAGCTCCTACAGATTTTAGCGGTTTAAAATGGTTGCGGTAAAATCGATTTTATGAAATAGGGGGCGGGTACCACCGCTTCGCTCCGGCCCCCGCCCAGGAAGGGTGGGGCCTTTTCTGTGAAAATGGACCAGAGGAAAGAGGCTGCCCTCAATGAATTAAATCCTGAGAGAAGGCAGCAGATTTTTTTCTTAGAATAAGGTGAGAATGAACTGATCGAGAGAATACAATCCCCCTCCAGTAACACCGAGTGCCAATGCAATTCCGATCGCTAATATGTGGAATTCAAATCCTTCTCCCTTTTGAGCACCCTGCCAATTAATAAAAAAGCCGTTACTTTTATGAATGAGTGCGGCGCCGAACATGATAATTCCGATACTGATGGCCGAAAAGCGAGTTAGAAAACCCAATAAAACAGCAATAGATCCAAATGATTCGCCGAGTATTACGAGGGCTGCGACGGCAGCAGGGAGGCCTGCCTGCTGGGTTAGGTATCCAAAGGTTCCCTTAAAGCCGTAACCGCCAAACCAGCCTAAAAGTTTTTGAGCGCCATGAGGAAAGATCACGACTGCGAGTGTGATCCGAAGAATCAGGGGGACCAAGTCCTCATTGGTGGAAAGTAAAGTTTCTAACATTGTTCTGCTCCTTATGCCTTGTTCTGAAAAACGAGACAATTAGTTTATGTATTAATACTTTAAATATAAAGTATTTGGATCAAGCCATTTTTTGTTCTAAGGTCTAATTTTTATTAAGATTGAAAGGGGAGTAGCTAGGGATACGTGATGGCTTTTGGTATGTAATAGCAGAATTAATTCTTTTAAGGTAGAAATTACTTTGGCAATACTTGCCTCATTCTACTTGTCCAAGATTTATAAGTCGATTGAACGATGAATCTTGGTTCGGTTGCGACCTACGATTTTCCGTTTATAAAACTCTTCGTAACGCTTTCATAGATTTTTTAGAATTTCCCGAACCAATTCTCCAGTGTCTTGAAACTCTTGCTTTTTTAAGGTTTTTTCGACTTCCTTGAATGCGGATTTATCGTCGAACCCTAACTGAACCAGAGCTTGCACTGCCGTTTCTTTAAATCTATCTTCGGGGGAAGATAATTCTTCGCGTCGGATATCCGAAGGGATGGGATCCGCTGGAGTCCCTTCCAAAAATAGCTCCAGCTTTTTCATATTTTGTTTTACTTCGAAGAAAATCTTTTCCGAGGTTTTGGCTCGGACTTTCGGAATTTTCTCCAGATCCTTTGCCTGACCTGAAGAAGCGATTCTATACAATTCCCAAGGACTAAAGAAAGAAAGCACCTTTAAAGCGGTCATTTCACCGATCCCGTGCAATCCTTTCATTACCTTAAAGAATTCCTTATCGCGTTCATGCAGAAAACCGAATAAACGCTGTCCACGCTCGGTTATCGAATGATGAATATGGAGTCGAATTTCTTTCTTACTGCCGAGAGAGGAATCCTTTAGTTCCAAATAGGTTTTAAACGAAATGGTGATCTCATAGGTCACCCCTTGCACATCCAACTGTACCGTGTTTACTTCTAATTTTCGAATAAAACCTTGGAGTCCGGATATCATCTATCGATTCGTTCCTTTAAAAGGTCGTCCCGGCGGATCCGATCATCTCCATAAAGTCGAAATTCTGGGAGGCTCTTTCTTTACTTCTTCCCGTTGTTAGGATACTTGGCAAGTCTATGTATCCGCCTCTCGCGCCGAATTCTATGAAAAAGGATTTAAACAGGTCGAGTCTAGCTCCTACGTAGGCGGTGAGTCCGTACCCGGACAAATGGAAGTGATTATTTTTTCCTTCCCCGAACAGTCGGACGTCACTTCGGCATATAACCGGTCCGCCCCCTGCGGAACCTACCAAACTGAACGCATGCTCTCCGTCTTTTGAAACCCAAAATGAATTCGTAAAACCGGGTTCGATAAAGAAGAAGTTCAAACCATCGGTATGTTCGAACTTTAAAAAGTCGGGTGTGATGTTCACCGTTTGTCCGCCGCCGTGGTACCCGGCAAACTGATTAAGATTGTTCGGAAACGTATATAGATAAACTGCGGATTCGGGAGAAGTCGCGAATCTAGCTTTTTCTATCGCCAAGGGATCGATATAACCGGATATGGTTCCTGCTTGTCCGGTGGTCATTACGTATTTCATATGGTCTTCTCCGAAGGAGATGAAAAAATGATCCGTAATATAGTACGCGAACTTGAAATTGAACTGAGGAGTTTCCCATAAAGAGAGATTTACATAAGAGGAATCTAAACTTTGGGGTTTGTCCCGTGCATCGACTCCCTTTAAAGTAAAGTGGTATCCGGGGCCTCTAAAGTTGATATCGCTTTGCGAAAAAGCGGTTCTATTATAACCCCATTGAAACGTCCAAGTACCCTTTCTCTCATCGACTCGCCTAACGTTCGCTTTGGGTTTGGAGGAATCCGATTCCTGTTTTACATCGGCCGCAGCGAACGGCACCTCCGTTTTGTCCGGCTCTTTCGACTCTATGTTCGACGTTATAGTAATCGTAGGGATGATTATCAACGCTAGATAATAAGCGAACTTTCCGTTTAGGGTTGTTTCGGGGAAAAACTTATTTTTCATTTCTCTGGTACCTTTGGCTTTGTTTCGAAAATACCAGAATTCATAAAATGAAATATGACGCCAGATTTTTTCCCTATACTTATTCTAAATCGATGCCGCTACCGATCGTCCAAGGAACCACTCTGACCCCGTTTTTATTTCCCCAGGATATACCAGTATATAAGGGATTTAACCCTTTTATGTCCGGAATTTCGGGAAAATTAAGTTTTCCTTTTAAATCCAATACAGGCTCTTGCGGGAGATCGTCCCCGAGAGGAAAGGTTCCCCAGTGAATGGGAGCGAACGATTTGGCACCCAAGTCTATCGAAGCTGTAAGAGCCTCGTCCGGACCGATATGCGCGTGTTTCATAAACCATCTGGGTTTATATGCTCCGATCGGAAGAAATGCCAAATCGATAGGTTTTCCTAAAAGCTTTGCGATTTCCTTAAAGTGAATGGAGTAACCTGTGTCCCCTGCAAAGTAGATCAGTTTACCGGCTGCCTCGATGACATAACTTCCCCAAAAATATTGGTTCGTATCATTAACTCCCATGCGACTCCAGTGGTACGCCGGAAGAAATATTATCTTTACGAAATCATAATGGGTTACTTGGCCGATTTCCTGGACTTGCGCTAGGCCGAGCTTTTCATCTTCCGAGAAGGCTTTCATTCCGGACGGTAGCAGGATTTTTAAATTAGGGTTTTTAGAGCGTAGAAAACGGAGACTGTCCCGATCCAAATGGTCCCTATGAGCATGACTGACGATCGCGAAATCCACCGCGGGAAGAGATTCTTTCGGAATCGGCAAAGGAACCCAGCGGTCTACCAAAACCGGTGTCGGAGATTCAAAGATAGGATCGGTCAGTATATTGATCGTTTTTCCTTTTTGAGTTATGGAAATCCAGATCGTGGAATGACCTAACCATACGGTTCTGATCCTTCCCTCCGCTGCGATCAAGTCTCCTGCAGATCTTTCTAATATCAAAGGTAATTCGTTACTCAGTCCCTTGACTGCGGGAGGATCATGCGGACCGAACAGTTTCCATTTTAATACGGAAAATAAGGATTTGCCGACGAGTTCTTCGTCGGGAGCCAAGTTTCTATACCGGCCATCTTTATAACTAGGGGAAGAAACACGATCAGGATCTAACGGAAAGCACCCTGCAATTCCAATAAGAAGTAGAGAAAAAATCGTAGCTTGTCTAGCTTTTATCATATCGTTAACTTGGACCGATCGTGTATAAAACAGGAGGCAATTTTTTCCTGTCGAAACGATTGCCGCCCAAACTGGAGAATTAGAATAGGAAATCAAGATGTCTTTTTCTTCGGCGATTCCAGCAAGAGATCTTCCTACCAGCTTGAATGTCAGGTTGGCCTGGCTATTCTTATTCTTTTTTGGATGCTTCTATTATGCTATACCGATCTTTCTAGCTCGATCTCCCGTCGCGTTTTGGATCGGATTGCCGGTTGCGATATTGACTGGACCATTGTCTTATGCGCTTTGGAATTTAATCCATGAAAGCATCCACGGAAATTTTTCCAATAATCGTTCCCAAAATCAATTTTGGGGAAGATGTCTTGCGATTCTATTCGGAACTCAATTTGCCGTATTGAAAGCCGGCCATTTGATGCATCATAAATACAATCGGGAAGTAGGAGATCGGATTGAATTCTTTGAGCTGAGGTCCGCCTATCCTCGCTGGCTACAAAGTTTGCGGTATTATTTTAGGATCACCCTTGCAACGTACTGTTTTGAGGTCTTGGTCGGTTTATTTTTAGCATTACCGACCAATCTAACAAAACCGATTTCTACCAAGATCTCGAAACTTCCGATCGAAGAAGCATTCTTCAAGTGGGTGTACAAGCCGGAAATTCTGAGCGAAATCAGAAAAGATTTATTTTTTACGGCGATGATTTACGCTCCTTCCGTTTGGCTTTTCGGAAAACACTGCTGGATTCTATGTATTGCGCTATTGCTTAGAGCATTCTTTGTTTCTTTTTTCGATAACGCCTACCATTATGGGAAGGAGATCGATGATAAGAACTCGGCGTATAATTTGTATTTGCCGTTTCGATTAAGCGGGTATTTTTTTCATTTCAATTATCATCGAATTCATCACAGATTTCCCGGAGTGCCATGGAACCGATTGCCCGTGCAAATGGAAGCGAGCGGGGATATTTGGGATCGAGGATTTTGGGGACAGGCTTGGAGTCAATGGGGCGGTTTGTTGGACGAGCCGAGAAAAGATTAGGATAACATGGAAGCATTTCATAAAATTAATATTATATCTTTGTTGGATACGATCATAAGCTTAAGCGCCGCTTTTGTTCTTGGCGGACTGATCGGGTTGGAAAGACAGTATCGGCAAAGAACGGCGGGTTTGCGGACGAACGTACTTGTGTCGGTAGGATCTGCAATTTTTGTAGACGCGGCAAATCGACTGAATGGGCATGAGGGCGCAGTTCACGTAATGGCTTATGTTGTTTCGGGAATCGGTTTTCTTGGCGCAGGGGTGATCATGCGTGGGGACGGTAATGTCCGCGGTTTGAATACCGCTGCAACTCTTTGGACTTCCGCTGCAGTAGGGGCTTGCGCCGGAGCGGACCTTCTTTTAGAAGCATTTCTAGGTTCTGCCTTCGTACTTGCGACCAATACGTTATTAAGGCCGATCGTGAACCGTATTAATCGTCAACCTTTGGATACTAGATTCGTAGAAGCGACGACTACTATGAATGTAATTACAGGAAGGGAAAAACATAAGGAGGCGCTGCAACTATTGGAACAATTCTTGGAGCAGGCCAACTACCCGGTTCGGGACCTCATTATCAGTCCGTTCGGGAGCGATTTAGTTCAGATCCGAGCGGTTTTAGTTTCTACTTCCGTTGAAGGAGTGGAGTTGGATAGTCTGGTTGAAGAGCTGACTAAACAAGATAGCATTAAACAGGCATTTTGGACGAGTACGACGGAATGAGTCGAGTTATAGTTTCTCCCGAACGAATTTTATATTTCGGCAAGAATGATAGTTTGATATCGGATGAATTATTTAACGTATTTATTCTGTTTAAATAATAGCATTTATTAAATCCGATCTTCGAAAGATTGCATAACTCGCCTCAGTATAATTACTAAAAACGTTGGCATAGTTTTCGGGAGCCGAATTGATATCTTACTAGACTTTAAAGCGATGGAATTTTAAGAAATACGACTTATATAAAAAGGAATTCATTCGAAGCATCTAATGAGATGCATATTTTGAAATTTCTGAAATACTGTTAGCCGTCTTAAATAAAAAAATCGAATATAAATCGGCAGAAAAAGTTTGGGGATTTTCGCGCATTAGGTTGGTATTAAAATCGGGCCATTTAATTAGTCCTCGGTCTAGCGTGAAAGTATCCGCTATTATTGAGCTACGCCTTTACTATCAGCAGAATCGTACTTGAATCTCAGTTATTCGAGACACAAATAAAAATTTGAATTCCGATTCCGGTAGAATCCGGTCTTTCAAATTTGCTGCGTCTATTTTTTCCTTCCCTTGACCTCACCGTGATTTTTGTCAGTTTTGCCAAACAAACCTACGGATTTAGGAACTAATGAGAGCAATTATAGAATCATTTATTAAGAACCGATTATTCTTTTATCTAGGAACTAGCTTTGTCTTCCTAGCGGGAATCGTATCTTTGTTAGGTTTACGCCGAGATACATTTCCTAATGTGGATATGAAGCAGCTCGTGATTACCACGAAATTTCCGGGAGCCTCACCGGCCGATGTGGAGCTTCGAGTCACATATCCGATCGAAGAGAAAATTAAGGAAATCGACGGAATAGACGAAATACGTTCTTTTTCGAGAAATTCCGCATCGGATATAGATGTTCGGGTTAGTCTGGAAGAAAAGGATCCTGAAAAGATTTTAGACGAGATTCGCCGTGCGGTAGACAATGCGATTTCCGAATTCCCGCCTCAAGTTACGGAGAAACCGAAAATCATAGAAAGAAAATCAAGTTCGTATCCGGTTTTGGAATTTTCCGTTTTTGGGGGAAAAGACGAAATCGAACTACACACAACGGCCGAGTTTTTGGAAAGAGAGCTAGAAAAAATTTCCGGAGTGGCTCGCGTGGACGTCTTCGGAAAGAGGGATCGTGAATGGCAGATATTGGTGAACGCGAATCGATTGAAGCATTATCAATTGGATCTTTCCGATATTACCACTGCGATTCGAAATAGAAATGTGAATTTACCGGCCGGGTCCGTGGATTCCGAGACGGCGTTCGACCTTAGAATCGACGGAGAATTTAGAAATCCATCCGATATTTATAAAATTCCGATTCGCACCAACGATCTTTTCTCCAAAGTCGAATTGGGGAGTCTCGCTCGAGTCGAAGATACTTTTGAATATCCCAGATTTCTCGCAATTGCGAACGGAAAGCAAGGTCTGATTCTTTCCGTGGTAAAAAAGGAGAGAGCCGACGCGATAGATGTGGCCGATCATGTGCGTAAGCGTTTGGCCGAATTGGAAAAAACAGCTCCGCCTGAAATTAAAACCGTGATGTTAAGCGACGAAGCAAAGCGGACCAGTAAGCGTTTGGATATCGTTTCCAATAATGCCTTAATCGGATTTTGCATCGTTTTCGGTATCCTGTTTCTTTTCCTGGATTTCAGAACGGCTACGATTACTTCTTTATCGCTTCCTATTTCCATGTTAATGACTTTTGCCGTGCTTCCTTTTTTCGACGTATCCTTCAATATGATTTCCATGATGGGATTGATCATAGCTCTCGGAATGCTCGTCGACAACTCGATCGTGATCTCGGAGAATATTTACACGTATCTCGGAAAGAATATGGATTCGTTTACTGCATCCGTTAAAGGTACTCTGGAAATGCTGGTTCCGATTTTCGGATCATACCTTACGACGGTTGCCGCGTTTCTTCCGATGCTTTTTATGTCCGGAGTTATGGGAAAGTTCGTTTGGCAGATTCCTCTCGTAGTGATTGTTGCTTTGACGGCTAGTTTGATAGAATCCTTTTTATTTTTGCCGGCACGGATCACCGCATTCGCAAAAACTCCGGACCAATTAAAGCGGACGACCGGTTTTAGAAAAACCTTGGACGCTTTCTTTCATAGAATGGAGGAGCGCTTTTCCGATTTCGTAGCATTTACGTTACGTCATAAATATTCCTCTTTCATAACCATCTTGATTCTGATTCTGGCCTCCTTCGTGGCGTTGAGCCGGATGAAGTTCATTCTTTTTCCTAAGGAAGATATAGAAATTTTTACCGTTAAAGCGGAATTTCCCAGCTCGTTTCGAATCTATCAAACTAGGGAAAAAATGAAATACATGGAGACGATTATTAAAAGAATTCCGCCGGACGAACTCGTAAGCTATTCCATTAAAATCGGAGTTCAACAGACCGATCCGGAAGATCCGCTTTCGCGATACGGGGAAAATCTTGGGGTGATTTTGGTTTATCTGACGCCCGAATCGGAAAGAAAAAGAAAAGCGGGAGAAATCCTTGCTTCTCTAGAATCGGATTTTCGTAAGACTCCTAGTTTAGTGGACGTTTATATGGAGGAATTCGGGGCGGCCCCTCCGATCGGCGCGCCGATTACGGTTTCAATATTAGGAAAAGATTATAAGGATTTGACGAAAGTTTCTGCGGAATTGCAGACTTTTCTGAAGACGATTCCGGGCGTCCATTCGGTTAGAGACGATTATCGGTACGGTCGCAAACAGATGCAAGTTCGGTTGGACGAAGGTTTGGAAAGTTTTACCGGAGTCTCTACTTTCGCGGCGGCAAATATGCTTCGAACGGCGTACGACGGGGAACGAGCAGGAACCGTAAGAAAGGGGCGAACTAAGATTTATCTTCGAGTCATGTACGATAAGGATTTTAGAAAAAATCCGGATGAGATCAAGCACATTCCGCTGCGGAATAAAGCGGGAAATATTACCCATTTGTCCAAGATTTCAAAAATGGAGCTGGTCGATTCCCCCGAACTTCTATCTCATAGGGAGTTTGAAAGGGCAATAACGGTGAATGCGGAGATCAAGGTCGATCAAATTACGGCTCACGAAGCGAATTCGAAAATTATAGAAGTCTTTAAACCTTTGATAGAGCGCCAATATCCCGGAATCTCGCTTGCATTCGGTGGGGAAGAAAAGGATACACAAAGATCCATGGAATCTCTAGGAAAGGCCGGCCTTTTGGCGCTATTCGGAATTTTCGCCATTTTAGCTTTGACGATGCAGAATTTTTGGAAACCTTTCCTGATTCTGAGCACGATTCCGTTAGGGATCATGGGAATCGTACTAGGTTTTCCTCTTTCAGGTAAGTCGATCAGCTTCCTTGCAATGATCGGGATTATCGGACTCGCCGGCGTGCTTGTAAACGCATCCATCGTACTTGTGGATTGCATCGATTCGATTCAAAAGGGATCCACGGATTCTATGGACGAAATTCTGTTGGAAGCAAGTCGAAGGAGATTTCGACCAATTCTTTTAACAACGCTTACGACGGTTGCGGGAATTCTTCCGACGGCCTACGGTCTAGGTGGAACGGATCCGGTCCTAGTTCCGATGACTTTAGCTTTAGGTTGGGGACTTGGGTTCGGCACATTGGGAAGTCTACTTTATGTGCCGGTAACTCTTTCAGTTTTTCACCGGTTTGCTTCGAAAAAAAAGAAGGTTCATCATTAGAAGCAGGGTGGCGTTGAATCGATTCGATTGGAATTAGATTCTCCAACCGATTTTGAATTTTCGCGACAGGGATGCGAAGGGCAAAGTCCGGACGCGTGGTTCATAGGGTAGGTTGCCGCTCGGGTGCATTTAAGCGCACGGATGAGCGGGACTCCGCGAACCCGTAGCAGCCCGGTCCTGCCTAAGCAGGAGTCGCCCTAAGACCTTCGTTTATTAAATAGAACGGCGTCGAATGAATCTTTTTTCGTATCTAAATCTCTTGCGTACCATTCCCCTCGCCTGATCCTGTCCAATGGAATGTCGTACGATCATAAGAATATTCTAGATACGGAACAATTCTCCAAAGAAGACCTTGATTTCCTAGTGAAGCAAACTAGGGAAATGGAACGTTTGATGGAGGCCGGTAAGGCCTTCGGAATCCTGGAAGGAAAACTTCTGGCTTCGCTCTTCTTTGAGGCTTCTACTCGGACCCGATTGTCTTTCGAAGCCGCCATGGAGCGACTGGGGGGAAGAGTCATTTCCACGGTGGGCTTTCAATTCTCATCCATTTCGAAAGGTGAAACCCTATATGATACGATGAAAATGGTCGAAGCGTATGCGGACATCGCGGTGATTCGACATCCTGTGGAAGGTTCTTCCAGAATCGCAGCCGGTGCGGTAAGTATTCCAGTGATTAATGCAGGTGACGGAGCGGGACAACATCCGACTCAGGCGTTATTGGATTTGTATACGATCATTTCCGAAAAAGGGAAATTGGACGGGCTGGTGCTTGCGTTTATCGGAGATTTAAAATACGGCCGAACGATCCATAGTCTTATCAATCTATTGCGCCACTATAAAGTACATTTGTATCTTATCTCTCCGCCGGAACTTGCTCTTCCAGATTCTTATAAGAAAGGTCTTTCCGGTTTTCCGATCTCTTTCGAAGAAAGCGAGGACATCAAAAAAGTCTGGGAATGCGACGTCGCCTATGTGACTCGAATTCAAGAGGAACGATTTCCCGATCACAGAGAATTCGAGAGATTAAAGGAATCCTTTAAGGTAAATAAGGAACTCATTCTTGCGTCTAAGAAAGATACGACGATATTGCACCCGCTTCCTAGAGTGAATGAGCTTTCGACCGACGTTGACGATCTACCGAACGCGGCCTATTTTCGCCAGGCAAAATACGGTGTCGTAAGCAGAATGACTTTGCTTTGCCTTTCTCTTGGAGTGAAGTTCTGATCGATATTTTGCTTGTCGCAATTGTTTCGAATCGCACTGGAATCAAAATCCCCCAAGCAAAGCCTTATTCTTAATGGAACGGAAAATCTGGACATACGAAGAAGCCCGTAAAATTCTACCTTATGTTAGGTCGATTACCGAAGAATTTTACTCGTCCGTTAATGAATTACATCGAGAACTCAAAGAAGAAATATTAAGAGAAAACGAGTTGGAGGCTAAAGAAAGCCAACTCGAAGAATTGTTAATCGAATGGGCCGAGAAGATCCGCGAACTAGGGATCGAAGTTAAAGGACTTTGGTTAGTCGATTTCGATAACGGAAGAGGATATTATTGTTGGCATCTGGGAGAGGAGGATCTCCTCTTCGAACACGGGTACGACGAAGGCTTTTCCGGACGAAGGCCGATCGACGATAATGACGAGGAAAACGAATAAAGAGTATGGCGAATATCAACGAGAACTATTTGAAATTAAAAGCCGGGTATCTATTTCCGGAGATCGGACGCAGGGTTAAAGCGTATTCCGAGAAAAATCCCAGCGCAAAAATTATCCGTTTAGGGATCGGAGACGTTACTCTGCCGTTAGCGCCGTCCGTAGTCGATGCCTTGGTAAAATCCTCTCAAGAAATGGGAACGTCGCAAGGGTTTCATGGATATGGACCGGAACAAGGGTATTCTTTTCTCTTAAAAGCGATCGCGGAGAACGATTACGCTTCATTAGGCGTAACCTTGGACGAAAGTGAAATTTTCGTTTCCGACGGTTCCAAATGCGATTGCGGAAACATTCAAGAAATCTTTTCCGCAGACGCGAAGATCGCTATCGGAGATCCAGTATACCCCGTTTACGTGGATACGAACGTTATGGCAGGTCGCACCGGCGAAGCGGGACCTGACGGGCGTTATGCGAATTTGATTTATATGCCCGCGACGAAAGAGAACGGATTCCAACCGGAATTTCCGAAAGAACGTCCTGATTTAATTTACCTCTGTTTCCCGAACAATCCGACCGGAACAGTCGCTTCTAAGGAAGCTCTGAAAGGATGGGTCGATTTCGCAAAAAAAAATCGGAGCATTATTCTTTACGACTCTGCGTACGAGGCTTTTATTTCCGAACCTGGAATTCCTCGTTCGATTTATGAAATAGAAGGAGCGAGAGAAGTCGCGATCGAGTTCAGATCCTTTTCCAAGACTGCGGGCTTTACGGGTTTACGGTGTGCGTATATCGTAATTCCGAAAGAGCTGAAAGGCAAGACAAGGGACGGTCAAGAAATATCAATCGCCTCGCTTTGGAGTCGACGTCATACGACCAAATTCAACGGAGTTTCTTACGTGACTCAAAAAGCCGCCGAGGCAATTTACTCGACTCAGGGAAAGAAAGAAATTCGAGAAAATATCGCTTATTACATGGAAAACGCAAAAGCGATTCGAGAAGGACTGCAAAATGTCGGTTATGACGTGTTTGGTGGAATAAACGCGCCCTATATTTGGCTAAAAACTCCTGACCATTTAAGTTCTTGGGATTTCTTTGATCGATTACTAGATAAGGCGCAGGTCGTCGGAACTCCCGGTTCCGGATTCGGTCCTGCCGGGGAAGGTTATTTCAGACTTTCCGCATTCGGTAAGAAAGAGGACGTGGTCGAGGCCATTCGAAGAATTTCGGCTCTCTGAGAGTTTCGTTAGTAAATGGAAACTTGAAGGAAACAGTTTGTGGGAGCTCCTACAACGCATAGAGGCGGAAAGTAGTTGCCGTCTTCGCTGTTTTGTGAAATAGGGACGGGTACCGCCGCTTCGCTCCGGCCCCCGCCCAGGAAGGGCGGGGAATTTCTCGCTCTCGAGCAACCGCGCAATGGGCTAGCAGAGTCATGCGCGGAAATCTAACCAATGTTACTATGGGCAAAGGATCCAGGAATCTAGGTCGCCCGTACATTCTTTCCTTTCACTTTTCACACCGGGAACTATTTCGCAGAAGGAAACAGTTTGTGGGAGCTCCTACAATTCATAGAAACGGAAAGTAGTTGCCGTCTTCGCTGTTTTGTGAAATAGGGACGGGTACCGCCGCTTCGCTCCGGCCCCCGCCCAGGAAGGGCGGGGAATTTCTCGCTCTCAAGCAACCACGCATAGACCACTTACTCCCGGGATTACGAAAAATCGAAGTCGGGGGCGATTTTTTAGGGGAATTTACTATAAGGCTTGGGATCCAATTTAGAGAATTCCAAAAAAAATGGTAAATTTTTTCATTCTTACCGATAGTAGAGAGGTAGAACGCCATGGGTCTGAATCGTTTTAGAATCTTAGTCATACTCTTCTCGGCTTTAGTCGTTAGCGGATTGTCGGATCGAGTCCTCGGAGTATCCCCGGATCAGACCAACTTGGCTATCTTGATAGACGAAAATAAGCTGAATCTGAAATTTATCAATATTTGCGCAAGTAACCTCACTCCCCAACTCACGGAAGAAAAGAATACTAAGCCGCAAACCAATGCACCCACCGCTGCGGAAAACGCTCAGGGCGGGCAGACCCCCTCCGGCTCAACCCCTGCCGGCGAAGAAGAACTTTATAAAAAACTGAATACGTTTGATAATTATCGTTCCTTTCGAAAAGCGAATCAGGCGGATTTTAACGGAAATATGTGGTATTTTCAGGGGAACTACAGTCTTTCGTATAAGAATCTTAAGTCCGCTCAAGGCGAAATGAAGGATCTCTTTCAAGTCGTCCATGAAAATTACGTTCGTACCGCGCGCATCCTGTTGGAAGCCGCCTCTCCTTTAATTATCCGCTCTAACGATAAGATTGCGCAACATTTACTGAAGCTGGGTTTTAGGGATTTAAAATCCTCCGAGGATAGTTTCACGACGGCTTATAATTCTTCGCCGCACCAATATAGAGTGAAGCTTGTTTTGCACGGGGACGGGATTAGGATTGCCCGTAGGGCAAAACGTTTTGCCATTTTGGCCATGATTTCCGCAAAGACTCCGAACGACGATAAAGCCGAATATCAATTCGTGAATCTAGATGAAATGAGAAACGCAGCCGAAAAAGAAAATATATCCGATTACGATAGAATTAGAAATACATTAATCGATTATATCGATAACGAACTGATTACCCAAAAGATCGTCCCTCCCGGTGAAGGAAAAAGTAATCCGATCGATTTGTTGGAAACACACGACGATAATTATAGTTTTATAACAAGCGGGCGTGTCTCTTTCTTGGAAAAAAGTAACGAAGAAATTCGTTCCGATGATATGAATAGAAAGGAAGCGCTGCCTCAAGTGCCTTCCGCGAACGGAGCAACACCCGCGGCGACGGGGAAATAACTCGATCTTATGGATTTACCGACTCCTTCCGAAATTCTTGCCCTTCGAGGTAAGAGAAAATCATGGAAGTGGATAGTGATTTTCGCCGGCTTGGCTCTGGGGCTTTTTGCTTGGGAGCAAGTGGATTCTTCCCAGTCTCTTACGTTTCGGGAGCGGAAAAAAAGCGTAGACTCTAAAGTTCGCATACTGCGGGAAATGAGACGTTCTTTTCATTCGGTCGAGCTAGAAAAGGATTTAGAACGCGTAGAATCGTACTCCTCCGATCTTGAATCGATGACCCGAGCTGGAACCGCACAGGAGCGATCGGATGCTTTATCGACTCTCGAAAGAAAACTTCCGGAAGTATTAAAACGATGGTCGGAATTTGCGGAAAATTTCTCCTCTAAACTTCTGCAATATGCAGTCAGGGAAACTCAATTACTCAAAATCGATTCGCCGGATCGACACCATCTAACCGCAAAAGAAAACGCGCTTGCCAATAATTATTTCCGTATGGCGAGAGAAGAATGGATTTCCGGAAATAAGTTTCATCGAGACGGAAATTACCTGTATGCACTCATACTGTATAAACGTTCTTTAAAATACTCGCTTTCCTGTCTAAAAACCTCTAAGTTACCCGTTCCCGAGGAATTTCAAAATGCCGGAGAGAGACCCCTTGACAAGATTAATCGTTAAGTAGCACTCTCTAACTCCGCTAAAATTTTTTCCGACCGACAAAAAACTCCTTTCTTCGAGAAAAAAAAGGGAAGAATTTTCCCGGTAAATCGGGAATAGAAGTCATTTCAGGGAAATTCTTTTTCCCGATGCCACGCTAACTAATGAGAATCGAAGGTCTCTATAAACATTTTTTATACACTCCGACGAACTTTCTTCCCGTTTGGGAAGAAAGTGACGGTTTGCTGGGCCTTCTTCCTAAAGAAACGATTCTGATGGAATTAGCCGACTTAAGTGTGGCGGATCGTGAATTTACCCGAATTCCGGAAGAATATTTGATTCGGGAAATACCAGAGAGTCTCCTCGGATACTTTCAAAAACAAAGAACGATTCCCGTTTTAAATTCATTTGGAGAAAGAAAGGATGAGTGGGATAAGCCTCGTTTGATGGCGGAGCTTAGTCGTTCTTCTTGGGTCGCAAAGGGGGGTGAAAAGCCGGCTCAGCAAAGCTTGGAATCGAAAGAAGAAGACCGGACAAAGCAAAGCCAATGGTTTATGGAAGTGATTCTACAGAATTTTCCGGATGGCTTATTGGCGACGGATTTGGACGGACACGCGGTTTTTTACAATGAGACCTTTGAAACAGATATTCTAACTCGGAAATGGTTTCGAGACAGCATTCTATACGCTGAAAAACTCTTAAAGGAAATGTCTAAGGATCTACTGGGAAATTATCTAAAAACGCATGAATTGCGTTTGGATGAGGGGAAGATTTCCGTTCAAACATTTGTACAAGATTTGGAATCTTTGGTAAGAGTATCCATATTACGGCAAAAGGGGAAACCCTTGGGTTACCTATATCATTTTTCTCCTATCCGGGCCAAGCTTAACTCCCAAGACGAAGATGGCATGGAATTTCCTTCCGTGACCGAAGCATTCAGTCAAAAACTTCCTTTAGAGACGATGTTAAAAGAAGTAGAAGGAAGCTACATATATCATACTCTAAAGCGAAATCAGGAAAACGTTTCTCATGCGGCCTTAGACCTGGGGGTGCCGAGAACAACTTTGCAGAACAGAATCAAGTTTTTGGATCTGGGGGTCCGATTTAAATTGAACAAGGACCAACCGATTCCGAGAAAAAAAGCAGGTAAATCGAACTCTTCAAAGAAGCCCCAGACTTCTTCTAAGCCTATTCCTTTAGAAACAAAACCCAAAATCGCAGCTAAGAAGAAGCATTTTGCTCCGAAAAAGAAAGTAACTTCCAAAAAAAAGACCAAGGGAAAATAATTTCATTGACACCGCGTATGTTCACGAAATAGTCCAAAGTAAGAGCCGACCTCCGTTCCCTTCTCAGAGCCGATCCCCGCACAGAGAATAAATGGGTTTTCGGGGCGACTTAAGAAACCGATCTTTCCGGATCCTCAATAACCCGCTCTTAATCATAAAAAATAAACACTGGAAGGCGTATTAGCGTACACCTTTTATAAAATCTAATGGTATCCTGATGGCTAACCCAAGAAGAGACTCTAAGCCCAAACTCAATACAGACAATCAAAACGATTATCACGAAGACGAACCAAGTTTTCCGGAAGATGATCCCGAAACAGCAGAGATCCGTTCTAGAAAGCGTCGAAGAGGCGCATATGACGGACCAAGCCCTGCCCCAATCGATCTGGTCGCTTTAAAGAAGACATCTATTTCCGAACTGATCGAAGTCGCAAAGGATCTCGGTGTCGAAAACACCGGCGGACTTAAAAAGCAGAATCTGATTTTTGCCATTCTCCAGGCTCAGGCTGAGCGAGACGGGCAGGTTCATGCGGCAGGGGTCATGGAACGACTCCCTGACGGTTATGGATTTCTTCGTTCTCCGGACTATAACTATGTTCCTGGCCCGGATGATATCTATGTATCTCCGTCTCAAATCAAATTATTCGGTCTTAGAACCGGAGATACGGTAGAAGGTCAGATTCGTCCTCCCAAGGAATCGGAAAGATTCTTTGCCATGCTTCGAGTCGAGACGGTTAACGGATACACTCCCGATGTCGCGAGCAAGAGAGCTCTTTTCGATAACCTAACTCCGTTATACCCAAACGAAAGATTGAGAATGGAACATGATCCGTCTCAGTTAGATACACGTATCGTGGATTTGATGTGCCCGATCGGAAAAGGCCAACGCGCATTGATCGTCGCTCCCCCGCGGACCGGTAAAACGATTTTGATGCAAAACGTTGCAAATGCGATCACCCGTAATCACCCGGAAGTCACCTTAATCGTTCTTTTGATCGATGAGCGTCCGGAAGAGGTTACCGACATGGCACGAAACGTTCGGGGAGAAGTCGTAAGTTCCACTTTTGACGAACCCGCGACTCGTCACGTTCAGGTGGCGGAGATGGTAATCGAAAAGGCGAAACGTCTCGTGGAACACGGAAGAGACGTGGTCATTCTTTTGGATTCGATCACCCGATTGGCCCGCGCCTATAACCAAGTGATTCCGACTTCCGGAAAAATTCTTTCAGGTGGTGTGGATTCCAACGCCCTTCACAAGCCGAAGCGTTTTTTCGGTGCCGCCAGAAACATAGAAGAGGGCGGTTCTTTGACAATTATCGCGACTGCACTCGTCGATACCGGATCCAAGATGGACGAGGTTATTTTCGAGGAATTTAAAGGAACCGGTAATATGGAAATCCATCTCGATCGTAAGCTTTCCGACAAACGAATCTTCCCGGCAATCGACATAAACAAATCCGGAACCAGAAAAGAGGAACTGCTTTTGCCGAAGGAGATCCTTCAGAAGGTCTTTGTTCTCCGAAAAGTACTTTCTCCCATGAGTATCACGGAAAGCATGGAATTATTGCTAGAAAAAATGCGGCAATCAAAAACAAATGAAGCCTTTTTGGCCAGCATGAACGCCTAATTAGTAGGAGGATTGGAAAAAATTATGAAAACTGGTATTCATCCAAAATACGCAGAAGCTAAGATCCGTTGTGCATGCGGAGCGGTTTACGAGACTCGTACTACGGTAGGGGATATTCATGTGGAGATTTGCTCCGCTTGCCATCCTTACTTTACCGGTAAATCCAAAGTTCTGGATACGGCTGGTCGCGTAGATAAATTCAAGAAAAAATATAAGATGAAGTAAGCTTCCGATTTCTATGTCGGATTTGGTTGTTTTCGAGTCTAAGCTATTGCCGGAGGTAGTTTCATGAAGGTAATGGATTTTGACAAATACAAGGAAATCAACGACCAAAGACTGAACTATAGAGAAATGGAAGATGCAACAGTCGTCTCCAATTATCGAAACGTAGGTTGCGGAGACGGCTATAGAATCTACCTCAAAATCGACGAAAATCGAGTCGTTTCGGACGCCAGCTATACCACAACCGGATGCGGCTTCGGGATCGTAGCCCTTGCTATGGCAACAGAGATCGCCAAAGGCAAATCAATAGACGAACTTAAATCGATCACTCCGGAAGACGTAGAGAAACTTTTCGAATTCCCTGAACGTCGCAAGAATTATCCCGAATCCGCCGTAGCTGCACTTCGTCAGGCCGTCCAGGATTTTGAAAACGGTTCCGGTGTTCCGAAAGAAAGAAGGATCACCGCATCCAAAGCAAAGGAGCTCCTAAGCGCAAACGGCTCTTTGAAAGGGGAGGACCTATCCTCGATTATTTTGGAAAAGGAAGATCTTCACGGCGTGGATTTTTCCGGAGCAAACTTAAATAACGCATTTTTAACCAACTGTAATTTCGAAGGCGCAAATTTCGAAGGTGCCCGCTTAAGAGGAGCCTTTCTTAACTCCGCAAATCTCAAAGGTGCAAATTTTCGAGGAGCCGATCTGAGATGGGCCAAGCTTGCGGGTGCCAAGATCGAAGGAGCCGATTTTACAGGCGCAGTATACGATATCGGTACTCGGGTAGACCAAGCGCAGATTCACATATTTTCTTCCATGAAAAAAGAAGGAAAAGACGTGTATATGGAGAAGGATGAAGCCGGGCGATAAGGTAAAATTGACCAAGAGAAGCTTCCTTTTAAAGGGAGTGATCGTATTAACCGGAGCTCAAGTGGAAATCCTGGAAATCAACGGAGACAAAGTTTCCGTTTTATATAATGATAGAGAAGGTTATCCGCATACTATTTCGGATTTAAGTCTTACCGAATTAGCTCCTCTCGACTGAGAAATTTTTATAAACTCGGGTTCCCGGCGCGAGAAACTCCGGCTTTACGGAAGCTCAAAAACCTGACTTCATGGTTTCTTCGTTCAATGGATTGAGCGATCCAAAAAGGGTGAATTGAAATGCGATTCTCTTTCAGTTTTAATTCTTATCTAAAACTAACCCTTTGTCTCGGATTTTTACTCACCGATTGCGCCACATACACTACAAAGAATTACTCCAAATACGAACATGAAAATTTAGTTCGTTTAAACGCCGTCAATTACGAAGGATTAAGCGAACTGACCGTTCGGTTTCTCAAGAGCAACGACTTGTTCGAAAGTTATCGGGAATATCCGAGAGTCGTAATTTACGATTTGGATAATCGTCTCATTGCCACCAAATCCAGAAATTTGTCTTATTATTTGGCCGAGCTCTGTTACCATTCCGGATCTTCCTTAGATCCCGAAGATCCGATGTTCGCGCGGATGTTCGCTTCCGCGCTCGTTTACTCTTATACGTATTTATTCGATTCTCACGGTATTCCGGAGCCCGATCCTTATTCGCTCGAATTCAGATTCGCACTGGAAACATATAACCGATCCCTGGAGCAGCTTGTTCGTTTCGCAAAACGGAATCGAAAATTGGCGAACATGACTGATTTGAATCTGCCTTTGATCCGCGGAACCCTGACAATGGTTAACGTAAAAGTCGAAACTACTTGGACTCCCAAAAGTTTTCTGCAAGTGGAAGTCGCTTCCGATTATAAAGTTACGGGTTTTTCGAATCATATCAGTAAATATGGAATCGGCGCACCATTGATATTAGTTCGGAAACATCCGGAACTTGAGCCAGCTGAGCGCAGGAAATACGAATTTATCGCCGGAGTCGGTCAGGCTTATCCGGGAACCGCTTTCTTAAGTTTAGAAGAATCTTATTTAGAAAACCGGAATCTAGATCTTAGAGCAACCATCCATCTATACGACCCGGTATATCGGGATAGAATCAAGTTTTCCGGATTGGATCTTCCGATGGAGAGTGATACGACCACTCCTTTGGCATATATGCTCACTATCGCTCAAAAAAACGATAGTCTTTGGGCTGCATTTGACGGGGAAACCGGGAGAGAAAGAAGAGGATTGTATTTCGTTTATCCGTATCGGTCGGATAAGATTCCGGTGGTATTCGTTCACGGTTTGGCTTCTTCCCCATTTATTTGGTTTTCGATGATAAACGAATTGCTTTCCGATCCGCAGATTAAGGAGAAATATCAGTTCTGGGTATATTGGTATCCGACCGGTAGCCCCATATCCCTATCGGGAGCGGAATTTAGAGAAACTTTATACGATTTACGAAAAGTATACGATCCTAAAAAGGAGCATAAATCCTTTGATAGAATGGTTCTCGTAGGCCATAGCATGGGCGGAATCCTGTCGAAAATGATGGTGACTCGTAGCAGGAAAGAGGATTGGATGCTGGCTGCAAAAGTCGATTCTTCGAAATTTGTTTCGCTTCCGGACGATTTAAAGAAAGAGATGATTCGGGTCTTCGACTACGATCCGGTTCCTTTTGTAAAGAGGGCTATTTTTATCGCGACTCCTCATAAGGGATCCACATTGGCCGAGGGGTTTTTAGGTACAGTAGCGAGGTTATTATTTGTGCTGCCTAAGGGAGTCGCTTCCAACATGGGAAAGGTATTCCGATTTTTGACTTTAGAAAAAACCCAAGACTCTTTTGTTCCGGAAACGTACGGAGTCGATAGTCTATCTCCTCAGAGTATATTTATCAAAGTCACCGGCAATGTTAAACCGCAGGTGAAGTTCCATTCCATTATCGGGAATTCGAGATTGAGGGATTTGGATTGGATCAACGATTCGGTGGTTTCTTACGATAGTTCCCATATCGACGGAGCAGAATCCGAATTACTAGTTCCATCCGAACATTCCGTTCAAAATCATATTCCGACGTTTTTAGAAGTAAAACGAATTCTGATAGAACATCGATCAAAGCAGTAGGAAAGATACGTGCTGCGATCACATATCTTTCCTACTGGAATTTATTCCAAGGGTAGTATTTGGCCGTCCACTTTGTCCACTTGCTTTAAGCCTAAATATTTGGCGAGCGTGGGTGCAAGATCGACGATCTTCGTCGGCTTCGATACTTTCTTTGCCTTCCAAGGTCCTAAGAATATTAAGGGAACTTTACGATCGTAGTCGTGTGGACTTCCATGATGAACTAGATATTCGAATTTATCCGTATCTCCAACGGTCGTATATTCTTTGAATGCGACCAAGATATCTCCGGATCGATCCGGAACGTAACTTAGTCTCAAACGCTCTTTAATCGTGTACTGATCCGGATCATTTTTAGAAGGTGGATCCATTTTTTGGATTTCATCGGAGGATATAGCGGTCAAAACTCCTTGCATCGTCTTTAATACTTCAAGTGAAGCAGTTATCACTTTTTCCTTGGTAACTCCGGCCTTATCCAGATTGTATTTAGGTCTGATATAGATTTGGGAAGGATCTCGGATCTTCCAGAATAGTTCCGCTTCTCCGGTGCCTAAGCGAGCCGCAACTTCTCGTACGAATTTGCGTCTCCAAACATCCGGATCGATTCGATTCGCATCCTTTCCTACTTCCAAAAGACGCTCCGATAAATCGGGAGCTCCATGGTCTGCAGTGAGAACAATCCAAGCATCCGGGTGAGACATTCGTATTTTATCGATGAAAGTTCCGATAATTTCGTCCAGATGCAAAAGTTGGTCTCTCATTTCCGGTCCTTGGTTTCCGAATCCATGTCCGATATAATCGGTGGCCGATAATCCGATCGCAATCAGGTCCGTCGTTTCTCCCTGACCTAATTTCTCCTCTTCGATTAAGCGAATTGCCCCTTCGATAACTGCGTCGTCGAAAAACGGAGAGGCCCGATATCTTAGATAGGTCGATTTGTCGAGTGGACTTCCCGCTTTATAAATGGCTTTATTCGCTCCGGTATTAAGAGAATACGTTCCTACCTGATATTTCCCGGAATTAAAATTTCTATGAGCGGGTAGTTTCCAAGTGATATCCTCGGAGAATCGATTCAAAACCTTTTTATTATACGATTCTAACCACTCAGGTAACTCCTTTCCGTAAAACGTGGAGGTCGTAAAGGTAAACGATTCTTCGTCAAACCAAAACGCTCCGGAAGGTTTTGTCCCGCCCATCAGGACCGCAGCTCTATCTTTTCCGGCGAAGGTATAAACTCTGGAATTCGGAATTTGAGATAAAAACCAATCGCCTAAGGTAGTCCCTGAGAAGTACTTCGGGCTCGCTCCGGTTCCTTTCTTCTTCGAGTTCAAAATGTCGGTATCCTTATCGGTCACACAATAAATTTCTTCGCCATTCTCAGGATCAGTCCAACTGTTCTGAGTAATCTTCGTATGAGTGGGGAAGCGACCGGAAAGAATAACGGAATGACCCGGTCCAGTTTCGGTAAAACCGTGAGCATGATAGGAATTCGTAAAATAAACGCCTTCTTGCTGGAGAGTTTTGAAGCCTCTAGTAAATTCTCCACCCCAAGTTTTTAGAGACTTTGGATCGATCAAACTGGAGGCAAGTTGGTCAACGGAAATAACGACCACTAATTTGGGTCGAATCGGCGCAACGGACGAAGGAGCCGTAAAGACTGAACTATAGGCTATCGTAACCGCAAAAATTACAAAAAAAGTTTTAAATCGGCGCATGTTGATCAGATTGTCTAGGGATCTTCGCGTTCGAAAAGAACTTTTCGAGGAAAGAAGATTTAAGATCGAAACCGATTTGATTACAAATTCAAGTCAAAGGGAATCGGGAATTCATTTAATATTCCCTGAAATGATGAAAATCAAACCGCTTCCACGGATTCTCGTTCGATCCACATTCCGGATTCCTTAATGAGTTGAACGAGCTTTTCGTCTGCTTCTTCCGAAGGAACATTTTTTAGGACGATTTCTTTTCCTTTGTACAAATGTACTTTTCCCGGTCCGGCGCCGACATATCCGAAGTCGGCATCCGCCATTTCTCCGGGACCGTTCACTATGCAACCCATCACCGCGATTTTGACGCCTTTGAGATGCCCGGTTCTTGCCTTGATTCTTGCGGTGGTCGTTTGTAGATCGAATAGAGTACGACCGCAGGAAGGGCAAGAAATATATTCCGTTTTTGTAAGCCTTAGCCTTGTTGCCTGGAGTAGATCGAATCCGAGTTGCAGGACCGATTCCGGATCAGAGTCGGTGATCCGAATCCTCAACAAATCTCCAATTCCGTCTACTAGTAAGCCGCCTATACCTACGGAGGATTCGAATAATGCGGCCTCTTGCGTTTCGAATTCTCCGGCGAGAACGATCGGGTAATCTGAATCGCTCAGGATTCTCGCGAGTTTCCGATAATCGTGAAGGATATGAGGAGATCGAATAGAGAATGCGATGGATTCTATTCCGTTTTCCTTAAATACTTCCGGTAGTCCGTTCAAACTTTCGATCTGATAGGATTGAACCGAGAGTTCGGTTAGGCCTCGACCCTCCCTTAGTTTCAGGAAATCCATCAGTGCATCGATATTCTGAAAATGATAGAACGGATCGATCGTGATTTTAGGAAACGGTTTTAAATCTTCCAGATCATTTGCGAATAATAATTCGTGTTGTTCCAAAATGACTCCTATCGGAGTAGGGGATGATTTGGAAATTTCGAGAAGTTCTTCCCTTTGATGAGAATCGGCAGGAAACGGGACAGAAATTAATTCCACCTCCAAGGACCGATTTTTTGCGAAATTTTTTAGGGAAGAAAGTATATTCGAAAATTCTCCTGAAGAGGAAAAATTTAAAACTGATTCGATACGAACCGGATGGTTCTCTCCGATTTCGGCACTCGAAACTTGAATCGGTTTACTATAGAATCTTTGATATGCATACGGATTTCTAAATTCCGAATAGGAATTGCCGTTTGCATCTGGAAATACTTTCGTATTGTACGTCTCCGCCAGATATCTCGCAACGGGAATCTCATGGATTGGATCCTCGGTAAGGGAAACTCGAATCGTATCTCCGAGTCCGTCTTCAAGGAGAGACCCGATCCCGATGGCCGATTTTATTCGTCCGTCTTTTCCGTCTCCCGCTTCGGTCACTCCTAGGTGGAGCGGATAATCCATCTGCAATTCCAGAAATCGACTACAGAGAAGTCGGTAGGCTTGGATCATCACCTGAGGATTCGAAGCCTTCATGCTTACGATTATATCCTTATAGCCGACCGTTTCGGCGATTCGGATAAATTCGATCGCAGATTCCACCATTCCCATCGGCGTATCTCCGTAACGATTCATGATCCTATCAGAAAGAGAGCCGTGATTGGTTCCGATTCGCATCGAAACCCCCAACTCCTTACAACGGCAAACCAAGGGAGAAAAGACTTCGGCAATTCGTTCCAGCTCTTCATGATATTCTAGATCGGAGTAATCACGAACGGCGAATTTTTTTTTGTCCGCAAAATTACCCGGGTTGATTCGAACCTTCTCGACCCATTCGACCGACTTCATCGCGACACTCGGGGTAAAATGAATGTCCGCGACCAAGGGAATTCTACTTCCTAGTCGTTTTAATTCTTTTCTAATATTCGGTAAATTATCCGCATCCGGCTGAGACGGAACCGTCAACCTCACGATTTCGCATCCTGCTTCCTCCAATTCCAATATCTGGCGGACGGAGTTCTCCGTGTCCCTCGTGTCAGCCGTAATCATGGATTGGATTCGTATAGGATTATTGCCTCCGACTCCTATGTCTCCGACTTTCACTTCCCTGGTACGACGACGTTTATAAGAAAAGGGGGAATGATTGTATCGGAAATTCATCTGGGGCGGTCTCTAATAACAAATTGGACGTTTGCAGGTCGCTTGTCATGTAGGATTTTAGGGAAAAAATTCTCTTTCGATAATTTGAGATCGGGGGGGAGCCGGGCCGATATTGTTTATAGCGGTTCTGTTCAAATTCTCCGACCCCGCTTTTATTAAAAATGGATTCTCTAAATAGAAAGGAAAGCGAAGAGGACAAGGTTTACCGAATCCGGTTAACTGTTGCCATTTATAGGAATAATATTCTCTCGTATAAGAACGATATCGTCGTTCCTTCCATTTATAAAAGAAGAAACGAGGCTCGTTCTCATATTCGAAAAGAAGTAGGAGAAAGATTGGTTCATTCCTCCTTTTTTCGTTCCCCACGTCCGGATTACGATCTGGTCCGATATTCCGACGAGGCGACTTGTAACACGTTCCTAAGATATCGTATCGTAAGCGGGTCCTTGAACGAGGAAGAAATTTCCAAAACCGTTTGATAAAAGACTCGCTCAAAGTATCCTAATTGTCTTGAAGTTTGGCCCGGAACGGGAAAAACTTGACCGCAAATCCTATTATGGAAACTCGAAAAGTCATTGAGAGGAATGCTGAGGGGGAATATGCTCTTACTGCCTACGGCGAATTCCTTAGTTACTTCCATACTCATATTCAGCTATTTGGAACACTCGTTTCTCAAAAGAAAATCTCTCCAAAAGAGCAGGAAGCCTTAAAAAATAAAATCCGCTCCTATATAGTAAACAACGTCCAAAAGACGGATCATTTTTTCGATCAGCTTCCTCAATTCGCGCAATTTTTGGAAATCAGTACCCAAGATCTTTCCGCGTATATGAACCGGAATTTTTTAGGGGCATTAAACAAGGTCAAGACGAAGTTGATCGAACAGGAAATCGCGGCGGATCAATCTCCCAAGAAAAAAAGATACGGGCGAATCACCGACGAGATCATTGAAGGTCTAGGGTTTCTACTTCCAAAAGGATTTCGGTTCGAACAGCAAGAGGAAGTTCTCTATTTAATCGACGGAACGACCGGAAAGAAAGTCGAGTCGGTAGCTTCTGCTGAAGCGATTCGCGACGGAGCCAAAGCTGCGGCAACCGTGACCAAGGCAGCTCCGGTTCCGGTTCGAAAGGGTCCCGAAACTCCTATCTTGCAGGAAATTCTTTCCAAGTACGGAGACCTTTTTGTAGGAACTCCTATCGTCCTGAAGAAAGAAGAGTTGGAAGAAGATGATATTCCGATCCAAGTCAACGCAAATGAAATTCTTTCCGAGGTGGAGGATTTAAAATTCGAAGGTGGGTTCGCGTTCGACGACGATCCACCTGCTACACCGCCCGAGCAGCCCGTCATCATCGCATTTTCTAGATATATGGAACAGGTCGGTAAGGTCCGGACGTTTCAAAAAGCGGGGCAATTAGAGGAATACAAACGTTGGGTCAGCACTCTACCGTCGGAAGAAAACGCTTTGGTTCAATTGCAATCCTCTCTTCTAAAAGAATCAAAAGGCGAGGTCGTGGACTGGGACGGCATTCTTTCCCAATTAGCCGGTCGCACCGGATTATCGGATCATCGCTTGAGGAAGGTTCTGGAATTGGGACGGGATTTTTTTAGGATTCGAAACCAACTGGAATCTTCTTGGAATCGGGCCAAGACGGCGAGTCCTGCAGTTTCAGATCTTGTCAAAAAAGCTTGGCCGCATATTCTAAGGGTAATGGACGAGTACCCGGAGATGGGTCAATTAAAGGTCAAGATGGATCAGCTTCTCTCCCGAATTCCGGACGTGAGCCAGAGAAAGATACTATCCGATCTTTTCTTTTCTCCCGTTCTATCGATTCGGAAAAATTAGAAAATTCGAATGTAGATCGATTTACTAGGCTTTTCTTTCGCGGAATGTCTCCGCTATCTTTCAGAGTAGGAAGCTAGATTCGATAGTCCGGCCCATCATTTTGTCCATTAATAACGGCTGCTGCTTTAGCTTTCCGCCCGAAGGCAAAGGCAGGTCGATCCTAAGTATCGCCAAATCTAAAATTGCAGGACCGACGAAAGTGATTCCTTAATACCGTCATCACACTCTGTTCTAAACCAAAGCTTCATAGCCTTCGAAAGTAAGTGCGAAAGTAGAACTGCGAAATTTCGCAAATCGTTGGCCGAGAAAATTCGAGAGTCAGGTTACTCTGAGTGAATTTCTGAAAACGGTTTGCGGAAGACTAACTGCTTGTTTTCCGCGGAGGAATCCGCCAAAAAGATCGTTTTCAATATAAGCAACTGCCAATTTACTGGTCTTAGAATCGAAAATTTGCCGGAAAATTCAGCCTTCGAGCGCAAAAAGTAGGGGTTCCCCTTACCACATATGAAGTCCGCGCAATGCCTCGAATTCATATCTACCCGAAAGGACGCCTCGCGAATGTTAAAACTTGACGAACAATTGCGGATCCAAAAGTACTTGGAGGAGAGCGGTCTCTATGAGAGATCCTTCGAGCACGATAACTGCGGAGTAGGTTTCGTCGCATCATATAAAGGCGAATCCAGTCACCGCATTGTTTCTATGGGTCTGAAGGCAGTTGGATGCCTGACTCACCGTGGAGCCGTAGACGCCGATATGAAAACCGGCGACGGGGCAGGAGTAATGTTCCGGATCCCGAAAAAATTGTTTGCTAAGTATATCGAAGATATGGGTCACCGTCGTCCCGACGAAGATTCCATAGGTGTAGGAATGGTTTTCCTTCCGCGGGAAGACATCGACAAACAGGATATTTGTAGAAGCCTGATCGAATCCGCTTTGATGAAATTCAACTTTAAGCTTTATGCTTGGAGATATGTTCCCGTAAATCCGGAAGTTCTCGGACCGAAAGCGAACGCTTCCCGTCCTCAAATCGAACAGGTACTGATCGGAAAGCCGGAAGGAATGTCCAACGAGGACTTCGAGACTAAGTTATTCTTAATTCAGAAAAAAGTAATGCGCGACGCTCAGAAATTATCGATGAGCGAAGACTTCTATATCTGCTCCTTCTCAGCCGAGAGAATCGTCTTTAAAGGACTCTTTAACGGAAACCAAGTAGCACAATTCTACGAAGATCTAAAAAGCGACGAGATGGAATCTCCGTATTGTATTTTTCACCAACGCTATTCTACGAATACGTTTCCGAGTTGGGCGTTGGCTCAACCGTTCCGGATTCTCGCCCATAACGGTGAGATTAATACCATCGTCGGAAACAGGATCTGGATGCTCGCTAGAGAAGAGGAATTGGAGTGCGAAAAATGGGGGGACGCTCAAAAAGAGATCCACCCGATCATCCGCCCGCATATGTCCGATTCGGCTAGCCTTGATAACGCGATGGAAGCGATCGTACGTTCCGGAAAAGATGTCCTTCATGCAAAGGCGATGTTGATCCCGAACGCCTGGAGTAAAAACTTCCAGATGTCCGAGGCGTTAAAATCTTTTTACGAATATAATAATACTCTAACGGAGCCTTGGGACGGTCCGGCAGCGTTGGCTTTTGCCGAAGGGGATTGGGTCGGAGGCGGTTTGGACCGTAACGGGCTCAGGCCGGCACGTTACGTAACGACCGAAGACGGTCTTGTCGTAATGGGTTCGGAAGTAGGACTCGTACAAATCGACGAGGATAGCATCACTAGAAAAGGGCGTCTAGGTCCCGGCGAGATGCTTGCCGTTAATCTAAAAGAGGGCAAAGTTTACTTTAACGACGATATCAATGCGCTCTTCGAAAAAAAATACGATTATCGCGAATGGTCCAAAGAAAACGTGGAATATTTGGATCAAACCATCGACGATTCTATCGCTAGCGCAGTTACGTACAAGGGCGATGATCTGAGAAGGAGGCAAATCCTATTCGCATATTCTCCGTATAAGCAAAAAGTAGTCATTCGTCCCCAAGCCCTCAGCGGTAAGGAAGCGATCGGCTCCATGGGAGACGATACTCCTCTCTCAATTTTGATGCTTTCTAGAATCGGTTTATATACGTATTTCCGTCAGCGATTCGCTCAGGTTACGAATCCTCCGATCGATTATTTGAGAGAGAAAGGAGTTACTTCTCTTTACACTCGCCTAATCAAGAAGATGAATTTGTTCGGGAACGAGAAACCTCAAAACTGTCTCGTGCTCTCGCATCCGTATCTGACTAACCTCGGACTCCAAAGAATTCGGGAAAAGGACGGAAAGCAGTACAAAATCATTACTCTAGATGCTACGTTCGAGGCTCATCACGAAGCAGGCGCAGATTCTAATTATCTAGAAAGATCTTTGGACAATCTTCTCGCAAATGCGGTAAAGGCCGCTAACGAAGGCGTGAATATCCTGATTCTTTCAGATAAAAAATTGAATAAGGAACGTGCTCCGATCCCGATGGAATTGGCGGTCGCAGCGGTTCACAATCACTTGATCAGAAACAAGAAACGTTCCACTATGAGCATCCTCGTGGAAACCGGATCCGCATTTGAAATTCATAATGTGGCCGTTCTCCTTGGCTACGGTGCCTCCGGAGTCAATAGCTACTTAATTTGGGATACTCTTTTCGATATTTGGGAAAGAGGAGAATTCGATTCCGAAGACGGAAAACGTCCGTCTCTAGCCGAACTTTGTAAGAATTACCGGGCTGGAGTGGACGACGGACTTTTAAAAGTCATGTCCAAAATGGGAATTTCCATCATGTCTTCTTACGTGGGCGGACAGGTATTCGAAGCTATCGGTCTTTCCAGAACTTTGATTTCGAAATACTTTCCGGGAACTTACTCTAGAATTTCAGGAATCGGAATCGGCGGTATCGAACAAAATATTCTGAGGAATCACGACCAAGCTTTCTACAAAGAAATCAATCCAGAGGACTTCATTTCCGAGAAAGACGATCAACCTCATAGATGGTCGCCGAAAGTCGTTAAGTTCATCCGCAAAGCGGCCGTCGATAACGATTATGATTCATTCTTGGAAGCTTCCAAGATTCTGAGAGAAAGCGATCCTATTAATATCCGCGATCTATTCGATTTTGTGGAAAGAAAACCGATCCCAATCGAAGAAGTGGAGACCGTTTCCGAAATTCAGAAACGATTCTTAACTCCCGGGATGAGTCACGGGGCATTGTCCATCGAGGCGCATACCGATCTCGCTGTCGCGATGAATCGATTGGGCTCCAAATCCTCTTCGGGAGAAGGCGGTGAGAATCCTTCTCGATATGTCGTGGATTCCAAGGGAGACCTTGCGAACTCTTCCATCAAGCAGGTCGCTTCGGGACGTTTCGGCGTTACTTCAGAATATCTGAACTCTGCGCAAGAGCTAGAGATCAAAATCGCACAAGGAGCAAAGCCGGGAGAAGGCGGACAGCTTCCAGGAAAGAAAAATAACGAGGAAATTGCGACTAATCGCCATACCCCAATGGGTATCGATTTGATTTCTCCTCCTCCTCACCACGATATTTACTCGATTGAAGACTTGTCTCAGTTGATTTACGATTTGAAACAAGCTAATCATAAGGCTCAAGTTTCAGTTAAACTGGTTTCGGAAGCCGGGGTCGGCACGATTGCAGCCGGGGTCGCGAAAGCGAATGCGGACATCATTCTGATTTCCGGACATGTCGGTGGAACCGGGGCTGCAGCCTTGACTTCGATTAAGCATGCGGGATCTCCATGGGAATTGGGACTTTCCGAAGCGCATCAAGTTCTTGTAATGAACGGACTTAGAGATAGGGTCGTTCTCCGCACAGACGGAGGAATCGTTTCGGGTCGGGACGTGGTCATCGCGGCTTGTTTAGGAGCGGAAGAATATGGAATCGGAACCGCATCCCTTGTAGCTCTCGGTTGCATCATGGCACGCAAATGCCATTTAAATAACTGCCCTACCGGAATCGCGACTCAAGATCCTAAATTCAGAGCTAAGTATAAAGGATCTCCGGACCAAGTCGCGAACCTTATGACCTTACTCGCTATGGAAGTTAGGGAATACTTAGCGAAACTAGGTTTCCATTCAATGGACGAAATCGTCGGCCGTACTGATCTCCTTAAACAGATCACTCGCTACGAGCAGGACCGTTTGGACTCGTTGGATCTCAATCCGATATTAGTTCGCCTTCCTCTCCTCTACGATCCTGCGAAGAAGAAAAATCGTCTGGAAAGAAGAGAGCCTGTCGGAGAAGTCCTAGACGATAGAATCATTAAGGACGCTGAGCCTGCGCTCGAAGGAAAAACTTCCATGTCTCTCTCGTATTCCATAAGAAATACGAATCGTACGGTAGGAGCGAAAGTTTCCGGTATCATTTCCCGGAAGTACGGCTCAAAAGGTCTTCCAGGTAAACTCGAAGTGATCCTAGAAGGGACTGCGGGACAATCTTTGGGGGCCTGGTTGGCAAAAGGCGTTCAAATTACGCTGCACGGCGACGCAAATGACTATGTCGGAAAAGGGCTTTGCGGAGGAACGATCGCAATTCGCAAGCATCGTCGTTCCAAACTGAAAGCCTATGAAAACGTAATCATAGGTAATACCTGCTTATACGGTGCTACTTCCGGAAAACTATTCTGCTCAGGTCGTGCAGGGGAACGTTTCGGAGTCAGAAACTCCGGTGCGGATGCAGTTGTCGGAGGAGCGGGAGATCATTTCTTGGAATATATGACTAGCGGAACCGTAGTTTGCCTCGGAACCGTCGGCAAGAATATGGGCGCCGGTATGACTGGAGGAAAAGCTTACTTCTTCCAGAAAGGTTGGGAACTCGAGCCGTTACTGAATAAGGAATATGTTAAGATCGTTGAATTGGAACACGAAGATAACGATGCTATCAAAACCTTAATTACTGAGCATACGAAACTTACCGGTTCTGAATTGTCGGACGAGATTCTTAAGAGTTGGGAAGATTCTAAAAAGTATTTCGTGAAAGTCGTTCCTAAGTAATTCAGTCAATTAGCGTAAGAGTAGAAGAGACGGCCGCTATGCGGCCGTCTTATTTTCTTTTTTCGACTTGAATCGGATTTCTTAAAAGTTGAAGTTTCCCAATATTTCAGCATTTGGGGGCGAACTCGGTGTCAACTTAACCGGTCCCCGAACCCGATGGGACAGGCTTATCCGGTTGTGAGGAATGTTTTAAAGAATTTCAAGGAAATCCAAACTGGATGAAGCGGAACGTTCGTTTGCGCGAATTCCGACAAACGCGATTCGTAAGCGGAAGTATCACTGTATGGCGGGCCCCACCCTACTGGGTGGGGGCCGGTGCGGTGGTACCCGGCCCTGCAGGCGGCAGTTGCGCATTTATCACGGGTTTGAAAAAATTTCAAGTATTTTTTGTGCGCGAAATTTTGTGGGAGCTCCAACATGCCTTAACGATTCGCTAAGTTGAGTATTCGGGTTGCTAATTATGGAATTACAATTAGTGAATATTATAATACTTATATATTTAAGATAGAAGTTCTTCGATCGCTTGATCGATATCTATCGCTCCGTTTTTTTGTAAACGGGGCTCGATTTCGGGTCGCTTATTACCTGCCTTTAAGGAGGCTTCTTCCCAGTTGAAATTGTATAGATCTTCGTGACTGATAAACGAAGAGTAAAAATTCCTGTTCAGAGCTTCGACCAAAAACGGATATTCCGGAAAATCACCTCGATCGGTGTACAAAACGCGGGTATTTGCCAATAGAGTTTCGCTTAAGATTCCGTATCCCGGTTTCGTTAATACGAAATCGCAGGCCTTAATTAAATCGGGATAGTGGCAAGGAGGAACTGAAACTACTCCTAGAGAATTGGGGGCAGGTCCCTTCAGTTCGGTGCCGCTGATCACGATCCGTTTTCTTGCAGGGTTCCAATCTTGCCACGAAAACCTATCGGGATCGATTCCGTAAGCTCCAAAGGAGAACAGATAATATTCGACATCCTTCTCAAAGCCGAATTGTCGCCGCGCTTCTTCCTTGGATAGCTTCGGTTTTCGACCTAGTAATCCGATCTCTCTCTTGTTTTTCAAAGATGTTGTCGGGCAGGAAAAAGGAAGAATAAGCGCGAGCTCACAGAGCGCATATTCGTTCCGAATTTCTTCGGCAAACCGGGAAAAAATAGGTCGCTTATAGTGTGAATAAACGAAGTCCCAAGTAAAATTACCTAGGAAAATAGACGGGATTTTTGATTTAGAGGAAACTGCAAACGGAAGGGACGCGGCATCGGACCAAATGAGATCGTACGCGCCTTTTTGCGAGTGTGAATATTCCGTTTCGAGCCACATTTCTTTTTGAGAACGAAATAGCTCGATCTCCTTTTCGGTCGCAGACAAATCCATTCCGAGAGAATCTCTTTGAACGATACCAACATCCGTTTTCGCCTTTCGAAATTCGATTCTATCCGAAGATCGAAGCCAAGATTCGTTTTTATTTAAAGTAAGCGAAAAATCTTCCGCTCGTTCAGAAACGATCGTTGCAGACCAGTTGGCATGATTTGCGAGCAAAAAAGAAATCGCTTCAAGGGACCGGCTTATATGCCCGAAACCGTGACTACTCAAATAGACTAGTAAGCGGACTTTTGCCATTTTTATTTGTTTTGCCTTAATACTTCGTACATTAAAATTCCGGCGGACATGGCCAGATTTAAACTGTCGGCATGACCTTTCATCGGCAACGAGATGTAGAGATCGCTTTTTGATCTAGCAAATTCGCTTAATCCGTATTGTTCACTCCCGAATACTAAAGCTATCTTACCTTGTAAGTCGGAGTCCCAATAGATGGATTTCGCTTCCGGCGTAACGGCTACTATCTTATATCCCTCTTTCTTTAAAGCAGGGTATAAATCCTGGATTAAAGCTTGATAAACGTTTAAAGTAAATAAGGTTCCGGTTGAAGAACGAATCACGTTCGGGTTCAGTAAATCCAGTTTGGGATCCGCAACTAAAACCGTGTTAAAGCCGGCGCCTTCCGCAGTCCTAAGGATCGTACCTAAATTTCCGGGTTTCTCCACGCCTTCGACGACTAAAATCGGCGAACCGTTAAAGGGAATTGTTTCTGGGAGCGAAAAGTCCGGTAAGAAGGCAGTTGCGATTAGGCCGTCCGGTCGATCTCGATACGAAATCTTTTCGAAAATTTGTTTAGGAACGATGATTGTCTTTGCTTGTAAGGATTCCACTAATGCATCTTCGTTTTCTCCTAAATAGCATTCGGGGCAGGTGAGTATATATTCGAATTTTAATTTGCCCGAGGTAAAGGCTCTGGAAATTTCCCGATAGCCTTCGATAAAGAATGCGTCCGCTTTTTCCCTATTCTTTTTTTCCTTGAGTCCGGCTATATATTTCAATTTCTCGTTTGAGAAGCTGGTGATCTCGAGATAGTACCGTTTTCCCGTCAAAGTTCCAACCTCTCGGAGTAGAAGATGCAATTGGAGCCGGCCGGATAAATCCTTCCCGTGGTTTCTTGTATGGAAAGTTCTTCGGTAAGATAATTTCCTTTGCTTCGAATTCTTCCTTCCAATATTCTTCGTAAGGCAAGCGGACTGAATCCAGCCGAATGGCAGGTTAAAACTACGAATTCCGGTTTTGAATCGCAGAGTTGCATGAGGAGGTCCATCATCTCCGGAAGATCTCGTTCGATTTTAAAAACTTCACCGCTGGCTCCTCTTCCGAACGTAGGCGGATCTAAAATAAATCCTGCATACTTTTTCTTTCTGCGGATTTCGCGTCCTAGAAATTTAAGTACGTCTTCCACCATCCATCGTACTTTCTTATTCGCCAATCCGGACGCTACCGCATTCTCCTTAGCCCATTCGACCATTCCTTTGGATGCATCGAGGTGGCAAGCATCCATTCCTCCCGCCAATACTGAAAGAGTAGAAAGCCCGGAATAGGCGAATAAATTTAAAACCTCTCCGTTACCGGAAAGTTGCGAAGAAAAATTTCGAATCCTATTCCAGTTTTGCCTTTGTTCCGCAAACAGTCCGAGATGACCGAACGGAGTGAATCGAATCTTTACGGACAAATCATCGATCTCCACGAAGAATTCATCCTCGGGCATGTCCGCCCATTTCCAATTTCCGCCTCCCTTATCGCTTCTATAGTATTCTCCATCGGCATCTTTCCAGAGAGCGATCTTAGTCGGTGGCCAGGCGCTAACGGGGGATGGGCGAATGATTTTGTACGGCCCAATCTGTTCGAGTTTCTTAAAATTACCCGAATCTATAAGTTCGTAGGTGCCGCTGGATATTGCTCGTTTCATTCAGTACTCGTGTATGACTTTAGTCGATTAACATTTAGATATAAATGAACTTTGAAGTATCTACCTTCGGGGAACTCCTTGCGAATCGGATGATCCGGTTCAGGAGATAGTCGAACTAAATTCCTATAATTCCATCCTTGAGACGCTATAGTTTCTCGGCCAATCTTTTCAAATTCCTGTTCCGGAATCCTTCCCGAACAGGAGAGAAGCACAAGATCTCCGCCCGGCTCCAGATGTTCTAAGGATTTTGCAATGAATGCTCGATATGCTTTCCTTGCGGAAGGTATGGAGGCCTGAGTCGGTGCGAGATTCGGCGGATCCAAAACTATGAGTTCAAATTTCCGGTGTTCTAGAAAATCCCAGGCTTTAAAAAGATCGGCTCTAATGAGCTCATGAATACCGATTGATACCTTGACATTCTTGTGTTCGAAAGCATTTCCAGGTGCAACCTCGGTCAGTTGCGATGCAAATTCCAACAGGGATTCTCTCGAGCCGTCGATAGAAACGATTGATTGAGCGCCGGCAGCCTGCATACAGAGCGAGGTTAAACCGGTATGACAAAACAGATGTAGGCAGTTTCTGTCTTGAGCCAACTCTTTCCTTTCCAACAAAGTCATCCTCAAATTCCGAACATCCAAGAATAGACCGCCTTTCTGGCCGGGGATCTTAGCCTTAAATTCAAGGTTCTTCATGAAGATTTTCTCTTCGAACGGAAGGTCGGAGCTTCCTCGTAGAAAACGGGGGACAGACGACGGTGCATCTCCGGTCCTATGGGGCGAAATCAAAAGTATCCTTGCGGGCTTGGGCTCGTCGACAATATCCGACGCGGAATACAATAAGCGCATTACTAATCTTGCAAGCCGGTATAAACTTTTGGAATAAACCTGCACCACCCAAGTATTCGCATATTTATCCACGGTGATTCCGGGAATCTCATCGTTTTCTCCGTGTAAAATTCTATACGCGTCCGTAACGGATCGTAGTTGTTTTCGTTTTTCTAATGCACTTAATAGAATTTTGCGAAGTGTTTCGAGAGAGAATTCTTTTCCTCTCTGTAAAATCCGTATTCCTATAGGTCCTGAAGCGGAGTATATACCGAATCCTAAGACTTCGTTTGTTCCGGATACTAATCGTAACCAATCCCCGTCTTTGAATATGGAGGCTGCGGAAGAAATATTTCCCGTTAATATCCATGGATGTCCTGAACGTAAAATCGCTTCGGAAGATTTATTGAGCTGATAACGACGCACTTGATGAAACAATGTTAAGGGAAGTTTTTAATCGAAGATATTTATCTGAGAATAGGCAAAAAAAGAATCCCCCCGTGAACGACGGAGGGATTCTTCGGATCGACTTTGTCGATTGAGGCTCCGAACAAATTAGGCTTTTTTCTTTGCCTGATCGTAGCCGGTGTCCGTCGGGCCGACATAAATTTGACGAGGGCGGCCGATCTTCATGTCAGGTGATTCTATCATTTCCTTCCATTGAGCGATCCAGCCTGGAAGACGACCCATCGCGAACATCACCGTAAACATATTCACCGGAATTCCTAAGGCGCGGTAAATGATGCCGCTGTAAAAGTCCACATTAGGATAAAGTTTTCTTTCGACGAAATACGGATCGTTTAGAGCCGCTTCCTCCAATTCTTTAGCGATATCCAGTAGAGGATCTTTCACTCCAAGACGAGTCAGTACCGAATCGCAAGCTTTCTTAATGATCTTAGCTCTCGGATCGAAGTTCTTATAAACTCTGTGACCAAAACCGGAAAGACGGAAAGCGTCGTTTTTGTCCTTCGCTTTTTCTACGATTTTTTTAACAGGAAGTCCTGATGCCTTAATTTCCAAAAGCATTTCTAAAACTTCCTGGTTTGCTCCTCCGTGTCGAGGTCCCCAGAGCGCGCAGATTCCGGCTGAAATAGCTCCATAAAGATTCGCTAATGAAGAACCGACCAACCTGACGGTCGAAGTCGAACAATTTTGCTCGTGGTCTGCGTGCAGGATTAAAAGCAGATTCAAAGCTTTTACGATTTCAGGGTCGATATAATATTCTTCGCTCGGGACGGAGAACATCATGTTCAAGAAATTTCCGCAATAATCCAGATGATTCAAAGGATGAATCGTCGGCTGTCCCAACGATTTCTTATATGCGAAGGCCGCAATTGTCGGAAATTTCGCCAAAAGACGGATCATCGAAATGTGACGATGCTCCGGGTTTTCCGGATCATAGGAATCCTGATAATAAGTCGATAGGGATCCGATCATCGAGGACATGATCGCCATCGGATGACCGTCTTTAGGAAACCCGTTATAAAGACGTTTTAGATCTTCGTGAATCAGAGTATGCATCGTCAGTTCCTGATTCCATTTCTGAAGGTCGGCTTCGTTCGGCAAATGTCCGTAGATGAGTAAGTACGCTACTTCTGTAAACGTGGATTGTTCAGCAAGCTGTTCAATCGGAATACCACGGTATCTTAATATTCCGAGTTCTCCATCCAGGAAAGTGACCGCGCTCGTGCAAGCGCCGGTATTCAGATAGCCGTTATCCAGGGTAATATAGCCGGTCTGTTGCCTAAGTTTGGAAATATCGATCGCTTTCTCGTTTTCGGACCCGACAATGATGGGAAGTTCATATTCCTTTCCATCGATTTTGAGGATTGCGGTGTTTGCCATTTTTTTCTCCTGGGTAATGTATCTATTAAGTACGGCAGTCGAATGCAACGGATCCGACGAAATGCGAAAGCAAATCCTCGGTATAGAACCCGGCATGTCGACTTTAAGACTTTTTCGGATTCGGAACTTTCCGTAAATACTATCCTATGAATCGGAAATTCTAGACAATCCAAAAAAAGGGAAAGATAAACTTCGGTTTAGCGGTTCTTGTACTGCCTTAGAGTCTGATAATTGTAATAGTTGGACGTTACGATTCTGCAATAATCACGCGGCTCTTTGATCGGAAGTTCTTCCAGAAAATGATTAAAGTCTCCTCGATAGTGATTCCGTTTCCATTTTCTCAAATTACCCGGGCCGCCGTTATAAGCTATGGAAGCCCACTTTAAGTCGTTTTCGTTACTGGATAAAAGATATTTCAGGAATCTCGCGCCCATCTGTACGGAAATTTCCGGATCAAAGAGCGAATATGGGCCTAATCCTAAACCTTGCGCCAATCCTTTTCCAGTCGCACCCATAATTTGCATCAGTCCGCGAGCGTTGGAGACCGAGACGGCATTTTCCTTAAAAAAGGATTCCTGTCTCATAACAGCATACACTATGTCTTCGTCGATGCCGAAGGATTGGGAATATTTCGTCACTAAATCCCGATGAGGGCGGGGGTAAATTCTGGAAGCGAGTTTGGAGGGGAGGAGAATTACGTCGTCCGGAATCCGTTGCTTTTTCATTAAATTACGAATATGGAAAACCGTTAAATATTGATTTCCGGTGGCTTCCCCTAAAGCGGCTAAAATTTCATCTCTTTCATCTTCTCCGATTCCGTTTTGGGATTTGTACTTATCGACTAGGGAGGTAGCGTAGACCATCTCACCGATCTCCAAATATTCCCGGGCATTTTGTAGAAGATGATTGCCTCGGATTCTACTGTGAGCCGAGTCTATTCGCGCATCTAGTTGAAATGCTTCCGGGAAATAAGCGAATTCCAAATCCCGTCCCACGATTTTACCTGCGAATTTAGGATCTCCTGCAGTGAGCGAAAGATATTCGAACAAGCTCTCCTTATTTCGTAACGGACTTTCCGGTTGCGAAATTTGCGAAATCTCGCCGGAAAATTCTTCTCTTATCACCCTCGTATAATAGGAACCGGGAATGGAACGATAATACGATTTTAACCAATCTCTAAGTTCATCCGATTTGCCCTTGTTCTTAAGATTTCGAAGATACCAATAGACTAGTCTCCCTTTTACGGGAAGATTCGGAATTCTTCGTAACGCTTCCTTCCAATAAGCATCCTCTAAAAAATGAGCTTGGTCTCCGGTGATTAGATCGATTAGTTCGTCTTGACGAGTTAAGTTATAAGGATTGCGTTCCAAAGAAGCAAGAAGGCGTGAAAAATATTTATCCCGATTTCCTAATTTCTTATAAGCTCTAGCATACGCATATTCGACCTCATCGGTGGAAGAGAGAGAGAGGTCTTCCAAGATTTTTAGAGCCTGAGCGCCTAGACTTTGATTGGAGAGTTCCCGGGACATTGCCGCGGTAAAGTCGGAATTGGAGTTAGCGAATCCTTTGTATCTGGAAAGGAAGGAAGGAATGCGTTCCGGTTGATACAGGACTAGGGTTCTCGCAGCGGCTTTAAAACTTTCCGGCTTTTCGAACTGGACGGAACCGAAATTGGAATGAGAGGAAAGATACGATTTTCGATCGCCCGCAGAAAGGAAAGGTAGAAAATGAACTCCTTTTTCCGGGGAAAGAGATCGGTAGAATGATTCCCCTTTCCAGGTTTTTAAATCCGTGAAGATATCCTTTTTCGTGTAGGCGGGGGTATTCGCGTCTTCCATCAATCCGTACAGAATCGCTTCCCCTTTTTGGAACTCACCGAATTTATACAGTGCTTTTCCGTAGCGATAGTTTGCCATCGTTCCGAAATATTCCCGTCGGTCTTTCTCGGCAAAAGACTCCGCGTATTCTTTAGCCTCTTTAAATTGATTGGTTTCGTAGAGAATTTTTAAAATTTCGGAGACTGAGTTCCTGTAGATCGGATCGTATTGCTGAGGAAATTTTTTGAGATAGGTTATTAATTCTCCCGAGGAAAGGGCTTTTCGTTTTGCCATTTCCTCATACAATTTCCAATATGCGACCTTTGTTATTGCGCTTGTAGAAGGTAGAGGATTGCCGGTCACTTCTAAAAGATCGTCTCGACCGACCCCCGCGACCATTTTGCCTTTTAGTAAGGAAACTAAATATCGATATCTTGAGTTTCCGTCGCCGTCTGGATGGGTTTCATGAAAACGGACCATCGCATAAACTTCGGATTCGGTGGTCGGGTGACGCTCTCGGAAGATGCGTCTGATTTTTTCCAAACTATAGGACTTGGTCAGGTATTTTACGTCGTCGTTCCCCAAAAGACTGCCGACAACTAGAAATAGTAGAGTTACGAGAACCGTCTTTTTCATGCGATTCTTCACTCTTTCTCTCGTTTACAAAGGTTCAACTCCAAAAAGGTAGTCAGGCATGCAGGTTTTAAGTTCCCAAACAGAATGGCCCGAGATCACCCTGAGTCGCCCTGAAACGGAAAATTCGGAGGCGTCTGTCGGCGCCAAGATTGCACCCGAGGTTTCCGCTCCGTCGGAAGTTTATCGCTTAAAAACGAAGATTCTGGAAAACTACAACGGAAGTATTCTTACTCACTTGAAACCGTTGGATTGTTTTCGTTCCGACTTATTCGGTTCTTTCAAATTCCTTTCTCCCCGAACGGATTGGATTCGGGAAGACGGAATTACGGAAAGAGAGGAGAGGCTCTTACGTTTGTTTTTCGAAGAACTTCTAGAGGAACTCGAAGGGCATGTCGTTTGGGATAGCGAACTCTTCTCGCTTTGTTCCGCATTCTTGCTTTGCGAAGAACGCCTGGACGAGTATAAGAAATTATTGAATTCTTTTCCCGAGGATCTTCCAGAAGCGAAGGAAGGCAGAATACTGCTATTTTTTCTGGGATTTTTGGATTCTCTACCGGAAAAGACTCCGATTCCGACCGATTTTGGCCTACGGGAAAAATTGGTGCTTTCCCATAAAAAAGGGGATTTGGACGAAGCGCAAAAATTTCTATTGTACGATCTTACCGTCTCGGGAAAAGAGCCGTCGCTGGTCGGATTAGCATATCATTATTTTCGATTCAATCAGATCGGCTTACGTACGGTAAAGGTTTTGGATGCGATCGTCGTGCGTCGTTGGAACGAGTTGAACGACGAGGAAAAAGACCTTTTTCTTAGGGACTATGAAACGAGGCATTCGATTTGGGATCGTTTTTTTCTTTTGAAGAAATTCAAATCGACGGATGAACAAAAATCATGGATTCGGCTGGAGAAACAAAAGAACGGTAGGGAAGAACTCTCCGACACTCTGAGGGAATCGATTATAGGCTCCGGAGACGAAAGTCTTTTCGAACGGTACGAAATTTTGAGGGAAAAGCAACTTGTACATACCCTTAGACCTTTCGAACTTTTGGTTCTTTGGAATTCCACTGCAGCGTCTCGCCTAGACTCGGATTTGGTTGATATAGAACGAGCTTATCCGGATTCGTATTTGATTCATCGTGCCATAGCCGTAAAAGAATTCAAAGAAAGAAAATTCGACGCATTCCGCGAACGATCGACCCGCACCGGACGCTTCCAATATTCTCCGGAAATGATTTATCTGAAAGCGATTGCGCTTTTGGAAACCGGCGAGGGAGAAGAGGGAATAAAGCTGTTGGAATCTCTGGTATATAAATTTCCGGATTCGGACTTTTTGCGGCTTGTCTTGGAACGATACAAGAAGAGATCCGATTAAGTGCGTAAACTTCTTGCTTTCGGAATCGAAATCGGCTAAAATAAAATTTCCACTATGGCGGCAATAACGCAAGAGCAGATTCTAGAGTTGCAACGTCATCAAAAGATGATCAATCAACTGGAAAAGATTCTAAAACTTTCCAAAAACGACGAGCAGAGATATCGGGTCAGCAGGGATCTAGATAAGTACCGAAATCGTATGCGGGAAATTTCTCCGGAAGGAATTCCCGATAATTTGGAAACGGCCGCAGAGCAAATCAGACTCTTCCGAGAAAATCCGGACGCAGCCGGTCGAATTTTGGCTAAATATCCGGTCATGAAAATCTCTCCCAATTCGAACGACTCCGAAGTCAATCAGATCGGTACTTGGATTAACGTTCTGGATCGGGAATATCTGCCTATCCTGAACGAAATGCATATTCGCTTCGACTTTTCTCATGGAAACGAAAAAGACGGAGTCGTTAAGCATATGGAAAACATCCGTCGAAATATCAAGGTTTTGACGGAAACCATCGAGGAATACCAAGCCGCCGAAAAACAGGAATTCAGGGAACAGCTCAGCCGAATGAAGAACAAACAAACTCGAATATTCATAGCGGAAGCTTTCGAGATGTTTCAAAAGTTCAACGAGTTTCTAAACAAAGTCCTGGACGGACTCAAGGCGGGCGGGGGAATTATCATGAACGTCGAGGATAAGATCACGTTTAACCCGCGCTTTGAAAAAGCCACCGAATTGGAAGGTCTCCCCATTCCGAAAGCGGTGGAAGAATTCCGCGACTTTACGGCGGAGGTGCTGGATCGAATCAATGTGCCCAATTTGAAGCATTGACTCGAAAGTTCCGCTCAAAGACTCAAATCGTGCGGTCGTGAAGTTTTTTCCGACAAGAAAAAACACCCTGCTTTCTCTAAAAATTCCTTTCCCGAAGCGGCAGGGGCTATACTTTGTGCATACATTCGGATTACATAACCCGATTCGAAATCTATAGGATTTAAAATTCATGGCACTTGTTAAGAACTCTTCAGAAGTCACCAATTCCACGATCGGCGAAAATTCCTACTTTAGCGGGAAATTCTTCATTAACGGATCCTTGAAGATCGATGGAAAGTTCGAAGGCAAGTCTCTTCAAGCGGAACAGTTGTATATCGGTGTTTCCGGTAAGGTAAAAACGAATATCACTGCTGCGAGCGTCATCGTAGAAGGTATCGTAATCGGGAATATCACGGCTCGAAATCGGGTCATGCTTCTTCCTACAAGTTTAATTCTGGGAGATATTCGGACTCCGGAATTAATCATCCAAAACGGAGTGACCCTGGAGGGACGTTGTATGATCTCCAGCGATCTAAAGCATTCGAATAAAGAGAGAATCGAGTTGGAGTATTCTAAGGATTCTCTTAGCCTCGAAAAACTCTTCGGAAAACAAACCGGTAAGGAAGCCTAATCTTCCGATTCTAAAGGGCCTTGAACCGCATCCTTATCACTGAAGGAGATCCCTGCGGGATCGGGCCTGAGCTAATAGAGCTCTCCTACTCGAAAGTAAAGTCCTTGTCCAAGGATGTTTCAATCCTTCTAATTCGATCTCAGAAAAAATCCCCCAAGAAAGGTTGGACGTCTGTGGAAGATCCGACGGCGATTTCTCGGCCCGGACTCTATACATGGAATACAGGGTCTTTGACTCCGGGGGAAGAGGCCCGTCTAACTGTAGGCAAGCCTTCGATCGAATCCGGAAAGGCGGCGTATTCGTCTCTCCAGGCAGCCATCAAATTACAAAAACGCTTCGGTGGAAATTTGGTCACGCTGCCTTTGAGCAAGGAATGGGTTTTACGTTCGGGAGTAAAGGGTTTCCGAGGTCATACCGAGACGCTTGCAGATTCGTACGATCGAAAAACTTACATGTTGATGGCCGGGCGTGAGTTGAACGTACTAACCTTGACCACTCATGTTCCTTTAATAAAGGTTCCTTTCTACTTGAAAAAAATACATGTGCCGAGTTTAATCGCCGCCATCCGTTCCGCTCCTTTAGAAAAGGAGAAAGCGATCGCATTTTTAGGATTGAATCCTCATGCGGGAGAAGGTGGACAAATCGGGGGCGAGGAAAAATCCATTTTAGAGCCTATGATTTCCTCTTTCAAGAAGTCGGGACTGAATGTGGTAGGACCGATCTCCGCCGATGCAGCGTTTGCCGAACATTATCGGAGTCGCTTTTCGTTGTTTCTTTCTTGTTATCATGATCAAGGACTGATACCGTTTAAAATGTGGGAAGGTAAATACGGGGTGAATATGACTCTGGGATTGGATTTTATACGAGTTTCTCCCGACCACGGAACTGCCTTCGACATTGCCGGAAAAGGATTAGCCGATCCGGAAAGTTTGCTTCAATGTTTGGATTGGGCGTCCGGAAAATTACCCAAAATAAATAAAATCCGGAGACAGAAATGATCTTTCTCGCTCAAACAGCTTCCGCGGGCCTCTTAGAGCAGATAGTGTTCCCGTTATTTTTACTTTGGTTTGTCGGGCTTACCTTAGTTTTAATTCGGAACGACATAGAAATAATCTGGAAGGTGGCGACTTTTTTCGTATTCGTATTTTATTTCTTTCAGTTCTTCCCGGAATTAAAAGAATCTTATGAACGTTTAACAAAATCGTACCCCACCGAAATTTTAAGCTGGCTTTACGGACTCCCTCGAGCTTTCTATTTTTTCCTACTTTTCTTTTGGCCGATTGCCGTATTTAGAATGTTTTATTCTGCATCGCCCTTTTTAGCTAACTCGACCGCAAAAATTTTATTCGGGTTCACCTTGGTTTATTGGATTCTTTTCCTAGGTTATCATCAGTTTTCCGGTCCGGTCGACGAATTTCTGAAATCAAAGTTCATAGATTGGATAACCATTACCCTTCCTAAGTAATTCTGAGCCTTCCTTCCACAACAAGCAAAACCAAGCGAGGATCGAAGCCCATCCTTTCCTTCGGAAAGTTCTTGGTTCCGAGGTTTTGCCGTTAGTTTCAGGAAACACAGAATCATTTAGTCAGAGTCAATCTCGCTGTTTAAATTCTCCCAGCCTAAAGAAACTTACCGCCTTAAATTCTTCGATCGTTTTGGTAAATTTTGGGATTTGAAATTGCCTGGTCCTTTGGATGTCGGCTTACGAAGGCTCTCCAGATTCGATTTTTATTTTTCCAAATTTATATTTCCTGAAAATACCTTAAGTCACTTTAATTCTCGATAAGATCCTTGCGAAGAAAGAGGGAAAATACTTATGCATCCAAATTGCGAATCCTTCCTTTGGTCCTGCGATTACCACCTCCAACTTTTCGTCACGGATTGCGTTTAAAATTTTACGGGCACATTCGTCCGCTTTGATCGTGGCTTTAGTATGAAGATTCGGCGCGCCGTTTTTTTGACCGTCACCTTTTAGTGCATTCTGGGAAATCTGGGTTTGTATAAAACCCGGATAAACCAAAGTTATTCTAATTCCTTGTGAATGATTTTCAGCCCTGAGTGCTTCGAAAAATCCAGTTAATGCCGCTTTAGCTGCCGAGTATCCTGTTCGGTAAGGCACTCCTAATTTGCCAGCTACACTCGAAATGGAGGCTATCCACCCTTTTTTTCTATCTCGAAGAAATGGAAGAGAGGAAAGGGTAAGGGCTATGTTTCCATAAAAATTAACATTCATCAATGTTTCATACGTACTGAAATCAGTTTCGTGAGCGAGGGAACGTTGACTAATCCCACCATTATTGATCAATACATCGATTTGACCGAATTTCCGGATTACTTTTTCTGGATATTGTGCCAAACTCTTGTAGTCATTTAAATCCAAAGGAAGGACTAAGGAATTAGAATTATTCAGATGATTCTCCAATTGCACTCTTTCCAATTCCTCTTTCCTGCGCGCAGAGAGAACGATTTTAGCTCCGGTTCCTGATAATTCTTTTACTAAGGCCTCTCCGATCCCGGAAGAAGCTCCGGTAATCCAAACTACTTTATCTTTATAGAATTCATTCATAAATTCCTTATGATCCTTGAACCACTTCCAAAATCTGATCGCCTAGATCAATTCTGCGATCCGCCGTGCGGATGGATGATTTTACGATGTCTCCAGGTTTCAAATATTCTATTCTTTTGCTTTGGCCCTTGATGAATAGCTTCCATTTCGTCCTTTCGGAAAGAATCCCTCCGATTTTTTGAACCAATTTACTTGGAGCTCTAAGTGCGCATCCAGACGGAGTACCTGTTAAAAGAATATCTCCTGGAGATACATTGCAAAATTGAGATAATTCAGTAATAGTTTCTGCAGGTTTAAAAACCAAATTGGAAGCAGTATCATGCTGCCGGATCTGGTCGTTCACAAGTAATGTAAGTTCTAAGGTGGCTAATAGATCGAAATCTCCCTGCTCCAAAACGGCTAAGACAGGGCCTGCAGGCAAAAATGTACGATACGATTTTCCTTTATACCATTGCATCTGCGGCAATTGAATGTCTCTCGCGGAGACATCGTTTGCCATGAAGAAGGCGGCTACATATTCAGAAACGTTTTTAGCATTCACTTCAATTTTAGAATCTATGCTTTTACCGAAGACTATTCCTAACTCGATTTCATAATCTAAAAGTTTCACATGATCAGGACGGATTACTTCGCCGATCGGAGCGGAAAGTGACGCGTCGGATTTCGTGAAAAACATATTATAACTTTTATCATCCGGATCCAAACCCGATTCGATCAGATGTTGTCTATAATTGGCCCCCTGGCAGATGATTTGGCAGGGAGCAGTTATCGGAGAAAGAATCGAAATTTGTTTTAAGGGAAAATTTGTCGAATTATTCTTTTTAGGATTTTTCTTTAAGAAATCCAAAAATTCTTTCGTACTTAAATCACCGGCGTTGAGAGGAAAGACTTTACCATTTTCGGTCCGGCCCCAATCGATGTTTTTTCCTTTACTAAAGCGGATATAATTTTTTGCCATTCTCAATTCTCTTCTTATTAATATTTAATCCAATGTCTCGGAGGTTTTTCTGCCATTGCTTTCATCCCGATTAAAGTGCCGAATCGGATTTCTCTTCCGGATAAAATTCCTTTGATTAACTCTTTTAAAACGTGAAAGGATAGTCTAGAATCTAGAAAATCCTTCGGCATATCTTCTCCCCATTGGTACAAACTTTTACGGCTAATCTCATGAAAGCCGACAGGGTAGGTATCATCGAACTTGTCCCCATCGGTATAATGTTCTACAAGCATGCCCGTCGGATCTCTTTCGTAATCAAATACTTGACTTCCTAAGATATGTCTACCGATTCCCCAAGCTGCTTTCCAGCCTCGGCTCAAAAGCCATTGTCTTCCTTGTGAAATTTCATCGATATCCTTTAGTTCGAAAGCGCAATGTTCTAATCGATCATCAGCGCCTGCGCCAATTACGATGGAATGATGATCTGCTAGAGTTTTCCCACGATTGCATCGCAAAAAAACCAGAACCGGTTCTTTTAATTTAGGTAATAATTGGATATCGGAAGGAATCATCCCAAAAGTATCGCAATACCATTGGGCATTTTTTAAAAACTCCTGTTTTAGAAAAACTGCATGTCCTAGGCGGATTATTCCAGGCGGTCCAGTTTCGGCCGCTTGTGGACGATTAACTCTCTTGATCGAGTCGTAACGATTCCAATCTCTTTTTTTAGGGCTTTGGGAAGTGAATTTCGGAACTTCGGATAACACTACGTCTACAGGCAAGCCTGAAGGATCAAGTAAGGTTACGCATGGTAAGTTTCCAAATCGGCCTAAAGGAAGGAGCTGAGCGCCCTTCACTTTTTTCAAAGCTTCAAATTCCTTGTAGGAAGTTATATGAAATCCCAAACCCAGTAAAAAATCCCTGTTGGACTCTTCGATGGACCAACAGGGAAAATTAGAGCTATTTCCATGAAATAAGATCTGTGTCTTTGTTTTGCTAAGAACGCGGAGTCCGAAATCGGTGTAGTATCTTTCGGATTCTGACAGATTTTTTCGACCTAATCTAACGTAGGCGATGTCCTGAACTTTGCTTACGGGAGTGTGCGCTTGAACGGGAATTTTAGAAGCAGGTTTATTCATGACGATTTTTTTCTATAAATTGTTTTTCAGCATTAATTTTGCAAAAATTTCCTGAGTAAGATGGGTTCTTATTTTCAAAATTATTTTGAATGTAATCTATTATAAATTCGAATAAAAAAAGAAAAAGAGTGTGAAAGTCCGTTTTCGCCATTTCAATCCCGTTGCAAATAACGAGTAGGCCGGTTGAAACTTTGAATTTTGAATTTCCGAATTCTATATCTAACTGAATCGTACCATCAGTCCTAGAATGATGCAGAAATGCACTGGGCTTCAAATTCGTTACATTATTAAGAATTGAGATATTTTTTTTCAAAATAGATTCTATTCTTTTTTTTGAAATCCTACAAACAGGTCTATATATATTTTTGAGACTTTTATCCTTTATATGAGAATATAAAATATTTAAATCTCGGAAGGACTCGGCATTTGTTAGAAGTGAATCGGTGTTGTCCTTAATTTTCTTTAACAGAATTTCTTCAAAGACGATTAAATCCTTTTGATTTAACAAGATTTGGTTATCTGTATTTATCATACTTTGGTCTTCAATTATTAGGGCAGGTATTCCTACCGATCCTAATAGATAAGCCGAGAATAGTCCGGTCGGATTGGCTCCGATTACTATGGCGTTCGAGGCCCTCGCGGTTTGGACTATGGACGGGAGTGGAAACATTTATATAAATGAGAGAAGTATCAAAAATGATAAATAGGTCAATAATAAAAATATTTATATTTATCAAAAATCTTCCTTAATTACGTTCTTTAGCTCGATTTCAAGGGCTTTGGCTGAAAGATGTATCTCGTATAAGGAACATAAGAGCGACAGAATCATTAAGAGTAACGATATGGCAAAGAATGTCCAAGCGATTGTATTCTGGATGGATACGGACCCTAAGGAGAGAATACAAAGAATAAGACTTACTATGCCGAAGGATTGGGAGTAACGCACTAAAGAAATTCTGAGTCTTAGATTGTTAATTTGATCTAAGATCAGCTCTTGTTTACTTTCCTGATATTTGATTAGCAATTGTCTAACTAGGGATGTTAGTCCAAAAAAGCGATTTGTATAGGCAAGCATCAATAACGATATTGCAGGAAAGAGGAGGCCCGGTGTATTATAGGTCAATTGGTTCATATCATTATGGATAATTCGGAAATAACGTATACAATCATAAATTGAGATTCCTCTCAAAAATGTAGTTGTTTATTTTATGTCGGCAAAATTTGATTGGAATAATGGCTGTTTTAAAATCTCGAAAAGTTCTTTTACCGAAAAAGGAAAGGACTCGTGCTCAAATAATGAGTGCGGCCTTACGTTTATTTGCAGTTAAGGATGCTGGAGAAACTTCGATTGCTGAGGTTTCTGCCGAAGCGGAAGTCGCGAACGGAACTTTCTATAATTATTTTAAAACTAAGGAAGAACTGTTGGAAGCTTCTGCCTTTGCGCTTGCAGAATCGCTGGTCGCCGAAGCTGTTCGGCTTATGCCAGATATTGCGGATGGGGCCGAGAGGATGGCGACGGGCGGGATGCTTTTTTTGAAAAGAGCAAGAAACGATACTGATTGGGCTTGGGCTTTAATTAGGATTACTGCGGCAGCCCCTAGAATGAGCGAACTTATTCGCACTCAACCTTTGAAAGACATGCAGAAGGCGATTAAGGCAGGCAAATTTAATATTGAATCTGAAGAGTCCGCTTTGGGACTATACGTGGGCGCAGTACATTACGGAATTCGAAACATTCTGGAAGGAAGAGCAAAGAATAAATCTCACGATGTGGAAATGATCGCATTTGTTTTAAAAGCTTACGGCGTTTCAGCGACGACTGCAAGGAATATAAGCCAAAGGGCTTTTGATCGGGTTTGGCAGGATTTCGATTAGATTCTTTTTGCTATCAAGGTATTTCCAAATGGGTGCCGTCTTCGGCAATAATCACTTCTCAGGAAAATATTTCCCTAACGCCATTTAAGAACAAGGGGCGAGTTGCAAAGAATTCTGCGAGTTTGGGACTCATTGGCGGAATGATATGAGCAAAAACTAATGTTTTTACTCCCGCACGAGAACCTTCGTATTCTATAAGAAAATCTGTAAACCGATATTGCTGCACGTATTCGTGCATTGCTTTGATATTCTTAGCAATCTGACCATGAGGTCCTCTCCAATGCGCCTGGACTTCCTCTCTGATGAGATCCTGTCGGAACCAAACTAAATAGCGGCCAGAGGTGACTCTTACTCGACTATTTAATTTCTGCTCCATATTCGTATTATATTTACTTAAATAGATTGAGTTTTGAAATTAGCGGTTTCTGACTTTCGAGGCGAGAGTTACAAATCGTTTCATAATTTGAAATTTAATAGCGGTTTTCAGATCGGCTCGATCGAATTTTGGAGCTTCGCCGATTGTTTCTCCATCTAATGCCCAACGTGGGAAAAGTTTCAGCGCGTGCCCTCTGTTAACGCCAGCGAGCGTTTGTGCATCAAATTGTTTTAATTTTTCCAATTCTTCTCTCTGATGGATAAAAAGAGGTTCCGGAGCAAACGGAAAATCGCTTCCAAACAAAATATGGCCCGGATCCACGAGTTCCTTTAAAGCGGCCATCGCAAATGGAGAAGGGGATAAGGCCGTATCAAAATAAAAACGTCTTATGTAAGTTAAGATCCCATGCGGAGTTTTTTCCGCGATTTCTGGCAGAAGGTTTCCCAAAGAGACTCTCCATGCAACGTAGGGAAGAAATCCACCGGCATGAGCAAGAATCCATTTGATTCTTGGGTATTTTTCCAAAGTTCCGGAGTAAATTAGATTCACTGCGGCCCTTGTGGTATCACATAGAAATTCCAATATAAATCCGGGAGTCCTTAATCCTAAGGTTTCGCTGCTGGGATGTAGATCCGGATGAACAAACACTGTCGCATTTCGGGTATTTAGTTCCGTCATGAGTTCCTCAAAATCAGGATCTCCTAAAAACTTGCCTCGTGTGCTTGCTAAAATTACTACTCCATCGGCCTTTAATGTGTCGAGAGCATAGACGGCTTCGGCTGCTGCTTTTTCCGGCAAAGGCATGGGGAGAATAGCGAAAGATCCGAATCTTCCAGAATATTGTTGCCCGATTTCTTGTGCGTACTCGTTGCAACGACGGGCCAATGCACACGCCCTCTCTACGTTTCCAAAATAAACTCCTGGCGAAGAGATGGAGGTGATCGCGGTCCTAATTCCGTTTATATCCATTACGTTCAGGGAACGCAAAGGGGTCCATGACGGTAAAGGTGCACCCGCGACCGCTCGGATTCCCTCTTTTTCCAAAGCTTCTGTATAAAACGAAGGGATGAAATGGTGATGAACGTCTATACTACTGATTGTTTTACTCATTACTTCTCTTCTCTATTATTTTTATAAGACGGTTCTCTCCAGCTCTATTCGACATTTCTATTAAATAACGATTGTTTCATAATATAACGCGCAGAAAATAAATGAGCATATTAATTAAAATGAGAGATAATTCAAAAATATTATAACTGTCAACATTGAAATATATATAAAATTTAATTCCCTGAGTAGAAGGCCTATTTCGGCCGGCGAACTTTTTGTTGACATAGGTTTCGAAATGATATACATTGCAAAAATTGAATTTTTTATAAAAATGAGAGTATTCTCATAAATATATTGATTATATAATTACAATCGTTATGAATAATTGCATAAGCCGGAAGAGGAGCTTCCATCTGGATCCCGAAAGCGGACAAGATGCAAGTTTTGAAATTTAAAGAGGAACCCTATGATAAATGCCCAAAGCAAACAGTTATCCAATGATGATTTTCGTGAAAAAGAAACCGAATATCTCTCTAATTCGCGAGTTATTTCTATTGGACATCGAAAGATTAACCTTTTCGAAAAAGGATCTGGGGAGCCTATATTATTGCTTCATGGAGGCGGTCCCGGCGCTTCAGGTATATCTAATTACTCTAGAAACATTGAAGTTCTTGCTAAAAACTTTCGTGTTTTAGTGCCTGATATGCCTGGTTATGGCAGGTCCACAAAAGGAATAAATCGGAAAGACCCATTTGGTGATTTAGCGGATTCAATGCTCAGGCTACTTGATGCACTCAACATTCCAAAAGTGCATATTGTGGGCAATTCTCTCGGCGGTGCTTGCGCATTAAGGATGGCGCTTGAGAATCCCTCAAAAGTTTCCGCTTTAATTTTGATGGGCCCAGGTGGAGTGGATACTACTCGATCCTTTCCTACCAAAGGTTTGAACCGATTATTCAATTATTATACGGGAAGTGGCCCAAGTATAGAGAAGCTCACTACTTTTATCCGAGAGAATCTAGTTTATAAAGGAGAGGAAGTGCCAGCGGCCCTCATAGAAGAAAGATACAAATCTAGTATCGATCCCGAGGTTATACTTAAACCTCCTTTACGCAGACCAAAAGGAATTCCTAATTTTAAGAATTTTGATTTTACTCGAGACCCGAGACTTTTGCGATGCGATGTTCCTACTTTAGTGCTTTGGGGAACTGAAGATAAGGTAAACAGACCAAGCGGCGGACTTTCCTTGCAAAGGAGAATGCCTAATTGCGACTTATATTATTTTAATCATACGGGGCACTGGGTCCAATGGGAGCGATCGAAAGAATTCAATCAAATTACGAATATATTTTTTACCATTCATTCCCTTGGAAAGGTTGGATGGTAAATTATGTTTAAGGGCAATGATATCAACATATTCAATTCCGTAAAACTAGGTTATGCAGTTATAGAATCTAATCGGTTGAAAGAATGGTATTCCTTCGGTAAAGAAGCGATCGGATTACATGCTGAGTTTGATAACGATGAATGCGTTTGCTTTCGATTGGATAAACATAAAAAGAGATTTTTGATTCGAAAAGGAGGGACGGAAGATTTTACTAGTCTCGGTTTTCAAATAAAAGACGAGAATTCTTTAAACATTATATTAGATCGATTAAAGAAGCGAAAAGTAACCATTATTCCTGGAGAAGCTGGCGAAGCGGTTTTGCGTGGAGTAAAATCCTTTTGGCAATTCGTAGGTCCGAAAGGATTGAATATTGAATTATTTATAGACCCGATCTTGACGGAAACTCCCTTAAAAATGTCAGCCAGCGGTTTTGTAACGGAAGAGTTTGGAATGGGCCATGTGGCTATGGTTTCTAAGCGACCTGAAGAACTTATCGAATTTTGGAAGGAGATTTTCGGAGCGAGGATCAGCGATTATATAGAGCAAAAAATGTCCGGAGTCACTCTGGACATCGTATTCTTAAGAATGAATCCGCGTCATCATTCCGTTGCTGTGGCAGCGACAAGGGGATTGCATCTGGATCCTATTTCTACTCGAATCCAGCATTTGAATATTGAAGCGAAAGAATTGAAAGATGTGACCGGGGCATACTTACGTTGTAAAAATTTGGGATTCGAAATCGCTCGCGGAATCGGACAGCACCCCAATGATTTAGAGTTATCTTTCTACGTGATTACTCCCTCCGGTTTCGAACTCGAAGTGGGATGGAATCCGATACCGGTCGACGAAATCGAATGGAAGCAAAACAAATACAAACAAATCAGCTCTTGGGGCCATAGGCCGGAAATGTCGACAACGCTGTCTAGATTCAGGGAATTTCGGAGGGGAATCTTCTCTCTATTTCGTTCCGAATATGCCCCTTTTTAATTTTGGAGATCGTGATATTATGGAAAATTTAAATAACATTAATGAATCAACGTATGACGTAGGCATTATCGGCCTTGGTCCTACTGGACTTACGTTAGCTCATCTCTTAGGACGTCGCGGATTACGTGTTATAGTTCTTGAGAAGGAACCGGTCTTTTACGGAAACGCGAGAGCCGTATATACAGATGATGAATGTCTAAGGGTCTTCCAAGCTGCCGGAGTCGCTGAGGATTTGCATAAGGGTATGATGTTCGACATTCCGGTTCAATTCACATACGAGGACGGAACACCTATCGTGCAGTATACCCCTACCGGCACTCCAAATGGATGGCCTATCATAAACTTTTTCTACCAACCGTATTTAGAAACAACTTTAACGGAAAAATTACAGCAATATTCCAATGTAACGGTTCTGAGAGGAAGAGAATGTCGCTCTTTCGAGCAAGACTCCGAAGGCGTGACTATTTCTCATATCGCCAGTGAAGGGACCGCATACGGACAGAAATCGGAAAACCATAAACCGAAGGAACAAGAAGACGAGCAGTCCGTTCGAGCTTCGTACATGGTTGCTTGCGATGGGGGAAGAAGTACGGTCCGAGATAAATTGAATATCAAGTTGATCGGAAAAAGTTTCCCCGAGCCCTGGCTTGTCGTCGATCTTAAACAGAAAAATTTGGAATTGGGATTGAGGCACCTACCTTATTTTAATTTTTACTGCGATCCAAAGGGTCCAGTAGTCAGTTGTCCCCAGCCTGATGGCTATCATCGATTCGAATTCAGGCTCAAGAAAGGTACGTCGAAAGAATACATGGAAAAGCCGGAAACGATCCGGAAGCTATTATCCAAACATGTGAATCCGGATCATTTCGAAGTGAAACGCAGGCTAGTCTATACGTTCAACGGACTCGTCGCGGAAAAATGGAAAGAGGGGCGGATATTTCTCGCAGGTGATGCCGCACATATGACTCCTCAGTTTATGGGGCAGGGAATGAGCTCCGGAGTTCGAGACGCATTTAATCTAGGCTGGAAGTTGATTGAGGTAATGAGCGGACGAGCTAGCGAGAAATTATTGGATACGTATCAAAGCGAACGATATTTTCACGCTAAAGATATGATTCTTGTCTCCATACTTTTAAAGGATGTGGTTTCTTTGGAGAATAAATTTTTTGCCATGATACGTAATGCGTTACTAAGAGCGATCAAGTCGGTTCCGAGTTTGTATAACATTTTCCGAGAGGGAAAATTCAAACCAAAGCCAAAATATAAAAAAGGAACCTATTTAGGTTTACCTAGAAATTCAGAGAACATACATGCAGGTACTTTAATGCCTCAACCGGATCTTCAAATCATGGATGGTACGTGTCGAAAAATGGACGAGATCATCGGTGATTCGTACGCCTTAATTGGGCAGGGAATTGATCCAAGAGATGGTCTTTCGGATGCCTCTCTTTCTTTTCTTAATTCACTTGGGACAAAGTATATTACGATTTATGAAAAAGGAAACAGACCACAAGGCATCAATGAAGTAGTCCGAAATTTCGATCCAAATTGGGACGAGGTAGAAGATATTTACGGCCTTTTGAGTCCTTGGTTCCGAAAGGCGGGATACAAGAAGAGCGGATTCGTCCTACTTCGTCCTGATAAATTCGTTTTTGGAATGGCCAAAGGAACCGGGGATAAGCTCGCTCAGGAATTGGAACGCAGACTCGATTTGAAATCCGCAGCTCGTCCCGTAAAAAATAAGGAGTTGGTCAGAGCTTAAAATGAACAATTCTGTAAATTATTCCAATATTCAATCGGCCGCTTCGGCTTTACGGGCGGCAAGAAATAGCGGAAAACCGATCCCGCCGATATCGGAAACGTATGGAATTCAAGGTTTAGAAATTTCTTATGAAATCGCTAAGGTTAACAATTCGGAAAGATTGAAAACCGGTGTTAAGGAAGTAGGAAAGAAAATCGGGCTAACTTCTAGAGCAGTTCAGATTCAGCTTGGGGTCGATCAACCCGATTTCGGCACCTTATTCTCCGATATGGAATATTTGGATTCGGATGCGGTTCCGACTGCGGGCCTCCTGCAGCCTAAGATCGAGGCGGAAGTAGCTTTCATATTGGCTCGCGATATCCAGGAGAATATACCAAGTTACGGAGAATTTTTAAATTCGATTCTGTATGCACTTCCCGCTTTGGAGATCGTCGATAGCGCCATCGAAAATTGGAAAATAAAATTGGAAGATACTGTGGCGGATAACGCTTCTTGCGGGCTTTTTGTATTAGGAAATCAGCCGATTGCTTTGGGCAACTTGGATCTCGCCGGAGTTGGGATGTTCCTGCGAAAAAATGGTAAGATTGAATCTGTCGGCTCTGGAGCGGCTTGCTTGAATCATCCTCTTCGGGCCGCCTATTGGCTTGCTAAAAATCTAATAGAAAGGGGCCAGGGACTACGAGCGGGGCAGATTGTCTTGTCCGGAGCATTAGGACCTATGGTGCCTATTCAGCCTGGGGATGATTTGGATGCGGAGATTACTGGCCTCGGAAGAGTTTCTTGTAGAATGATCTGATACCCCATTTAATATTAGGAAGTTATTATGGAAAGAAAAATTAAGTCCGCAATCATCGGTTCGGGAAATATCGGCACTGATCTGATGATTAAAATTTTGAGAAAATCCAAAAGTTTGGAGATGGCCGTTTTGGTTGGCATCGATCGAAGCTCGGACGGGTTGGCTCGGGCAACTAGAATGGGAGTTCCGACAACATATAAGGGAGTGGAGGGTTTATTAGAAATTCCGAATTTTAACGAAATCGAAATCGTATTCGACGCGACCTCCGCTTCCTCCCATATCGAAAACGAAAGAATATTGAGAAAGGCAAACCCGAATATCAGACTAATTGATTTAACACCGGCAGCGATCGGTCCTTATTGTGTACCTGTTGTGAATTTGGATCTGAATCTAGAGCAAAAAAACATTAATATGATCACCTGTGGCGGACAAGCGACGGTTCCGGTGGTTTACGCAGTTTCTAGAATCGTAGAAGTTCACTACGCGGAAATCGTAGCCTCGATCAGCAGTAAATCGGCTGGACCGGGTACAAGAGCGAATATAGACGAGTTTACCGAGACTACTTCTAGAGCACTAGAATTGGTCGGAGGAGCCAAGAAGGGAAAATCAATCATAGTAATGAATCCTGCTGAACCTCCACTTATGATGCGAGATACAATCTACGTATTATCAAAAATAGGAGACCAAGCTAAGATAGAAACGTCCATCCAAGACATGGTAGCATCCGTCCAGCGGTACGTTCCTGGATATCGCTTAAAACAAAAAGTTTTGTTCGATATTATTCCGGAGGATAAACCTCTGAAAATTCCGGGCGTTGGAACCCTTTCCGGCTTAAAGACTACTGTTTTTATCGAAGTAGAAGGTGCCGCACATTATCTGCCTTCTTTTGCCGGTAATTTGGACATTATGACGTCTGCGGCTTTGGCAACCGGAGAAAGAATCTCAGAATTACTAAATAATAAATTACGAGAGGTTGCAAAATGATTCTTCCGGAAAATAAAAAACTATTCATTTCAGATGTGACTTTAAGAGACGGGAGTCATGCAATTCGCCACCAGTATTCCTTAGACCACGTAAGGAATATCGTAAAGGCACTTGATGACGCAAGAGTTGATAGTATCGAAATTGCTCATGGGGATGGACTCCAGGGATCTAGTTTTAATTACGGTTTTTCGGCCCATACGGATCTAGATATGATTGAAGAGGCCGTGAAAATCGTTAAACATGCAAAAATTGCAACCCTCCTTCTTCCCGGAATTGGAACGATTCATGATCTAAAAAACGCGTATGACGCAGGTGTACGTTCTGTTCGAGTCGCTACACATTGTACGGAAGCTGACATTTCCAAGCAACATATAGAATTTGCAAAGTATCTTGGAATGGACGCAGTCGGATTTCTTATGATGAGTCATATGATCTCTCCTCAGAAGTTGGCTGAACAAGGAAAGTTGATGGAGAGTTACGGTGCGGAATGCATCTATGTAGTGGACTCCGGTGGCGCTATGAATATGAACGATATCCGAGATCGTTTTCGTGCGATGAGGGAGGTTTTGGATCCTAAAACTCAGACCGGTATCCATGCCCATCATAATCTTTCGCTAGGTGTGGCCAATTCGATTGTCGCTGTGGAAGAAGGATGCGATCGGATCGATGCGAGTTTAGCAGGAATGGGAGCTGGAGCAGGCAATGCTCCTTTGGAAGTGTTTATTGCTGCAGCATCGCGATTAAATTGGAATCATGGAACGGATCTTTTTATTCTAATGGATGCAGCTGATGAGATCGTCCGTCCTTTACAAGATCGCCCTGTAAGAGTAGACCGAGAAACATTAGCTCTTGGTTATGCAGGAGTTTATTCCAGCTTTTTACGTCATGCAGAGGAAGCTTCCCGAAAATTCGGTATCAAAACGGTCGATATCCTGGTTGAATTAGGAAAACGTAAGATGGTCGGAGGCCAAGAAGATATGATTGTGGATGTTGCTTTGGACTTGCAAAAGTAAAAATGTTCAAACGAGTTATTCCTTTGATTGACTTTTAAGCAATTATACTTATACAAAAGAGCAACAAATCGCAGCTTTAATTCTACGAGAGATTTTCCGATCTCGTTGATATCACCAATTAAAGTGAGAAACTTGATTGCAAATTGCATCGATACTTTGAATTTTTTGAAAAAATAGCAAAAGATCATATAAGCTAAAATAAATCGAAAGTGTCCCGAAAGTTTCGCATTACGAGTTCACTCAAGTCCTTCTTGAGTTTGGTCTCAGCCGCCTGAATTAATTTCACGTGGCTTTTATTTTCTTTTGCCCTCATGGTGGTTCTCCTTTTTTTGAAAATTGTTTGGTCACAATCTTAGGTAGGTTAGGAGAGCCTTTCTTTTTATCTGTAAATGCGTATAATATTTGGGACGTTATCGCTCATTGTAATTACAAAAAGAAACAAAGTTAAAAAGTACCTGAGATGGAAACCCTAAAATTTCTAGGGGCTGTAGGGTGAGTCAATGTATCATTATATCCCCCGTCGACAGGACCAGGGCCTTCGTTTTTTAAACGAGTCGCGTAATAGTACTGAACTTGCGGTGCGTGCGAATTGAAAATGTTGAAGATATCAAATGAGAGACTTATATTCTCCGATATTTTCTTGCCTATTCGTATATTCCAGAATGTAGATGGAGTAGATCGCACGGAATTATTCTGCACTAAAGGTCTCGGTCCGAAATAACGAACCCTCAACGCCCCGAAAAACCCATCTAAATCGGTGACACTGAGACCGGAAGAAAAAGCGGAATGAATCGCCTGAGGAACGTAATCTCCATCTTTGCCAAAAAATCCGCCATTCGTGTACCGTGCGTTAGAATAAGAAATGTCCTCATCAAAATTTAACCAAGAATTAAGTTTGTAGGACAAAGACAGTTCAATTCCTTTTCTAATACTGCGACCGCTAGGATCCGTATTTCCCGAATCTCCGTTAAACACCAATTCCGAATTTACGCCTAAAAACCAATACGCAACGTTAAATACGATTTGCTTTACCGGAGCCGCTCTCATTCCAACTTCACCGCCTTTTGTCCGAACTAGCGGCGTAACTGGACTTATTCTATTCAAAATACCTTTTGCATCGTTACTATGAAACCCGCATCCGTAGTTTAAGAAAAACTCAATATTCCCCCAAGGCCCGAATATCCAGGAGGCTTTCGGGCTTACTATATTTGAAGTCTTCTGGGTGGAAAGATACGAGACGTTATCATTTACAGTCAAATAATATGCATCGCTTCTTATCCCGATAATGCTTACGATTTTAGAAACCCAATGAATCCTATTTTCGTATGTCGGCGATAATGAAGTCTCTACAATTCTCTTATTGGATTCCGTATCCAATCTAGATCTTGATTCCGTATGATACAGACTATTATGAATAGAATCGCGCCTCAGTTGAAACCCGAATGTGTTTTCCATTTTAAAGGAAAATAAATTTGATTTAATTTTGTAATGATTTTTCATACCTGAAATCGTTCTTTGATCGACTTGCTCCGCTTGGTCTCCCCGATCAGGATCGACCATATAGAAAGTATAATCAGAATAAAGACCTAAATCATAATATACTCCGTATAAAACGATCTTAGCTTCCGAATAGGCATTCTTTTTATGACCTTCGAACGTGACGCAAGTCCTGTGAGTTGATCCTCCGTCAGTTCGGTCAACAGGATCATATAGATTTAGCCCGTCATCGTACGGATAAAGCAAGGATCTTCCTTTTTGAATTGCTCGTTGTGGAATTTGGTTAGTCGCGTGCCAGGCTCCTTTATACCCCATTGCGGTAATAGACATTCCTAGTTCTTCATCTCCTAAGCTGTATGAAAGAACTGAATTCAGTTTTTTATAACGATCCGGAATTGTCCAAGCACCATTATACGTAGAATACTCCGCGCCAAAAAGAATATTCCCCTTTCCTATCTTTTTGGATTCTGCAATGAATATTCGTTTATATCCTAAGCTTCCAACTTCTACGGAATACAAGTTTTTTTGGAGGCTCTTGGAATAGGAAATGTTCATGGCCCCGGCAGAAGAAAAATCTCCTTCTTCAGCGTAGTAAACTCCTTTTTTATAATGAACATCATGAATTAATTCAGGAATAATAAAGTTTAAATCAATGTATCCTTGGCCGTGAGCATGAGTCGGCATATTGATTGGGACTCCGTCAATACTTGCCGCCATATCGGTACCGTGATCCAAATCAAATCCTCTTAGATAATACTGATTTGCTTTTCCACCGCCGCTATGCTGGGTCACGAGGACACCGGGAATTGCTTCCGCGATTTCTCCTGTCGATTGCATGGGACGCCTTCTTAAAGCCGCCCCACTAATCCTCCCTTCACTTACGGAGCGTTCATCCTTTTTATCTCTAATTTCTATAGCATCGCCGATAGAATACTTACGTTTTTCTTGATTTGAAGTTGATTCTTCCCGCTTATTATCTTTTGCGTTTAGTTCGCTTGAAAGCGAAACTATCATAATAGAAGAAAGGTAAAGTTTGAAAAATATACGGCATGGATGTCTATCCAATGGTCAACCCTCGTTAGAAAGGAACCAAGATAACTTTGCATATAGATTAATGAAGAAAGACGAAGCTGAAGTTTCGTCATAATCAACTATGATCGTAGTAAAACGAAAGGTTGATTTCGTTTAATGCAAATCACAAAGGTCCCTAAGCAGTATGCTTTTGGGGACCCCTTGTAATCGCATTATGCGTATACAAGATACGAAACCACTTAAACCTCGAAGTGTCGATTTCGTTGGGAAGACCTGACTTACAAAAATTAATACCAGATTATTAAAAGGTATTTATTTTGATTACAGTTGCGGGACAGTGAGGGAATTTCACCCTGCTTCCACCCTAAAGCGTGAGGCCATCGTTTATTTAAAGCGACTCTGCTTCAACGAAAAAATGGATAACTGGCTTCTACAGGAAAACAATCACCTATCCTTGCAGGAATGTATCGTAATGAGGCAGATTCTCGGGAGATTTAAAGGCCTTTCAGTTGGAAATTAGTAGAGGAATTTAGATGGAGGTGGAGAAGTGGGTTGGATAAGGATTGAGTAATAATGTCGTATATAACTTTATTCTAAGTCATACTTGTTTTATTGCGAATTTACCTTTTAAGAGCACCTCTTTCAATGTGTAAACCCGCTTGTTAATCTCAAATTTTGCTAATCGTTTAGGGTTCATATCGCTATAATCGAAACGAATAATTTCAATCAAAGCGCTAAATACGTGCTCGTTTGGTTGATTGATTTTGTAGTTCCCCCACTTAAAACCGTACATCAAAGTTAGCTCTTTAGTTATAGGAGTAAGACTATGAATATTACCAGTAGTAACGAGGAGATTCAGGTAATCACATCTGTTCTGCGAAGACGCAGATAGTCAGTTCGGGAAAAAGAACAAATCATCCGAGAAACGTATGAGCCGGGAAATTCTGTTTCCTTAGTTGTCAGAAAGCACAATATAGCACCAAATCAGCTCTTCCAGTGGAGGCGGTTTATGGAAAACGGTGCAAATAAAGGGATCGAGAACGAAGAAAATCTGATTTCCGAATCGGAAGCAAAGAAGCTAGAGTAAAGGATTAGGACCTTAGAACGACTACTTGGACGCAAAACGGAAGAAGTAGAGATACTCAAGGAAGCGGTCATGTCGGTTCGTAAAAAAATGATCTCGCGAAAGTCATTGGAAGGAATCGAAGGTTTCCGATGACAAGAATGGCCGAGGGCCTCCGGGAGATTATTGCAAATTTATTCAGACCGGCCAAATCGAGTGAAATATCCAAGGGATGAGGCAGTTATCCTTTACGGACCACTAGTTAATCAACATTCTTCCTTTTCTTTTAAAGTCAGTAAATCCGAGCGAAAGATTTTCGTAAATATGGCTGTCTTATGATTGAAGCGCTTAAGCGATATGTCTTGTTTGGCAGCACAATTTTTCTGTAATTCTTGGAATATTTTGCAAAGTTGAACTTAGCGTAATTTTGAAATTACTTCGTATTGAAAAATCAGTACGTTAAATAAAGGCAAAATTCAATGGTATCAAATACTATTTATCAAGTGTTACGGGGGATTTCTAAACATGGAAGAGGATAGAAGAAGCGGGAAAAGAATCAAATCGTCAGAAGTAGGCGAAATGATGGTTTTAGCAGCCAGTGGAAACGGCACAATCAAGGGCAGAGTATTCGATTTTTCCGACTATGGTATTGGAATTATAGATTATGAAAGTACGGAAACATTGAAGATCCACGAAAAAATAGTGGGAATCATTTCAGCGCATTCCATAGATGATATTCATTTCGCAGGAAAAATTGTACGAATGGACACTGTTGAATCGCTTAGTCGAGTGAAAATAATTCTCGGAATTCAATTTTTCAATATAATTCCAATTATCGATAGAATGACGGTATTAGGACTAAGCGGTCAATTGTCGGATTAGATCCTAAATGCGAAAAATTAATTATAACAGATAGATTACATAAAGAATTGATTAAATTCGATTAAGTCGATTCAAGTTAATTTCAATCTGTTTTGTAAATCCAGTTTATCTGGTCCAATTCTAAAATATCCACCGGGAGACTAATACGAGATTCGTTAGAATTGACACTTCGAATTTGCAAAGTTTTTCAGAAGCTTCATAATTGGATTGACGATTATAACAAATTTGTCACTCACAGGGAAATTAAGATGGTGCAACAAAGGACTTTGTTAAATCTGAGTTAGCCTTGGTTGTATAATTCTTAGGGTAATTCGATGGGAAACTTGAGAATTTAAAGAATAACTGCCACAGATAATTAAAAAAGCGCCCCAAATATTTCTTTGAACAAATCAAAATATCCTAACTTATACTTCTTTTTGCATAGTGAGACGGATAGAAATTTCATTAGAGAATCGGTTTTATTGGTAATTTGCGATCATTCCTTAATCTGAGAAAAATTAATTTGAACCGGTGATCTTATTTGTGGAGGTCGTTTATTTCACTTAGTTTTTTAAGTCCTATTTAATATTTACGATTGAGAGGGTTATATAGGATGGAAGATTGTTTATTGAATAGGTTTTCAGATAAAGACCAATTCTCGGGGTTTTTCATCGTTGCGAACCGTAATGAAAAGACCTTCAGTGGCCCGGTATCTTCTATTTCTAGTCATCGTATTTCGGCTTTAATCGATAAAGATATTGCATTGAAATTGAGTTCGAACGAATTTATTTTCGGAATTTTAAAGGGACCGCACATTCAAGATACTATGTTTTCCGGATCTATTTTAAAGGCGAGAGAAGTGGATCTATCATGTTGCAAAGCTTTGTCTATCGAAATAAGCTTGCAATATCCTATTTATTCTGTCGGCGAGGAGTGGACCGCGTGATTTTCGTTCTCGTCGCCTGCCTTCAATTTTGAAAACTCGATTATTTTTACGAATAGACTTACGAGCTTTCTTTCTCGCCTTAATTCCTCTTAGAATAATTCAACGTAATTATAGTTCCGATCGATACTTTCTAAGAACGCGGAAATTTTCGAACAATTCTTCAATAGCGTCTATTAATAAGCTTCTTTGGTATTCGCAGCGAACGTTTAATGGAGTAGGAATATGAGAACCGGAAGGTTATTTCCTTTGTATTCGATCGAGGTCGCGTGTTAGTATGAAATGTTCAACGATTTGAAAGATTTCTACGTTTAAAGAATACCGGCCAGCGCATGATTGAAGGTAAGTCCGCTGTCATGTTAGCAACCGCTCGACTCATTTACATGGCCTCTACTAAGTGGGGAACTAAAAAATGCCTTAACATCGAGAAGTTAAAAGAGTTAAAAATTTCAAAGCTCACGACTCGAATACTTTATCTTGAATTCTAATTGCGCGAAAATTCAGGGACACTATCAATATTCTTAAATTAAAAGTGCAGATTGTTTCGCCACTTTTTTCACTAGCACCTCCGTGGATTCGGGAGAAAATCCTATCGCTAGAAGACAGAATCGAACAGATTCCAATCGAAGGGATTCGATTCTGTCCGAATACAGTTTCTGCTTCGGGAAGGAAAAAGGAAAAAAAGAAAATACGATCAAAAGATGACGGATGATCCAAGTCACGTCCCTCCAATTTTTCCAAGATCTATCCCCAGGAAGTTCCTTATTTTTTATGCAAACTTCTATAGAAATTTTCATTAATGGAAAAAGACTTCTTAATCTTTTTCGAATATATTTTTTTGCAAATTTTCCATCAGTGCTCATATTTCTTAAAATTAATTTTTGAGCGAGTTTGGCTTCTTCATTTTTATGTTTTGAAAAAATATCCGTAATAAAGGTATTAATTAGAAATGCGATCGCATCCGATCCCGGTTCCAAATTAAAAACGGCATTTCTAAACGGGTCATTTGATAGCCTTAGGCAATATTCCAAGACTTCCGCGAACAAATCTTGCTTACTAGGAAAATACCTATAAATAAGTCCAACCGAAATGCCGGCGGATTTACATAATGAACTTGTTCTGGTCCCCTCTAAACCTTCTTGTGCAAATAAAGGCAGAGACGTTTGAAGGATCGATAATATTCTTTCCGCCTGAGGAAGCCAATTTCTTTTTTTGTGTTTCCTTTTTTTCCCATTTAGAGCCTTCAATGATTGCCTTCCTTAGCCCCTCTTTCGCAGTAAGACCCGCGGACGAATCGAGTCAAGAATGTCGTTCTCTTAATAGTCTGCTGCCGCTTCCGACAATAAGATTTTGGTTCTCAGCCATACTGGCGCTATCCGTCCAATTCGGACCGCTAATGCAGTTCCAAAAGGGAAACGATTCTCTCGAATTTCGGAACGAAATCCTTTCAATATGAATTGCACAGCTTCTTCCTCGCTAATTTCATTGGGAGCTGGAATTCCATCGTCTTTAACGGCGTGCGTAGCCACGAAACCCGGGTGGATTGTTTGGATACGAATATGTTTAAAACCGAAGTGCTTTAATTCCATTCTCGCGGTGTCTAAAAAAATTCTTCCGGCCGCCTTTGCCGCAGTATAATCCCCTTGCATGGGAATTCCAAAGTAGGTCGCTAGAGAATTGACGTGTGCAATCATGCAAGGTGTAGTTTGCGATTTCATTTTTGCAAGAATCGGAACGAAAAAGTTTATTAAGCTATCGTAATTTGTTCTCATCTTACCTAGAATGATTTCCCTGGAATCCTTGATCGTATTGGAAGCCGGGCCTGCTCCTACGTTTAGAATGGCAATATCGATTTTTCCATACCCTTTTATCGTTTCGGAAACGACCAGATCCGCATGCTGTGGATCCGTTGCATCTCCGATAAAAAAAAGACATTTATTGCCTTTGGATTCGATTTCTCGCTGAAGATCCTTGAGAAGGTCGCCTCGTCGTGCGGTAACGACGATATTATTCGCAAAATCGGCGAGGCGGACGGCAAGCGCTCTTCCTATTCCGGAGGATGCACCTGTTATTAAAATTGTTTTGTTTTTATAATCCATATTCACCTGGTCCGATTAGTATGCGGTAAAGCCGGATGGTATTTCGCCGCGAATGTAAGATTCTGTTGCGCGGCGTTCATCTTTTTTTAACCGACTTTTTGCAATCCAACGGATAAACCAAGGGATGCGGCGTATCTTTCCGCCTGTTGCGTAAGCTAATAAGTACGCCTTGGCGCATTTTTCAATCAACTCGCAATTATATATCGCTTTCTCGCGGGTTACGCTTGTTACCAACACGCCCTCTTGATTCAGGAAAGCGTTTGCTCCGTTGAGTAAAACCGAATCGGCGATGACGGAACCGTCGGCATGTCGATTTATTTGAACGACAGGCGCACCGAGTTGGCGGCATTGCTCGTCAAAAACAAGGGGAAGCGGGTCTTTGAGCGTTTTAAGAAGCGATCCCCAAATAGGTTGAAAGCAGGCGATGGCTCCAATATCGGACCTGCTCAAGTATAAGCTTGCATGAAAGTGAATCAAAGCTAATCTTTCCGAATCAACGGCGCCCGCTTCGATTGATGCAGATGGGTTATGAATGGTGAATTGGTTTACTTCTGCTCCTTTGCCTTTCTTTCTATCGATAAGCAGGAAGGCAGGAGGCTCTTGTCCAGGAAGTCTGAATGATAGACTTGCCTCTCCGGTTTGCAAGAGACCCTTTGCTTCCAGCCTATGCCATAAATTCATTAAGTCTTTCTGGTCGGTAGATCCATGTTCTTGTTTAGAATTTTTCGTCGCTGGTACTGATTTCATCATTCGTTTCCTAATTTTGTTCTATTAAGTAAGTCGGAATACCGACTCGAATCTATTTAGAGCTTCGTCGATGACCTCATCCGTATCTGCCATGCTAGTATACATTCTACTTCCGGCTAATGTGATCATACCGTGAGCGGTATAGGCAGCTCCCATCTCTTCCATGAGATGCTTGCGCTCTTTCGCTTCTCTTAAAACTTTCAACGGATTTCGAAGAGACATGAGAAGTACTCCCGAAGTTTGTAGATGAACGATAGAGCCTTGGTTGTAAGCAACGTAAGGCAATCCCATTCGATTGATTATCTCTTGCAGGCCTTTACAAAGACGATCACCGGCCCGACCGGCTTTGACTGCGGCGTTTGTGCGCTCCATCTCTTGTATAGAGAAATAACCGGCAGCGCAGGATAATGGATTGGCCGATAGAGTTCCACCGACAAAAGCTCGTTTGCCCATGGCACTGATTCCTCCGGCAAGCAACATCATGATTTCCTTACGTCCTCCAATTCCTCCGGCCATTGGATACCCGCCGGTCAGGCATTTTCCAAGGACAGTCAGATCCGGCCGAACGCCAAAGAAGCCTTGGGCTCCGCCTAAGCCGATCCGAAAACCGGTAACCACTTCGTCAAAAATCAGTAACGCTCCGAACGAATCGCATAATTCTCGCAATTGTTGGTTGTATTCGAAATGAACCGGGCGTGTTCCACTCTCAGGGCCCAGAGGTTCTACGATTACGGCAGCGGTTCCTCCTCGCAGCCGATTTAACCAGAGCTTTCGACGAATTGCTCCTAGGTCGTTGGGGAAGCTTTCTTCAGTAGAAGCGGTTGCACCTTTAGGAATTCCCGCTGCTTCGCGCCGACCTGTTCCCGGAATCCGCATCCCATATACCATCGAATCACTCCATCCGTGATAACCGCCTCCGATTTTGATAACATGGCGCTTCCCCGTATAGGTTCTCGCAAGGCGAATCGCTCCCATGACTGCTTCGGTTCCGGAACCTAGCATCCTGAACATTTCTATTCCGGGCATATTCTTACAGATTATCTCGGCAAGTTTCACCTCGTATTCGTGTAACAATCCCGTGCTAGGACCGCACTCATTGAGTAGGTCCATAACTTTTTTCCGGACAGGTTCGTAATTGGATCCTAGAAGTGTGGGGCCACCGGACTGGAGAAAGTCGATATAAGTGTTTCCATCGACATCGCGTAGATGGGCGCCCTTTGCCTGGTCTATTGCCAGGGGAAAAGGATAATTGAATGCTAGATTATGCTGCACACCGCCCGGGATTACCGCTTCCGCCGCTGACGCGATCTCTCTAGATTGCTTGCATTTATGATTGAAGTAGTCTAACACCCCGTTCATCTTGTCTCGTCGAATCGGTCTGAGCGGAGATTTTAACAAAACTTTAAGTCGCTCGAAAATCTCGGTAGTGTCGTGCCATTCTGAAATTGCGTACTCTGCTCGAGGTAAGATTTCCTGTGTTTGTTTTTTTTCTTTTACGATCGTAGTCATACTATCCTCCAGTCGGAAAGTCGGATTTTTTATGAATGTAGATAGTCGAACCTATCTACAGGATTGAAAGTGCCTGATGAACAACAAGGGGGGAAATTTCCGAGAAGCTCAGATTATTCTTTATACGGGAACGAAGGAAGTTTGCGGATTGTTTTTCCGCTAGCAGAACATTCTCGATCGCCCGGTCTATAGATTTTGCCCCGCAAACTATGCCGTGGTTTCGTAAGAGATATCCATTCGTATCCTTTCGTATTTTTTTCTTAAACGCGTTGACTAGAAATATAGTTCCGGAAGGCGCATAGGAGACGAGGCGTAAGGATGCGCCAAGACTTGCACGTGCTTCCGCACCTTCGATGGGCATGTCAATTCCGAGTAAAGTAACTGCGCTGGCTAGAGGTTGGTGGGTATGTAGACTTACTTGCAAATCAGGTCTGCGAGTTAAAAAAGCCGCGTGCATTCCGCTTTCGGTCGTAGGATGTTTATTGCCTTCTACTAATTTCAAATCTTTGATTCGGAGAATACATATATCCTCATCTTTCATACTGTAATAGTCGGAAGCAGATGGAGTAACGGCCATAAGTTCGGGGTCGACCCTTACGGCCAAGTTTCCCCCGATACCCGCAAAAAAACCGAGATCGGCTAGCTTCCTGGAGGCGGCTACGATCGAGGCACGCACCGCTTTAAATCCTAAATTCTTCATGTTTCCTGCTCCTTCCATACTCATGAAAACTCGGCAAACGTCGAGTCTAGAATAAGGGCGGGTCGGCTATTGTCGAGTAATTTTCGCTTTAAATCCTTAAAAATGGACTTGAATCGATCCAAATGTCGATTTTTGTCGGTAATAGAAATGCCGAAATCATTGGAAGAACTATCCCCTGACGACTCCCTGAATGGAGGGGATTTTAAAACGAGCCCCCAAGGACGTAAGCGAAGAGCTGCTCTTGTTCAGGCTTTGAGAGAATTATTGCGAGAGCACCCACCGGAGTCCCTTACGTTTGCAAAAATTTGCGAGCACGCCGACATTCCAAGGGCATCGGCCTATCATTTTTTTCCGAATATGGGTGCGCTCTATCTTGGCCTAAGGCTCGTTCATGCAGAACTTGTGGCCGAGAGATTGTCCCAGGTTGATACTTCACAATTCGAGAGCTGGCAGGACTACGTGTATTTTCTTGCTGCGGAAGCCATCGCTATTGTTAGGGAGGATCCTGCAATGATGCGTGTCGTTTATGGGGTTCGCAATGAAGAGACGATGCATATCGGCAAAGAACTCGATTCCAAAATTGCGAGTATAGCTCTCCGACAAGTGATGGATCGTTTTGCACTTCCTTCTTGGCCGGACGCGGCTCGCAAGGTAGGGATTGCGGTTGCATTGATTGATTCTGTCTTTCGATATTCTTTCCGAGAACAGGGCGAAATCACCGATGAAATGGTTCGAGAAGCAGGTCGGGCGGCAGTCGCTTACTTACGTTGTTATTTGCCCGAATATGTGGAGAGCAGGGTCTAAGCGCATCGCGGCGTCGGTCGTAAAAACTCGACATTAGCCTAGTTTCACTGATCCTCCCGGGAGTAGCGGATTTGATTTCCGTTTCATCGTAATCCTTCCTGACTGTTTCGCGCGGAGTGGCTCCATATTGAGGTCTTGGCATCGATTCGGGGCGGATTTTAAATGATAGAGAAAATTTCCCGGGTTAAATACTTAATATATTATGAAATTGTAACCTTCTCCGAGCGAAAACTCTCTGAAGTAAAGAGGGCCAGTATAAAGATTATAATTAATAATCCTAGAATAAAGTATTCTGCGGGTCTCCAACCACTGGTGTCACTCTTTAAAAGAGCCATGGCGACGGAAATGATGACTCCGCCCGCATTACCAACCAGCATAATGGCTGCTGCTGCTCCGCCGGCTCTCTTTGGTCCTGCGACTTCTTCGGACATTACAAGGAGAAGAGCGAAGCCGGGTAAAAACAAGAAACCTATTAATCCGCCGTAAAGATAAAGTAAAGGAAGATCGCTACTTAAACAAAGAGGCATGATCAATGCAATCCCTGAAATTCCGCAGAAGAGTAGAACAGGCTTTCTCCTTTTTATGAAATCGGAGATTGTCGGAATTACTAACGAGCCAATAATACCAGCGAGAATCATTACCCCGCCAATATTTCCGACGTCCGTCGCACCGACGCCGTTCTGTCCTAGTATTCCTTCCAGCCAAGTGGTGAGACCGTTGAAGAATCCAAAAGCGATAAATGCCATTAAGACGATGGTCATGATGGAACGATCTTTGACGATGTGTACGACTTCCGCCAATGCGGTAAAAGAACGAAGCTGAGCCGTTTCTTCCGGTTCCGTTATATGGTTTTCTTTTACAAGTAAAAAGAAAACCAGGCTTAAAACGATCGCAATGATTGCAAAAACCAACATCGTTCCACTTAAGCCGAAGCTTTGATTAATATGAGGTGGAAGGGAAAACCCAAGAGCTAAACCGGCGAACATTCCGGCAGTTCCTAAGCCCGTTGCGGCCGCTCTTTGCTCTTCTGCAAACCAGTCGGCTGCTAATTTTGTAATTCCGTTCATGATAAAGGGTTGGGCGATCGCGTTTCCTATTTGGCAAATGAGAAGTAGCCAGAAACTTCCGGTATAGATCCTCATGCACGCAAATATGGACATGATAGCGAGGCCGAGTCGAATTGTGAATCGATATCCTTTCCGATCGGTCATAGCGCCCGCAGGCATTGAAACCAGGGTGAACATCAGAGGATTGCAAACCGTCAATGCGCTGGCTAACAATTCCGAAACACCGTACAGATTTTGGACTTCCGTCATCAGAGAAACGAAATTCAAATAGATCATTTGGCTGACTCCGATCACGGTCATATAGGACGCGAGAACAATCCATCGATAAGGTCTGTAATAATTAATTTGTTTCATAACGATTTCCCCGTGATTTTAAGCGGTTTTTTTCCCATGCACTATCAAAGTTTTTTCCCGGTTCCAGCTTTTATATAGAGGACCTAAGGCATCGTGCAATTGCATAAATCTGGCGAACATTTCATCCATTGCTTTCTTGTTTTTTTGATCCGGTTGGTATTCGGCTTTTATTCGAATTAATTCCGGAATATCAGAAAATTTTAATAGTCCGAGGCCTATCCCTGCGATCCAGGCCGAGCCCCTGGCATTCGATTGCACGGTGGCTTCGGGTTGGCGTACCGGAATGCCGAGGGTGTCTGCGAAAATTTGGCACCATACGTCGGAAGTGGCGCCTCCGCCGACGATAGTTATGGAAGACAAGTTTTTCTTCAGGAATTTCTCTACCGGCTTTAGCATCCAGCGCGTATTCAACGCCACTCCTTCCAAGAAAGCTCGGATAATATCTTCTCTACTATGTTCTAAGGAAAGATTTACCATGCCTCCCCGGAGAGATAGATCGTCCACCGGACATCTTTCTCCATATAACCAAGGCATATAAAGAAGACCCCGACTTCCTGCAGGTGTTCTTGCGGCAATACGATCCAGGATCTTGTACACGTCGGATACATGCTCTTCTCGGAGGAGCTCATCCTGATGATACAAGATCCTGTCCTTAAGAAAGCTTAAGTTAGCGCCTGCGGTAGTTTGCATCGCGGTCATTAGGTATTTCCCCGGAATCGCACAAGGCACCGATGCCATGGATGAAATGATATCGGTTTTTTTATTTGGAACATGAGCCGCAATCCAGGACGAGGTTCCGATATACAGGTGTGCCTCCCCGTCGACGACTGCTCCGGATCCGATCGCCGCCGCGGAAACATCAATGGCTCCTCCAATAACGGGAGTTCCGGAAGGAAGCTTCAAGGCCGAAGCGACTTCGGGCAGAAGACCTCCTATGATATCGGTGCATCGGACGATCTCGGGAAATTTTTTCGGATCGATCCCGCTTAAAGTGAGCAGGCTGGAATCGTAGCGAACCCGGTTGGAATCGCGATTGTCCGTTACCCAAGACGTAAGAATCGAATCCGGTGTAGCAACAAACTTTCCGGTCAGTTTCATATTCAAATAATCTAATGCGTTTAGGAATTTATAGGTTCTTTCGTAAACTTCGGGAAATTCATTCTTGATTAGAAGCATATGAGCTGCCGGATCTTTTCCGGATAGGGACGGTGCGCCTCCCGTGAGTCGAATCCATTTCCAGAGCTTTCGCGGGGAGTAGCCGGCTACCGGGCCACCCGCATGATTTTGGATATGTTCCGCTCCTCTCATATCCATCCAGAGGACCGCATTCATAAGTTCTTGGCCCTGTTCGTCTACAGGAACGGTCACTTCTCCTTGGGTGGAGCAGCAAATTCCGCGTACCTTGCTTCGATCGACTCCCGATGCATTCAATGCGGTACGCGAGGTTTCTAATAATGCAGTCCACCAATCCTCAGGTCTTTGTTCCGCCCCGTGACCCGGAAGAATCATGAGTTCCACTTCTCTGTAAGCCCAGGAAAGGATTCGTCCGTCAAGTGTGCAAACCGCTGACTTACATCCCGATGTTCCTAAGTCTACGGCCAAGATTAAATTGTCATTTCCGGATAATTGCTTCTGTGTCTTCATACCCGTCGCCCATTCGGGACGGATTGACCAAAAAGTCAACAAACGTTTAATAAAAATGATCATTGATTATTAAATAACAGTTGTATTGCCATTTTATGGCACTCAATAGATATTCTTAGAGTAGATATTTCGACAAAAGCCGACTATTTTCAGGTTTCCTCCTTGACACAAAGAGTTGGATGCGATCTGAATCTTGCCTATGGAGTTAGCTTTGAAAAGACATCTCGATGTCGTCCGCTTTGCCTCCAGGAAATAAAATTTCGGAAAGACTGAGGGATTATGAAAAAACTAGTCACTGGAGCTGCCGGTTTCATCGGTTCTGCTATAGTTCGCGAATTGCTGAAAGAGGGTCATGAAGTAAAGGTTATGATTCGCAAATCAACCAATACCAAAGGTTTGAGCGGACTAGATGTGGAAGTTGCCTACGGCGATATTTGCGACGGAAGCGCCATGAGATCCGCGCTGAAGGGATGTGACACCTTATATCATACCGCTGCTTTTTTCGCTCACTGGACACTCGATAAAAAATTACCGTACGAGGTAAATGTGGAAGGAACCAAAACTTCCATGAAAGCAGCTTTGGATGCGGGAGTCGGAAAAGTGGTCTATACAAGCACCGGTAACACAATCGGCGCTCACGGGGAGATTCCGGCGGATGAGACTGCAGAGTTCAATCATTGGAAATCCGGTGATCATTATTCCATTTCAAAATACCTCGGCGAGGTGGAAGCTTTAAAGTTCGTTTCTATGGGGTTGCCCATAGTTGTCGTGAATCCCACTCTCGTTATCGGTGCGGGAGATGTGAAGCCAACCACCTCAGGTCAGATGATCATCGACGTTGTTCAAGGAGCGATGCCAGGGTACATCGACGGAGGCACAAATCTTATCGATGTGTCGGATGTTGCGAAAGGTCACCTGCTCGCGGCTAAAAAAGGAAGGGTCGGAGAACGGTACCTTCTCGGAAACGAAAATTTAACTTTATCGGAGTATTTCAGACTTATAGCAGAGATCGCAGGAGTCACGCCGCCTAGAATCAAAATTCCATATTATGTAGCCCTGGGCATGGGCTATATCTTCGAGTTAGGAGCAGCCATCACAAAAAAACATCCGATTGCAACTGCGTCCGAAGTGAGGATCGGGAAATCAAAGGAATTTTTCGATTGTTCTAAGGCAGTTCGCGAGCTTGGGCTTCCTCAAACCCCAGTTAAAATTGCTATTAAGAATGCCATAGATTGGTTCAGGGAAAACGGTTATTTGAAAAAATAAATCCCGACTAGCGACGGTTACCGGCTTCAAAAAGAAAGTTACTGGAAGTTGACCGGGATTCGAACAGTGACGGAAAATAATTATGAAAGCGAATATTAGAGAAACAGTTCTAAGATTGCGAAAAAGTTTCGCGAAGTTCGGGGGTTTAGTTCTCGGACCGTCGGAACGTTTCGAAATGAGGCACCGTATTTTGAACGGGATGCTGCTTGCCGGGGCCTTCGTCATGAGTTTAGCTCTCCTCTCCGAGCTCGTCCGAGAGGGGACTGAAACGGGTAGTCTGATCGGGCTTTGGATCGCTTTTGTTTTTGGTGTACTATTTTACTATTTAGCAAGAGTTAGAAATCAATTTAGACGATTGGTTTTACCAACCTTAATGATCGGGGTCGGCACAACGTTACTTCAGATTCAGTATAGCGGCGGCATTGTGAGTGCCAATATAATAGTATTGGTGCCCATGCTGATTATGTTTATACTTCTACTCGGGCGTAAGTTTGATTGGGCTTCGACGTTACTCTTTGTTGCGATGATTTGCGTGATCAATTATCTGCAGGAAATACGTCCCGGCTGGTTCTCCGACTATTCCAGCGCCCGTGCACGCAGTGAAGATTTTCTGATTACGATAATTTCCGTGTTAGGCGCTACCGGACTGATGCTGCGTACGCTGAATCGTTCTTACGAGGATGCCATAAACGAAGTTAGTAGTCTCAAGAATCAGCAGGATGGCGATTATTTTTTGACATCGCTCCTGATTCGACCGTTAGCCGGTATTCGAATTCGATCGAAAACGGTTCAATTGTGTTCGTATATCAAGCAGAAAAAGATTTTTACCTTTAAGGACAAAGCGCATGAACTCGGAGGCGATATCTGCGTGGCGGATCAAATCCTTCTGCGGGGACGCAATTATTGCGTGTTTGCCAATGGTGATGCCATGGGGAAATCGATGCAGGGAGCCGGGGGAGTTTTAGTATTCGGCACGGCGCTACATGCTTTAATCGAAAGAACTCACCGAGAAGGAATTCTTTCAGGATATTTTCCGGAACGTTGGTTACGAACGGCACTGAATGAACTCAATAAGGTTTTTGAGGGATTTGACGGTTCCATGTCGATGTCGTTGCTACTCGGTCTTGTAGACGAAGAAAACGGATTTCTTTATTACATAAACGCCGAACATCCATTTCCAATTCGGTTGCGCGGAGGTTGCGCCGCATTTCTTTCAGAAGAAGCCACGAATTTCAAACTAGGAATGCTCAGAGAAAAGGCGCAGATCGAAACGTGTTGGATTCGGCCTGGAGATACCGTCATTATCGGTTCGGACGGCAGAGATGATATCTTGATCGGATACGACGCTTCGGAAACGAGGATAATTAACGAAGATCATACAGCTATTTTAAATTTGGTCGAAAAGAGCGAAGGGGATCTAGAGCAACTGGGTAATCTTCTCCAAGAAGCAGGAGATCTTACGGATGATCTGTCTTTACTGAGTATAAAATTTAATCCTAAGGAGATCGACGATGAAAGAGGGAACATGCTTAATCTTGCGGAACCGCTTCGCCTTCTGGAGAAAAATGAAGCTTCTGCAGCTCTTATACTTCTGAAACAGATCATCGAACAATGTCCGTCTGACAAGCTCGCTTGGAATTTACTTTATCGTGTCTACATTCAAATGGGGCTACCGGCGGAAGCAGGGCATGCCGCCGAAAATTATTCCAACATTCAACCTTCAAATCTACAAATGATTTTTAATAGCGCCGTTCAATATGCTAAAGCTGGCCGGATTGAGAGGTCGATCGATATGGCTGAGAGAGTTTATAGTCGAAAACCCGAGGTGATACCCGTCTTGAAACTGTTAGTGCGTCTTTACAAAAAATCGAAACGTATGCAGAGGGCTCAAGAATACCAGGATGAGATTGCGCGATTGCAAAACACTAACACGGAAGGGCATTTGGGATGAAGAAACTTGTAGTTGGAGCCACCGGATTTATAGGCTCTTCTATCGTAAGAGAACTGCTCAAGGACGGAGAGGAAGTAAAGGTCCTTTTTATGAAAGGCCGCCCGAGTCGAGGTAATCTAGCCGGACTCGATGTAGAGAAGGCTTACGGTGATATTCGCGACGGGGATTCCATAAAGAAAGCCTTGCTGGGTTGTGATACTCTCTATTTAGCCGCCGCTTATAACGGGCATTGGGCTCCGAATCCTAAAACGTTTTATGAGATCAATCTGGAAGGAACAAAAACTGCTTTAAGAGCCGCCCTTGAAGCGGGAGTTCAAAAAGTCGTCTATACCAGCTCGAATAACGCTGTCGCTGCCAGCGGACTCGTGGAGGCAGACGAAGAGCGAACCTTTAATTCTTGGGAAGCGAAAGATCATTATACGATGTCCAAATACATCGCGGAAAACGAGGCAAGAATTCTTGCAATTAAAGGTCTTCCGATCGTAATCGTAAATCCTACTTTGGTAATCGGTGCGAACGATAGTAAACCGTCTCCGTCCGGGAGAACGATTCTCGATATTGTCGAGAAGAAAATGCCAGGGTACATTGACGGGGGATTGAATATTATCGACGTAGAGGACGTGGCCCGTGGTCATATTCTCGCCGCAAAAAAAGGGAAGCTGGGCGAAAGGTATTTATTAGGAAATGAGAATATAACGGTTCGCGACTATTTAAATTTAATAGCGGGTATTGCTGGCGTAAAGCCGCCTTCTATAAAGTTGCCGTTTAAGTTAGCGCTCGCTCTTGGACATCTCTTCGAGTTCGGTTCCTCGATAACGAAAAAACCTCCTTTAGTTACTTCAAGCGAAGTAAGAATCGCTAAAATGATGGAATGGTATAATTGCTCCAAGGCGGTGAAGGAGCTTGGTTTGCCACAGACTCCGATCGACATTACCGTCAAAAAAACTATAAACTGGTTCAGAGAAAATGGATATACCAAGAAGTAATATTTTTTGCTACGTATCGATGATTCGCAATTTTTCCTTCAAAATAGGCAGAATTTATCCGCGGTTATTATGAATTCGGTCGCCTTTAAATCTAAGCTCTTGGCATATTTACTTGAATAAAATATTTTCTACGAATCCTGGGTGCATTTTTCGAATGATAGGTAAGGAAAAGATTCTTTTCCGATTTCTATCTCTTTGCATAACATTTTCATTTATTTGTGAATGTTCGGGAAGGAAGGTCCTAGGACATTTTGATCAGTTGACTATTGGCTCCGAATTTCTCGAGCTAAAGTCAATCGCATCCAAAGAAAGAATAAAGACCGAATCGTGTGATAAAGTTTTTTTGAATGCCTTTCAGGTCGGAATTTACAGCGCAAAAACAAACGTGATCAGAGAGGCGCTACGGAAAGAAATGGAGCGGGATTCGAGCATTGTTGCATTTACAGACATCCATTTTCAACACGAAGACGGATGTTGGAAGATAGAGTATACGCCGGAAAGGAGGTCCAAATGAGGCTTATCCTAATAATATTTTCGATCTTTATGCTATTTTCATCGTGCCTTTACGAAAAAGGTTATATTCAGAGGATTCAAATTGACCCTACAACAAGCGATAACCCGGACGAAAAAAAGTTTAATCAAAGTAATCGCGAAAGTTATAAGAAATGTATGTACACGTTTATCGTCCTGATTTGGTATAATCGCCCTTTTCCTTCTAGTTGGAACGATATTATTTTCGATCCTGAGTCCGATGGACACAGATCGATAAAATTGAAAAATGCTACTATGTCCATCCATGCGATAGACTTTTTTCCACCCTGGACAATTTTTATGACGATTATCCCTTTCCCTACCGTACCTATCATGCGAATTTGCGGGATAGTCGAAGGTGAAAACCTTTAATTCTTGAATTATGGATATGTTTTCGGTTTTGAACCTTTTTTGCGAATTCGTGGAATAGAAACAATATTCAATTAAATAATCGTATTAGGAAAAATTTAATTTTCGTGATTGGATCGAGGTGATCTTATCTTGCGTTTTGTCGGAAGAATATGTTCAGGGCGGAAAATACTAGTATATTGTCGAAATAAAATGCATTAGATAAATTTGATCTACGGATCTTGCATTTTATTTTGAGGTTCTTTTTGGGGGATCTTTGTCTGTATTCATTACCATCGATTATTTCGTAAATACCTATAGTCAGGTAGATTATGTTTTCGGAATTCTTTTCTTGATCGGTCCGAGAGCCGCAAATACGAATTAAGTAAATTTTTTTTATCGTCAAGGCTTTCGCATTAATTGCTTTTGGCGAAAATTTTATTCTAAATATTTGTTTTCCTGGTCTTAGCCTGTTTACGTGTTTCTGACAGTTTTTGAAAGGCTTCCAAGCGTAGGTGTAGCACTTCCCGGCATTCTCGAATTACTCCTCTGTTATGCTCATTATTTGTTTCAGCTGCAAGACGAGTTATAGAACCTATCGAGTAACTAAAATACAGTGCAAACGGCCGAAGATCGGATTCACGCAATCCGGTGAAACAACGCATTGCAGTTTTTACCATTAATTCGGCATTTCTATAGGTGTCCTTATCATCCTCAATTCCCAATTCAGGAACCGCCCTTATGCCGGCCCATATATTTGTTAAGGCAGGATCGGTTTGAAAAAGGTGAATATATTGCTTAAGGGCCTTTTCCGCTGCTATTTCCAGTTCGGAAATAGTGCGTACTCGCTCTAAAAGAGATTTTGTACCTTCGTACAATCGATCGTAGTATTCCTGCATAATAGTAAGTAAAAGCTGATTCTTTCCGGGAAAATATTGATATAAGGAACCGATCTGAACTCCCGCGGCTTGGGCAATTTCTCTCATACTAACAGAATCTATGCCTCTTTTACCGATAAGGTCCCGTGCAGTACGTAAAATTAGTTCTACTCGCTCTCGACTTCTGCTTTGCGTTGGCGTACGAATCTTCTTTTTCATAACAATGGATAGATAATCGCAATTGTCTATATAGGCTACTTTTTTCTTGTGGGTCGGTTTTTCGTTTGACCTCACTTTAATACATGAGCAATGCTCATATAATAAAGATCAATGATCATGTATTAAAGTGAGGGAATTTGTGATGCAGCGAGACGGTTTTAGGTCGGGTTCAAGGGAGGCTATTGATTATTCCGATTTTATATGTATAGTTGGAGCAGGTCCGGCTGGACTTTCGATGGGGCGTTCTTTGAAGTCGCGTCGAATCCCCTTTCATATCATTGAAAGACACACGGATGTTGGCGGTATCTGGGATATGGAAAACCCCGGGTCCCCGATGTATAAGAGCGCACATTTTATATCATCGAAGTACCTTTCTAATTATGCCGATTTCCCTATGCCTTCCGACTATCCGGATTATCCATCCAACCGGCAAATCCTAGCTTATCACAGATCGTTTGCTAGAGAATATGATTTGTACCCTCATATCGAATTCAATGCTTCCGTAGAGAACATAGAGAAAAATGGTTCGAAATGGCTAGTGGATCTTGGAAACGGAGAGTTAAGGTTGTACGGAGGAATCGTATGCGCTACCGGAATCACTTGGTCTCCAAATTTCCCAAAGCTGCCGGGTAGCGAAACGTTTAGAGGCGAAGTACTACATAGCGTAAAATACAAGGACGCCTCTTTGTTTAAGGGAAAACGCGTACTGATTGTGGGGGCAGGCAATTCAGGTTGTGATATCGCATGTGATGCCGGCGCCAATGCCGAGCAGGCGTTTATCAGCGTAAGACGTGGCTATCATTTTATTCCGAAGCATGTGTTAGGGCAACCTGCCGACGTATTTGGAGACGGTGCGCATTGGATACCGAATTGGTTCTCGCAATGGGTTCTCGGGAAACTTTTGAGATTTTTGATCGGCGACGTCACTAAGCTCGGACTGCCCGCGCCGGATCATAAAATATTCGAGACACATCCGATTGTAAACGATCAGCTTTTGCATAATTTGCGCCATGGTGATGTGATTGCGAAAGGCGATATAGAAAGATTGAACGGAAATTTTGTGGAGTTTAAGGACGGGACTCGGGAAAAGATCGATATGATCGTACTTGCAACCGGATACAATTGGTCGATCCCCTATATGGATCAATACTTTGAATGGAAAAACGGTCGTCCCACGGATTTGTATCTAACCTTATTCCATCGTAAATATGAGAATTTATATGTTCTTGGATTTATGGAAACCGATGGAGGCGCCTATAAAATGTTCGATGAAATGGCGAATATAATTGCAGCTTATATCGAGGCCAAGCGAAAGGGGGAGGAATCCGCTAGGAGATTTCAAAAATTAATCGAATCCGATCATCCTTTGCTAAACGGAGGAATTCATTACCTCGACACAGGTCGACATGCCGTTTATGTAAACCAAGTCGCATATCGAAAATATCTCTCGAAAATGCATCAAGCAATGAACTGGCCGCAACTTAAACCGAGGCAATTTGATAAATTAAAAATAACGAATTCCAATTCTGCGGAAAAAGTCGTAGGAGCGAGCCTGTGAATACTGCCTTGGATCATCCTCTTAGAAGAATAGCGTTGATCACGGGCGGAGGAGGTGCGATTGCGGAGGCCATTGCAATCCGATTGGATAAGCTCGGGTTTACTCTGATTCTATCCGACATTAGCAAAGAGAAAATGTCCTCGATAGTAGGCAAATTGTCTCGTCCTCCGAAAACAGTCGTATGTGATCAAACAAACCCGTCCGACGTGGATGCATTGATTCAAATGATAGAGCAAAAATACCCGGACATTGAATTATTAATTAATAACGCAGGATTTACGAAAGAAGGTCCGTTTCTTAGACAGAATGTAAGCGAAATCGATCGTCACGCGAGGATTAATCTGCTCAGCCCGATCCGTTTAATTCACGGCCTAGTTCCTCTTATGTTAAAAAAAGGGCGCGGCGCAGTTGTTTCTATCGTTTCTATGGGCGGAATCGTTGCTCTTGAAGATTCCGCTTTATATTCCGCCGCCAAATTCGGCCTTAGGGGTTTTTTGACAGCCTTTCGCGAAGAATTGCGAGGCACGGGAATTAAGGTCTCCGGAATCTATCCAGCTGCAGTGGACACACCTATGCTAATGCATGAAGCGCTAAACGGTGGAACCGTATTGAACTGGGTAAATGCAGTGAAATCTCCGGACGATGTTGCACGTGCCGTATTGCGCGGAGCGAAAACCGGAATCCTGGAAATTTATGTACCCTACAGTGATGGTCTGGTATCCCGCTTGGCTGCCGTATTTCCTTGGTTAATAGGATGGCTGTCACCGATCCTAAAATGGATCGGTGAAAAAGGACGTCGTCGTTGGCTTCGCAAAAAAGGGGTTTACTCTATTAGCAAAAATTGATGCTTTCCGCTGTTTGGAATTCCAACATACGATATGGCTTCGAGGAGATGATATCCGGACCGCCGCAGCTTGCCTGTTTCGATTTTGACAATACGCTTATCCGTGGAGATCTCGGCGTGGCTACGATGCAATACATCCTGACGAACGGACTCCTACGGGCGGATTTAGACGAATTCTGGGAACAATTGCAGGATCCTTTTCTACCGGTTGAAACTATATCCGTTTGGCGAGATCTTTGGCGAGCATTCCGGAAGCATAAGGATACACAGAGTTACGGACGGTTGGTGGAGGAGATTTTAGGATTATATTTTACAGTTTCCGAGGAAGAAGGGCCGGAGGCTGCGTACCGTTGGACCAGAGTTATCTATTCCGGTATGTCTGAGGAAGAGCTTAAGAAAATTGCTAGATATGTATTCGTAGAGAACCAGAAGCAAAGTAGAAACGATTTTATTCTAACTGGCGGGCGTTCTATAGATATTCGACTCCGAATCCGTAAACCCTTATTGGAGCTGATTCGATTGTTGAAGGAAAGAAATTGGGAAGTGTGGATCATTACCGCTTCTCCCGAATGCTGTGTTCAAGTCGCCGCTCAAGAATTCGGATTGGAACCGAGTCGTGTGCGCGGCATGCGTTTAAAATCCAGGCAAGGAATCATGCTCCCTGAAATCGAAGAGCCATTGACATTTAATGACGGTAAAGTAAAAGCAATTCGCGAAATTACCTCTTCCGAAATCGGGTTTGCAGCCGGGGATGCGTTTACCGATCTTAGTATGTTGCTCGCGGCAAATCGTAGTCTATTGATTGATCATGGCGACCCCGACTTGCGCTCCATCGGCGAATCGGCCGGGTGGTGGATTCAATCGGCTGATTCAATAGATTCCTGGTTGAATGTTCAATGAAATTGACGTACTGTTTTTAAACGGGATGGGTGAAAGGATCCAATATGTCAGAATTTAAAGAAAAGCTGAAACGAATAAAGTTCGAATTTTATGATCACGTAGTTAGAGACATTTTAGTTTCTCTTGATAATTCTTTATTTATGCCTGCGATGATACTTTCGTTTCGTTCCATCGAATACCTTGGTTTTTCTCCGAATTGGAATCCAGAGGAGGATGAGGAAACTGATTCCTTCAAAAGGTTTCTATCGGAATATATGTCATACGTTAATAGCTCGTACAAAAAAACTAATATTCAAAGCTTTCTTAATTCAATAAAATGTTATCTTCTTAACCCGTACGGCAATGGAAAGAAAATTTCCGGGCCTTTAAGCGTACCTAGATACGAGACTTATCCGTTTGAATCTCATTTGACCGAGTCTGAAGAGTATGGGCAACCAAAGGAAATAACAATTTGGATATTCGAATTCATTGCAGACGTAATAACCGGCGTCGAAAAGTATTTTAGCGAAGTCAGCGATACGTTTCCGATATCCGATTGGTATGAAATGCTATTTGTTCGGACGGGAATTTCGGAAGGATTAAATGATTTTGGAAGCAGAAAATATAAGAAGGAATCATATTCGAAACTTCATCCTTCTTTGAAATGCCTTGATGATCGGGAATTAGATTTTCTGAGTATTAAAAATTCAATTCTGAATTCGCTTCTTAAGCGGCAAGGGTATGCCTAGCTTTGCTCGAGGTAAAAACCGGTCCGAAAATTCTGTCTAAGATTCTCTTTTATTAAAATGCCTGTACGCGCGTCTTATAAATGATCGAAAATTTGTTCGAATCCAAAGAGGACAGGTGTCTTGCAGATGGACTTTTCGATTCGGCATTTTCTCTTTTGGACTCTATGCTTCATTCGGTTTACGGCTTTAAGTTAAGAATTGAATTTCAAAACTTGGTTCATCTTATACAAGTAATTCTCGGAATTCGGGAAATTCTGCTTAAGATCAAAGGCAGAGAACTATACCGCCTTTACCGGATTTTCTTCCTAAAGATGCTCCACTGTTTGCTGACGATGGCTGTCCTTGGCTGGAACTCTTAAATAGAAATTTTAGATTTATCAATCATAATGCTCGGGCTAAGGATCATAAAAGGAATGTTTGGGCGAGGAATCGTCGGTCAAAGGTCGGAGTCTCGAATGCTGTAAGCGAGGGAATCCAAAGGAGTGTCAAATATTCTTTCTTAGCTAGTTACTCTTATATACGCCCAGAGAATTCTACACTCTACTTAAATGAATATTCGGCTCTAAAAGGTTTAAAGGCCTACGGTTTAGATCGCCTTACTGATAAAAGGACTTTAAAATTGTGGAATGTAGGGAGTAGATCCTAAATAATTTATTCAAGACTTTAAACATCAAGAAAAGAGCAAGAAATCGAATTATCGTTTTTGAAAACTCGAACGGATGTATTGCGCGGAGAGAAAGAAGAAGAGGTGAAGCTCTCCGAGTTAGACTCGCTCAATCCGAATCGGGTTGTACTTACGATATAGTTTCTAACTAGGTTTGATCGCTGGGGAATGAGGCTCGCAATCGTTTATCACGCATTATTAAATTACAAGGTGTTTTTACTGTAATCGGTTTTATGCGCCGCGGTTTTTATTTGTACGGTTTCAGCAACAGGCTCCTGATTGCGATATTTGTGTTCCGACTGAAGAAGGCCCGCAGTCGAATAGGCCGAAATGTTTAGACTTATCTCCTATAACCCGGAAGTATTCGCTATAACGGGTTTTGGACAGCATATCCGCGGTGTTTCCACAGACTAACATGGGTTTGTCGGTCTCGAATATATGGTGATCATCCAGTACGAATCTAAAGGGGAAATTCTCGATATTTCCGTTATAGAACGCAATCTGTCCGAAATCTTCGCAACGGTCTTCTAAAGGGATTTTGAATGCACGATAGGTGATGGAGAAAAAATTCACATTTCCGATTTTCGTTTCTATTTCATGATTTTGCAAATTTATCTTGGATTGGGAAACGATCCGAAAATCTTTGATGTCCAACTGGAAAAGAAGCCTACGGAAATCCTCCGTATACAAGGCTCCTCCCAAACATTCCCCCAATAAAATAGGATCCTCTTTGAGTTCTTCCGGAATTCTTCGATCGGCAAATACGTCGCTGAAATATAATTCTCCTCCCGGTCTTAGGACTCTAAAGATTTCGGAAAATACCGACGCTTTATTAGGCGAGAGATTGATTACGCAATTGGAAACTACCAGATCGACGGAATTATCTTCGATTCCTAAAGATTCTAAATCTTCGATATAGCCCCTTTTGAACGAGACATTAGAATTTTCGTAACCGAATTGATTTCTATGATAATCCTGATGGGAGCTGGCCACCCGTAGCTGTTCCTCGGTCATATCGACTCCGATAACAGATCCGTCTTCCCCCACAAGCTTTGATAAGAGATAAACATCTCGACCGGATCCGCATCCTAAATCCAAAACGGTCTTACCGAAAAGAGCGGGTGGGAGAGGCGATCCGCATCCGTAAAATTTATCCTTAACCTCGGGATGAATTTTATTTATAATCGGAAGATACGAGGAGGGGATTGATTCGATACTGCAACAGGCGGAGGTTTTCAAATCCTTACTTGATTGTAGCACTTTGCCGTAGTAATTTTGAACGGCCTCTAATGTTTCGAATTCGGGTTTCGTGATCATTTTTACTCGGATAAAGTAGATTCTTTTAATTCGATTATCAACTTCGAGATTTTAATTCCTTTGATTTTCCTATGTCAACATGGTTTTTACCTTAATTTTTTGAAGACATCTTCATCTGTCGGGCTAATGTCGCTAAAAAACAGATTTATGTTTTGAAAAATATCAGTTATAAAGATATTAATTAGAAATGCAATTGCATCCGATCCCGACTCTAAACGGGCCATTGATAACTTTCCTGTATCGGCCATCGGTCTGCACGCTGGGGAAGACCGGCGGCATGTGCCCTAAGGGCGAGCGATTACGCGAAAGATCGCTACAACTAACGCAATTCGTTCACTCTGTAGCCGAACAATCCTGAGACTAGGGCTGCGACAGCCCTGGCTTATGAATTCAGCTCGCCGGAAAACGCCGCGCAAATACCGATCGCTCAATGTCAACGGCTAACTCTAATGCACTTCGGGGAAAGCGGATGGGATTTGACATTTAGGGGAAAGACTCCGTCGGCTGCAGCAAAGTCTAGCGTATCTTTTCCGAGTCGGAATCAATCTTAAAAAAATCTTTGCACTAATCCGATCGGCTTTTAAGAACAGATTGGCGTTTTGCGGGCCCGAAATGATAGATCATTAGCATTCTGAGAAATCTCTCGAATAATAAATGGATGCGGTATTTTTTTAAGGTCATAATATTTATGAAATTTTTAAACAATATTATTTATCCTATCGATAAGATTATTCTGGGCATTACGCCGCCCCAAAAATCTTTTATTTTCACTGATCGTTTGATAGGTTATTTCTCTATTATCGTCTGTGATAAATTTCTGCTTTGATGATAGCACATAACAAAGCGCGCATCTCCGACAACCGTCATAATTACATCACTTCCATGCAGACGTGACTTTTAAACTCTCGATGCCTTCACGCATCTCATTTCGGCGCCGAGGAACAAAAAAAACTTGATAAACATTACACCTTATGGTGTAATGTTTATATGGACCAATTAACCGATGTCCTCGTAGCCATTTCGCATCCGTCCAGGCGAGCGATTATTGGAAAGCTGGCGGAATCCGGACCGACTCGTTTTACCGATATTGCAAAACAATTTGATGTGGCTTTGAACGCTGTCACTAAGCACCTCAAGTTGCTCGAGCGTGCAGGGCTGATTAATCGTGAAAAACAAGGTCGCGAAGTGCTCATCTCCTTTAAAGCTGAACCGCTTCGCGAGGTAGCGGGGTGGATGCATGAATACGAACGGTTCTGGAACGAACGCCTCGATCAGTTCGAGCGATATTTTAAGGAGAAAAAGAAATGAGTAAATCCGAGAAGACTCTTGAATTCAAGTTTGAGCGAACAATCCCGGCCCTGCCGAGCGACGTGTTCGATGGATGGCTAAATCCGAAAATTCCGGGCAACCCCTGGCATATGGCTGATAAGCTTCTCTTAGATCCGAAAGTAGATGGGATGTTTTACTGGACCACTAAGGACACCCCGCATTACGGGCTATTTACTGAAGTAGAACGACCAAGTCGTATTCGACATACTTGGATGTCACCGAACACGCTAGGACGGGAGTCGACGGTTACGGTAACCTTCAGGAAACAGGGAGACGAAACACTGATGACGCTAGTGCATTCCAACCTTCCTGAAGATGACAAGGCAAAATCTCATGAAAAAGGTTGGAACTACTTTTTAGATATGTTCCCGAAGCAATTTGGGAGTGTTTCAAGTGAGAAAAAATAATTCCAGCGTTCTTTCAAAGTATCGAGTTTATACTACTAGAGTGCAATTGAAGCGCGGATAGGGGAGTAATTATGGCAAGGGCAATTTTTGGAAATCATACAGCACATATAGTTCCTCGGGTAGAGAAGGAAAGAGTTCGAAGATTTTATCTTGAGATCCTTGGTTGCAATCTAATGAGAGTGAGAGAGGATGCGGACGACATTCGAATGGGAGATAATTTCCATATGGGAATTCTCTATGGGGATCACTCTGACGAGAGTGAGTTCCAGCGCACCGGAAAATCGGTATGGCTTGAGCTTAAATCCGACAACGTTGAAGAAATGAAACTGAGACTTCTCGATTTCGGCGTGAGAAAGATAGAGATTCCGGATCCCCATTTCTACTTCCAAGCTCCAGGAGGACAAGTGTTCCGGCTGGTCGGAATTGACGAGGACCTATCTAAGTACGAAGGAACCGGAGAAGGTCCGGACGTAGCAAAGGTAAAAGAGGCAATCAGAAAAGAGGAGAACAAGCGATGACTGAATCTTCGAAGATGATCGAGTTTCAACTTGAATTAAAGATATCCACTTTTCCGAGATCTCAATTGGATTACTATCGGCGAGAATCTCTATTTGAAGGAAAGTTCGACGGAAGTAAAATTTAAGTTAAGAATACGTAAAGTGTAGATTAGAAGGTAAACAAAATGGTTAAGAACGATTTTAACAGCAGTATCTCTGCAAAAATTAGCGCAAGCGAGGCGATCAAAAAGATCAGTAAAATACCTGAATGGTGGGGAATAACCTTTGCGGGAAACTCCGAAAAGCAAGATGATAAATTTACCGTAAATATGGGTGGCGATTCATTCTTTAATTTTACGGTCGAAGAATTGATCCCCGATAAAAGAGTCGTTTGGCTAGTTACTGATTGCAACATGCCCTGGTATTCCGATAAAAAAGAATGGGCAAAAACTAAATTAATTTTTGACCTCAATGAAAATAACGGCATGACGGAGCTGAACTTCACGCATGAAGGCCTTACGCCGAACGTCGAGTGCTACAATGATTGCGCACCAGGTTGGACCCATTGGATCAAAACAAGTTTATTTTCCTATTTTACTACGGGGAAAGGTATTTTTAGACCCCCCACTAAATAAAGAAACTAAATCCACTTTTCTTTTTTATCTTCGCAGGGTTTTCCGCGAAAGACCCTGCGCTTTAAAGTCCTCAAAAATAGAGGTCGACCGGATCTTCCTTTCTTCGGGTGAAATTTTTCACTTCGGATTTCTCCACATAGATGTCATCGAAGAGAACTAGTTCTTACGAATTTGGGGAATTGTCCGACTCGAAATCAAATCCATCAATTTGGAAGAAATGAAGCGCAAGATTCTTGATTAAAGTTCGCATGTAAGGAAGTTAGAGACTTCCGGAAGTTTCGTTTAAATTTGATCGAACTTCCGGTCTTTCTGCTAGATCGACGTAATGTCGAAGGACCGTATCTCTAATTGAAGATTTTTTCTTAACATACGCGAACGGAAGTTGTTCTTATTGATATCGATAAAATTCCGGATGATTCATGAAAGCCTCCTGCATAAAAGGAAGAAGCAATCGATTTGTCGTTATTTTCTAAACTCAAAGCTATTTCACTCGAAACTGTTTTCTAATATTTCGCTCAACTTCCTTTTCATTTCTGTTAATGCTATTGATAAATGCTTTAGGAGTTTCCGTTCGAGGGTCATGACGAGCGCTCCAACGAATGATGTCAAAAAATATCGGAATAAGATCTAGACATTTGGGTGTAGGAGAATATACGAATCTTTTCGAGTTCGCCGGATCTTGAATCTTATATAAAAGTCCTGTTTCCTCAAGATATTGTAGGCGGGACGCTAATATGTTCGTCGAAATAGATTCTTCCGAGTCCAGAAATTCGTTATAATATTTTTTATTCTTAAATAGAATGTCACGCAAAATAAGCGGCGACCATCGATCAAAGAAAATATCCGAAGCGAAAGCAATAGGACAATGGGACTCGTGTTTTCCGGTCATGCCTATGGATAAAATATTACTTGTAAAATACAAGTATAAATATAGCTTGCTTTTCACAAGTAATCCAAGGGAGATTCGGATGAAAAACTATACCATAGCCGTTTTTGGTTATCTCATCCCCACATTCATACTGGGTGTAGTCTGGCATTTCGTCATTTTTAGTAAATTGTATGAATCCTTTGGAATCTATAATAGGAAGGACCCTATAATCCCGTTAGGATTCGGGTCGATGCTAATTCAAGGGCTAATTCTCGCATATCTGTATCCTTTTTATCGTAAGGACGGAGAAAATCCGATTAAGCGCGGGATTCAATTCGGTTTGATAACGGGGATATTTTTATACTCGGTCTCGACCATCGCCAATGCTGCAAAAATCCAAGTTAATTTTATGACTGAGTGGTTTGTAGTTCAAGCTGCGTTTCATATTATTCAATTCGTAATCGCCGGCTCGCTTATCGGGTTAGCTTATCGAGAAAAGATTAGCAGTATCGGAAAACCGTGAATGGAATGGAACTTCGCGCAAGGCGCCAGTGCTTTAATGACATTCGAATTCTGACCGTAGCTTGCGAGAATCTTTTCTTATGAAGATACAGGTCGTAAATTGCTGCTTTAAATTTTAAGTGCTTTACCTTTCCCCGTTTATTTTGAGGAGAACCTAAGCCGAGGACGAATAAGTTTTGTCATAGATAATTCACCAATAAATGAATTAATTTTGATAGAAAGAATAATAGTATCATCGAAGTTATGAATCGACAGGATTGCGAGTCCTACGGTCGAATCTCACTTAGGCATGATCGAGATCTAAGTAAACTGATCGATACTTGCGGAAAAATTATTATAAACATTAAGCGAGCATCCAAACCGAATCTTCATTTTTTAAAAAAAAGTTGCAACGAAGTGTCCAAAACGGTACTCCACACGCGTCATTAGGCTATCGGTTTAGTCGACCGATACGACAAGGCAGGAGGTACCGTATGCCAAATCAGAAGTATCTATGTATCCAAAGAGGACAATCCGGAAAAATGGATAAGCCATCTCCGGCGCAAATGGAGGAGATGTATGCTCTATTCACCGCTTGGAAAGAGAAGTTCCGGGAAAATATCGTCGATATGGGAGGGAGGCTAAAGGGAGGAAAAACCGTAAGCTCGGACGGTGTAACGGACGGACCTTTTCCAGAGGCAAAGGAAGTGATCGGCGGGTATATGATTGTCTCTGCGGAAAGTTTGGAAGAGGCGATAGATATCGCTCGGCAATGTCCTGGAGTGGTAAGACCTGGCTCAAGTGTCGAGGTTAGAGAGATCAACGTTCCTTGACGCCTCCGAAACTGGTTGAGCACTTCTTCCGACACGAGTATGGCAGGCTTGTTGCCATGCTGTCGCGTCGCGTCGGAGTGCAACATATCGAAGACATTGAAGATGTAGTTCAGTCTTCGTTAATGACTGCGCTTGAAACATGGATAATAACAGGCTTGCCGGATAATCCCTCGGCATGGCTTTATCGAGTAACGTATAATAGGCTGATGGGAGAATTGCGACAGCAAACGACCCGTCGACGAATCTTGAAACAAAATGCGACGGAAGCAATCCTATACCTCAATTTCGATCAAGAGGCATTTTTAGAAAGGGAAGTGCAAGACGACTTATTGCTAATGCTATTTGCCTCTTGTAACGAAATGATCCCCATAGAATCGCAGCTTGTGTTGGCTCTAAAAACTCTTTGCGGTTTCAGCATCCAGGAGATTGCAGTTCGACTATTTACTACTGAAGCCAATATATATAAACGTCTCGGTCGAGCTCGAAGCAGCTTGCGAAAACTTCCGCCGTACTCTGGAGAACTTACCGCTACCCAATATTCCAAGCGACTTCCGAGCGTAAACAAAGTGTTGTATCTTTTATTCACGGAAGGTTACCTTTCTTCTCATACAGTTCAACCGATCCGAAAGGAACTTTGCAACGAAGCGATACGGCTTACGACTCTTTTGGCCGAACATTCGATAGGCCGGAATTCAGAAACATATGCTTTATTAGCATTAATGCATTTACATTCGGCGCGAATGACCGCCCGTCAGGATGGATCCGGTGGGTTGCTCTTGTTGGAGGAGCAGAACAGAAATCTTTGGGACCAACAAGGAATTTTGGTCGGGCTAGAATGGCTAGCCAAATCTGCAAACGGTGATAACTTTACAAAGTATCACGCGGAAGCGGGGATCGCGGCGGAACATTGTCTCGCTCCCTCATTTCGGGAAACTCGCTGGGAGAGAATTGTTGAATACTATTCGATGTTAGAAAAGATCGGACCCTCCGCGCTGCAAAAGTTGAATCTCGCAGTTGCCGTAGCAGAATTGCAAGGCCCAGCGAAGGGACTTGAAATTCTTGACGGTTTTGAACCGCATTCTCGATTATTGGGTTCTTATATTTGGTCTGCAGTCCAGGCTGATTTGCATCGGAGATGCGGAAATATCCAGATGGCGAATTTTTACAGAAATGCAGCGTTTGAGTCTGCCCCCTCTCCACCCGTGAAGGAACTTTTACAACGACGACTTGGGACCGACGATATCGGTTAATCGTTAAGTTTTAAAATGCGTCACTCAGTAGAGTATTAGTTTCGGGAAACATAGAATTATGCTGAACTTACTCTCTCCAGCTCAAACTATAGTGGCCCAAGGAAACTTTCCGCTAACGATAGTTCGAAAGCGGTCTTTCTACTACATCAATCAGTATGTGTCGTATCGATGCACTAGCGGAAGCGATAAGTAAATATCGTATCGGCGATTTATGCACGACCCGATTTCTAAGCTTGTTCTGCGTTTGAGTCGAAATAGGCGGGAAATAAAACTGGATTTGGAGGTATAGTTATAGCGAACCAGAAATCCCGATCACGACATTCGATCGAAATTACGGGAGAACTTTATAAATAGATTCATTAAGTTTGACATTAGACAGATTTTCCTCCTGCTAGTAATGCTAATTTTAATATAGAGATTGGTAGACTTATTCGGTTAGCAAATTTGATCCCCAATACAAGAGAATCACCAGCGTCATTTGAAATATATTCCTTGCGGGCTACGTCGCCGTTAAATTTAAGTTTATCCCAAGAATCCGGAAATTGAATTTGGCCGGAAACCGATGTTCCGACTGCAAAACTATTTCCGTTTTTGATCGTTCCGACAACCCCGATTCCGATTTCGGAAATATTCATTAGAAAACCATTGAATACTACTTCTTCGAATCGTAGCGTAACTTTAAATTTACATAGTTCTTCCGAATAAATTCTTTCGGACTGTCGACGTTCGCGCATTATTGCCCTTGTCCCGCTGAATGGATAAAATGTAATTTCTTGGCAGTATCTACATTGTGAACATTAGCTATGTTATATTAATTCCACATAAAGTAGACGTTTGGGATAGGGAATATACTTCGATCACTTGCGAATTCAATGGGTATTCGGCTCCTATTAAAGAAAAATATTTTGCCGTTAGGATTAGAGAATTTCTTCCAATAGAACCATTCTAATTTATTTTCAAATTACTATAAAAGTGATTTCTAAATAATCGGAATTGCTCAGTTCCAGATGCCAGGTCGCTTTCTTATTTTGGAATAGATTAAGTATGGAAATAGCCGGCTTCAAAATCGTAGTCGGAAAACCGATTTTTACATTTTCTTTTTAATTAACCGTCCCCGTTTATGCGATTAGAAAGGTATCTGACGGGGGAATAATTGACAAATATTAGGGTTTTTCCCGAAAAATTATGATAGACCAGTCGTTTTCCTCCACCCTTCTTTCCGGGAGGAGCGAGTTATTGGATTTGGAAGAAAGCGGTAACCGTGCCGCCGGAGTTATCATGAAAATACTGCGGGAGAGACGTAATCTTACGCATGAAGAATTTTCAAGCAAGCTTGAAGGCGTTTCAGTTGATCAAATTAGCGGCATAGAAAGTGGAATCCTGCCTATGACAAACGAAATTGCTAGAAAGGTTTCAAATATATTAGATGTGCCGATCTCTATGTTTCTTAAGTAATAAATACCTTCAAGAGTAACGCTTAAGGTAGCTATGTTTCAGCTATCCCTATCCGTGACCGGAGTCTCTTCCCGCTATGTAGCCGTCAGGCCCGGATAGATTCCGAATATAAAGGATAGCAATTAGCATATAAGGCATCTGTGCTTAAATCGGAATCCGGCGTAGAACTCAAACTAAAAAAAAGACATAATAATATAAAATTAAATTTAACTAATATACTGGAGAGATTAGGGTAGGTCGGACTTATTTCGGGAAATATTCCGATCTTGGACTCAAGAAATATATTTTATCATACTTCGGTCATTTGATCTCAAGCTTAACAGAGTAGCTCTATCCGGATAAGAAAATTCGGAAGTAAATTTAATTCCGATGATACACTTATCTGCATTGGAGTTTTCGGTAGCTTTGCTTCCTGCAAGAATTCCTTTAAAATCAAGATCACTAAATTTTTTTCCGGAAAATTTGCGGAAAGGGGAAACCGAGCAAAAGGCATTCTTGCGAACGATCCTTTCTTGGAATTCCTGCTGCAATTTCGGAGATACTTGCTAAAAACTCCAGTCGCTATCGATATTTCCGATATTCATTTCATAAGTTAGAATTGCTTCTGTTACGATTTCTAAATCATTTTGCACATTTTTTTAGGCATAGAAAAGATAATAAAAAGAATTTATCATAAAGGGAGAGGGGGCTATTTTTATGTAGGTAAATATTTCTACGCCACAATGTAGCAAAATAATGATATGTTAATGAACTTATTACATCATAATATTATTGAATTTGGTAAAATATTATTGCAGAATTATATTGACTGATTATATGCAGAAAATATAAACGCAGAGTCTTTGGACAGGAGGAATGCATGGAAATCGAATTAATGAACATGGTCAACGCTGGAATCGGGGTTGTGAATTTAGGAAAAGAAGAATTCGAAAGAACTAAGGAGATCATAATAAAAAAATACGAAGAATTCGTAGCAAAAGGGGCTGCCGACAAAAGTGAATCGTCGACCCGTATTCGTGATTTGTCGATAAAAGTGGCAGATAGTGTAAAGGAATCGAAAGCAACAATTGAGAAAAACGCAGTCGAGGTAAGAGATAAAGTTTTAGATGCGATCCAAAAATTCACTTCGAAAGAAGAGGTGGCGATTCCAGTCGGTAAGCCCGCTGCGAGCAAGTCTTAATATTTATTAAGAGACAGCTTTCAAGAGTTCCGTTCACTCCTGTTAGACTGTAAGGCTGGTTGAAGCTTAGAGACTCACTACCGCGGAGTCTTTACATTCAGAATTCTTACTAATCCCGCGATTGCTTAGTAAGAATTCATTTTTTAAATATTTCGGCATTGCTTACGATTAAGATTTCTTTACGCTAACGGATAAATATTGATTACTGAGCAAAATAAAGATTATCCTACGATCGGAGATCCCAATATCGTCTTATTTCGACCATATTTCCTCCTGTCTTTTTTTCGATCTCAGCCGATGGACATTACTGAATCGATAAGAAAATTAATTCTCCGGGATGAATATTTTTGAAAATTGATAGGTTTCCTTATGCCTACTAAAGCTGAAAGGAGGGAAGGTGCAAATGCACGAACTTCCGATCGGTTAATCTGGATACTTTCGATATTTCGATTTTTTTCGTAGTTCTCGTACGCCGAAGATTGCATCTTAAGAATTATGCATACTACTACTCTGTCTCACTTTTTCTTTAAGAATTTCTGCCTGAGTGTGATTTCCGATCGTTTCGTAAAGTTTGGCTAAGAGAGATAAGACTGAGACATCCTGAAAATTTCTCAACCTCAAACGTTCCCCCATATCTATTGCGTGTTCAAGATCACCGATCTTTCTAAAACAATGCGCCGCAGTAAAGATTGCTTTTGTGTTTCCCGGACAAAGCGAGGAAAACATTACGGCGTAGTCGGCAGCTTCTTTATATCGTTTTAATTTTAGGTTCGATTTCATTAAACATTTGATTATCGGAATCGAAGTTTTATTAATCGCAAGTTCCTTTTCCAGCTCGGAAACAAGCCGCGAATATTTGGCCGATTCGGCGGGTTCCGAATTGATCGATTTAATAATATTTTCGACTTGTAAAGATACGACCCTATTTCCGGCTTCATTCGATCCTTTATAAATTAAATGTAATATTGAAAAGTCATCGGTTAGATCTCCTTTTCTTAAGATAGCTTCTTTGATCGCAGTAAGTTCGCCTTTCCCTTCGGCTACACAATCGAGAAATAGGGTTTCGTTTTCGTTGATTCTTCTTTTCTGGATTCCTTCGGGATGAAGCATTATATCATCTTTACCGTCGGATCCTATAAAGATAGAGTCCCCAGGAGCGAGTTGATGGGTCTGGATCGCAAATACTCCTTCATTCCAGAAAGTTCCTAATTTATACATAGACGGCTGATCTTGTATAAAGCTGGCATGTTGATCTTTATAAAGAACTATCCCGGGATGTTCCGCGTTAAAACAATATAGAAAACCGTTTTCATTATCGATCAGGCCGATTATGCAGGAAACGTACATCGATCCGTCAAAGGATTTAAAGATTTTATCTAATTCGGTGAAGGCATTTTTTAACCAACGCTCCGGAAATTGGTCCTGCGCAGTGGCCGACAATTTGACCCTTTGAATCATGGCTTCTAAAACTGAGCCGAAAACTAAAGCTCCTCCAGCTCCTTGTATGGATTTACCCATAGCATCCGCATTGGAGAATACTGTATATTTTTTTCCTTTTAAGCTTATCGTATGAGCACTGCAAAGATCGCCTCCGATTTCCGACGTCCATTGCTTAAATTGAAATTCTTTTTTCTGTTTGAGAAAGAACTCCACACTTATTCGGTCATCGGAGACTTCGTTGCTGTTTAATGGAGTCATTAATAAAGAGGTTAAATAGTAATCGCCGTCTTGTTGTTGTTTTAAAGCATGTAATTCTTTTAGAGTCCCTTCCAAATTCGAATTCGTTTTATTCAGATCATCCACAACATTTTTCAATTGGATTGTTCTTTCCTTTACTTTAGCTTCCAAATTCGAATAAAGGAGCGCGTTCTCGATCGAAACAGCGGCTTGAGAAGATAAAATATCTAATACATCGATTCTTTCCGGCGTAAATGCGCCGGTCGTAAGATTGTTTTCTAAATATAGCATACCTAAGAATTTCCCTTGATTTCGAATCGGTAGAGAAATTATGGATTTAGGTTTATTATAAATTACGTAAGGAATGCTTGCAAAATTTTCATCCCGTATTGCGTCCGAAATTACGACTGTCTTACCGGTCCGACGGACATATTCTAAAATCGCAGTCGGAGTCGTATCATTTTGAGTAAGTTGCGCGGATTCTTGATCGGTGACCGCCCCCTTTTCTTTTAAGGAGCCTCGCGCTAGGATTTCTAAGTTTCCGTTACGATCCAAAATCAAGAGCCCTGTTTCCGCTCCCGCGTTTTCGATCGCAATTGCCATTATCTTCTCCAATAATCTTTCTAAAACGATCTCGCCGGACAACGCTTGAAATGCCTTTAGGATGCTATCGAAATCCAATTGACGAGATGACTTTTCCTTAGTTGCCGTTCCGGCGGAATATGTCGAGGTCACTTGATTTGCAACAGTGGAAGAATCAAAAGATTTCGGAAACGATTCGGGAGATAGTTCTTCAATTTCCTTCACCTTAGCAAGCGCTCCCCATAACGTATAAAAATAGTGTGCTTTTTGCAGATAGACTTTTCCGATCAGATCCTTTTTGTCGGAAAAATAGAATTTAGCCGCTCTCTCATACGATAGCGCGAGAATATTTCCGTAATTATTTTTAGAAGCAGTTTGTATCGCCTTTTCATAAAAATCGGCGGCCGCAGAGTTCTTTCCTAAGGCTTTCATTTTCTCCGCTTCCATTAAATATACTTTATGAAGGTGATTCATCGGAGCAAAGCTGGCCCATTTCTTTAATTTTTTATGGTTTTCGTAGGCCATCGCTATGAACTTTCTTCGCTTCGATTTCGAAACGGATTCGCTCAACGCTAACAGGATCATCGAGCGGTAAAAATGGTATTCGGGTATCCAGGCGAGGCCGGCAGCAGCATCGATATTTTTCGCGCTCAGGTCGGAACATTTTAGGGCTTTTTCATACGATCCGGATAAATAATGCAATACTGAAGACATGAAATAGTAGAAAGAAAGGCCGCTAAAGTTCCTAGTTTCAATCAGGTACTCCAGATTTTCTTTCTGAAAAGTTTCTCCGAAAAATTCTTCGGGAAAAGATTTGTATTGGGAAAGGTCCTCGCTGAATTGCAAGATGATTCGAATATTGCTAATTGCGATTTCTTGCTTAAATTTTTTGCTTAATTCTAAATAATGATTCGCCTTTCTTAGAACGAAAGGTAAAGGGTCGCCGCAGAGAAAGGAATTATTGCAATAAGTGATCGCAGCGTAGCAAGCATATTCGAGATCTCCCGTCTGAATGGCGATTCGGGAAACTTCCTCCATGTTTTCTTTCGTTTCCGCCAGATGCTCCTTCCAGTGTATAATAAAAGCATTGTATAGCATATTAATTTTGTTTTTAAATCCGGGCACTTCGAATTTTTCTATCAGTCGAAGGGACATTTTTCCGAATTCGTAGCCCGCTTGCAGATCGCCGACTGCGCTTATCAAAATCAATCCATAGACGCAGAATGCGTAGGCGGTTACCGGCGAACTTCCATGTTTTAAGGAAGTTTTAATCATGTTGAAAACGATGATGGGAAAAAGATTCGGTACGGCTATGTAAGCTGCCGGACAGGTTTCCATCAATAAATTCATCGCGGCTAATTTCTTAAAATCTTGCATCTGGGGAAGATTTTCCAAATCGATTGCGGATTTTGATCCGATCGAAAGCTTTGTCATAATTAATCCGACTATGACATCAATTTTTTTTGCGTTAATCGGAATATGAACGCCTAACGACCGTAAAACCTCGCTTGAAATTCCTATCGCTTCTCTGTATCTCGACTGAGCCGTTTTGGCTCGCATTCTCGTTTCGAAAACAGTGATAGTAGAAATAGTGGAACGGCATTTTTGCACGACAATATTTGCTAGTTCCTCCATCCTATCGAAGTTAGTATTTAAATATTCAGTCTCCGTCGCTTCCGAATATACTGAAAGAGTTTTTTCAGGTCGGGCTTCCCAGCCTGATTCGCCTAATATTCCCATCGCAACTCGGAAGTAGTGCGAGGCGGATTTGTAAGCAACGGCATTCTTAGCTTTGACGCCTGCTTGAAAATTCATATCCGCAATTTCAGACAATTCTTGTTCGCTAGCGACCAAATGTAATCCGGCGTTTAAGTGTCCGACAATGTCGATTAAGTGGTCAGAAATTTTATCTTCGTCAGAACTGCTCAGGAGATGTCTTCCTATTTTGAGATGCAATGCTGCCCTATCCGATTCCGGTATCAGGTCGTAAGCCGCCTGTTGAACTCTGTCATGTAAGAATTTAAATCGAATATCGGATTGATTTACCATTAACTGGGAGTCGGAATCTTGGGAATTTAAAAAGTCCTTGGCTGCCAAATAACGATAAGAGTTTCCAAGAGGCAAAAGTAATCCGTTTTCAACGGCGGCATAGAGATCTTCGATTATCTTTATCCCGGGTAGTTGGCGTACTGTCGAAATGGTTTTTAAATCGAAACTGTTTCCTATGCAAGCGCCTAATTGCAATATTCTACTGGTTTCCTCTGGCAGGTCTTTAATCTTTTGAGACATTAACTCTACAACGTTATCCGTAATATCTCTTTCCCTTATTTTTTCTAAATCCCAGGTCCAGGAACCGGTAGCGACGTCAAGGCTCAGAAGATTATTTTGATATAAGGTTTTTAGAAACTCGTTAACAAAGAAAGGATTTCGATCGGTTTTAGATGCGACCAAGTCGGCCAAAGGTTTTGCCTTTTCTATACTGCAATGAAGTGCCTCGGAAATTAAGAGGTTCAAGCTCTCAAAATCCAGAGGTGAAAGAGCGATCGATTCTACGCTAGTCCCCGATTTTTGAATTTCCCCGACGACATGCAATAACGGGTGCAACGGGTCTACTTCGTTATCGCGATAAGCTCCAATGATAAATAAGTATTTGCATTCCGGATTTATCTCAAGGATTTCGAGTAGCTTCAAAGAAGCCGAATCCGCCCATTGGAGGTCGTCGAGAAATATCGTAAGAGGATGATTCGCTCTCGCAAACACTTGTATAAAATTCTGAATTGCAAGATTAAATCTATTTTGAGTTTCTTGAGGTCCTAATGTCGCCGACGGCGGTAACTTTCCTAAAATGAGCTCTAATTCGGGAATTACATCCGAGAGGATACTCCCGTTAGTTCCAAGAACCTTAGTAAGCTCTTTTCGGAATGATTCGATAGTAGACTCTTCAGCGGATAAGACCTGTTGAATTAAACTTTGAAAGGCTTTGAGAAATCCGCTATACGGTACGTCTTTTTTAAATTGTTCATATTTTCCTTCTATAACGTACCCTCGTCGAGCCAATACGGGTTTATGAATTTCGTTTACTAATGAAGATTTTCCGATACCGGAATATCCCGAAATGAAAACCATCTCCCGTTCCCCGAAGGAAACTTTCTCAAAACTATTTAAAAGCTTTTCTAATTCTTCTTCCCTGCCGTAAAGTTTTTGCGAAATTTGAAATCTTTCCGATATGTCAAATTTACCGGGAATAAATTCCGAGCCGTCGGAGACGGCAGTTCCGTCGAGTTCGGCGAGACATTTTTCTAAATCCGCTTTTATTCCAAAAATGCTTTGGTAACGATCTTCGGCATTTTTCGCCAGTAGTTTCATCGTGACTTTTGAAAGGTTTTCCGGTATATTACGTCCTCTCTTTCTTTCGTGCGGAGGGATAGGAATCTTAGCTATATGATAATGGATAAGCTCCATCGAATTAGTAGTTTCAAAGAGAAGTTCCCCGGTCAACATTTCGTAAAAGGTCGCGCCGAGAGAATAAAAGTCCGAGCGATAATCTATGGAACGATTCATGCGACCGGTCTGTTCCGGAGACATGTAGCTTAACGTCCCTTCCAAATGTTCCGGAGATTGTAGCGAAGCGTTTTCCTGCGTTAATCTTGAAGCGATTCCGAAGTCGATTATCTTTACGAATCCAGTTTGTAAGTTTACTATAATATTGCTGGGCTTTATATCTTTATGAATTATATTAATTTTATGAATTTCTCCTAGAGCTTCGACTATTTTAATCGAAATTTTTAGCGAAAGCTCCAGATTTAAATCTTTAATAATTCTATTAAGCGAAATTGCGCCGCAGTCTTCCATAACGATGGCGAAAGAGTTCTTATACTTCTCGATGCCATAGTAACGAATCACACCGAATGAATGGATTCCCGCGCCTATTTCGTACTCCCGTTTAAATTTTGAAATGTCTTCGATGCTAGGAAATTCGTTGGTATGAATTTTGATAATAACCGGATCGGACGTTTCTGTCCTGTTCCCTCTAAATACGGAAACATTACCGCCCTTGTGAATCTCTTCCCTTATCTCATAACCGGTGATCATCGTTTTCCGCTCCCTGGTTTCGTTGCTCGCGGAATGGACAGTGCTCGCATGGACCATTTAAAAAGAGCCTAATGCGAAAAGCTTACGCGAAACTTATTATAGTTTATGTTGGTCTTTCTTCCGTTCTCTGAGCCTTAATTTGGAGGTCACTTATCGCAAAATGAAAAATTAATTTCATAACTGCCTCGGTAGGATTCTTATTCTCTAAGAGACGTATTTCCGGATCGAGATCTTACATATAAAGGAGTGGGAATATTCTAATAAATTATTTACGAAATTGCCAGGTGAAGACTAATAAGTTAATATTGAGTTTGTTCGAATTCGTTTCCGACCCTATCGATTTTCGGATTGAATTTCGAATATTCCGCTTGACCATACTTCTCGCTCTTAGTTTTCGAAAATCAGGCATTAAAAGATGCCAGTTTGTCTACGTTAGAAGTTCATTATTTAATCTTAATCGATAAAACTCGAGTAGAATGGGCCTGACTCAGGTTTCCAAATTCATCGTTCGATTTCATTTAATCACTGATATTACTCGAAGACACAAATTTTGATAAGAATTCAACAAATTGAGGGAATCAGGATCGATCTAACTTTTTTAAAATCGTCAGTCATCGTTTGAGTCTTGTCTATCGTTCGATTCCGAGACATCTAGGTTCCATATTTTTTATCAGTTAACTACCGAAATATACAAATAGGGGAGACGACGGGAACTTTTCTCGTTTTGCTTATTTTCCTGGCACCGCTACATCTATCCTATACGTTGCATGACAGGCTATGCATTTTCGAGTCAAAATATCCAACTCGTGCAAAATAATGCCTAAATCTTTCTTCTGTTTAAGCTTTTCGGAAATAACATCGAATTGTTCGTGAGTACCAAATCCTAGTTGCTTAAACTCGATCGGAAGTTTTAGTAGAATTTTCTTTTCTTCATTTTCCAAACTCTTTACCAACCCCATTCCGGATGCTCGTGCAGATTCGGACGCTTTTTCGTAATCCCCTGCAGAAAGCCCTCCCAAAATCCCGTTTAACGAAGCAAGTAATCCTCGCATTTCGGTAAGTACGAGTATCTTTTCATCTTCATTCAAATATATCGAAACTCTATCGTCCTTAGATTTAACCGTGTTTCCCTCTATAAAATAATAAATTAGTACGGTTATCGTACAAATCCATAATATGAATGCTATCAAACCGAACGGTATTTTCTTTAAGTTCATTTTCTTAACCTTGATATATTTTTATAAAAATCCAAGTATATTTTCAAAAAGGAAATCGATATAGAGAGCCGAAGATTGTGCAATTGTATTTTATTTTTTAAACGAATATCCGAAAGCTCAACGTCAGAATTGAATATTAATCAGATTATATTAATAAATAATAATACTTTCAGAGAGAATAAGATCTCTTTTTATCAATCATCATCGGTTTTAGATAAATCTCCGCCTCATTAGCAAGCGAAGCATTGATCTAAATCAACTTCAATCTTTAAAATCTATTCCACCAAATTGATTTCGATCAATGAATGGATATAATAATGGAACTAATCTTCGAGTCGATCGTTAAGCTGATTTTTCAGAAAACGATAATCGCTTCCGGAATTCAGAAGGGCATTTGAGGGATGAAGGTTACTGAAAATTCAATTTGTAAGGTATTACTATAGGAATACGAGCAGAATATATATCACCGGAAAGAAATGAACTTAGCAAAGCAAAAGTTGAGGTTGGACTGGAGTAATAGCCTATAGTACAAAAAGTATCAGAATTAGTGCCTTGAAAATTTCGCACAATTAATGTTTAAGACAAGGCTCTCAAGTCGTAAACTTTAGAATTGGATAACGTCCTTTTGCCTTCATAGAGGATTCTCCTTTTATGAATTTGTTAGTTACAAACTCAATCAGGAAGGAGAGCCTTTCTATGAATTACTAAATGCACAAATAATTTAGGACGTTATCAGAATGTCGGCTTCTGGCAAAGATTTTCCAAATTAAGTACACTAATTTATTTTGCTTCCTTGCATTCGGTTTTCCAACGCATTACGCTATCTAAATCGGGAGACGCCGCTGCCTTGCATTCTTCTAAGGACTTAAAGGTTCCGATAACGGAATACTCTCTATAGGAGTAGAGCCAAAGAACCCAAACATTCAGGATTATCATTAGTAGTTTCATTGAAAAACCTCTCATTATGGATTTTTAAGACGAGGCGAATTCGAATCGGATTACGGAAATAAATTATTTAATTAAATAAAAAATAATATACCGATAGGATTAATATATCAATATATTATGGTAAATAATCGAGTATAATCCGAAAGATATATGCAATGGATAGGGTAAACGGAATCCCTCCGATATATCATCCGGATAATTTTAGGCCGGGCGTTTCCTGCGGACCAATATGGATGAGCGGAAGTGTCCTCTGAAAGTTATTTCCTTATTTGGGAGAATCGAGTGCCTCATCGATTTTTTTTTCACTGCCAAGTGAATGCGATAACGCAATGCTTACTCGCAGATTTTAAAATCCCTCTTCGGACGTTCCCTAGCATCTTCTATAGGTATAGGAGCTCTCCCATTGAGATTGTCTCTTTCGAGGATAGAATGGAGGTTAACGGCCTTTTAGAATACGAGTCGACTTCTTAAGAGGTGATTATTGATTTTTGTAAGTGATCTCTTCCTTCTATCAAAAGAGAGATGAGGAAAGTTCTCGGAATATCTCGAGAAGGAATTGAATTGCCGGACAGAAATATTGGCTTTCGAATAGAGGCAGTGATAATCAACCTTTCCGGATCTGCTAGACGGTTTAAACCTATGTTTTGTTAAAGAATAAAGGTTTCTAAGAGAGAATTTTCCTTAAATTGAGCGATTGCGGCGTTTAGGGAGAATACCGGCCTGCATATTAATTTGATCTAATTCCCGCAATTTCCGTCCGGTAAACTTATAGTTTTAGGTCGTTTTCCGTATTTACCTAGGAAATTTCCGAATATAAACTTAACAATATTATTAAAACACAATGAAATCTAATTACTTCTCCTTCCGTCCGATAAATTCGTAAGTGCAAAAACTTGCACGAAGGAGTTCGAAATGGGAGAGGAAAGGAGGAGAAGCGAACGACTCATTTCGAAAGAGTTATTGGAACTTCTTGTTTTAGCGGTGCATGAAAAGGGGGCATTAGTCGGGAATCTGTCCGATATCTCCGACTTCGGTATGGCAATTCTTTTGGATTTAGAAACTGTCAAAAATCAAGAAATCGGATCCAGAATCTCCGGGATTATTTCCGGGCCGAGTATGGAAGATATCAATTTCGCCGGTGTCATTATTAGGAAAGATAAAGTCGCAACTTCGAGTGGAATGAAAGGCATTATCGGAGTTGAATTCAACGAAATGATACAGCTTTCGGACAGAGTGCTTGCTCTAAGCTTAACGGCTTTTGACTAACATCCGAATTTCAGATCTTAACTTATTAAGTTTATACTTTTTGATTTCGTCTTTTTTAAAATTGCGAAGGTTTTGAAGTTGCACTCAAGTAAATTGCTAATTATCAACTATTTAGTTGAATTAAGTTCACGTCCAATTTTTATAGAATGCGAGCGATCGAGGATTTCGAAATGAACGAAGAGCGCAGAAAAGCCGAAAGAATTTATTCTTGGGACATTTTCGAACCATTCGTTTTGGCTATCCAAAAAAACGACGTAATCATAGGAAATATTTCTGACATTTCCGATACGGGACTCTGCATCCAAGTCGATAGCGGGAATTATAAGAACTTCGAAGTCGGTTCTACGATTCGGTGCTTGATTTCCGGATCGTCCATCAAAGACGTAAAAATTACCGGAAAAATCATCCGAATCGAAACTGTCGCTTCGAAGGCCGGGACCAAAGGATTAATAGCAATAGAATTTTCAAATTCGCTTCGCGCTTCCGAGCAGGTTAAAATATTAGTTTCGGCCTACTCCAAATCGGCGTAGAGTTTGGTAAATTCTACATGCTACAAAAAATGCGAATGGAGTAGTCGAATCCGCTTCTTTTAGTTTTACTTAACGAATATTTTGGGTCAGCCGAATACGCTCCGCAGAGTTACATCGGCCGAAGGATCGCAATTTTCCTGCATTAGGACAAATTGAATATCGAGCGCTGAACGCTTAATCTTCGAAATGGACTGAGATCGTACGTTCTTGAGGTGTTAATACTAATTAAGAATGCATCTTCTATTGATCATTATCATCGAGTCAATTCAGGAGGAGAATGCTATAGAGCTCCGAAATCGATGAAGTGCGTTCAGGAGAATTTCCGGTTAAGCGATTCTTCCAGTCTTTCTTTCTCCTTTTAGTCGAAGCTTTTCCGATTCCTAAAAAGGATTCGATTGCGTAGGTTTGCGTAAATAAGTAAAATCACGAATAGCTAATTCTTCCGTTCTGCTGGAAATTAAAAAAATCGAAGTATCTTCCGTCTTGAAAATTCCCGTTCGAGTGACCATTTTCAAATAGTTGTTCCATATCGAATCCTCATTGCCATTGGCAACCGAACTCCCGAAATTACTATTCGTTGCGCCCGTAATAATGGCGTTGGCGGCGGAGGCAAGGGAAGCTACAGTTCCGGTTTTTCCGGAGCTAAGGAATACATAAGTCCGTCCAAGGGTACTAGAATAGGTGCTTGCACCGGCTGCAAGATCGGAATATCCGTCTCCATTGAAGTCGGAGAAGGCGAGAGCGGAGGCGAAACTATTACCGGTACCTTCCCCGTTGATCGTAACCGAGGCTACAGCGCTTAGCCCTGCACTTCCGGTGCTAGGAAATATATAGGCTCGTCCAGTGGCACTTGCATAATTGGCTGCCCCGGCCGCTAAATCCGCATAACCATCTCCGTTAATATCACCGAAGGTGAGGTTACCTCCGAAAGTATCGCCGCTTGTTTGTCCAGTAATCATCGTCGTGGCGCTTCCTGCTGCGGAAACAGTAATCCCGTTAATTCCAGTACTTTGGAATACGTAAACCTTCCCGGTAAATGTATTATTGTAACGATTCGCACCGCTAGCAAGATCCGCATACCCGTCTCCGTTCACGTCTCCGAAAGCAAGGGGAAGTCCAAAATCGTTATATATCGTTTCTCCCGGTATGTTCGTATTGGCGCTACTGTATGATGAAGCGGTAATCCCCCCGCTTCCAGCGCTATGAAAGATCCAAATATTTCCCCTCGAAGTATTATAATAATTTCCTCCAAGCGCAAGGTCCGCGTACCCGTCTCCGTTCACATCCCCAAGAGCTAGGGATGCGGCAAAATTACTGGTTCCAGGTCCGATAATAGTCGTACTTGCCCCGCTATAGGATGAAGCGGTGATCCCAGCGCTCCCCGTACTATGAAATACATACGCCTGACCTGCGTGATTCGAATACATATATGCCCCCGTAGCAAGATCCGCATAACCGTCACCGTTAATGTCCCCAAGCGCTAATGCATATCCAAGTTGGCTTCCGGCTATCCCTGTAATCGTAGCGTTCGCATTGCCTACCGACGATGCGCTAATTCCGGTAATTCCCGTGCTATGAAATATATAGACCTGACCCGTATTTGCCGAATAGGCAGTTGCTCCAGCGGCGAGATCCGCATATCCATCCCCATTTACATCTCCAAGATCCACAAAATTTCCGAATGTGCTATTTGCAGTTCCCGAAATCGAAGCATTCGCCGCCGCCAAATTGGAAGTTAGAATGCCGCCCGATCCCGAGCTATAAAATAAAAAGACCTGTCCTGTATTCGAAGATGCGGAAGGAGTTCCCACCGCTAAATCCGGATACCCGTCTCCGTTGATATCCTTATTCTTTCCTTGGCGTGCGCTAATTGATACGGAGGCGGAAACATTTCCTGTCGGATTCTTACTTCGTACATTAATCGAATGCAAGCTTCCCATTTTCCAAGTGTTAGCACCATTCGGGAGTTGATAGACCCAATTTGTCGTACCGGTCGCGGGCAAAAAAGGTCCTCCATCCAAGCTTACCTCCACCGAGCTCACCGAATTATTATCGAATGCAGTTCCTACCAAAAAGCCTGTCTCTATAACCGAATTTCCTATATTCGATAGATTTGAAATGGCTATGGATTTCGTCAGTGTCTCTAACGAAAATAACGTAAGTAATGAATTATCATCTCCTGATTTACTTGTTTTTTGCAACATTTCGAATATTGCGATCGAGGCTCCGCAATTTAAGGAAGTCCACATTATTAGTAAATAGAGTAATATTCTAAGAGCTGGAATATTTCTAAGGAAATAAAATGACCCTAAGGCGTGCGATACATTCAAAGAAAATCGAATCAATTTAGAACACCTCCGGATTTTTCGAAAAATTATTATCCATTCAACTTTTATTCAAGAAGGACACAAATCTAATTACAACAAAATTTCCCGTAAACTCGAATCATTTCGTAAAATGAAGCCTTGAAAAATAATAAAGCCAATAAATTTATCCCTCAAACGAGTAGTATGAAATCTATATTATGTAAAATTGAAAGTTATAGTACGATTCAACAAGCTTATGAAATACATTTATGGAAGAAAGTTGCCTATCATGAATACGTAAAAAGGAAACCCGGTGACGATTATATTCCGTTTGAAGGAACCGCCCCGCTCAATTTAGCTTTTTAAAATCCGATTGAGAAACGGAAATGTCCCTCATGAATTGCATCGGATCGAACGAAAGCTTCCGGATCCGATTTGGATTATTTGATCCGGAAGGAATATTACCTAGTGACGCTAGAGTAGATACCCTCTCAACTGAAAATAAGGAAAGGTAAGATGAGTAGAAAAGAAAAGTAATCTTATGAGTTTAAAGAAAGGACTGTAAGCTAACGATTTCCAGTTCATTTACATTAAAAAAAGTTTCCTGTCGTTAGAAATAAGTTATTTCTTATTGAGACAATAGAAGGTTGAATACTTGAAAAAGGCCGATAGGTGGAAGCTGAAAGGTAGGTTCATATAGGATTCGGAATATGCAACTTCGGGAAATTGCGTTAAAAATCGGCTGCACTCTAGTTCATAAGATTGCTATAAGCGGTGAGTTTGTAGTATTCTCGTCTGCTCCGATCAACTGCGCGAACTCTTTAACAAATCAGGATTGCTTCTTCGGCTATAGATAGCTAATTTATTCCTTATCATTACTATTTATAAATACTACTTCTTCGTAAATATTCCTTGAAAATCTATTTGGACAGAAATGATGCTGTCACATGGGAATAAGTAAGACGGAATTATTTAACAAAAGACAAAACAAAATCGCGTCTTATGCGAAAGCCTTGGGGCATCCCGCTCGAATTGCCATCATTGAATCGATTCTTAAGAGAAAAGCTTGCATTTGCGGGGATTTAGTCGATGAACTAAGTTTAGCTCAAGCCACCGTTTCCCAACATTTAAAAGCGCTTAAAGAAGTCGGTATTATTAAGGGAACCATCGAAGGTCCTTCCATTTGCTATTGCATTGATGAAAAATCCTGGAAGGAAATTCGGGAGTATTTCGGTTTTCTTTTATCCCAAAACCCGGAAACTAAAATTTCCTGCTAATATCACTTGACATTAATCGTAATATTGCGATAAATCAATTAATGTCTGACCTTATTCCCAAGAAAAAAAGATTATCTTTCATCGATCGATATTTGACCATCTGGATTTTTATAGGGATGGGTATCGGTATCGCAATATCTAAATGGTTTCCAGGTTTTGTAGAATGGATTCGAAGAGGCGAATCGGGTGGGACTAATATTTCGATCGCGTTAGGGCTTATTTTTATGATGGTACCTCCTCTTGCAAAGGTAAACTACGCCAGGATCCCAAAGGCCTTTGGAAGAAAAGATCTCATCTTTTATTCTCTTTTTCTGAATTGGGTTCTCGGTCCCCTATTGATGTTTATTTTGGCATTTCTCTTTTTTCCGGATAATCCCGAATATAGAGTGGGTTTAGTTTTAATCGGCGTGGCACGTTGTATCGCTATGGTTTTGGTTTGGAACGATCTAGCTGACGGAGACCGGGAAGTAGCTGCCGGACTTGTTGCGTTAAACAGCGTCTTCCAATTACTGCTTTATGGTAGCCTCGCTTATTTCTATGTAAGCTTCCTTCCTGGCATTCTTGGCTTCCACGTTTCGAATATTGAAGTTAGGTACTGGGATATAGCCTCCAGTGTTCTTATTTATCTAGGAATTCCTTTCTTATTAGGTTGGTTAATTAGAGTCGTTAGCATTTCCTTTAAAGGTGAAGAGTGGACAACTTCGAAATTTCTACCGATAATTTCTCCGATTACTTTAATTTTTCTTTTATTAACAATCGTCGTAATCTTCGGCTTGAAAGGCGACACGCTTTTGTTAATTCCGATGGATGTGGTTAGAATTGCTGCGCCTCTATTAATCTATTTTATAGTGATGTTCCTGCTTAGCTTCGGTTTTGGAATTCTATTAAAGGCGGATTATAGGAGAAATACTGCGATTTCATTTACGGCGGCCGGAAATAATTTCGAACTTGCGATTGCTGTCGCTATAGGAACTTTCGGGATTGGGTCCGGTCAAGCTTTCGTAGGAATTGTGGGTCCTCTTGTCGAAATCCCGACTCTCGTTTTGCTCGTAGAAATTTCCAAAATGTTCAGACGAAAGTTTTATTCAAAGGAAACAATTGTACGAATCACTTATACGGAACGTTGAAGAAATTTCTTGAAAGCAGAGAAGCTGAATTTTACTTGATCAATGAATCAAGACGGAAGGTTTTGCTTCAACTTGCGAAAGCAATTAAGGAAGCAAAAGAAAGAAATAATTTCTCCGAAATAGTATTTGTATGTACTCACAATTCTAGACGAAGTCAAATTGCTCAAATGCTTGCCTCGCCATCTGCGGAGTACTTAGAAATTTCTGGAATTGGAGCCTATTTCGGTGGAACGGAAGTCACTGCTTTTTATCTAAATTCCGTAGAAGCTTTAAGAAATGTCGGATTTAAAATAGATAAAGCGGAAGAAAATGAAACTAACCCTAAATACAGAGTTACTTATACTCAAAATTCACCACCAACTACCGCATTTTCTAAATTATATTCGAATACGATAAATCCGAAGGAAAAATTCATAGCAGTAATGGTATGCGCCCAAGCGGATGAAAATTGTCCATTCGTTCCGGGGGCAGGTGCAAGAATTAATCTTCCATATTCGGATCCGAAAGCGTACGACAATACTCATGAAGCTTTGCAAAAATACTTAGAAACTTGTGAGATCATTGGAAGAGAGTTACTCTTCGTATTTAAAAATGTAAAGTAATCGATTTTCAACAATTCGATATGCTTATATAAATTCCGTCGAGACGTCGCTTACTTTTAAACGAAAGTTTTTCCCGATTTATTTTAGATAGGGAGAGATGAATAATCGAGAGCCGATTGTGTCCCTGTTATAGAGACCGCCAGATCGGGATAAAACGAAGAAAACAATTAAAATTCAGCTGATAAAATAAAATTACATTTAGATAATGCACGGAAATAGAAAATATGCGGGGTTCCATTTGATGGATTTGCCGACCGCGAACGCTTATCCGCTCAGTTTTTAGAGGGAAGTGTAACTGAGCACGCGGTTAAAACGAGTAAGAATAAAAGGTGATAGACGACCGGAGACGACTATCGCTATCGAAGTTCGATATTATTTAGATTCCTTACATTCGGTCCGCCATTTTAAAACTCCGGCGATATCGGCTTTCATTGCCGCTTTACACTCTTCCAAAGAATTAAAAGACCCGAGTGTCGAATATCCCCGATACGAATATAGCCAAAGGAGCCAAACTCCAAATATCAATAATCCCCTATTCATGACAAATTATCTCCAAATTAGTATTTCCTATTGCGAAATAGAGTGAAAGAACTAAGCAGTCACGATCTTGAAACAGGAATTTTACGGATGTTTTTGACGATCAGAAGTGCAAAAGTATGACATTGAATAACTCATAGAGGTTGCTTGGAGATATATTTTATTGACTGAGTTAGATTCTAATTTTAAAATTAAACATTTAAATTTGCGGGACGCATAAAGAAATTGAGACGGAAATTAATAAATTTAAAATGCCTTCATCCTTTTAATGCAAAAACGCATAAGCTCTACTGTTATATCTTATCTTCGATTCGAAGGTTTAAACGACCGGTTCGAATCTTTGACAATATTAAGTATTTAAAAGAAGGATCAGCGGATGTCGGATGCTAGTCTTTATTTGAATGAAATTACAAAAAATAAATTACGACTTCATGACGGAATTAGCCTTTCAGGAGCTATAAGTAAATCGGTAGATAGGCTGAATTTTATCGTATCTATCGAAGAAAAATATCTAAAGGATTTGTTTTCCGAAATGGAATGGAAAATACTTAGAGAAATTTCAAAAGGAACAAAATTTGAACCTGCTTCTTTGATTCCCGGAATTTTCCTTGGAATCGTTAATATTACGCCGGAATCGATTTTCACGAAACATGGAGTCAGTCGGAGAATCTTGAATTCAAAGTTAACCGGGCTTTCCATTTCGCAGGATTTTTCTTTGGTAGATTTACTTGAAAGATCGCGCCCTTGATAGTTATTCGAATACTCGATGCATTTTATTAAACAAGTTCGATTACACATTTTTAGTGTAAGCTACTTTTTTAGGCCTCGTTGAATTTCCCATTTTTATTTCTTATCATTCGGATAAAGGAAAGTAAAACTATAATTTTCGATCTATTGCTTGCATTTGAAATTATTCCTTCCGTGTATTGAATATGATTTTTCCATAAACGAATAGCAGTAGGAAGATTTATTCTCCCTCAGAAATTTTTTAAAACTGCTTTGAACGTCGGAAACTTGCGTATAGTTCTGAAAATCGCAAACAGGAGCGCTTCCAACCCGTTTGAATAATCGTTCATATACGCCTTCAGGATTTCTTGGACTTTTTTGCTATCAGGAATTATCTCGTGATTTTTTATAAACTTCTCGATTAAACTTATTCTCCTCCTCATTTCTTCCCGGGAAACGAGGAGCTCTCCGTCGCAGGTATAAGGGTAATCGACTTTAGATAAAAGTAGCAGATACTCTTCGAATTCGAAGGAACTATCAGTATTAAAAAAAGTCTTAGATACTGAATTGCGAAAATTAATATTTGAATTTGGCTGGCAATTAAGCAAATCTTTCATCATTCTTTTACTTACTAGTTCTTTCAATAGTGAATAAATGTTTTGGAATTGCCAAGCTTCCTTATTGGAACTCATTTAGCTTTAGATCAGGAAACCGCATGCTTTTAAGTAAGAGCCTTGGATTTGTATTTTTCGCTTTTATTATGCTTCTCGTATCTTGCCAGGATGCGCCGGCCAATTGCAGAAGAGATTGTCGTGAAAAACTCGCGAATTGCTTCGCATTGGACACGACTGTCTCGGTCGATTCGCAAAGTCGCATTGCTTTAACTTGCTATCTCGCGGATGCACTTTGCGAATCAAATTGTGACAGCCCCGGGGGAACGACTAAAACGAACAGTTCATCCGTTCGTAGAAATGGATCGAGTAGCGGGCACAGTAGCGGCAGCAAATAGGAGTGTCGTAACCTTTTCTTTCAATTGACGGTCCGGTAAATATCTCATATCTATGCACTGTCTTGCCGATCTCATGCATCATTATGAATTGCTTAAACGAATTCAGACCTGACTTAAAATTCCATTTTTGATTTTTACCTGCGTAGAAATAGAGTATTATTTTTTAGGAATCCTCTCGAAGTTAAATTTGCAATCGGAATTATCAAGGCCTAACGTTGCCGGTCTGGAAAAGGTTATCCCATGTTTTTCCGGAATAATCCCTTTTGACCAAGAGATCATGTCCCATTTACACGCTATTTTCATAAGCTCCGGAACTTGATGTTCTCGAAAGTAGTTGTTGTAAAAACAATTATGTACTAATAAATGATAGGAATTAAGATCATCGACAGTCGTCGAAAAGGAAAACGTGGAACCGAAAAAATTAGTTTCCTGTCTCTTGGATGTGCCAACCAAATATCCAAACGGATCCGTTGATTTATTGAGAGCATTTAATATATACTTTCCAATATTGTCCGGCTTCATATTTTCAAAAAGCGAGTTTTCCGTTATCTCAAGCGATCTTTCCACGCTAAAGCCTTTTTCAATACATCTATTGTATGTGGCATGAATTAAACAACACCAGGAAAGATGGTATTCCGACTGAATGTCGACGAGCCGTCCTTTGTTTTGTAGCTTCAAAGAGCGGTAGTTCGCTTTTATTTTTTTAATATCATCCTGATTGAAGATGGTCGACCTCTTTAAAGTATTCCAGTAGGTCAAATTCATTGAGTGTTCGTACCAAAAGTTCATTATGAACAATCGACGAATTACTTTTTTTAAACCGTTAGCCGTAAAAATTACTATGGCGACTTTTATCGCCAATACTATGATTATTATACTCATTCAAATCTCCTTTAAGTTCGGAGATGATTTTAATGAACACATCGGATTCGGTATTGGACAATTCGGACATTTTCGATAAGTATGAAGAGGGATTTTCTCCGGCGAAGCGCTTAAATTCGCGAATCATATACGATTGATCGCTATACTTATTTTCGTACGTTTTTTGAATTAAAGGAAGGATCGGATTTTCATTTTGAGGTAGAAGGGAACTCCTGCACTTTTCAAATTTCGCTATCCTATATAATAGTTGCGGCGTAAATCCGGTATAGGATAATACCAGTCTACGAATTTGTCTTGAAGAATAACCGATTTCTAAAGCCAATTTTTCCAATTTTAGATCGGACTTTTCCATTATTCTCCGAACGATGAATTCGGATAAAATCGTATTTTTTTCGACATCGACGCTCTTAAGAAAATTTAATATCCGTAATGATTTCTCGCTTACCGTACCGTAAGACTCGGTTAATTCGCGTAAGCACGCAAATTTTTCTTTCGATAAAATTTCCTTTAAATCCACTACAGTATTGGTAAAGATATTGGCCGGAATTTTTAAGTATCTGAATATAAATCCGGGCGTAAGCTTAATTGCAAAAGTATTCATTGAAGAATACTTTAGGCTCCAATCGACCGAAGCGTCGGTTTGTCCAACGAGCAAATACTTATTCTCTTGCACCTTTAAATATGGCGATAAGCAGGCGATAGAATTTACAGTCCGTACCCGACGATGAAATGCGGATCTATTTAGAATATAATATTCTTCCGGCGTCAAAATTTTACTCATTGATAGGATAATGCCCGACTTCAACTACACGACTTGAACTTGGAGTAGAATTCGCTTTACACCTTGGACTTTGAAATTTTAACCTTTCTAATTTTTAAACGTCAATGCGTTTTATTTTTAGTGGAACAATACGTTATAAAACGTGAGAGGCGCCGCTTTTAAGTAAGTAAGACTTGCGGAAGATTCTATCTGAACTTTAGGAATTTCAAATATGTCCGACTTTTAGCCGCCTATATGCAAAACTTGTATTAGAAGCGAATTGTTGAAAAATCCTTGGTTTACGGCTTTGCCTCTGAAAAAGGAATTCAAAGAGTGTCCGGTTTTGGAAAAATATGTTGCATATCAGTCAATTAGAAAGAAAGTGTAAAATTACTTTCCGAGACCCAATGAGAATTTTTTTATTTCCGACTTTTATTTGTTTCAGCCTACTATTTCAATTCGCCTGCTTAAAGACGGAGTTATCACTATGCGACGATTCCAATCTTTTTGAGGCTTCTTTTATCCAAGGCTTGAAGTCCCGAAAAGGAGCTTCCTTTTGCGGGTACCTTAAACGCCCGTTGCCGACCGCTTCCTGGACTCGTCTTTTAGGAGCATCCGCAGCTACAACGCAGGGATCGGGAGTTACTGCGGACGCTTCGGGCAACGTGTATGTTACAGGATTTACTAACGGAAATTTAGACGGAAATACGCTGATCGGATCCCAAGATGTTTTTTTGACTAAATATGATACCGACGGAAATAAACTTTGGACCAAGACTTTAGGAGCCGCAGGGACATTGAGTTCGACCGGAATTACATCCGACACATTCGGAAATATTTATATCCTTGGTAGTACTTCCGTTAGCATTGATGGACAGCCGTTTACAGGAACATCCGATTTTTTCCTTTCAAAATACGATCCTAACGGTAATAGAATTTGGACTCGCCTACTAGGGCCAACCGGAGGTAGTGCGTTTGGGCAAGGAATTACTTTAGATTCTTTGAATAATATTTACATAGCGGGTTATACGAATGGAAACTTGGATGGGAACGTTCTTATCGGTCTTTACGATTTATTTTTGACAAAGTACGATTCGAACGGTAATAAACAATGGACCCGTACTCAAGGAGTTGTAGCGGGTCACACGCAAATTGATGCTATCACTCTCGATTCTTCTAATTCCGTGTATCTAACTGGTTATACTACCGGCAATTTGGATGGGAACACGCTTGCCGGCGCTCAGGATTTAATCGTAGTAAAATACGATTCGAACGGTAATAAGCAATGGACAGCGCAATTGGGAGTAGCTAGCGGTTCCGAAATCGGAAACGGTATCACGACCGATATGGCCGGGAATATTTATGCCACCGGAAATACGAACGGAAATCTAGACGGACAAACCTTAATCGGTACTTTCAGTTTGTTTATCGTGAAGTACGATAATAGGGGGGTAAAACAGTGGACTCGCCTCTTGGGAGCCGGAGGAGCATATACATACGGGATAGGTATAACATTTGATTCGCTTAATAACGTGTTTGTGACGGGTAATACGAGCGGTAATTTGGACGGGAATACCTTGACCGGAGCTCAAGATTTTTACCTCACAAAATTCGACTCGAACGGCGTTAAACAATTCACTCAACAGACAGGTGTAGGCGGATTTTCCACCAATGCGACGGGGGTCACTTCGGATTATTACGATAATATATATAAAGTCGGTTATACGCCTGGAAATCTCAACGGCCAAATAGCTGTCGGAACACAAAGCATGTATATTGTAAAAAATTAAATTATTCGTAGGATTTAAAGATACAATTCGCTTATCAACTTTGGGATTTTAGCTACTTTGATTTCCCGATATCAAAATGGTCTTTGCCTTAATTTTTTAACGAGAACTCGCTCGGTGATCGACATTGTTGAGTATAATTGCCCCGATATAATATAAAAATTTCGACAGATGTCACTTTTTACGAATCAAAATAACTGACAAAAAAACTTTGTGACAAAGGATTTCAATTGTCGACGGGAAAAAAAATGCATGAGTTTATCGTGATTTTACGTATAATAGACGCCGAAGACAAATTACTTTAATAGATCGAGAAAGCAATATTGCTTCCGGTTTATAGAATTTTTCGAATTCGGTCTCGGATCGATCGGAGATTTTAGCGGGTCGAAGGAAACTAAAATTTTGTGACGTTAATTCGATTCGATCAGAAAGTTTGATTTTAGGTTATTCCCGGTGAAAAATATTGTTTTCTTTCTCATTTTCGGTCTCTCGATTCAACTTTTTGATTGTACGCAAGGATCTAACACTAATGACAACGTTGACGATGTGCAAAATCAATTTATGTTTGCCGCAATTTACCTGCTAATAACCCAACCGGCTCCTTGCAATAGCTTCAATATAGTTCAACTAACAACATCCTATCAGAATTTACCATTAGTACAAGATAATATTAGGCACCCGTCTCCGTATTGGGGGGATTCATTTGTGGGTTATGCGGCGGGTACGATATCGGCCGGACAAAGCTATAAGATTTCGTCCACTAATACTAATCTAAACGCTAGTTTTGGAAGCGCTTCCGTCTATTTTCCTCCAGCCGTATGTTCTAGCGAGCGTGCGAATAATATCACCTCGGGAGCGCTTGCCTCCTGCAGCGCTAGTTCGAATAGTATTTCATGTTCCGTGAACGGGGGATTTACAAATAATTATCTTTTCGTACTGGAACTCTATTTTCCATATTCATTATCTCTTATTTATCCGACCGATATTACGATTAAGATTCAATGAAGGCTTTACATTTTTCAATTCCGATAAGGCGGAACACCCTTACTATCGGATAAAAACGATTTAGAATTCCTTAATTATCGACGAACGATTTTAATCTGGAAAGAGCTTGGTCCCATTGTTCCGATACAAATCCTAAATATTCCCGAATATCTTTAAAAGGCCTCAGATCCAGTTCAAAAAGGTTCTCACGGCCCGAATACGTGCTTTGCACGATTCCTGCGTTCTCCAATACCTTAAGGTGTTTTGTTACTGCTTGTCGGGATAGCTTCGATCCTTCCGTTAATTGGGAAATGGATCGAGGCTGTCCTTTCGAAAGCTTTGCAACTATCGATAGTCTTGTCTCGTCGCCAAGCGCAGCAAATAAGGTTGCATATCCATGCAGCCTGGCGGTCTCACCTTTGCGAATGGACTGCGACATACTCATTTATATTCTTCAATTGGGAACTCCAACCGCCGTCATTCATGCGGAATGCTTCGGCACGGCGGTTTTCCGGAATTTTTTCGAATCCGGACTCGATGACGGTCAGCAAAGTTCCCTTATGAGTTTTTTCAAGTAGAAATTCGACAAGCGTCGGCTCCTCTTTCGAGTAATCCATTTTCATGTCGACTGCATATGGATGCCAGGTAAAAGAGAAGAGCCGTTCTGGTTCCATTTTTTTTACAGTAATCTCGAACGTAAAATCTTCATAACCTGGCCAGGTCATCCGAGCTAGAGTAACTTGACCCGGTGCAAACTGGGTTTCGAATTTAGCTCGGAACCATTCTCCAAATTGTTTATGATTCGTCAAAGCTTGCCATACCCGTGAAACCGGGGCATCAAGTTCGATTCTTTTTTCTATACGATTTTCCATGTGCTACCTCTTGGTTGCATAATAACAACTGTCCGTGAAAATGCAACAATTTTGTTGCATTATTGCGGAATTTATTTGAACCAAAGGGTACTTGATTAACTTCAAATCGTTTGCAAAAGCAAGTCTGAAATACCATTAGCCCGTTAGACAAAAGAAGGGAAGATAAAGGTCGGGGCTATAAGCGGATGGATTGTAGCGATCTCGGAAATATAGGTAGTCGCAGAGGATTAGGGAAAAGAAAATTTCTTTCTGTCCTTGCTCGATTTTCCCGTCGTTAAATCGCTTTCCTCTCTACTAAGTTTTTCTATTCGTATTTTGGCATCGTTAATGTTCGTTTCGTCGGATGTATAAGCGATTTCTATAAAATGAATGTAATTTTTGATCGCTAATCTTTTATTACCGGAGTTCTCGTAAGCGAGCCCGATATTGTAAACTATATCGGGCATATCGGGTGCGATTTGCAGAGCTTTAGTATAGCTCTCGATCGCGCTTCTGTGATTTCCTAACTTCTCAAAGATAATTCCTTGGTTGTAATAAGCTTGAATATACTTCGGGTCGATTTCGATCGCCTCCGCGAATTTCTCTAGGGCTTCTTTATTCTTGGATAAGTTTACGTAGGCGAGACCTGCGTTTGTCGGAAAATCAGGAATGTCCGGAATTAATTCCTGGGCTGCCGAGAATTTACGTAAAGCTTTCTCCGGATTTGAGGAGAGGAGTTCGATTCCCTGCCGATTCAGTTCCCATCCTTTTTGAATCAGCGGGTCTCCACAGTCGCAAACATTTAAGGTGAAAGCAATCGGAAATAAGTATAAAATTATTTTTGCAAATTTCATAATTTTCTCCTATAAAGAGAATAATGGAGATTTAAAATGGAAAAATGACCGAACAGTTATCGAATATCCGGCCTTCAATAAAATTCGGGAAAAAATAGCTTATCTTTGTTCCTTTAATAAGTAGCCTATTTATAGTTTCTGAAATTATTAAGAAGAAATAATCGTATATAGTATTATTAGATTGTAAATTATTTTTCTATTATTTCTTTTAAATTAAATTTTTCTCGGCTAAGTTTAAGACTTCCGGAACACAATTTTTCGATTTCAATAATTGCATCCCTGAAATCGAATAAATTGTAGCCTATCGGCCTAATTTCTTGGCCCGAATCGCTCAAATAGGAAATTAGATAAAGTGATCTTACCATTTTTGCATACGCCATGATTATGATCCAAGAGATTGCGATAAGAAATATGTTAAATCATGAAACCATAATCTAATGATCGTCTCTATCTTATCGCAAAGACAGACTGTTGAAAACTCCCGGAATCAATTCCCACTGATCTAATCCTTCGTTTTGAAAGACTCTGACCGACCTCGATTTTGCTTCCTCGAAACAGAATAGATTGACGACTAGGCAACCATGTTTCTTGAGGTGGACCGCTGATTTGATGATGCCAGAATAACTTCCTTTTTTTCTGAATAGTGTGCCTGGTTTAAAATCTTCTACTTTCATGTTCAATTCCGAAGGCTAAGTTTTACGAAGATTAGGGAGACTTGGCCAGCAATAAAAAAATAAATGCGATCTCAAAAATCATGATTTTCATCATTGTAAGATTTGCGAAAGATCATGTCCTGAAAATAAATCCGCGCTGTAGCCTAAAAGTTTGAAAATGTTCGCTTAACAATCCGGGCAATGATCGTTAGTTGAGGGTAATTTCATAAAAAAAGGAAGGATCGATGCAAATCACGGGACCGTTAAATTGCGTCAAAGATGTACGATGCGAAAGAGACTTTCTAACCTAAGGAAGTAACTAACAAGTCTAAAAGGCGAATATCGAGCGATCTTTAAACGTAGGTTATAAACGAGATAGCTTTGATCAATCGGATCTTTCGAGGAGAACTGTCGCCGATTCATATACGGGTTTAGAAATTACGAACCTGGCCAATTCATGGGGATGTTTTCTTTCGGAATCGAAACAGATGACCTTGATCATGGAGCTGAGTATTTTTTCTTCCGGCGTCGTTATCGCGTTAATGAAATCGACGATGTTCGGATATTGAACGTTGACATATAAGTATTCGCCCTCGGGAAATTCGATACTGCTCGATGCTTCTTGAGATTCAAGCTTCCAAGTAAGATGTATGTAAATTCGAGGATGATGTTCTTCGAATTCGATTATCATTTCGTGAAAGATTTTCTCGATTGCATCGGATAAAGACGCCAACCGAAATGTCTTCTCTTTCATCGCAAAGTAACCAAACTGAATCCGGAATTGAAACCCGGGCCTTTCCTTATTTGCGTTCCTTGCAAACCGTCTTCCAATGGACGAGTCCGGACGGATCATAAGCTTTTGCATTTCTGCATTCTTCTAAAGTATTATAAGTCCCTAACGCCTCGCCGCCTTTCAGCGTAGAAAGCCAAAGAATCCAAACCAACGTATGCAAGATTAAACGTTTCATGCGCTTCTCCGAAAACGGAAATAACTCAGAAAGCCGTTGTTCGAGTAAATTCGGATCAACGGCAGTTGTCCGTCCCACCTAAATCATTTGATTCATAAAATTATAATAATTCGACACGAGGATTTAGGAATGGATTGATTTTTATCATTCTTAAATCCTCTTTTCCTTAACTAGGATCGATGGAATTAGGACTTTATTACGTAGCAAGATCGAAGTTATATTCGAGTTTTCTTTTTCTTAGTTTTTGCTTTAGATAAAGCGCCGCATTTAATCCGACTCGTTTTCCGATTTCCACCGTTTCCTCCAATAGGGATTGCTTTGTCGTAACCAATCCCACGGGTAGGTCCCGATTCGGAGCTATTACATGGATCTTTACCCCTCTTGGCGGGTTGGCGGCTAGAATTCTGGCTTCGTTAAAATGGAAGTGATGGGATGATTTCATGATTTTAGACATTTTACGATCGAGAGGAAAAGATAGAAATCGACTGAGCGAATCGAGAGGCGGCGACACGTGTTCGAGCGGAGAATTCATTACTACGGTTATATTATTGTATCCGGCTTCGATTAAATCATTTAATGGAAGGGGATTCAGAATTGCGGCATCCGAATACGAACCGCCTTCTAATTTATGCCTTCCTTTCGTCGCAATAGGTAGAGAAGTTGCGGCCTTTAATAAATCGAAAATATTCTCGGAAGTCGCTTTGATATATTCGGAGGTGCGGGTACTAAGATTGCTCACCGCTATCCTCAATTCAGGCAAACCGTATTTTCCGAAATTTTGAGTTTGTATCGGGTATTTTTCGCGAAACAGATAATCGATTAAATATTTTTGATCTAAAAAGAATTTTCCTCGAAGAGGATTCAGTATCGAAATTAACTTTCGACCGGCTAGTTCTCGTTTCCAGATTGAAAGTTTATGCTCTCCTTCTGTCGGTTCCGGCGAAGGGGTTGTCGCATAATAGGCGGCGCAGCAGGCTCCGGAAGAGACTGCTACAATTACGTCATAATTTTGTGCCGGTAAGATACAATTTAAAGAATGAAGTACTCCGCCTGAAAATGCGCCTTTCATTCCTCCGCCTTCCACTAATAGCGCTCGTTTTCCTTTTTTTGCCTTAGGTAAATTCATTATGATTTCCTTTTATATTCGGATTAAATCCGAATTATTTTTTCCGATTTCTCGGGAATTCACTTAATAAGAGTGCGAGCGGTTCCTATTTGTTGCAAATAAACGAAACTCGATCGACCGAAACGATAAATATATTAAATAAACATGACGAATAATGGAGCTTACATTGATATCAATCAATTGCCCGAAAAATTTTGTATGCTAAAGTAGAAAGTCGCATCATGAAAGGTAAAAGCATTCGTAGAGAAACGATTTCATCCGACGCGATAGTTATAGGCGGCGGCTTGGCGGGTATTGTGACGGCATTAGACTTACTCGATGCCGGAAAGAACGTAGTCTTAATTGATCGTGATACGCAGAATAGATTCGGAGGACTTGCTAAATTATCGTTCGGCGGGATCTTAATGGTAGATACGCCCATTCAACGATGGAACGGGATAAAAGATAGCATCGCACTGGCAATTTCCGATTGGAATTCGACGGCGGAATTTTCTTCTCAGGATGTGCTTCCTAAACTTTGGGCGGAAGCTTACATTAATAATTCCATAGAGGATATTTTCTATTTTTTAAGAAAACGTTCAGTGAATTTCTTTCCCGTAGTTCATTGGGTTGAGAGGGGACTATTCAAACCCGGCAATAGCGTACCTAGATTTCATATGGTTTGGGGAACCGGAGACGGTCTTGTGGAATCTTTGAAGAAGCACCTACTTTCTCATAAGAATCGAAATAAGCTTCAACTGTTTTTCGAAACAAGGGCTAGTAAATTAAGCAGAGTCGGAAAGAATATTACTGGTTGCATTGCGGAGTCCAGTTCGGGAACGGAATACGGTCTCAAAGCCGAACATGTAGTCATTGCATCCGGCGGAATTGCAGGAAATCTTAATGAAGTTAGAAAATCTTGGCCCAAAGATATGGGGGAACCTCCGGCAGTCCTGCTTAACGGTTCTCATCCGTACGCCTTAGGAGATCTACATTCAGCCTCTCGAAAGATCGGAGCTCAGATTACGCATCTGGATAAAATGTGGAATTACGCTGCAGGAGTTCATCACCCTTATCCTAAAATGGAAGCTCATGGATTAAGTTTAGTGCCGCCAAAATCGGCTCTGTGGTTGAATTCGAAAGGAGAACGAATCGGTCCCATACCGCTAGTTACCGGATTTGATACTCGATATCTTGTCGAACGCATTTGCCAAGAGAAAGAGAAATTCTCGTGGCAGGTAATGAATTGGAAAATCGCTTTAAAAGAGTTAGCCGTTTCGGGTTCGGAATTCAATGAAGCGATACGAAATAAAGATTTTCTAAAATTCCTTAAAACCGTTTTTCTAGGAAATAAATCATTTCTAAATACGATTACGTCCGAGTGCCCGGATTTTATATTGGCTGATTCCGTTCCCGAACTCGCCGCTAAAATGAACCGAATGGTAGGTAGGCCCCTAGTTGACTCGACTCTTTTGGAAAAAACGATTCTGGAATACGATTCGATGATCGATCGCGGGGAATCTTTTTTCGATGACGATCAATTGAGACGGATCGCTCAACTTAGGCAGTATCGAGGGGAGAGGCCCCGAACCTGTAAATTTCAAAAGATAATGGATCGGAAAGCGATGCCGTTGCTTGCAATTCGAGAATTTATACTAACTCGCAAATCGATGGGCGGTATCCAGACCGATTTGAAATCTAGAGTCTTGGATGAATCCGGAAATCCGATCTCTGGCCTTTATGCAGTGGGCGAAGCTGCAGGTTTTGGCGGAGGAGGAATTCACGGTAAAGGAACGTTAGAGGGGACCTTCTTAGGCGGATGTATATTAACAGCAAGATTTGCAGCGCGTTCGATTTTAAAATTCGGAAATTAACGAAGAGGGAAATATGAAAAAATCAGGAGCATCCTTAGTAGTTCATGCGTTGGAGCAAATCGGGGTAAAATACACATTTGGAATTCCGGGCGTGCACAATACAGAATTATATGACGAATTAAGCAATTCAAAGAGTATCATTCCGATTCTAGTAACTCACGAATGCGGCGCCGCCTTCATGGCTGATGCAATCAGCAGGACTTCGGATTCGATCGGAACATTGGTAATCGTTCCCGCTGCCGGAATGACTCATGCTCTCAGTGGAATCGGAGAGGCTTATTTAGACGGAATCCCTATGCTGATTATTTCGGGAGGAGTTCGAACCGATACTGGAAAAAAATATCAACTTCATCAAATAGATCAATCTTCGATATTAAAGGGAATTACGAAAAAATTCTATCAAATCCAAACACACGAGGAGATCGTTCCGACGATTTACGAAGCTTATAAGATCGCGACGACCGACGAATGCGGACCCGTCTTTATAGAAATTCCGGTGAATATCCAGCTATTCGAGGGACAGATCTCATCTCTTCCCGATTTTAAACCGGAACGTACCTATCCACCAATAGAGCAAAGCAAAATCGAAGAAGCTTGCAAATTACTAAAATCATCCGGACATCCGGGAATCCTGGTAGGTTGGGGAGGAAGGGAGGCGACCGAAGAACTGATTAAAATATCAGAAATATTGAATGCTCCTGTCGCGACGACCCTCCAGGGACTTAGCGTATTTCCGGCGAATCATCCGCATCATACCGGCATGGGGTTCGGCTCATATTCCGTACCGGCGGGGGAAGCGGCTTTTTCATCCTGTGATTGCCTTCTAGCGATCGGTACTCGATTCTCGGAAATTCCGACCGGAAGTTTCGGAATGAAAGTCCCGAAGGATTTAATTCATATAGATATAAATCCGGACGTATTTTCGAAAAATTATCCGGCCACCGTGGAAATTGCCGGAGATGCCAAACAGGTCTTGTTGGCATTGATACAGGGATTGGAGCAGAATGAGTTTAGGAAAAATGAATATACTCATCTCAGTAAGATAATTCGCGAAAAAAAAGAAGCTTACTCCAAGGAATGGGAAAATCACCAAGTTTCTAACAAAATCAATCCATATCTATTTTTCAAAGAACTACGTGCTAAAATGCAGGAAGAGGACATTCTAGTCGTGGACGACGGAAATCACACCTTTTTGGCGGAAGAACTGTTTCCGGTTTATCGCTCCAAAACTTTTCTTTCTCCGACCGATTTCAATTCTATGGGGTATTGTGTTCCCGCAACCATCGGAGCTAAGCTGGCGCATCCTGATAGAAAAGTAGTAGGTATCGTCGGAGACGGTGCATTTCTTATGACCGGGCTTGAACTGATTACTGCAACAGTGCATTCTTTGGGAACCGTTATATTCGTATTTTATGATGGAGAATTATCTCAAATTTCGCAAGGACAGCAGATACCTTACGGTAGAAAGACATGCACTATTCTGGGCGAATTACAGCTGGAAGGAGTCGCTAGGGCTACTGGAGCGGCGTATATATCTTTGCATTCCAACGATCACATAGAAAAGACGATACAAGAGGCGTTTCTATTATCCGAAATGGGAAGGCCGGTGATAGTCGACGTGAAGATAGATTACTCGAAGGCCACAAGATTTACTAAAGGAGTAGTAAAAGTGAATTTGGGCCGGTTTCCTCTCGGCGAGAAATTCAGATTTATCGGGCGCGCTCTTATCCGAAAGTTTACAGGATGACTGTATTTATTATAAAATTGGAATCGACTTTTAAAGATAAAAAGGAAGGAAAATCGTTTAAACGAAAGGATCCTTTCTTTGCAATCTCTATCACCTGCAGATAGATTTTCTTTTTCGTCAATCCGGACCGATTTACAATAATACCGGGCTTTTATAAGCGACATGGTGGCGGCGGTTTTGAATTTTTCCCCTTTTTGGCTTAAAACGGTCTATAATATCCAATCTTAAAATAACCGCATTCAAAACATTTCATGTTCAATGTAACGGATTCTTTTCGTTTATCATCGGATTCATTTTTAAAATATTAAATTCGAGAATATACGTCGTGATAAATATCATCGTCCGTTCTCGGTGTAATTTGATCTATATCAATGCTAAATTCTGCGATTGCATGCTAATCTGAATATCTGGCAATATCTCGACTTTTTGTTTGGAATATCGAGAATTTATTATTTTGCCTGAGTTGGGAGAATATTCGAGATGGATGTTAAATTAATAAATAATAAATTTATTAAAAGAAAGTCTATTGCTGCGTTTTTTATTCTGTTTTCCATAATTTCGTATTCATTTTGCGGAAAGGAGAAAGTTGGAGAAACAGAGAATAATGTAAGCAATAAGGGTATCGGTCCGGTATCCTCGGTTACTTTGGGCCCTATCGACGAGTCGATGGTGCAGAAAGGTAAGAAGCAATTCGAAACGAAATGCAGCGCCTGTCATAAGTTTGAAGAGAAGGTCGTCGGTCCGGCTTTGAAAGGGGTTACAGAGAGAAGAACTCCGGAATGGATCATGAACATGATTCTGAATCCGACCGAAATGACTCAAAAGGATCCGGTAGCAATGGGACTTCTTGCCGAACATCTAACTCAAATGACGTTCCAAAATGTAAAAGAATCCGAAGCTCGAGAAATTCTAGAGTACTTCAGAAAATCGGATAAAAAATAAGGTAGGGCGAAAGATGAATATTAAAATATTCAAATATTTCTTTTATTTAGGATTAGTATTCCTAGCATTTGTCGGATGTAAAAAAGGAGCTGCAACGGCTTCTCTTGCATCGGATGCCGCAAAGAGAGTTTATGTTGCCCCGGGAGATAAGGACGAAGTCTATGCTTTCCTCTCTGGCGGATTTAGCGGACAAATGTCCGTGTACGGAATTCCTTCCGCAAGGTTGTTTAAGATTATTCCGGTCTTCTCTGTCTTTCCGGAAAACGGTTACGGGTATGACGAAGAAACCAAGAATATGCTTAGGACGACCCACGGTTACGTTCCCTGGGACGATAGTCATCACGTCGAGGCTTCGATGACCGACGGGAAGCAGGACGGCCGATGGTTGTTTCTAAATGCGAATAACACTCCGCGGCTAGCTAGAATCGATTTGAGATCCTTTGAAACTAAGGAGATTATTGAGATTCCGAATACCGCCGGTAATCACGCGTCTCCGTTCTCAACCGAAAATACCGAATATTTAATGGCCGCAACCAGGTTCTCGGTCCCTATTCCTCAAAGCAGTGTTCCGATCGAAAACTTTTCTAAAGGTGATTTTAAGGGAACGATCACTATGGTTAAAGTCGATCCTAAATCAGGACGTCTTTCGATCGAGTTGCAAATACTCGTTCCAGGATTCGATTACGATCTCTCGCATTGCGGAAAAGGAAAATCCCATGATTGGTGTTTCTTTACTTCATATAATACCGAGCAAGCATATAAGATGATAGAAGTCGGGGCTTCTAAAAACGATAAGGATTATATCCTCGCCTTCAATTGGGTTCGTGCTAAGCAATGTTTGGATCAAGGTAAAGCTTCCAATTTCGGCGGAGAATATTATAGAAATTTCTTACCGGAAAATCAACCGGCGATTTCGGAGAAATTAAGCGGAGTTAAAATGCTTCAACCGAAAGACTGTCCGGGCGTAATGTATTATTTACCGACTCCAAAAAGCCCGCATGGAACCGACGTTGACCCGACGGGAGAGTATATCGTAGGCGGAGGTAAATTGGCGACGGTCATTCCGGTTCACTCTTTTACCAAGCTCTTGGATGTAAAAGATAAACCCGAACATAGAACGAAGGAAATTATGAGTATCCCGGTTCTAAAGTATGAATCTACTTTAGCGGGAGAAGTGAATAAGCCTTGTTTAGGTCCTTTACATACGGAATTTGACGGAAAGGGATATGCATATACTTCCTGTTTTGTCAGCTCGGAAGTCGTAAAATGGAAGCTCGGCACCTGGGAAGTGGTTCAACATTTGCCTGCCTACTATAGTGTCGGCCACCTTTCGATCGTAGGAGGAAGTTCTAAAGAACCTTATGGAAAGTATTTGATAGCTTTAAATAAGATTACGAAGGATCGATACCTTCCGGTTGGAATGGAATTACCGCAAAGCGCTCAGTTGTACGATATTTCGGGTAACAAAGCGGAATTGCTTTCGGATTTTCCTACCGTAGGGGAACCCCATTATTCTCAAATGATACCTGCTAAAATGTTAATGGACAAGGCAGCTAAAATTTATCCGTTAGAAGAGAATAAACATCCGTACGCGATTAAAAGCGAAAAGGATGCGAGAATAATTCGCGAAGGAAACGTGGTCAGGGTTTTAATGACTCAAATAAGATCCCATTTTAAACCGGATACCATCGAAGTGCGAAAAGGGGATACCGTCTATTTCCACGTCACTAATTTGGAGCAAGACTTTGATATTCCTCACGGCTTTGCGATCAACGGTGCGCCGGAAATGCCGAACCTACTGATTATGCCCGGTCAAACGAGAACTTTCAAATGGCAGGCTTCGAAACCCGGAATTTACCCCTTTTACTGCACGGATTTTTGTTCCGCCTTGCATCAAGAAATGCAACAATACATTCGTGTAAGTCCTTAAAAGAAGAAAGTTATGAAAGATTTATTATTTCAAAAACTTTCTAAACAAAACCGACTCCTAATTTTAGGGGTCGGCATCGTTCTTCTCGGCGTTTTCTTTCTGCCTCTATGGGATATCTCTCTGGATGCTCCCCAGTATCCGGAGGGGTTGGGAATGAAAATATGGATCAATACCGTAACCGGTTCCACTCCCTACGACTTGCAGAATATTAATTTATTAAATCATTATATAGGTATGCGGGAAATCATATCAGCATCGATACCGGAATTATTGTTTATGCCATATGTGCTGGCATATTTAATTTTCGGAGCGTTTGTGACGGTCCTGATCCCTAGGGTTGGATTTGCAGCATTAGGAATAGTCAATATAGTCCTTGTTGGATTGGTAGGTTTATACGATTTTTGGAGATGGGAATATAACTACAGCCATAATCTGAATCCGGATGCGCCGATTATTGTTCCAGGCATGGCATATCAACCTCCTTTATTAGGTTGTAAACAGATGTTGAATATAACGGCATGCAGTTATCCTTCGTACGGAGGAATAATTCTTTTTTCGGCTCTGTTATGCCTGTTTATCATAATATGGTTTGAGAGAAAACGATATCTATATGAAAAATAGAATATACTATTCTTCCTTAATCATTCTCATTCTTTCGGTCGGTTGCGCGAAAAATGAGCCGATACTACCCGAGGCAGGACGGGAGCAATGTCAATATTGTTCGATGTCCATCGTCGATTTCCGGTTTCATGCGCAATTTTTAACGCAAAAAGGTCGCAGATATTATTTCGATTCGATCGAATGTTTGCAATCCTATATTCGTGAAAATCAGCCGGCTATCCGTTCTATTTGGGTTTCGGATTTCGAGAATCCCGGAAAAATGTTGCTCGAACCAAACGCGGTTTTCGTTCAATCCGAATCGATTCATTCCCCGATGGGAAGGGGGCTTGGGGCTTTTCGATCGTTGGAGAGAGCAAAATCATATCTAACGTTACATACCGGCATTTTGATTCAGTGAGTTTATGAGCTTTAAGATAAGGCGAGCTCTAAAGCAAAATCCCGCGATTTCAGCCGTCGTTAGAAGTATAAACGGAATTATTTTCTTTGTTTTGATTCTATTCGGAAATGAACTTTTTCCCAAGGAAATTACCGTCTGTGTCGATTGCGCCATTTCCTCGGTCCGGAGCGCCATCAATAAATCTCGGGATGGAGATTCGATAATTATAAAATCCGGGATATACAGAGAAGGTGAAATTCATGTTGATAAGAGAATTTCGATTCTCGGGCTACCGGGGGCCATAATCGACGGAAAAAAAGAGAAGCATGTTTTCGAAGTCACCTCGAACGGAGTAACAATTCGAGGATTGAAAATTATTGCGAGCGGCATTTCGGACACAGCGGAGTACGCCGGAATTCATGCCCAGAAGATCATTAACTGTACTTTTGCAAATAATACGTTCGAAGATACGGCTTATGCGATTTATTTAGCCGAGGTGAGTCATTGTCAAATAAAAGATAATATTACCCAGGGTAATGCGCGTAACGAGGTTTCGGGCGGAAACGGAGTTCATCTTTGGAATTCGAAGTACGTGCAAATTATAGGTAATCGGGCGGAAAAACATCGTGACGGGATTTACTTGGAATTCTCCTCCAACCTTAAGATAGAAAATAACATTTCTAAAAACAATATCAGATACGGAATGCATTTCATGTTTTCATCCGATAACGATTTTCGAGGAAACACTTTCGAGAGCAACTCTGCCGGCGTTGCGGTAATGTACAGCAAGAATATTCTGATCGAAAACAATACATTCAGAAATAATTGGGGGGAAAGTTCTTACGGCCTCCTGTTAAAGGAAATCTCCGATAGTATTTTGGTAAAAAATAAATTCATAGAAAACTCTACGGCTATCTTTGCAGACGGTTGTAATCGAAATTTTTTCACCCATAATACGATCGAAGAAAACGGTTGGGGTGTGCGTATTTTAGGAAGCAGCGATTCGAACGTTTTTTCTAAAAATGATTTTCGGGATAACGTGTTTGATATCAGCACTAATGCGAAGCAAACTACGAATAAATTTTCCCAGAATTACTGGGATAGCTATAGAGGTTACGATTTGGACGGCGATAAAATCGGGGATTCTCCGCATAGGCCGATTCATTTTTTCGGGTATTGGGTCGCGATTTACCCGTTCCTAATGGTCCTTTACGAATCTCCGGTCGTTACATTTTTGCAAGGAATTGAGAATGCATTTCCTATAGTAACACCGATCGATTTTGAAGACCCGAAACCGACCATGAAAGGAAACATATGATAGATATAAGAAATTTAGAAGTTTCCTACGGCAAATCAAAGGTTGTAAAGGATGTCTCGTTTCGGGTTGAAGGAGGAAATATTCTATCCATCATAGGTCCGAACGGTTCGGGTAAAAGTTCGCTAATAAAAAGCATTATCGGCTTAGTAAAGCCTTCAAGCGGCTCGATTTTTTTTGAGAACGTTTCCCGATCGGCGCAAACGAGAGCGGAAGGCAGCATAGGTTATATGCCGCAAAGCCCAAGTTTTCCTAAAAATCTTACGATTCTAGAATTGGTCGATTTTTTTAAGAAATTGGAGCCCTTCGACGAAGAAACTTTTTCCGAAATGTATGAAAACTTGGGATTAAGGTCTCAGGAGGATAAGAAAATAGGATCTCTTTCCGGAGGAACAAAACAGAAAGTTAATATACTCCAATGTTTTTCTTCTAAAAAGGATATATATCTAATCGATGAACCGACTGCGAGTCTGGATCCTTACGTATCTCATATTTTGAAGGAACTCCTTAGGAGCAAAAAAAAGGAGGGGGCTCTACTCATTTTCTCCACTCATATTCTTGCGGAAGTCGAAGATGTAGCGGACCGATTTTTACTTTTATCGGACGGATCTCTTTTGATCGATGAATCTCCTAAAGAATTTCTTCGGAAAAGCGGATTCGAAAGTTTACAACTCTCGCTTATGGAATTTTGGAACAGGGAATATAAGAATAAACGATGAAAGAAATTCTAATTTTCGAACTAAAAGAAAATATTAGAAGCAGGTGGATTTTCATCTTCGGATTTTTTCTGGCGATTTGCGTCAGCATCTTGAATTATTTCGGCGATGAGAACGGAGTTAGGCTTATCGCAAGTTTAATGAACGTGGTTCTTCTAATCGTTCCTCTCTTTACGATTACTTTTGCAGGCTTGTCCTTTATGGATTCTCTTCCTTTTGCGGAAGTGCTATTTTCCAAATCGGTCACTAGATCGGAATATTTTATAGGGAAATACTTGGGAATTTCCGCCTCATTATCGCTCGGTTTATTATTAGGCGTGGGGATTCCCGGGTTCGTCTCGTTTTATTCCGATATTCATTTTGTTCTCCTTTTTTTGGAATTGATCTGCTTCGGTGTGATCTTGATTTTGATTTTCGTATCCTTAGCTTTTTTGCTAGCCACATTCTTTAAAAAAGGGGAATTAATTATCGCAGGCGCTCTCCTGATTTGGCTGTATTTCTTTATATTCTTCGATTCGTTTATTTTTGTTTTAAGTTTATATTTGGGAGAGTATCCGATAGAAATCCCCGCTTTAATCATAATATTATTAAACCCTATCGATTTGGTTAGAATTACGATGGTATTGCAGACGAAGGCGTCCGTTTTACTCGGTTTTTCCGGTGCCTTTTTATTGAAAACGTTAGGGACTCTATGGGTAATCTGCCTTTGTATTTGCGTCCTTACCGCCTGGATTTTTTGGCCGCTCTTCTTCGCTTATCAACGGTTTATGAAAAAGAATTTTTAGAGAGCTTTCGCTTTCTCCGATTATAAAGCGAAGTTTATAGGTTGCTTTTGATTTTCAAAATAGACTGGATCGGATCGAAATTCACCGAAGTTCCAAGAACGGAATAGGATAAATTCGAAGTTACTACCGTTCCTTTAGAGGACATGTATGGCAGCCGAATTCGGATGTTTTGAACCAATCAGAAAGGAGGTTTCGATCTCTTTCGGCCATATTTCAAAAATTCCTATCCGGATTAAAAAATACTGGTAAACGTATGTTTTCTACCCCAGACTGCCCGAAATGGCGGCCAACGGTAGGCGGATATTTTGGATCTTCATCCGCACATTAGACCGAAACTTGCGAATTTTCGAAGGTTACTTTCTTCGTCCGATCGATACTTTGGTTCCCCGCTTACAGGCTTTTTATTATTTCGAGAAATACTCCATACTTAGTGGAATCAATCGAATCTTCCCGATGATCAGGAGGGTTCGGGATGTCTAAAGATAAGTAAGGGAAAGGATTTCGGCATATGAGGTTTATGGCCAATCATCGCGAAAACTTTCCTGCTTTGTTAAACGAAGGGGCTTACCCTAAGTGAAAAGAATTGTTCCGCAAATCGAGAGATAAGGAGAAGATTGAATGATCCACCCTATGTATCTAAGAGCGTTTGGCGAAAACGAGGATGCAAAACACTATTTCCTGGAAGGTTATAAATTCCAAACCGAGGGCGATCTAAAACGTGCTTCCTTCTATTATCGGAAAAGCCTGTCTCTCCGCCCGACAGCCGAAGCCTGGACGTTTTTAGGTTGGGTCTATTCCCTCGCAGGCAAAACGGAAAAGGCGATCGAATACTGCCATAGGGCGATCGATACGGATGCTAAATTAGGGAATCCTTATAATGATATAGGCGTCTACATGATGCAGCAGAAAAAGTATCTGGAAGCCATCCCCTGGTTTGAAAAGGCAAAGCATGCCCCTAGATACGAAGTCCGCGTTTATCCTTTTTTTAATGCGGGTTGTTGCTGGGAAACCCTCGGATATCTCGATCGTGCAAGAATCGAGTTCGAATCGGCGCTGCAGATCGATTTTGGCTATGAGCCGGCAAAGCTCGGTTTAAAAAAACTTATGGCAAGATACAATTAGGTTAATTTTGAATTCGAAACCCGATTTAAGCTCCGTTGGCCGAAAATTTCGCCCGACGGAAAACCGATAAATCCGACCTTCATCGGTGCAAATTTTTGAAGAAACTTTCTTTACAGAATTCATTCAAAAAATATAGTAAGATATCTAACTAAATGGGGCGGGATATGGAATCGGTTCGATTTATAGAAGAAGATGGAGTCGGTAGAATTACCTTGAACACCGACGATAAAAATAGTTTTACTTTCGAAGTTTTTCAGAAGCTGGATGCTGCTTTGAAATCGGCGATGAACTCCAATTTGGGAGTTTTGGTGATCGGAAGCGATCGAGAAGGGGTTTTTTCTCAAGGCCTTAATTTGGGCGAATTAAAAAAAGAAGAGATCCGGAAAGACTTAGTCCCTTTCTTAGACTATTTTTTTGGAATATTACAAAAAATTTACTTCTTTCCTTGTCCTGTTTTGGCGGAAATAAGCGGACATGCTATAGGCTACGGGGCGATGATAGGTATAGCGAGCGACTTTAGATTCGGTTTACAGAATGCCAGAATCGGGCTGCCGGAAGTGAAAATAGGGATTCGGGTTCCAGCTTCGGTCGCCAAAATGTTTTCGAATATTGTCGGGATCCGAGAGACGGAACGCCATATTCTGCTTGGAGTCGCATATAAAGGGTCGGAAGCGAATGAAATCGGATTGCTTGACGAAGTCTTTGACGATTCCGCCGTATTAAAGGATGCAGTTCAAAAATTTGCGAAGAAGCTATCGAAAAATTCCCGATCGGCAACATCGTCATGCAAGGAAGCGGTTCGCTACTTATCCAAAGACTTACGGGAAATGTTCGAATACGATAAGAGGAAAACGATTGAAAGTATCCAAAGCGTGGACGCGGTTGAGGGAATTGAAGCTATGATTAACGGGCGGAGACCGGAATTCAATAAAGCGATCAGTTAAAGTTTTTTCGTATCTCTGAGATAAGTATACGTTTTTTCTAATAAATAAAATAGTTGCTCCGATTCTTTAGGATTTAGACCCCATAGTTTTAAGGACATTATACTCGAACTGATGCGTTTGGCTACGACTCGGACCGCCCGTCCCCGTTCGGTCAGTTCGAGATTCGTTTCCCGCTTATCTTCATCGGAACTATATTTTCTGATTAAGCCTAGGTCTTCGAGTTTATTGACCAGGACGGTCACCGTCGATTTTTTTCTGTGAATCGCCTTGGCTATCAGGGACATATTCGTTTTCTCTTTTCGCAATAAAAAAGTTAGAATTTCAAAATGCGACGCTGATAGCGTGCGAAGGTCCTCTACTTCTTTAAGGTGTCGTTCTATTTCCTGGCTCATGAATTCCGCTAAACGGGGTAGATATTTTACGGAATCAAATCTAACTGTCGATGAGGCCATGTGATTTAGGAGATTCTCTTTTTAAATATTTTCCGTCAAGTGGAACTACTTATCATTTGAAAACTCCCTTTTCGGACCGAGATCGGTAAATCTCTTGCATCGACATTCGTCTTCGTAAAACGTCGGCATTGGTGATTTTACTTTATTATTTATCTTCGATTCTCGGTCTTCTAGCCGGGAATATGTATAATTATACCGCTATTATTTTATCCCAGAACGTTTCGGATTCGGATGCTTTTTCCGGTTGGGTGTTTTTTTGCGTATGCATTCCCCTTTTGTTTTTAAGTTTTCCGGCCGGTCGCTTATTAGATCGCTATTCTAGAAAATGGGTACTAGGAATCGCTCAACTCTCGATGGCGGTCGGAGCGGGCTTTGCCGCCTTGTCTTTGGAGCTGGATTGGATCGCTAAAGGACGACCATATCTTCTTTTGATTCCTTCCGTTCTCTCCGGAATCGGGCTGGCGTTCGTGATGCCGGGAAGATTTGCGATTCTGGGAGATCTGGTAGATCATTCAAAGATCGGAAAACATAGCGTTTGGTTAAACACATTAGTATTATTCGGATACGGATTAGCACCATTAGCCGCAGGATCTTTGAGGGAATTCCTACCCTTCAAACAAGTTTTTTTAGGCATCGGATGCGCATATTTAATAAGCGTAATACTACTCGCGTTTCTTCCTTTGGACTCAAAGGGGAGGAATGCTCAAAATCAGGTAACGAATGTAAGTCAAATATTCGCCTACCTTAAGCGATCCGAGTTAGTTCGACAGTTCCTGTATTTACTCGGAACGGTGGTAATGCTCGTGGGGCCGATTCAAGTTCTTTTGCCTAAGTATGCCAAGGAAGTTTTGGGATTATCCGAATCTGCGAGAGGGGCGCTTCTTACTTCCTTAGGAATCGGTCTCGTTTTAGGAGGTTCTGCAACGTTCTTCGTACATGGAATTCGAAAGAAGGGGCATATCTTATTCGGCGCAGCCTTCATCGGTAGTCTTCTCTTTGCCGGACTTCCGTTTTTATCTTCGAGTCTGCTTTTAACGACCTTCGTTTTATTCGTATTCGGAAGTCTTACCGGAGTGATCATTACGATCATTCCCGCAGGAATTCAGCAACATACGGAGAACTATATACGCGGACGGATTCTATCCATTTATAGTCTGGTATTTCTCTTAACGCCGGCTATTACCGGAGTTCTTGCTGGTTTCTTTTCGGATCGAATCGGTATTTCGTCGACCTTCGTTTGGGCCGGTTTAATGGAACTTGCCGCGTTGTTATATATGAGCTGGCGGATGGGAGAAATTAGAAGAACATTCTAATATTCTTAGTTTATATCGCTTTTTTAAGCAGCAGTTCTCTTCTGAAATAAACGTAGCAGATTGAATATAGGAATATGGTTAAAAATACGGACCAGTATTTGGGAGCAAAAGCCCAGATTAGCAATGCAGGAATGTTTGCGAGCGTAAACCCGAGCGATACCCATCCTTTGTTATGGGTCGTAATCGCAAAAAGCTGATATAAATGAGAGCGATGCGCTCGGAAAATATTCTCTTTTTTATACAATCTAACTAAGATCGTTAATAGGCCGTCGGTAAAAAAAACGGGAGCAAAAAAGAAAAGATCGGAAAATTCGAATGCTTTCGATCTTGCGACGTCGAAAGGTAGGGCGCTTAAGGCAAATCCTAAAAATAAAGAACCCGAATCGCCTAAGAATAGTTTGGCCTTAGGTAAATTCCAGGCTAGAAAACCGAACAAGGCGGCAAAAACTAAAAAGTACGAAAACGGAAGGTCGCTACCGGTTACTATCGCCGTCGCGAAAGCCATGAAAATTAAATTTGTAGTTAGATACGTATCTAACCCGTCCATGAAATTACATAGATTGATGAAGAAAAGTAGATAGAGAGAGATTAAAGTAACCTCGCCGAAACCGCCCGGAGAGACCCCTAAATCATAACCGAATAGTGAGATTCGAAACGGAGCGAGGCTTACCCAGGCCGCCAAGAAAATAAATTCCGCTCCGAATCGAAGATAGGGACTTAGTCCCTTAACATCGTCGCCTAATCCGATTAAGAAAAAGAATAAAATTCCGGTCCACCAGTGCCAGGGAAATTCCGCTATTCCAAAGTAACTAAAGACTCCTAGAATGAAACTGAATGAAGCGAAGATCCAAATCCCGCCGGACTTCTTCGTGGCGGCTTGGTGCATACTGCGTTCGTTCGGGATGTCAGAAATCGTGATTCTTTTAGAACCGATATAAAGTTTACAGAGTCCTAGCGAGAGAAGAAACGTCGCCGAGTAGGAAGTCAATAATTCTGCGGAAACGAGCATCGACCTACCAGAATTGCCATATCGCGACCTAAAGCAACTCGGAATCGGATTTAGGGGGCCGAAACGGCCAAGATAGAGAACCGGGGTATTTTTATTGCCAAATCACCCGGGGCCAAGGAATTTACAAATTATGTTTCGAGGCGTTTATACAGCCATCATCACTCCTTTCAAGAACGGAAAAATCGACTATGACTCTTATTTTTCTCTCTTGGAAAAGCAGATAAAAGGCGGGGTTACCGGAGTCGTACCGTGCGGTACGACGGGTGAATCTCCGACTTTGTCCCACGATGAGCACGAAGAATTGATTCGGGAGACGGTCCGAATCGTAAAAAAAAGGATCCAAGTCGTCGCGGGCACGGGTTCCAATTCGACTCGGGAAGCAATATCGTTAACCGAAGAGGCTTGCACGGACGGCGTAGACGGAATTTTGCAGGTCAATCCTTATTATAATAAACCGACTCAGGAAGGGATGTATCTTCATTTCAAGGAAATCGCGGATCATTCTTCTGTTCCGATCATGTTATATAATATTCCGGGTAGGACGAGCGTAAATCTGCTGCCCGAGACCGTTCTTAGACTTTCGGAACATCCGCAAATTCGTTCCATGAAAGAAGCTACCGGAGATCTGGGTCAAATGGCAAAATTAATTTCCTTGGTCGGAAATAAAATGACCGTACTTTCGGGAGACGACAATCTAACTTTGCCTTTGTTGTCCGTCGGGGGAGTCGGGGTCGTTTCCGTGATATCGAATCTGTTTCCTGCGAGCATAGTGAAACTGATAGATTCGTTTCAAAAAGGAGATATGCAGGCGGCACAAAAGATTCATTACGATTTCTTGGAATTATTCGCGCTCGCGTTTACCGAAACGAATCCGATACCGATTAAGGCAGCTATGAGTTGGAACGGTTATTGTTCTTCGGAAATTCGTCTTCCTTTAACTCCTCTCACTCAAAATGCGTCAGCGGAAAAACTAAAAAAAACCATTTCCGACCTAATCGGAAAAGGTTATAACTAGGGGAGAATATTTTGACGGCAAAAAATCGGGTCGCGGTTATCGGAGCTTCGGGAAGGATGGGAACTGCCATCATCCAAGTTCTATCTCAGTCGAAAGTTTCCGAACTTTCGGCAGCCGTGGTCAGTAAAGGATCCGTGTATCTCGGATTAGATTCAGGTTTGCATTCCGGACTGAAGCCGAATCAGATTCCGTTTACGGACGATCTAAACAAGGCGATCTCCGCTTCGGATATCGTCATCGATTTTTCCATCAGAGAAGTTCTCTCCGACGTGCTGGAAAGTTGCATTAATGCAGGAAAGCCGCTCGTTGTAGGTACGACGGGGTTAACCGAAGCGCATAAGCATCTTCTCAAGGAAGCTTCTTCGCATATTCCAATCGTATACTCACCAAATATGTCGATAGGAGTCAATCTACTCTTCAAACTAACGGAGATTGCGGCGAAAGTTTTGGGTGATCTCTCCGACATCGAAATTCAAGATATCCATCATCGCCATAAAAAGGATTCTCCTTCCGGGACCGCCGAAAAATTAAAATCCATTTTACTGGAAACCCTTGGTCGTAACGAATCCAATGTGGTACACGGTCGCCACGGAATTTTACCGGAAAGGGATCCCAAGGAAATCGGAATTCATACGATGCGTGCCGGCGAAGTGATCGGAGATCACACCGTATATTTTTTCACTCCAGAAGAGAGAATCGAAATTTCGCATAAAGCTCAGGATCGAAAAACTTTCGCGGTCGGTTCCGTTAAGGCTGCAGAGTTTTTGGCAGGAAGAGGGAAAGGACTTTACGATATGTTCGCCGTTTTAGGGCTATAGGAAACTGAAAATGGGATTCTTTAAGAATATCACCCTTTTTCAAAATGATCGATTCGGAATCAATGTGATTCTCGATATACTGATCGTCAGTTTTTTAATATACCAATTTTATGCCACGATTCGTAGGACCAGAGGAGTCCAGCTTTTACTCGGAATAGGATTGATTTGGTTGCTTGGAATTTTTGCCCAGTACGCCGAATTCGAACTTTTAGATTGGATCATCGATAATATACGACCTGCTCTCGTCTTCGCGATCATCGTTCTTTTACAGCCGGAGCTCCGGAAAATTACGGGTGATATGGCGAGGCTGAAATTCTTTCGACCCTTCCTCCTTAAAACCGTAACCGATTTGGATGAAATCGTGGAAGCAGCCAAGATCATGGCAAAGAATAAGACAGGCTCCATCATTGCCATCGTTAGAGAGCATAGCCTCAAGGAGATCGCCGAGCAAGCCGTTCAATTGGATGCGATACTTTCTTCTAGTCTGTTACTCACGATCTTTAAAAAAAATACGGCTCTTCATGACGGAGCCGTGATCATCGAACAGAACCGGATCGCATGTGCGGGTGCCTTTTTGCCCATGGCTCAAAATTTGGACGATGCCAGGATGGGGGCTCGACATAGGGCCGCTCTCGGAATCGCCGAAGAATCGGATGCGGTAGTCGTAGTCACCTCGGAGGAGACGGGAGAAATTTCAGTTTGTTACGACGGGGAAATGATTCATCCGGTTAAGCCGATCGAGTTAAAGAATTTATTAAATACCATCCTTCACGAAAAAAAACCGAATTCCGATAAGAAAGTAGAAGGGGACGAAAGGGAGGATTTAAATGCTTAAAACCCTCCTCAATAATTGGCAGGCAAAACTCGGCTCAATCATACTCGCGATCGTATTTTATATCAATCTTCAGAACTCGAAAATTCTCGTTCGGGAAGTGAATATCAAAATCGATTACCCCAAATTATCCGGCGGGATGGTGATCGCTAAAGGTTCGGACGTTACGTTCCCGGTGAAAGTGGAAGGAGTTCGGGATTACGTGAATTTTTATTCTCCTTCGCTCAAAGCTTATATATCCGCAGCAGACCTCCACCCGGGGGAAAATATCGTCAACGTGGTCCGAATCGGAGGAGTCCCTGCAGGTCTTAGAGTGACTCGCTTAAAGGATAAAGTTAAGATAATCGTCGATTCCAATATCAGTCGCACGTTGACTTTGGACGTGAAGTTTACCGGAGATCCCCCTAAAGATTATGTAAAGTCTTCCCACTTTATATCTCCGGCAAATTTGGTAGTGATCGGAAACCACGCACAGTTGGAGAAGTTCGGACGAATCACTCTTCCTGCGATTTCCCTAAAGGATAAAACCGAATCGTTTACGGTAAAACAAAAACTTCCGGAACTCCCGTCCGGACTAAGATACCGGGAAAATATTAAAGAAATTTCGGTTCGGGTCAGCATTATCGCGAATTCTTCAACACCGGGAGAGAGCATTGTATTAGGCGTGCCGGTAAAATGTCAGTCCTTGGATAAGAATTTGGAAGCCGAATTTTCCGAGCAGGAAATCTCGGTAAAGTTGCAATCCAAGACCCCTCTCAGAAGTATTCAAATTATCAAGGGCCTTTCCGCGACGGTGGCATGTACACATAAGTACGATCCGAAAACTAAAAAGCTATTACCGGATAATAAACCCGTTCTCGCTAAAGTTCGCTTAACGAAAGCGCCTGCCCTGAAATCGGTCGATATACAAAGTTTCTTTCCGGATCGGATTTCCATCTTATATAGAATTCGCCCCGATCTGGATAGCGAAACCGGAGACGAAGGTACGGAGGGGGAGACGGAACCGAATTCCGAAGAACCGCTACCAACACCCGAGGAAGAATGAAAATTTCCATCGGGAATGATATCGTAGAAAACGATCGGATTCGAGACCTCCTGGAAAAACACGGCGAGCGGTTTTTAAAGCGGGTCTTTTCGGAAACCGAGATTCAATACTGCACGGGCAGAAAAGACCCTGTTCCCCATTTAAGCGGTAGATTTTGTGTCAAAGAAGCCTTTATCAAAGCGATCGAAGCCGGTGAGAAGGTGGCTTTGGATATGAGGGAAATCGAGCTTTTCGGGAAAGAATTCGGAAAAAAAGAATTGGTACTTCACGGAAAATCGAAAGAATTGTTCATCGAGAAAGGTTATAGCGGCGTCTCTGTTTCGATCAGTCACGCGGAAAATTATTCCACCGCCGTAGTAGTTCTTTATAAGGAGTGAACTCATGGTCTCCGAATCGTTTAAGGAAACTCTCAAATTATATAACGACGGCCTCCAGCTTTATAAGAACCGGAAGTTTACGGAAGCGTTGGGATTGTTTAAAAAGGCCTTGGAAATTACTCCCGGAGACGGACCTTCCAAAAAATATATAGGCCGTTGCGAAGCATTTATCGCAGAACCGCCCCCCCAGGATTGGGACGGCGTATTTGAAATGAAGACGAAATAACAAAGGTATCAATGTCCAAAAAAGCTTCTACCGTAACCAAACCCACACGAACCGTCACCGAACACGGAACCATCTCGACGGTTTTAGGACGAGAAACGTCTTTTTCGGGTATCTTGAACTTCCGTAGGCCCTTGGAAATTTCGGGAGAATTCCATGGAGAAATAGAATCGGAAGGATTTCTTTTGGTAAGCGAAGGCGCCAAAGTTAAGGCAAATATTAAGGCTGGGACGGTCGTGGTTGGAGGCGAAATCACCGGAAATGTGATCGCGACGCAACGATTGGAAATGCTACCCACCGGAAAAGTAAACGGGAATATCAAAACGGCAAAACTACAGATTGCGGACGGCGTCGTGTTCGAAGGCAACTGTGAAATGATACTTCCCAATAAAGATTGACCCATAGGTCAATTCTGCGAAATTGGTATCTGCTAGCCCGAAACGACCTATGGACGGCGCAAAAGCGGGAAAAATCGCCATTGCAATCGTCCTCGGTTACTTAGCGGGAGCCGTAGTCGGCGTTCTTTTGGATCGTCTTTTAGGCGTTCATTTCCTCTCTGTCTACCTCCTTCAGGAAGCGGTTCGGCTAGAACTTTACGTAATCAAAGTCGAAGTTCAAGTTACCCCTGCAAGTCTCTTGGGACTTGTGGCGACATTGTTCTTCGTACTAAAAAAGGGGTAAACGACTCATGTCAGTAATTTCCATGAAAAACCTTCTGGAAACCGGAGTTCACTTCGGCCACCAGACTCGCAAATGGAATCCAAAAATGGCTCCCTATGTCTTCACAGCAAGAAACGGGATTCATATCATCGATCTTCAAAAGACCGTACAGAAAGCTAAAGAAGCTTACGACGCTCTCAAACGTCTGACGAGCGAGGGAAAGAAAGTCCTTTTTGTCGGAACTAAGAAGCAAGCTCGCGGAGCAATCGAAAGAGAAGCGATCCGCTCCAATATGTATTTCATTAATAATCGTTGGCCGGGCGGTCTCTTAACGAATTGGAATACGGTTAAAAAATCCATCGCAAGATTAAAAAAATTGGAAGCGATGGAAACCGAAAATACTTTCGAAAAGGAAGTAAAAACCAAAAAGGAAATCCTCTCTCTTCGTCGTGAATCCGAAAAACTTCGGAAAACATTGGGCGGCATAAAAGATATGGTTTCGATTCCGGACATACTGTTTGTGATCGATCCTAAGAAAGAGGAAATTGCAGTTAAAGAAGCTCGTAAACTCGGACTTAAAATCTTTGCGGTCGTCGATACAAATTGCGACCCTGAATTGATCGATTATCCGATTCCGGGAAATGACGATGCGATTCGTGCCATCTCTCTCTTCCTTGAGACGATGTCCAACGCAGTCATCGAAGGAACCGGCGGTGTCGTAGAACAACCTCGCTTTAGCGAAGATCTGGATTCCGAAGCTCTTGCTCTGGAATACCAAGGCGAGTATGATGAAAGCGGTAAGTTCATTATGGACGAAGACGCTGATCGTCTGAAAAAAGCCGAAGATGCGGCAGCAGCCGCAGCAGCAGCTACCGCCGGTACTACGGAAACGACCGAGCCTACAATTGCGGCAACGATCGAAATCGACAAGAACGAGTAGGAGGGGAAGGCGTTGTCAGCATCTACCACAGACCTGATTAAGGAACTTCGTGACCGGACCGGCGCGGGGCTCATGGATTGCAAGAAAGCTCTTGTAGAAAACAATAATAACGTCGATAAATCCGCGGATTGGCTCCGTGAAAAGGGAATTGCGAAGGCTGCAAAAAAGGCCGGCCGCGTAACAAAAGAAGGTCGGACCGTTTCCTATATTCACGGAGACGGTAAAATCGGCGTTCTTCTGGAACTCAATTCCGAGACGGATTTCGTTTCCCGTAACGAAGGCTTCGAGGCTTTGGGAAAGGAACTTTGTCTTCAGATTGCGGCAATGGCTCCCATATACGTCAGCGAAGATCAAGTTCCCGCAGAGGATATCGAGCGTGAAAAAAAAGTGATCGAAGCGCAGCTAAAGGAAGAGGGCAAAAAGCCGGAACAAATCGAAAAGATCGTTCCTGGAAAAATTAAGAAATATTTTTCCGAAGTTTGCCTACTCAACCAAGCATTTATCAAAGACAATGCTAAGACGGTCGACGATCTGGTTAAGGAGTCCATCGCGAAGTTTGGCGAAAATATCACCGTAGCTCGCTTTACCCGTTACCAGGTAGGCGGCCTGTAAACTTTGGCACAGGAAACCGCAAAGTACAAGCGTATCTTAATCAAACTCTCCGGCGAAGCCCTTGCCGGAGAGGGCGAGTTCGGAATCGATAGTAAAAAGACTCATTCCTTGGCGGAAGAATTGAAGGAAGTTCATGCTCTCGGGGTGGAGATTTCCATCGTAGTCGGAGGCGGGAACCTAATTCGAGGAGCCAATTTGGTAAAAGTCGGGATCGACCGAGCCACTGCCGATTACATGGGAATGCTAGCGACCATTCAAAACGCGTTAGCTTTGCAGGATGCTTGCGAAAAAAAAGGACTCTATACTAGGGTTCAATCCGCTATAGATATTCATTCCGTTGCCGAGAGCTATATTCGGAGGCGTGCCGTTCGCCACCTAGAAAAAAAACGAATCGTTATTTTTGCCGGTGGAATCGGTAACCCCTATTTCACCACGGATACCGCGGCTAGCTTAAGAGCGGTCGAAGTCGGTTGTGAATTGATCCTCAAGGCGACCAAAGTGGACGGAGTTTACGAAGCCGATCCTAAGAAGGATCCGACCGCAAAACGCTACAGCCAGGTTTCGTTTATGGAATCGATCAAAAGACGGTTACAGGTCATGGATTCTACCGCGCTTAGCTTGTGTATGGAAAACAATATGCCCATTATCGTATTTGACATTTTTAAGCGGGGCAATTTAAAAGATCTGGTCGTCGGGAAGGAAATCGGTACTTTGATTTCTAACTCGGAGGATATACAGATCGATGGCGAATGACGAACTTCTAAACACAATGAAGTCCAAAATGGACAAGACGGTGGAACTCCTTCGTAAGGATTTTGCCGGGATTCGGACGGGAAGAGCCAACCCCGCTCTTATCGAAGATATTAAAGTAGAATACTACGGCGCCCTGACTCCGATCAATCAACTCGGTAATATCTCCGTTCCCGAGCCCAGATTGCTCGTGATTTCTCCGTACGATAAGGGAATCATTAAGGATATAGAAAAGGGCATTCAAGCTTCTGGTCTCGGACTCCAACCTACGAACGACGGCTCCGTTATTCGTATAGTTATTCCCGAACTAACCGGGGAAAGACGAAAAGAACTGGCAAAAGTCGTCAAATCGAAATCCGAAGAGAAGAAGGTTGCGGTTCGCAATATTCGTAGGGACACTCTAGAAGATTTGAAAAGACATTCCGAGGGAATATCTCAGGATGAATTAAAGTCTGTTCAAGATCAGGTGCAAAAGATTACCGATTCTTACATCGATAAAATCTCCGCAGTCACGGCCGACAAGGAGAAGGAAATCACCACAATCTAAGTGATTTCTTCTAGTTCTAAACTTCCCCGCCATGTGGCGGTCATAATGGATGGAAATGGCAGATGGGCCGCGGCCAAAGGTTTGCCTCGATCTCAAGGTCATCGTGCCGGAGCGGATGCGATCGACCGGTTGATGGACGCTAGTCTTGCGATCGGTTTGGAAAACGTTTCTCTATATGCGTTTTCTACCGAAAACTGGAAACGTCCGATTACCGAAATTAAATCGATTTTCGATCTGCTTGTGGAATTCATCGAATCTCGCTTGGATACCATTGCCGAAAGGGGAATTCGAATTATGCATTCGGGTTCCCGTAAACGTTTATCCGCTAAGGTCTTAACGAAGATCGATCATGCCATAGAAGTAACGAGAAAAAATCGTAATTTAACCGTAAACTTTTGCCTGAATTACGGCTCGCAAGAGGAGCTGCTCACTGCAGTCGGGAATTTGATCGAGGAGAGGCGTAAGAATAAAGTCTCATCCGGAAAGGCGGTCACCACTAAAGAACTTGAAAAATATTTGTATACGTACCCTCTTCCTCCCGTAGATTTACTGATCAGAACTGCCGGAGAACAGAGGCTATCCAATTTTCTCCTATGGCAATCCGCATACGCGGAGCTTTTTTTCAGTGAAACGCTCTGGCCCGAGTTCGACAGAAAAAATCTTGAACTCGCATTGGAATGGTTCGCAGGAAGAACTCGAAAATTTGGAGGTTTAGAAAATGGGTGAAACGCCGAAACGGATCCTATCCGCCGCAGTACTTGTAGTCCTTTATCTTTTCATGATTTTCTATCGTGATTTTTATTATCTTCAAACGTTAATTCTTCTTGGAGTCGGCGGAGTGATAGGGCTGACCGAGTTCTATAGGCTTTCCGATCGCCAGCAGGACGGACGACCTTTTAAGGGAACCGGAATTTTTTTCTTCCTTGTGATTTTGTTGCTGTACTACTTTAGATTCGTCGCGGCCCAAAATAAGTTCGAGGCTCCGATGGTCTTTCAAAGGAACTTTAAATTCTTCGTGCCCCCGTTCGATGCAGTTATACTTGCATTTATCTTATTGTTCATCACGAGTTTCGTGCTGCAAATTTTGAGGAGACCTTTGGACGGAGCCATTTTTTCCGTTAGCTCCACCGTCTTAGGAGTTTTCTATGCGGCGGTTCCGTTGGGACATTTGCTCTTACTTCTAGGAATGAATGACGGAATTTATTATATCTTTCTTGTTTCGGTTGCCACGTTCTTAACGGACGTAGGCGGATATTTTGGCGGTCGATGGTTCGGGCGAAATCCGGCGGGATTAGCGATTTCTCCTAAAAAAACCTGGGAGGGTTACGTCTCGGGAATCATTATCGCGGCGCTCTCCGTATTTTTACTGAATTTCATTTGGGAAAAAAATACGGGCGTAGCTACTCCTGTGGGGGGAGCCGAAGTATTGCTGATTTCCTTGATTCTTTCCATTGTAGGCGTAATCGGAGACCTTTTGGAATCTGCAATGAAGAGGGATGCCAAAGTAAAGGACTCCGGCAATCTAATCCCGGGACACGGCGGAATTTTGGATCGAGCTGATGCTCTTCTTCTAACGGTTCCTATGCTCTATTTTTATCTTCAGATCAAAGGGGCCTTGGGCTTTCCAGTCTAATCCCTATATGACCAGGAACGTCTGCATCCTCGGAGCGTCCGGTTCCGTAGGCGAATCCACGCTCAAGGTACTGAGAACTTTTCCGGAAGAATTCAGGCTCCGATCCTTCAGCGTTCATTCAAACTTAGACAAGGCCAAATCGATCGCGGAAGAATTTTGCCCGGATATTCTTTGCGTGACTGCCGAGTCAGCGGACAAACTCGTTTTAGGAAAGAAAATCGGCAATACTGAAATCCTATACGGAATGTCCTCTCTTTCTCAATTAGTACAGGATCCCCAAATCGAAACGGTAATTACGGCAGTCGTGGGAGCCAGCGGAGTTCGACCCACAATCGAAGCGATTCGAGCCGGGAAAAAAATCGGTATAGCCAATAAAGAAACGTTGGTCACCTGCGGGCCTTATATCAACGAACTATTAAAGAATTCTAAAGCGTATTTGGTACCGGTCGACTCGGAACATAATGCATTATTTCAACTTTTGGAAAACGTAAAAAAGGATTCTCTGGAGCGGATCGTTCTAACCGCTTCAGGCGGTCCGTTTCGAAAGTTAGCGATTGGAGAATTGGAGAAAGTTACGATTCAGCAGGCTTTGCAGCATCCGACCTGGAATATGGGACCGAAAATTACGGTGGATTCCGCCGGAATGATCAACAAGGGTTTGGAAGTAATTGAAGCTCATTATCTATTCGGTTTTCCTTATGAAAAAATCGGAGTGGTTATTCATCCTCAAAGCGTTGCACACGGAATTGTGGAGATGAAGGACGGCGCTAGTTTCGTTTATTCTTCTTACCCGGATATGATTTTTCCCGTCGCCCATTCCCTCTTCTATCCGGCAATTGTTCCGAAAGTATTACGCTCCCACCCGAGCACGTCTTGGGGAAATTTGGAATTTTTAGAAGTTGATCCGGCTCGGTATCCAGGCTTGTCTTTGGCTTACGAAGCCGGTCGGGCCGGCGGTACCGCACCTTCGATCTTCAATGCGGCGAATGAAGTCGCTGTGGATCTTTTTTTGAAAGGCGAGATTCGATTCACGGAAATCCCGAATCAAATCCATTCCGCCTTGAATACGATCGCAATTTCATTTCCTTCCGATTTGGAGGGTTACGAAGAGGCGGATCGTAAAACTAGAGAATTTGTTCTTAATTCCCGTAAAGGAAAGGTTACGCAATCATGTTAACGCTTATCTTCGGCGCCGTGTTTATGCTCGCGCTTTGTATTTTCATTCACGAACTCGGGCATTTAGTCATGGGTTGGCTCGTCGGAGTCAAGGCCAGAGTTTTTTCCATCGGTTACGGCAAGGGAATCTGGAAAAAGCAGATCGGGGAAACTACTTTTCAAATCACGGGGATTCCAATCGGTGGATATGTTCTCTTTAAAGGAGACGAGTACGGTAGTAATGTCAAAGGAGAAAAGGGTGAGTTCCTTTCTACTCCTCCTTTAAAGAGGATGATACCCGTCATAGGCGGACCTTTATTCAACTTAATTCTAGGCTTCATCATCGTATTAGTGCTTTATCTTTACGGGCATAATCCGTCCGGAAATCGAATCTATCTGGAGCCGGCTTATAACGAATACTCGCCCGGGTATCACGCCGGCTTAAGAAGCGGCGATAAAATTTTGGCTGTAAATGGAATTCAGACCGAAACCAAGTATGAACTCATTTCTGAATTAGGACTTTCTAAAGGACATGAAGTCGCTCTTCGCGTGGAGCGAGATGGCGGGAAGCCGTTCGAAATTACGGTCCCGGACGCGTATTTAGGGATCGAGTTTGCGGGCGAGCGGTGGGTGGAAGCCGAGTTCGATCTGTCCGATCGCCTTTATCATTGGCTCTCGTCGAAGCTGGATAAGAATAAGGAAGCGGAACTCTATCAAAAAGAAAGGATGGAGCGTATAGCAGTCGGAAGGGATCTTCCTCCCGAGCAATTAGCTTTGCAGGAATCGAAAGAACGTCAAAAAATTCTCCAAGCAAGGGCACTGGATTATTTAAACGACGGTGATCGTATTTTATCCGTCAACGGGATGGAAGTTCATACGGTTCCGCAACTGCAGGAAACCCTAGGTAAGTTTCAGAAAGAGAAAGTCAAACTCGTAATCGATCGGAAAAAATATCCTCTTTTGAATCCCTGGTCTCGGGAGAAAGTAGAGGTAGAGATGCCGGTTCTTCCCGCATACGTCGTCGAGTTTAAAAATTTAAAGGATAAAAAATATCCAGAACTCTCTCCGTCGTCTCGAAATCTGCTGAGCTACGACCCCGAAGTGAAATTGAAACTTTTGAACCTTAAATTAAACGGGAAATCTTTCGCAAGCTTCGAGGATTTTCTGGACGAAGTTCGGGGTAGAGTCGGGCAGCGGGCCCAATTGCAAATGGGCGGGGATTCCTGGGAAGCAACTCTCGGATTAAGAAATATCGGTCTGCTCGGGTTCCGGGCCACGATGTACGTTAACGAAGAAAGAATGGATCGCAAGCTTTCGCTTTTGGAAGCGTTCACTCAATCCGGAAAGGATATCGTAAAAATGATTTCCGATAATCTTCGAGGATTGGGAATGCTATTTTCTGGATTGATCAAAGTGAAGGATAGTCTTTCGGGTCCGGTAGGGCTCTTCAAGGCCTCGCAATATTTTATGGGGAACGGGATCCTGGATTATTGGGAATTCGTCGCTAAGATTTCGATCGCTTTAATGATTATGAATTTACTTCCGATTCCTGTGGCCGACGGTGGACATATCGTTTTCTTTGCATACGAAGCGGTAGCTGGTAGGCCTTTACCCCAAAGAGTCATGGAAGGAATCTTGAGAATCGGATTTTTCTTCCTATTGGGATTGGGATTCTATGTCAGCTATTACGATTTTTTCCGTTAGGCTGGCATGAGAGCATCAAAATATATTTTACCGACTGAAAAAGAAAATCCCGCAGATGCGGTCGTTGCGTCACATCGATTGATGATCCGCGCCGGACTTGTACGAAAATCAGGTTCGGGATTTTACTTCTTTTTACCTCTAGGATTAAGAGTTATAAAAAAAATAGAATCCGTCGTTCGACAAGAGATGGACGCAACCGGGGCCCTGGAGTTTGAACTTCCCATATTAACTCCCTCAGAGTTTTGGGAGCAATCCGGTCGTTGGTCAGTAATGGGACCGGAAATGTTCCGAGTAAAAGATCGTCATGATCAGTGGTATGCGCTCGGTCCCACGCACGAGGAATCCTTTTCTTATCTCGTAAAACCGCTTTTGAAATCCTACAAGGATTTACCGTTAAATGTTTACCAAATTCATACCAAGTTTCGGGACGAAATCAGGCCTAGGTTCGGCGTAATCCGTTCCCGAGAGTTCATTATGAAAGATGCATATTCTTTTCATATAGACGACGCGTCTTTAGATGAGACATACCAGGATATGAGAACCGCATACAGAAGAATTTTCCAGCGATGCGGATTAAAGACCATACCCGTTCAAGCGGATTCCGGAGCGATGGGAGGTTCCGCCTCCGAAGAGTTTATGGTCGTTTCTCCGATAGGAGAAGAAACGCTACTGCTTTGCGGAAACTGCGGATACAATTCCAATAGCGAAAAAACTCCGTTTATTTCCGCCGATGCTGACTGTCCAAGCGGTCCGAAAGAGAAGAAGGAAGTTTCGACTCCCGGTAAAAAAAGTATCCAAGAAGTCGCGGATCTTCTTTCCGTTCGGCCGAAAGATACTTTGAAAGCGGTGGCTTTAAAAAACGGGAAAGAATCCGTGCTGGTCTTTTTACGCGGGGATTTGGAATTAAACGAACATAAGCTAAAGGCCCATCTTAAATGGCCCGAATTGGATTTAATACCCGAAGCCGAATTGCAATCCGCCGGACTCTTTCCGGGTTACATCGGACCTTCCGATGCCAAATCGTCCTTCAGAGTAATTTTGGATTCTTCCATTCGTAACGACCAAGCCTATATCGTAGGCGCCGGAAAGGAAGACGCGCATATTCAAGGCTATGTCCCGGCAAAGGAAATGAAGTCGGAATTCGAAACTGCCGATATCGCTTTGACTCGGGAGGGAGATCCCTGTCCCGATTGCGGAAAGCCGCTAAAAGCGGAGAAGGGAATCGAAGTAGGACATATTTTTAAACTAGGCGATAAATACACCAAGTCGTTCCAGATTCAAGTATTGGACCAGCGGGGAAAAGCTAGATCTCTTACTATGGGTTGTTATGGAATCGGAGTGAATCGTACGATGGCGACTGTCATCGAGCAGTGTAACGACGAAAAAGGCATTTATTGGCCAATCAGTATCGCTCCTTTCGAAGTTTCTCTAGTGACTCTGGGAAAAGGTTCCGAGCAGGAAGCGAAGGCTAAGGAATTTTACGACGCTCTTTCAAGCGAGGGCATCGAAGTTTTTTGGGACGACCGAGACCTCGGCCCGGGATTCAAGTTTAAAGATTCCGAATTGATCGGCTTTCCGATCCGAGTTACCGTCGGTAAGAAGTTCTTCGAAGCCGGAGAAATTTCCATCTATAATAGGAAGAAAGATAAAGAAGAAGTTTTTACGTTCAAGAGTTTTGATGATCTCGTAAATCGAGTGGAACGGTTACGCCAGGAATTATACCAAGAGTTGGCGGAGGATTGATCCTCCGTAAGGAGCCGCTATATGGCTAAAGAACGCAGCTTCACGGAAAAAGAAGGATACTTCGGGGAATTCGGGGGAAGATACGCCCCCGAAATTCTCACCGAGGCATTGATCGAACTGGAATCGACTTATAATCGACTTCGCAAAAGTAAGAAATTTAAGAAAGATCTGGAATACTATCAAAGAAATTATATCGGAAGACCTTCTCCTTTAACGTTTGCGGAGAAATTGACCCAAGCTTGGGGTGGCGCTAGGATTTGGCTCAAACGCGAAGATTTGAATCATACCGGCGCGCACAAAATCAATAACACCGTCGGCCAGGCTTTAATCGCGAAAGCAATGGGAAAGAGGCGGGTGATCGCAGAAACCGGCGCTGGGCAACACGGAGTCGCTACTGCGACAGTGGGCGCCTTATTCGGATTTGAAACCGTCGTGTATATGGGAGAGGAAGATCTCCGTCGCCAGAAGTTGAACGAAATTCGCATGCAGATGTTAGGGGCGAGGGTCGTGGGTGTCTCTTCAGGAACTGCGACACTTAAAGACGCCACTTCGGAAGCGATGAGAGATTGGGCGCTCAACGTTGCCGATACTCATTATATAGTAGGTTCGGTGATCGGGCCTCATCCGTTCCCGACGATCGTTAGGGATTTTCAGTCGGTAATCGGACGGGAATCAAAAAAACAATTTCGCAAAACGAATGATAAATTGCCGGACGCGGTGGTTGCCTGCGTCGGAGGCGGTTCCAACGCGATGGGAATCTTTTACGATTTCTTACATGAGAGAAAAGTAAAGTTATACGGGGTCGAGGCTGGAGGAAGAGGGAGTTCTCCTGGGGAACATTCCGCTACGATGCTTTTCGGAAAGACCGGTTTTTTACACGGAACCAAGACTTTAGTGATTCAAGACTCGAATGGGCAGGTCGTTCCTGCACATTCCGTTTCCGCGGGTTTAGACTACCCGGGGGTCGGGCCTGAACATGCTTACTTGCATAGCTCGGGCAGAGTCAAATACGAAACTGTTTCCGACGAAGGAGCCCTGGATTCATTTTTAGAAGTATGCCGTGTGGAAGGAATTATTCCCGCTCTCGAAACCGCACATGCGTTCCACTTCGCAAAGAGCTTAGCGAAGGATTTAGGTAAGAAGAAGGATATACTGATTTGTCTCTCGGGCAGGGGCGATAAGGACGTCGCCGAAGTTGCTCGCTTAACGGGAATCATTAAAGGAGAAGTTCTTTGAGTGCAATTCGAAGCGTCTTTTCAGAAACCGCTAGCACATTCATACCTTATATTTCTCTGGGCGATCCGGATTATGATTCTTGCGTGGATTGGGCCGACGCTCTGATTCGAGGAGGGGCCGGAATATTAGAATTGGGAATTCCTTTTTCCGATCCGGTGGCGGACGGACCCATCATCCAGAAAGCTTTCAAGAGAGCATTAGCTCACCCTTTTTCGATGGATCAAATTTTGGATACTACTGCGAGAATTTACGCAAAGCATCCTCATATTCCTCTCGTTTACCTGACTTATTTTAATCCGATTTATAGTTATGGTTTCGAACGTTTCGCAGAAAAGGCCAAGGTTTCCGGAATTCAAGGAATGATTATCCCGGACCTTCCGTTCGACACTTCGGAAACCGATGCACTTTTCAAATCGCTCAAAAAAAGAGGAATCGATCTTATTCATTTGGTTACGCCAGCGACCCCGGCTTCCCGAATGAAAGGGATTCGCGAATTCGCGTCAGGTTTCGTGTATTACGTTACGTCCTACGGAGTAACGGGGGAAAGAAAAGCCGTTTCGGAAGGTTTGGAGGATCGAATTCGATTTACCAAGACTCTTTTCGAACTTCCCGTTTGCGCCGGATTTGGAATTTCGTCGCCGGAGCAGGCTAAAGAAATTTCGGCATATTCGGACGGAATTATCATCGGCTCGGCTGTGCAAAGGATCATCGAAGAGAACGGAACAAATTCGGAAGTTTGCAAAGAAAAATTGTACAATTACGCTTGCTCTATTTCGAATGCGCTTCGCGGTCACGGGGTCTCGGAAACCTAAATCGAAGTCGAATCGGCGTATTGAATTTAGTTCTTCGTAGGGAAAAGCCAAAAATAAATCTTTTCCCGAATGGCCGCTTTTCTTGATTACGATTGCAACCTCTTAGAGACGAGATTGTTGATATTTTCTTTCCCAAGAACCGGAAGAAAATTGACGAATCCGGATCAACGGTCAAAATCCTTCCAGTTTCCACTCGGAGGAAAGAATGAGCGAGTCTAAAACCCCCTTAAAACTATCGGTACTGGACATAGTGTTCGGAACACTGACTGTGATAGGGATTATTGCCCATCTTTATTACGCGTTCTTATCCAATTCTCCAATTGCTTTCAAAGCGCTGCTGGTCGGGGCAGTCTTATTGCTTTCTTCCGCCTATTTCTTTTACAAACTATTAGAAAAGCTTGTGACCAATAAGCAGGCGATCGGTAGTTTATGGTTAGCCATCATAGTTTCATTCTTTGTCTTCGATTTGTATGTGGTGTTTACCCCATTTTCGGATTTGGAAGAATCCTCAGTTTCGTGGAGATTTAATCTTGTTAAAGGCGGAATTACCAAAAGTGAAAAAGAATCGGACGAAGGCACGATAGAATACATCAAATACAACCCACCTGCCGGAGCTCGAAGAGACATCCAAATTATAGGAATTACCACCAATACTTTGGAAAGACTCGAAGGAGTTTGGCCCCTTCCTTGGAAGAACTATGCAAGCATAATCGATAAATTTAAGAACACTTCGAACCTACTAATGTTCGATATTTTCTTCGTGGATTATAAGCCCGGGCAAATGGATGAAATGTCCAAAGCATTGGACGGAAATCCAAGGGTAATGTTCGACTACCCGATGGAAACCAGTTTGGAATCCAAGGAAGCGATTCTTAATTTGGAAAAACGGATCGAGGTTTTAAGAAAATATAAACTCGAGAACGTTCAAGATCCCGACGATATCGGGCAGCCTTGGCTTAAATTTCCGCAACCTCCCATCGAACAGATCGGTTCCAGATCGGCCGGTTTAGGCTTTGCGAATATTAAGAAAGATGAAAGCGGCTTGAATCGCAGAATGCCTTTGGTCGCCAAATTGGTAAACTCCGGACCTTTTAAGGAAACGGAATATTTCCCTTCAATAGATTTGATTATCGCCTGCAACTATTACGGCGTGGACGTGCGTAAAGATACCGACGTTGTCATGGGTAAATACGTTAAGATCAAAAATATTCCGAATCGAACGGTGACGAATTTCGATTTTAAAACCATGAAGCGGGAAACCAAGGATATCATGGCGAAGCCTAACGATACCCGCGAAGTCATTATTCCAATAGACGAATACGGACAAATGCAAATTAACTTTGCGGGCGGATTGTATTCTTTCCGAAATACCGAACTCTTCGAAGTCGTTCAGATGTGGGACGAGAACGCGGCGGCCCAGGTGGAAAATAATATTTTCCTGGTCGCGATGTATTATGCTACCGGGCGGGGGGCAGCAAAGGATACGCACTTATCGCCGTTCGGGGATATGTCGGGAATCGAACACCACGCGCACGCAATCAACACAATCTTAAATCAGGATTTCCTTCACGAAGTTCCGGAGTGGGGAAATTTTCTGATCTATTTGAGTATGGCTTTTCTGGTAGGTTTAGTACTTCCTCGTTTGAAAACTTCTTGGGGATTTCTATTTATCATAGTTCTGGCTTTTCTATATAGTGTTGTGACGCTATTGGATTTTTCCGAATTCAATTTGGTGCATATCTTTCCATCTGTGATCGTTGAACAACTCTTCATTTTCGTAGGAATCATCGGATACAAGATTTTAACGGAAGAAGAGAACGTAAAATATATCAGAAGCACATTCTCGAAATTCGTATCAAAGGATGTCGTGGACGAACTTCTCAAAAATCCGGAGAATTTGAATCTGGGAGGGTCGAAAAGAGATATCACAATCTTCTTCTCGGATATCCGCGGATTCACGACAATGTCCGAAAAAATGGGACCTGAGGAGCTTGTTCAATTTTTGAACCAGTATCTTTCCGAAATGACGGAGATCATAATCGAATTTAAGGGAACGATTGATAAATACATGGGGGATGCGATCATGGCTTTCTGGGGGGCTCCGGTTCCTTTAGAAGACCACGCCTATTACGCTTGCGCGGCGGCCCTCGCTCAAATGCGAAGGTTAGCCGTCTTGAAAGAGGAGTGGAAAAGCCGGGATCTTCCCGTGATGGATATCGGTATTGGATTGAATTCCGGACCCGCCGTAGTTGGAAATATGGGGAGTTCTCACCGCATGGATTACACCTGTATGGGGGATACGATCAACCTGGGCTCGCGCTTGGAGGGATCGAATAAGGAATATGCCACCAATATCATTATTTCAGAATATACATATGAAAAGGTCAAGGACCGTATAATTGCCAGAGAATTGGATTTGGTCAAGGTGAAGGGAAAAACGAAGCCTGTACGAATCTATGAACTGATCGATTTAGTAAACGAAGAAGATCTCAAAATATTACGGAGACCTCTTCACGCTGCGGAGCAGTCCTAATGACCGCTAGACGACGGAATTCATGCAACAGCAACAACCGAATCTCGACGGCATCCGTATTCCTGCGGACCTCAGAAAACTTCCATTGGAGGAGTTGCCCCGGCTCTGTGCCGAGGTTCGAAACTATATTATAGATACCCTTTCGGGAATCGGCGGTCATTTTGCCAGCAATCTCGGAGTAGTCGAGCTTACCGTAGCATTGCATTACGTTTTTGATACGCCGAACGATCGTTTGATTTGGGATGTCGGTCACCAAACTTATCCGCATAAAATTCTAACAGGTAGGAAAGATAAACTTTCTACCGTTCGAAAGTTTAAAGGCTTATCCGGTTTTCCGAAACGGGAGGAATCCGTATACGATTTGTATAATACGGGTCATGCCGGCACGTCGATTTCTCAGGCATTAGGTGAAGCGGTTGCAAGAGATCTAACCGGCAAAGGTTATAACGTTGTAGCGATTATCGGAGATGCTTCGATTGCTACGGGTATGGCTCTGGAAGCCTTAAATCATGCTGGCCATCTAAAGAGGGACCTCCTTGTCATTTTGAACGACAATTATATGTCGATTTCTAAGAATGTCGGATCCATTTCGAGTTATTTAAATAATATTATAAGTTCTCATTTTTATTTGAACTGGAAAAGAATATTTTATACTTTTTTAAAGTGGTTTCCGATTGTCGGACCGGCAATGGAAAGTTTTTTCAAAAAGGTCGAAAAGGGTTTCAAGGACGTTTTTACGCCCGGTGGTTTATTCGAAGACTTAGGTTTCGGATATATAGGCCCCGAAGACGGTCACGATGTGATTCGACTCGTTACTATGCTTCGTAAACTTAAAGCGATGAAAGGGCCTATATTATTTCACGTTATCACACAAAAAGGGAAAGGATATAGCCCGGCAGAGAAGGATCCGATTAAATATCATGGAGTGACTCCATTTCGAAAAGAAGATGGAGCTATGGATTTGGGAGATGATTCCAAAATTTCTTATTCCAAGATTGTGGGAAAAGTATTAACTCAATTAACGGAAAAAAATCCGAAGATAGCCGCGATTACTCCTGCGATGATCGAAGGATCGGGACTCGGAGAATATGTAGCCAAATTCCCGAATCACGTTTTCGATGTCGGAATTGCCGAGCAACATTCGGTTGCGTTTGCCGGAGCCATGACAAACGGGGATGTCATTCCTTATATGTGCATTTACTCTACCTTCTTAACGAGGGCCATGGATCAGTTAGTTGAAGACGTTTCGCTCATGAATTTGCCGGTGCGTTTCGTGATTGATCGTGCAGGCTGCGTAGGACCGGACGGAGAAACCCATCAAGGGCTATTCGATTTGAATTATCTTTTATCTTTGCCGAATATGGATGTTTTTGTCCCTTCTTCCGGACAAGATTTAGTGGATTCGCTTCGCTTCATGGAGACGTACGATAAATCTCCGATTTCAATCCGATTCCCGAAAGCTTCGGTGGATATTTCCGGTTTGGATTTTACTTCGAACTTCGAGCTAAATCCGGGCTCGTTCAGAGTATTATCTCGGGGATCGGACATAGCAATCCTCTCGATCGGCTCCATGCTAGACGAGGCTAAAAAGGCTGCAGCATTTTTAGAGCACGAAGGTCTTTCCGTTACGCTCATCGATTTGGCATGGTTACGACCGCTCGGAAAAGAAGCGTTGGACGAGGAACTTTCGAAAGTCCGATACTTTACCATTTTGGATGAAAGTTATATCGATGGCGGAGCATCCGGCTATCTTCTTAACAGAATTTCACCGGAATATCTTTCCCGATTCTTGAAAACATTCGGCTTTCCACCGGAACCGATCCATCATGGAGAAAGAAAAGAAATCTTTGCCGAATATGGTCTAGATGGGACCGGTATTGCTAGAGCTTTGTTAGGCTTAGTAAAGAAGGAAGTCATACACGGAAAACACAATTAAGCTCCTGGCTAGAGTGGCCGAAAATAAAAGAAAAACGGGTAGATAATTGGAAAGTCTGACACCTGAAGATAAACTTGAAGCCTCAAAATTCTTTTATAAAATCGGAGATCTGGATCGTTCCGAATTTCTACTAAAAACATTCTTAGAACAAACGGAAGATCATGAAGCATATTTTTTCTTGGGATTGATCGAAAACCAGAGGTCGAACTGGCAAAAAGGCCTCTATTATTTTTATCGTTCGGTGGAAACGAATTCGGAATACGGTAATCCGTGTAATGAGATAGGTATTCTGCTCCTTCGATTAGGAAGAGAAAGGGAGTCGGTTTATTGGCTGAAAAAATCCCTACGTTGTCGATTAAACGACGCCCCTCACATTTCACTTTTCAACTTGGCGACATTGTATAAAATTTGGAATCGTCCGGAACGTTCCCTTCAATACCTCCATAAGGCGATCGTGATCAAGCCCGATTTCGAAGAGGCAAAACGTTTGCGAGAAGAGTTGAACTCGGCGTTCTGATCCCGTTAAAATTTCGACGAATAACTAATTCTGCGAGTAACGCTTATTTTCACAGGATTAGTTTAAGAAATTCTTGTGTATTTTTGCCTGTGATCCATCCTAATCCTGAAGTAATTATCGGGTCTTAAAATTGTAAACGATCCGACAAGTGCTGCCGGATCTAAAAACAGATGATAAGAAGAGAATGGAAAATTTATCGATTCGGCCAGCATTTCCGACGGATGCTTAATAAGCCGCCGTTAATCTATAGTTCGGGCCTTGCCGCATGTGCAGCATGGGATTTCGTATACAAACAGGGTAAAATTCATCCGGAACAATTTTTAACTAAAGCTTTTCATGGTGTTCGAAATACGATCAGTCATAAGAATCATTTTGTAGTTTCCGTCGGAGAGGAAATCGTAGGTACTATAGTCGTTTATTTCCAACCTAAATTTCTTCTCCTAACTGCAGGTACTGCATTGAATATTTTTCGGGAGTACAAATTGGATGAAGTCAAGGTAGCTCTTCGAGGGCTGACCATTGAAGGAATGATCCGACCCCCTAAAGCCGAAAGACTTTACCTTGGACATATTGCCGTTGCCGATAAATGGAGAAAGAAGGGAAATGCAGCTTCCTCAATACGACACGCTGTTAAACGAAATTAGACGTTCTCGAAAGCTGCTTTGGACGTTTCGATCGCTAATTAGGTCGCTCAGGCTCTCTATTCTAAATTAGGTTTCAAAATCGTCGAATCGCGAAAATTTGCCGGTCCATTTGGAGTGGTTCCGGATCATTTTTATACGGAATCCGAGAACAGTCTTTTTTACTAGTTTATAAAAATTCCGGAGGAGGAGTTTTTCGTTGGGGAGGGATTCCCCGCCCTTCCTGGGCGGGGGCCGGATCGGTGGTTTCGTAGCGTCGGCTTATCATAGGCTCCGGCTCTTATCAAGGCTTTTTCAAAAAAAGTCTTTGCAGGAGCTCCAACACCGATTTCGACGAGTTCAACTTGCCACTATCGATTTTTTCTTAAATATAACTGCAAACTAGGATTTCCTTCTAATAAGATAAGATTTTCATGCAAATTTTCTAATTCCTTCGAACCGAATGATAAATTGGAACGACGAGAGCAAATTTTGAGTTTATCTTTGATTCGCTTCAGATATCCAATCTTGAATGAAATTTAGTTCGGTGAGAATTGTAATATGGAATTAGCTCCGGAGATGGCTGAGTACGTGCAAAAGATTTTGTCCTTGGGGCTAAAAGGATTTAGCGAAGGAACTCCTCATCAGAGAAGGGAAGGATATTCTGCGATTCGTTCCCTTTTAGGAGAAGGGCCGGAGATGGTCGATATTTTCGATACGTCGATTTCAACTTCGAATGGAAACCTAGTCGTAAGAAATTATATTCCGAAAAAAGAAATCCATTCCCGCATTCTTTATTTCCACGGAGGCGGCTGGGTTGTTGGAAATTTGAATGATTTCGATCCTTTTGCAAGGACTTTAGCTAATGGAACTTCAAGTTCAGTTTCTCTTGTCGATTATCGACTAGCTCCTGAGTTTCCATTCCCTGCGGCAATCGATGATGCAACTCTCGCATTGGAATGGATTGCCACTCGGAAAGATTGGGAAAAATATTCCTTGGTAGTGGCGGGCGACAGCGCGGGCGGAAATCTTGCTTCAGTAATAGTGAGAGAAGCTAGAGATAAAAAGTGGCCGAAGATCGATCTGCAAGTTTTAATTTATCCGGTAACTGATGCAAATTTCGAAACTGCCTCCTACAAAACCTTTGAACAAGGACCCGGACTTACTCGAAGGGATATGGAATGGTTTTGGAATCAGTATATTCCCGACAAGAGTAAAAGAAACGACCCTCGGGCATCGCCTCTACAAGCCGAAAATTTACGGGACCTTCCGCCGACGATTATCTTTACGGCCGGTTTGGATCCGTTAAGAGACGATGGAGAATTATATGCGGATCGATTGGCCTCTGAAGGCGTGCCGACTTATTTTAAACGTTTCGACGGTTATACTCACGGCTTCTTTACTAAAGTAAATATCTTGTCCGCGCCGGAGGAAGGAATTCGAGAAATTTCAAATGTAATTGAAGGAATTATTCAGGGTGAGGCAAATGAACGCCTTTCATTAAGTCGGAAAATCCATCATAAAACGGGTGAAAAATTTTGAAGCGAGCTCAATTAATCGATTTTGGAAAACCTCTTGTTTTGAATACAGCATCGGATCCAGATCCGAAAGATAGCGAAGTCTTGCTCGAAGTTCTTGCTTGCGGAGTTTGCCATTCCGATCTGCATATTCGGGAAGGTTATTACGAATTGGGATCGGGTAAAAAAATGTGGGTGAAAGATCGAGGGGTTTCGCTTCCTTTAACGCCCGGTCATGAGGTCGTCGGAAGAATACTGAAAATAGGATCGAAAGTCGTAGGCGTTTCCGTTGGTGAACGTTTTTTAGTTTATCCGTGGATAGGGTGTAACGCCTGTTCGGAATGTCAGGCAGATTTACCGCATCTTTGCGCGTCGCCAAAATCCTTAGGAGTCTATCAGGATGGGGGATACTCGGATCGCATTTTAGTTCCCGACCAAAAATGGTTGATTCCGATCGGAAACTTGAAACCGGAAGTTGCATGCTCCTATGCTTGCGCTGGATTAACGGCATTCAGCGCTTTAAAGAAAGCATTGCCTTTATCGGAAAAGGAAACGTTAGTCATTATTGGCGCCGGAGGCTTAGGATTCTTTGCCGCACAAATTGTTAGATGTCTAACGAATGCCAATATTATTTTCTTGGATGTAGATTCGGATCGATTGAAAAAGATTGGGGAGTTTGATTCGTCGTTTCAAACGATGAATTCGAGTGTGGGTGAGGCCGAGATTCGTAAGTGTACTGGAACATCCGGTGCGAAGTCCGTCGTTGATTTTGTAAATAACTCCGAGACCGCCGCCTTGGCATTTTCGTTATTAAGTAAAAATGGAAAACAAATTTGTGTAGGGTTATTTGGCGGCGAAGTCATTTTACAAACCCCGATCATCGCCCTCAAAAATCTGAAAATACAAGGCAGTTATACCGGGTCCCCAATAGAACTTATGGAATTGTTGAACTTAGTATCTAGTAACCGATTACTTCCGGTTCCCATTCATTTAGCCTCATTAAACGATGCGAATTCGATCTTAGATTCTATGGCAGGAGGAAAAGGGTTAGGAAGAACCGTTTTGATTCCAACGAGTTAATATAACATCATATTCTAAAGTCGATCCAAAACTTACGACTGCAATTTTGCGATCGGAAATTTAAACAATAAATCGGCTTTAATTTTCGTTTCGAAATTCGTGAGGAAGTTGAACTTCCGGACCCTCGCTGGTTTCCTTTAATTCTCTTTTTTCCGTCGCGGTCCGAAGTAGAAGGCCTGTTTCCGTCTCTTCGATATATTCTGAAAGTTCGGTCGATACGTTTCTCGCGATCCTAAATTTTAGGAGCCTATCCCCCTTTTTTTTCGCGATCAAAATTCCGTTTCGATCCGCTGATAATTCCAGTTCGGAAAGTCTTAACTCGTCTCCACCGTCAGTTAGAAAAGTTAGACTGCCGGCAATCTCCGATACTCGTATCAAATTTATCGGATATCCTTCAAGGTGAACGTAACCGTTTTCGGAAAGGTCGCCGTATTGATTATCGATATAAACGCCGTCGGGCGCTTCTTTGAGGTTTTTGCGAAAATATGCGAGGACGTCCGTTTGCTCTATTTTCGTCCCTCGAAATATCCAATCGCCATTGGAAAGAACTTTGATTTCGCTATCGAGACGTCTTGCCATCGTCGTCCGGTTCCTTATAACGAAATGCAATGCCTTCTAAAACGCGGGCCTCTTGAGGTAGCTCCGCGAAGTTTGCGGAATATCCATTTGCGGTCCCACTTTGAAAAATAGTCGGAGGCATCGAAACTATCCCTTTTGCCGCCAGAAACATTCCGTCCATCCCACGATCGAACAATTCTTTCTTTATTTGATCGTAATAGTATTTGTCGGTCTTACCGTCTCCGAAATTACGAATGAGAATTCTTCCATAAACCTCGTATTCTCGCCGTCTGGGAGCTTCTTTGAGTATTTCGATATCTTTCCACGACTGTTTATGGGTCCGTATTAAATCTTCTCGATAGACAATATCTGGAATGAATTCAACGGATTGACAGGAATACAGAAAAAAGAGTACAAACGGGAACCGACTAACCCCGAAAAATAAAAACCTTTTGAACCGGTCTAAGGGTGGTTTCCCGAGGTTGCCCATCTTTTCCATTCAGGAAATCGTTTTCCGGGAGGACAAGCCGTTTTTGCGGGGTCAAAAACTAGGCTTTTCAGAATCGTTTTTTTAGTATACTATGCCTGGATAGCCGGTAAGTTATCGCGGAATTCTGAAGCATCCGTATCCTGGTTCCTCACGGCGTATCCTGCAACGCCATTTATATGGAAGATATAGAACTTAAAAAACGAGCGAGGGAAAATGTCCTTAAAATAGGCTACTGTAACCTAGACGAGCTCGAGGAGAAAGTTAAAGCATTCCGGGTAATGAACCAGAACGCCGCTAAAAAAAGATATCTTATCACTAGGGAACCTATTGCTGATACTACGGGAAAAATTCTTGTACCGAAAGCGGCAGAGATAGATATTTCAACTGCAAAATTACTCCGTCGGCATTTTAAGGGTTCCGTAGAATTTAAGACGTTTCAACCCGATGAGGGAATCGTTATCATCTCCGACATGACTTCGGCCGAGGGAGTATCCTTCACCATGGATATCGTTACTCAGATTATGAATCTAGGAGGCGGGGCCTATGAAGGATTCATAGATAGAGTGGATAGTTTCGGCGATTTTATCAACTTATTGAAAAAATCATTATTTCCGCGTTTGATTATCATCGGATACATTCCAACCGAGAAAATACAAGGGGAACTATTAAATTTTGTCCGAGTGAAGCGAGTGGACAATTATTTGCGTGCAATGGAATTAACTCATACTGCCTTTAAGCCCACTCCATATTTTCCGAAAGTACGCCAAATCGAAATTTCCCCGGAAGATCCTAAATCTTGGGGACGTTTTGTCGTTGAAATAGTTCGAGAATACACTCGCCCTTACTTACTCGAAGACGTTTAATTCGCAATAAGCACCCGTCTCAATTTAGAATATTCCTGAACACGGTTAGTTTGTCTGTTGGAGTTCCTACGCACGAGTTGAATGACGGAGCCCCACCCTGAACTTGGGTGGAGGAGGCGGGTTGGTGGGAGAAGCGTCCTTCCCCTATATCATTTTATCGAGATTCTGTCAAACGACATACAAATATTTTATCTGTATGAGCTCCCACAAATTCGAGCAGGCCTAACTAAGAGATCTCGTCTCCAAATTTAAAGAAACGACAAGAGACCAGATATATTCGTTCTTAAACTCTGTAAAATTCGAGGTTTTCACGTAATGGATCGGGTAGCGATCCTAGTGCGTTAATATATTTTTTATAGCGATTTTCGAGTTCCGTAAACTTACGAGTCCGAATGTTAATGAACCTGTTATTAATCTCGCTAAACGCAGGCATCTTGGAAACTTTTTCCCGAATCGGCCGTGAAAACGGAATATGTCTGTAGAAAATACTGCGCACTACTCGGTTCAATCGCTGTACGCTTTCCGACTCGTACTTGATCCATAGCTGATAATCATTTGCAAAAATATCCCGTTCATTCCTGAAACGCTTAAATTCCGCGGCCAGCTTTTCTTTCACTTCTATGGAGAGATCCTTGTTCTTTTTGTAGAATTGAACGTAGTCCATATAATCGGCTGTAATGGAAGGATTTCCTACGTTATTCCATTCCGGACCTAAGATACTTTTGCAGAGCTCCCATCGGAACGCGGCAAATGCATCGATGAGAAGCGATTTTAAATCTCCTTGCACGAATACCGGTAAAACGATGCGACCGCGGCTTTCTTTCGAACCGGATCCCCTATGGACTGATAGCTCCTGCCACATCATAATTTTGCTTCCGATCGAAGGGACTATAACGAAATCGGGAACCACCGCTTTTTGGACGAATTCTTTATTAATGCCCATTTCCGGATTATTATAGATTACTTCCCGATTAAATACGGAGAAATCGATGCCCATGACGTCATGTACGGCGTCCGTTAGCATCTTTTTAGTAACGTAAGCTTTCCCGAGAGGAATTTGAGAATGGAATTTAGTCAGAATCGGTAAGTAGGTAGCGAGAGATCCTGTCGTTAACCTAACATTGGCTTCGTACATCGCACCGAATTCGAATTTTAGTCGCGCTTCGGGATTATCGATATCGGGAGGGAGATCGGATTCTTTTTTGAAAACGGCATTTCTATTATCCATTTTCACTTTATCGAAGAAATTTTGCCCCAATTCATCTAGGGATGTCGGAGTTTCCCGTTTATAAATTCTTTCTAACCATTCGGTTCCGTAATGAATCGGTATATCCGAAACGGACGTGATTGCATCCTTGAACGTGGACATAAATACGAGTTGAGAATCGTCCAAAAGAGTCTCGTCAAAAAAACCGTATTTGAGCATTAGATCAACCGGCTTAGGAACATTCTTATTCGTATTTAAATATTTTTGAAAGCATCCTGCATAGATATCAAAATAGATTTTCGTAATGGATCTTCGTAGTTTTCTGGTGTCATTATCGGAATCTAATGGATTTTTCATGGACTTTAGTTTTACCATGAGAGCCGAGAACTCCTTAATCGCGTCTCCGCCCAGTCCCGAATACTGGATGATTGTGGATGCGGAATTTTGAAGCTCTTTTCGTATTGCTGTCGCATCCGCTGACGAATCCACACCGATCGAACCATTTGTAGAAGCCGATTGGGTTTGAGGCAAAGCTTCATATTTCTTAGAAAGTCCGGCAGTTTTTTCGAGGAAGCCTCTTAAATTAGGCGAGGGATTTGGCATCCCGGCGCCAAAGAGAGACTGATGCCCTGCTATCGCTTTTTCGATTTTTTGAGATAACGTTTGGAGAACCGGAACGACGAATTCGGGAGGAGCAGTGGAATAACCGTTTACGGTCATATCTAAAATTAAATAGAATTTTTCGGCAATGCTTTCATCTCCTCCTAACAGGAATCGAAATGCTTCTTCCAATTCTTCTAATACGATTTTCGTGCTTCCAGTTAAATCGTTTTGAACCTTTCCCAACTTTTCACAAATATAAGATACCATCGAGGGATCGGGCGTAAAAAGTTGTGCCAATAGGTTCGGATCCGCAAGAATTAACTTTCGAAGGAAATTAAATTCTGAATCTTGAAATTCGATTTCTTCCGGATAATATTTTAACAATTGCTGAGAATGATCCTCGTCAATGTAGGTGGGGGTCGGTCGTTCCGGTAACAAACCGCCGTTTTCGAAGTAGTTCTTTAAATTTTCTCGAGCCAACCTAAGGATTGGATCCACAATCTCTGAGCCGGGCTCGTTGATGGGCTGCCCCGGTTTAATATCCGGAAAAACTCCCGGATTAAATTGATAATAAAGAAGGGAAAAATTATCGTTAGATTTTCCGAGATCCGATGTAATTTTTCTAAGTTGATTGGCCCGTTTAAAAAGTTCGGTGATCTCTCTTAGTAATGATCTGCCGACCATAATTCCAAGCGAGGAGCGTGCCGCGAGGGAACGAGCAACGGTCGACGGCGACATAACATATGTGGATAAAACGCATTCCTGCTCGGCAATGATCGTATGCGGATATCTTCCACCGGCAAATAAGGCGGTCGCGCCTGGGGTAAGATTGGCTCCGGACAGTTTGAAAAGCTCTAATTTCCTACCCTTCGGACCGTCGATTACGTATCGTAAAGCGCCGCTATGTAAAACATTGAGGGAATTTACCGCCGATCCCTCTGGAAAGAGAGTGGTCCCTGCCGGAATAGTTACTTTTTGGTTTGGAATACTTGTATCTAAGGCCATACGTTCGCTAAAGAGAGCAAATTAAGAAGAAAACAATCCTTCATCGATCCGGGAAACTCTTTTTCTAAGATCGGCTTTAAAAACCCGGCAGTCGAGAGGTGACCCGCTTACCAAACTGACTTTTATGGGCATTCATTCTAGGCTTCTTTGAAGGGAAGATTTCTCTACTGCTTGACTGATTTCATTCTCCTAAGAAAACTCCTAAGCGAAATGAAGAAAATGGACTCCTTATTATCCGGATCGAGAATCGGGATGCTTACGAATCAGAGTGCCTATGGTTGGGAATACGAGTATCACTTTCGAACCGTTCGTAAGAAATACGGGTTAAAAAAACTTTTCTTACCTGAGCATGGACTCTTTGCCGAATTGCAGGATCAAATTTCGGGGTCCTCGCTCGAATATGATTTAGAAGACACGGTAATTTTAAATTTGTACGGGGATTCCGAAGATAGTTTGATTCCTTCTCAGGATTCGCTGGAAGGATTAGATACGATTTTAATCGATATTCGAGACGTAGGGACAAGGTACTACACTTTTTTGACTTCCGCCCTGTATTTGATGCAGGCGGTAGATCTTCGAAATCGAAATGGCTCCGAAAAAATTAAGATAGTCGTTTTTGATTCCCCCAATCCGGCAGGAACGGGAATCGAAGGAAGTCCTCTGCAATCGGAATATGCTTCATTCGTTGGAGTTGAAGGAGTTCCGCACAGACATGGACTCACCTCGGCAGGACTATTAAAATTTTATAAGGATAAATTCAAATTAGATCTAGAATTCTATTCTATTAACAAAGTTTATCCGGATCAATACGACCCATTCTTATGGATTCCTCCATCCCCGAACATTCCTGCAATTACTACGTGCTATGTCTATGCCGGTTTATGTTTACTTGAGGGCACGAATATTTCGGAAGGAAGAGGTACTACACGTCCATTTGAAACTTTCGGCGCTCCTTATATCGATTATAGTAATGAAAGCCTCAGAAGAAAATTGGAGGAACCGCAGAGAGGAGTCTTTCGTCTGAGGCCGTTGAGATTTATACCGACGTTTCACAAATATGTAGGCGAAGTTTGCGGAGGTTATCAGATTTTATTGGAAAAACCTTCAAAATTTCATAGTCTCCTTTTCGGTTTGCACCTGCTAAAAACCGTTCAAGAAACCTATCCTCGAGATTTTTCTTATTTGCAAGGTCCGTACGAATTTAGATCCGATAGACCTGCAATTGAGCTATTGGTAGGGGATCAATTTCTATTGAAATATTTGGAGGGAAAATCTTCGTATCTTGAAGTGGAGGAATATCTTTCCGAGGCGGAATTGAATTGGAAGAAGGAGATAATCGCATATATATAGATTTCGCTTAACGTTCCATTCGTAAAATTCAAATCATTTCGATAGCCTTAAATTTTCGAGGCGCCTTTCAGGATTAAGAAATGACCCCGGATCGTAAAATGAATAAGTGTCAAGAAAAAATCCCAGCAAATCTATGTGGGAGCTCCAACAGAAAAAAACTCATAAAAAACTTTCTCCAAAACTCCAGATCCTGATAAAGACCCACTTCGGGGGTACCACCGCACCGGCCCCCGCCCAGGAAGGGCGGGGATCGCCAACATCAACCAACGGCACTCCACCAGCAGTTTGCCTTCTTAAACCGGCAATCGTCTTAATTCATCAGAAAGACGTTTCAGATCTCGGACTAGGTCGACTGGAGACGGGTGGATTGTCGCTGCCGCTTGTAAAGCGGTCTCTATTAAATCGAGTATTAATTTGCGTTCCGTTACTGCGCGAACCTTGGGCATTTTGCTCCATTCTTCCCGGAAGATCGTAGCTTTTTCGTCTACGATCGACGTGATTTGGTTTAACGTGTTGATCGCTTCGCTCATAATTGCCTCATATTTTTTCGATGCTCAATCGCATTATGGATTTCTGATCGAGAATTTCCAGTTCGAAATTCCGTTCCACCGCGGTCTTAAAATGGCGGGTGATATTAGTCCAGAAATTCGGTTTTACTACTTTGCACTCGTCGGGAAGTTTGCCTACTCGATCTGCATTCGGTTCGTAGCGAAAAAATTCCGTCTTTCCGGCAGCGATAATCCTAGACGGGACCTGCCATTCTTCCTGAAGGCAGGATAAACCGGTATTCGTAGATATCTTGCCCGTCAATTTCGTGCCTATGCTCGGATATTTTACATCGATGGAACCGGAATTTGTCATGAACAAGAAAAAAACAGGAAGCTGATGTCCGCCATCTCGACTCTCCGAGACTCGTAGCTGCACTCCCGATACGGTTATTTGATTCGATTCTTTTTTTCCGGTAAAGGCTAACGGGTTTACGATTCTTGCAACTACGGCGAAAATAAATAAGAGAAGAATAAGATCGAACAACAAAATTAACTTTGTGCGAGACTTTTCTTTTCCCTTGGTTTGGATTTGTTTTAAGAAGTCTCTAAATTCTTCCGGAGAACGAGAGTGATAACCTTTACCCATGGGAAATTACCTTGCGAATATTTTTGCGAATCCTACCTGCGCTCGGATAACCTTCTGACATTTCTGCGGAAGAAACGAAAAGGCTAAGGGCTAAGCGGACTGCTTCTATCATATCATGACCTCTCGAAAGAAAGAAAGCAAGCATTCCTACCAAAAGATCACCCGTTCCCATTACTGCAAGTTTCGGCTCCTGGTATGGCCAAAAGAACGAACCTTCCTTAGGGGTGCATAAAACGGAAACGTTGCCTTTTAAAAGGATATGGCAATTTCTTTCGATCGCCCATTCCTTTGCGTCCTGCCAGGCCTCTAAAAATCCGGCATATGTTTTTCCGGTAACTCTGGACCATTCTCCGATATGCGGAGTCAGTAGAACATTCGGACCCAGTTTAGTAACCGAATAAGGTAAAATTGCTCCTGCATCCAAAATGACCGGGGTTTTCTCCGGAAGAAACGAAGTAGGGCAGTCTTCCGGTGAAAGCCCGGGGCCGATAGCGAATGCTTTCGTCTTTCCCGCAAAACTTCCTAAAAAAGGATTTTGATCGGAGGCGAAGAGTTTTACCATTAGGGAGGAATCCTTTTTAAGCACTTTTTGAATGGTACTTGCGGATGGCGTTAAGACGAGAGAGATGCCTCCGCCCATTTCATGAAACGAAAGAACGGATGACAGAATAGCGCCCGCCATCCCGTCCGAACCGCCTAGAAACAAAGCCGAACCGTTGGAATATTTATGCGAACCGCGTTCCCTCAGCATCCGTTTCTTTAATTCTTTCCTGTTGGCCTTAATCCAGACTCTTTGATTCGTGGAAAACTTATGACGGAGAAACCCGATCGGGTGAAATGTTTTTTCCACTTCAAGATCGGAATGAAACAGATTCGTCAGTTTATGAGATCCGATTTCCGCCAATCCATCGATCGGAAAAGTGAGAGGACGGTCCGGATGAAAACCGGAAAGCGTATCTATACTAAGTACAAAACAATCCGAACCGAATTTTTCCTTAAGTATCTTAATTTCAGAGGCGACGCGTAACAGTTCATCGGAGAGCGGCGGGAGAAATCCCGTACCGAGCAAGGCATCCACTATGATCTCGCTATCATTCCAGGATTGAGAATGGAATTCTTGGAGCGGGTATAATTTAGCCCCTGAGCCGACGCAGAGATTTTTGTAAAATAAGGTCTCTTCCGAAAGTTTTCCGTCTTTGCAGAAAACTCGGCAAGGAATTCCCTCAGCCGAAAGAAAATGAGCCAGAGCGAAACCGTCTCCGCCGTTATTTCCGGAGCCGCAAAGAAAAAGCGCCCCGCCGGTTTTTTTGAATTTGGTTCTCCATGTTTGAAAAATAGAAACGGCTGCGAAGCCCATCAGCAATTGAGAGGATGTCCCTCTTTCGTTGATGGAAAGTTTATCTAATTCTACACTTTCCTCGTAGGTAAAAAGGACTTCGCTTTTCACTTTAATTCATTTCCATTTATGCACTTCGAGATAACCCGAACGAATTCTTACTGAATAAATTTCGTCGTTGGCATCCATCCAGGTTTCTCTCCAGAGCCCTCGTGGAGGCGGGTAGTTGAGGCGGATATTGTTTACATGATTGCCGTCGTCGTCATGGACTTGAAGACGAATGGAGTTTCCTTCCTCGGCTTCGGTTTCCCAAATGAAAAAATTATCATCATTCAATACCCAGAATAGGGTCTCAGACGGATCCTGTATTTCCTTGATCGGAGTGACCCGCTTGCCTTCCCAATCATAGCGATAGATTCTGCGAGATTTAAATCGTCCCGATTTCGCTTCATAGAAACTAAAAGCGGCCAACGCATATTCTCCTTCGGAATGAGGAAGAATCGTATCGATATACCATGTATTCCCGTCCGATGCGGAATGTACAATGTCCTTGAAATCGTTGGAATCCAATCTTTGCTTAACTTTTCCCGCCTCGTCGAATACGCTTAAGCGCATCTCTCCATTAGAGCGATGAAATACAAAGAGTAAATCATTGCGACCTGCTTCAATTCGTTCCACATAGCCGAATGGAATCGATCCGCCGACTCCATCAGAGTAAATCGTTTGAACTAACTTCCCCGAGTCATTGACTTTAAGAATGACCGAAGGTAGAGCCTCTTCCGCATCGGTTCGAAATTCTCCTGATTTCTTTGCAAAAATATTTTCGGGAGCTTTGTCCTGTTTTACGTCTTCTTTCGAAATTCGGGATTGAATGAAGACATCGTCGTTTCGGGAAACCGAAACAAGGCCGATTCGACCCAGTTTCACGTTGTAAATTTTTGCCTTATCCAAAGTCTTTTCTTTGGGATTTCCGATTACGAACTTGAGTTCGCCCTCGGTTGTGAATGCTTTCACAAGGGATTGTTCGAAATCAGGGATATACATTAAGCCCGAAGCGATCGCAATTTGGTTCGGTACGTTCGTCGGAACTCTATTGACTATGCTAACTTGAAGCTCTTTGATATCCTTTCCTAACTTTACTCTTCCGTAAAGATACGGATTGTAATCATCTACGCGGAATTTAGAGCAAGCCAAATGGATAATCCCGATTGCGATGAGGAAAATTAAGGGGAAACGGAAGATTGTTTTTTCGTTTTTACTGGGTTTAAATAGATGCATAATTCGAAATGAATCCGAAGCGCGGGAATTCCGCCGATTTGGACGTAAACGGTACCATCCCGAGTATTCCATCAGAAAACAAGCAATTTCGACCAATCTAAGAAATCGTGTCCTCGGATGCGGTGGATTTTTTACTTTACACTAGGGCTTGTCCCAAATAATTTGAAAGGATATCGGGAACCACCCCATAGTATGGGTAGTAACAAGTCTAAGTTCGACATAAAAGTGTCGACTTTGACGGGAAACATCTCGCTCTCACAGGCGAGAGAGGCGGTTCAGAGACTCTCTGTAAGGCCGGCACTTGACAGTCAGTAAGGAAACGATCTCTTCTATCTTAGATGGTATCCTGCTCGCACCCGTTAAGTTGTACGCACTCATGGTTAGCCAAAGGCCCAACCATACGCTGATCGAGGTAGAGTTGGATCACCTCGAACACCCGTACGGTTCCGTCAGCCTTCTGGAATGTGAGCAAGTTTCCAGAAAACTGAATGAAGAGTTGGAGCGGATCTTCCCGGATCTGAACTACACTCTTAAAGTTTCTTCTGCTGGAGCGGAACGGAAACTGGTGCTTCCGGAGGACCTGGATCGGTTCCGTGGAATTCCAGTGCGCCTCGTGTACAGGGTTGAAGGTGAGTCGGGTGAGAAAGAGGGGATCTTCAGGATCCTGGATAGGCAGGGTGACCGTTTTATTTTGGAACCGTTTTCCAAACGGAAGAAAGGAAGCGGGAAAAAAAAGGAAGCCTTCTTGGAATTGAAGGATATACTGAAAGGAAATTTGTACGTAAGTATTTGATTATGGCAGTAAAGAAGAAAGAAGCCGAAGGCAATCTGTTGGAAGCAATTCAACAATTTTGCGCCGATAAATCCCTGGACCGGGAAGCGGTTATGGGAGTCATACGGGACTCTTTAATTACGGCCTATAAGAAAAAGTCCGGACTCGACGGTTTGGATGATACGGAAAATCCGATTAAGGTCGAATTCGCCTCGAATAACGAAGGCGATAACGTTGTCATCATTGTTCCACGGAAGGTCGTCGATGGAGAACCGAAAGACGGTTTGGAAATTTCTCTCGCGGACGCGAAAGTCACTCATCCGGAAGCCAGGATCGACGAAATATTAGAATTTAAAGAAAAGCCGATGGAGTTGTCCAGAATTATCTCCAGTCAAGCAAAACAAATGGTCTTCCAACGTCTCCGAGATATGGAGAAAGAGCTTTTATACGAAGAATATAAAGCGAAGGAAGGAGAACTAACTCACGGTTATTTCCAACGTTGGAAAAAGGACGCTATGTCGATCGACCTCGGAAAAGTGGAAGGCGTCATGCCTAAACGGGAGCAGAATCCCGGAGAAAAATACCACAGCGGCGACCGTTTAAAAGCGATCATTCAAAGGGTGGAATTAAGACCTCGTGAGCCGATTCCCGTAATCACTCTTTCTAGAGCTTCCGCCGATTTTGTTAAGAAATTATTTGAAATGGAAATTCCCGAGATCTACGACGGCCTCGTGGAGATTGTCAACGTTGCAAGGCAACCTTCCATACGAACAAAAGTGGTCGTGCACGCGACTCGCGGAGATATCGATCCTGTGGGAGCTTGCGTTGGGATGAAAGGTGTCCGGATTCAATCCATCGTGCGTGAACTCGGAAATGAGAGAATTGATATCGTCCAATATTCCAGCGACCCGACAGAGTTTATCGCGAATGCGATTTCTCCGGCGAAACCGTTCGATGTAAAGGTGGACACTCAAGGAAGAGAGGCAATGGTGATTGTTCCAGAAGAACAGCTTTCTCTTGCAATCGGAATTAACGGGTCCAACGTAAAGTTAGCCTCCCAATTGACGGGCTTTCGGATCGATATTAAAACAATTGCACAGTATAACGAAGAATTTTCCTCCCCGGAAGCGCGGGAGAGACTTGAGAAATTATTTAGTCCTCCTGCCGAAGAGGAGGAAGACGATGGCGCGACTCCCCTGGAAGACCTTCCCGGTCTTTCTGCTCGCCTAATCGGTCTTTTGCGGAGCGCCGGTATCAACGACGTAGAAACCTTGATCGAGATCAGTCAGGATGATTTGGCCAAACTCCCAGGAATCGGCCCGACTACCGCGACGCAAATTCTCAAAATTTTGGCTGAATCAGTGGAGTGGGTGGAAGAGGGTTAAATCTCTTCAATCACCCGAATATCGGGTGGGAAACCGGAAGGAACCGCCTTCGCAAGACCAGGAAATTATATGGAAGATAAGAATAAGACAATCAAGGAAAAGCTCCAAGGTTCTGCCGATGCCGGTAAGAAGAAGAAGCTGGTAATTAAAAAGAAGCCGGACGAGAAAAACTCCTCTCCCGCCTCCGGTTTCCGAAAAGAAACCTCGGGTGAACAGCAAGCTGCTCCTAGACAATCCGCTTCCGGAACCGGTGGCGGATCGAACACAAGGCAACAGTCTTCTTCCCATCCTAAAGAACAGCAATACTCAGAAACTAGACAAGATCGTCCGGAACCCCCTACTCCGAGAAGCCAACCGTTATTGGATGACGATACCTCTGGAAAAAAATCTCCCTTTCAGAGAGAAGACAATAATATTATAGTATCTCGTCCGAATCAAAGACAGACGTATTCCGGACCCAGTAGTAGGGATTCTTCTTCCGACAGCCAAGGTGGCGGCGGCGGATATCGCGGAGGCCAGGGCGGACAAGGCGGAGGATATCAAGGCGGCCAAGGTGGCGGCGGCGGATATCGCGGAGGCCAGGGTGGTCAAGGCGGAGGTTACCAAGGCGGTCAAGGTGGCGGCGGCGGATACCGCGGAGGCCAGGGCGGTCAAGGCGGAGGTTACCAAGGCGGTCAAGGTGGCGGCGGCGGATATCGCGGAGGCCAGGGTGGTCAAGGCGGAGGTTACCAAGGCGGTCAAGGTGGCGGCGGCGGATATCGCGGAGGCCAGGGCGGACAAGGCGGAGGTTACCGTGGAGGCCAAGGTGGTCCAGGCGGTGGCGGTGGATATCGTGGAGGTCCGGGTAGCGGCGGCGGCGCAGGTTTCCGCGGTCCAGGCGGACCCGGCTCCGGAGTTGCAGGGCCTCCTGGTGGAGAAGGCAGAGGTGTGCTCGGACCTTCCGGAAAAAAACGCGGTGGAGAAAAGGAAAAGTCAGGTCGATCGGAATCCTCTTTTGGCGCGGAAAATTCGAAGTTCTTTAAACAATCATATCGTAAACATAAAAGCGGCGGACCTACCGGGGTTTCCGTTCCGAAAGAGATTACAATATTAGAAAATGTTCAAGTCGGCGAGCTTGCCAAGAAAATGAATCTCAAGCCCGGCGACGTGATCGGAAAACTCATGAAGATGGGGATGATGGTCACGATCAATAATATTATCGATGCAGAAACAGCATCGATACTTGCGGACGAGTACGGCTGCAAAGTTAAGGTCGTTTCTCTTTATGAGGAAACTTTAATCGGAGAGGAAAAGGATAATCCGGAAGATTATATCCATAGACCGCCAGTCGTTACTATTATGGGGCACGTCGACCATGGTAAGACCAGGTTGTTGGATACTATCCGTAAATCCTCAGTTATTGATACCGAATCGGGTGGAATTACGCAGCATATCGGAGCTTACCAAGTAAAGACGCCGAGAGGGGAAATTACCTTCTTAGATACTCCGGGTCATGAGGCATTCACTTCGATGAGGGCTCGTGGTGCGAAAATTACGGATATCGTGATTCTTGTGGTCGCAGCCGACGACGGAGTAATGCCTCAAACGTTGGAAGCGGTATCGCATGCGAAAGATGCGAAGGTTCCGATCATTGTGGCAATCAACAAAGTCGATCTTCCTACCGCAAATCCAGAGAAGATTATGCAAGAACTCGCCAATCATGGACTTCAATCGGAAGAGTGGGGTGGCGATACCATGTATTGCAAAATTTCCGCAAAAGAGAATATAGGAATCGATAAACTCTTGGAAGCGGTGCTTTTACAAGCCGAAGTTCTGGACCTTAAGGCGAATCCGAAACGTAGAGCGAAAGGAACTATTGTAGAAGCAAAATTGGATCCGGGTCGTGGTGCCGTAGCAACCGTCCTAATTCAAAACGGAACACTCAGAGTGGGCGATCCGTTTGTCGCGGGAGTCTTTTCCGGACGTGTTCGAGCCATGTATGATGACTATGGACATTTGATCAAGGAAGCCGGACCGGCCTTCCCTGTTCAGGTAACCGGCTTGGATGGAGTTCCCGACGCGGGCGCTCCGTTCGATTCGATGGCGGATGAAAAAGAAGCCAGAAATATTTCCCAGCACAGAATCGAGTTCGAACGTATCGGTAACGCCGGAGCGACCGGTTCCAAAGTGACCTTGGAAAATATGAACGAGTTCATTAAACAAGGCGCATTAAAGGAACTGAAAGTTATCATCAAAGCGGACGTCCGCGGTTCTGCGGAGGCGATAAAAGAGGCTTTGGAAAAACTTTCCACTCCGGACGTGAAATTGAACGTGATTCAGTCCGGCGCAGGAGCCATCGTAGATATGGACGTTATGTTAGCTTCGGCCTCGAACGCTATCATAGTTGGATTCCACGTAAGGGCGAATCCAAAGACGATCGCGCTGGCGGAAAAAGAAGGCGTTCAGATCAAATACTACAGCATCATTTATCAGGTTGTAGACGAGATCAAGATGGCTATGGAAGGACTTCTCGAACCGGAGAAGATCGAAGAAGTCATCGGGACCGCCGAAATCCGCGAGGTTTTCAAAGTATCGAAAATCGGAAATATCGCGGGCTGTATGGTTACTTCCGGAAAGATTACGAAAGCCTCCGGCGTTCGCGTGATCAGCGAAGGAGTGATCGTTTTCGACGGAAAATTAAAATCACTGAGACGATTCAAAGACGAAGTAAACGAAGTTCTAAACAACTTCGAATGCGGTATTCAGTTGGAAGGATTCAACGATTTCAAAGTCGGAGATTCGATTGAAGCGTATACAGTCACGGTGATCAAACGGAAGCTAGACTAAGAGGTCGATTTTGAATCCTATCCGTAAAAGGAAGATCGAAGTGGAGACGGTGAGAACCGTCGCCATGATGATTCTTACCGGAAAGGTGAAGGATCCCAGAGTGCATATGGTTTCCGTTCACCGTTCGGAGTTATCAGACGACGCTAGATTCTTGAAAGTGTACGTTACCTCTATCGTGACGGATAAAAAGAAGGAAAAACTGTTGGCGGGATTGAATAGCGCCGCGGGAAAATTTGCAGCGACTTTATCGACGAAGTTGAATCTTCGAATGACTCCGAAGATTTCCTTTGTATGGGATGACGAATACATCCAAGGCTTAGATGAATCCCTTCGACTTACGAGAAAACCCACCAACCCGAACTGAAATCGGATTCTTACTTCTGGACAAACCTGTGGGAATGACTTCCTCGGACTTGGTCTTGAAGGCAAAGAAATCTCTCGGCCTGCGGAAAGTAGGACATACCGGCACCCTGGATAAGGCGGCCTCGGGCTTGATGCTTCTTCCAATCGGCTCTTCTACTAGCTTCTCTTCCTTGTTCTTGACCAAAGAAAAGGAATACATCGCAGAAGTTCAGTTCGGATTCTCTACCGATTCGGGTGACAGGGAAGGTTTGGTTTTGGAAGATTGGGAAATCGAGAAGACCAAGGCCTGGCTCATAGAGAATCGTCCTAAATTAGATGCGGTTTTACGAAATGTTCCCGAGTGGGAAGAGCAAACCGCGCCAGAGATCTCCGCCTTAAAAGTCGGCGGAAAAAGACGGGCCCAGCTTTTTCGGGAGGGCGTGGAAGTTCCGTCAAGCGTTAGGAAGATTAAAATTTACGAATTCGAAGTTCGTAATTTTGAAGAAACGGGACTCACGATTCGAACGAAGGTTTCGGGCGGTACTTACATTCGAAAGCTTGTAATGGATATTGGGGAGGCATGCGGGCTTCCGATGAGTCTCAAATCCTTGATTCGTACGAAGGTGGGAAAACTGATGTTGGAGCAGGCCGATGCCTTCGACTCCTTAGAATCAAAAACTGCGAAAATCCATCCTCCTGAAGAAATCTTGGACATTCCGACCTTAGAAATTCCGGGAACCGAAGTAAAAGACGTTTTTCATGGGAAGAAGATCAAATTGGAATGGATTCCTGCTCAGGAATTTCTTCTTACTTCTCCCGAAGGAGAGATCTTGGCTTGGTGTAGACGGGACGGTTTGCCGGGTAGTTTAACCTATAAATATTTAAAGGTCTTCCCTAAAAATTAGCTTGGACGCCCTGCCCTAGCCCCCGAAAATTGGCACAGGTACATTCAAAGCTATGATAACTACGGAAGCAAAGAAGCAAATTATATCCGCATTTGCAAAAGGAAGCGCAGACACTGGATCCACTGAGGTTCAAGTTGCGCTTCTGGACGCTCGCATTAAGGGTTTAAACGAGCATTTTAAAGGTCACAAGAAAGATTTTCATTCTAAAACGGGTTTACTTAAGCTCGTAAGCAAACGTAAGAAATTATTGGAATACCTAAAACGCAAAGATCTAGATCGTTACAAGAAGCTGATCGAAACTCTCGGACTACGTAAGTAAGGTCCGTCTCATGGCAAAATCTATTACCGGCCAATTCGGTCGGGATGCAATCACTCTCGAAACGGGAGACTGGGCAAAACAGGCTCATGGATCCGTAGTTTATAAAACCGGAAATTTGGTCCTTCTTGCAACCGTCTGCGCTGCCGACGAGCCGAAAGAAGGTCAGGATTTTTTTCCTTTAACCTGCGAATATTCCGAAAAGATCTATTCCGTTGGACGCTTTCCCGGCGGATATTTTAAACGGGAATCGAAACCATACGAGCACGAAGTACTTAATTCTAGAATCATAGATCGTCCCATCCGTCCTCTATTTCCGGAAGGATATTTTTGCGAAGTTCAGCTATTAGTTCAAGTGCTCTCCGCAGATACGGAAGTTTCTACCGCGGGGCATGCCTTGAATGCCGCGTCTGCGGCTCTTTCTATTTCCAATATTCCGTTTAACGGTCCGATCGCTGGAGCTCGTATCGGCAGAATTAACGGCGAGCTAATCATCAATCCTACAAATAAGGAAATCGTAAATTCCGATTTGGATTTGATCGTAGCCGGAACAAAAACTCATATCGTAATGATCGAAGGGGAAGCGAAAGAACTTTCCAATGAGGAAATGTTGGCCGCCTTGAAATTCGCGCAATCCCATATCTCTAAGTTCGTGGAACTTCAAGAAAACTGGGTCAAAGAATTGGCGATTGCCAAGAAAGAAGTCAAGCTCAAGCAAAAAGACGAAGCTTTGTTAACCGAAGTGCGTAAATATGCATTCGATAAACTTTCTGCTGCAAATCGTACATCGGATAAGCTGTCCCGCACCAAAGAAATTTCCAACGCTAACAAGGAAGTCGTCGAATATTTCAAGGCTACCGTTACGGAAGCGGAGAAAATCAAAGACATTAAAAATTTCTTACATGAACTCGAATACGAGATCGTTCGCGAACAAGTTTTAAAGGACGGTGTTCGTTTTGACGGTCGTAAACTGGATGAGATCAGGAATATTAGTGTCGAGATGAGCCCTCTCCCGGGTGTGCACGGTTCCGCAGTGTTTACCCGTGGACAAACTCAGTCCTTAGGGACTGTGACATTGGGAACCGCTTCCGATAACCAACGGTACGAAACGTTGGAAGGGCAGAAGGAAAAGAACTTCATGCTGCATTATAATTTCCCTGCGTTTTCTGTCGGAGAAGTACGAAGATCATCCGGTCCTGGTAGGAGAGAGATCGGGCATGGAAATTTGGCGGAAAGAGCCCTCAAACTTGTTCTGCCGAAACTGGATGATTTTCCGTATGTAATCCGAGTGGTTTCGGAAATTTTGGAATCAAACGGTTCCTCCTCTATGGCTTCGGTTTGTTCCGGTTCGCTCGCTTTGATGGCTGCAGGAGTTCCTATCAAATCTTCCGTTTCAGGAATTGCGATGGGACTTTTCTCGGACGATAAGGGCCGCTTTGCGGTTCTTTCGGATATCGCCGGCTTGGAAGATCATTTCGGAGATATGGATTGTAAAATCGCGGGAACGCGTAAAGGAATCACCGCCTTCCAAATGGACTTAAAAGTCACAGGCGTTGCGTTCGACGTTCTTGAATCGGTCTTTAACCAGGCTCAAAAGGCGCGCTTTCATATCTTGGATATTATGGAAAAACATATTTCCAAGGCCGAGGCAACGGTTTCTAGGAAGGCTCCTCGTATCATCATCAAACATATCCCGAAAGATCGAATCGGTGAGTTGATCGGTCCGGGTGGTAAGAATATACGTGCCATTATCGAAGCTTCCGGCGCGGATATCAATATCGACGATGACGGTCGAGTAACGATTGCGGGCGCCAATATGGAATCCGCGGAAAAAGCGGCCGGAATGGTCGAAGGTTTTTTTGCGGAAGTCGAAGTCGGAAAGATTTACGAAGGAAAAGTGAAGAGAATCACGGACTTCGGAGCCTTTGTTGAAATTCTCCCCGGCAAAGAAGGCCTTTGCCACATCTCCAAATTGGACTCTAAACGAGTGAATTCGGTTAAGGACGTTGTCCGCGAAGGCGAAATCATTAAGGTCCGAGTTTTGAACGTAGATAAGACCGGAAAAATAGATCTTTCTCGTAGAGACGCACTCGAAGTTTAATCTCATTTGCCGGCGAAATCATCGCCGGCTATTCCTCTCACATTGACTTTAAAAGAAGAACAAACCCATAAGATAGAGCTACCGAACGGCATCACCGTTCTATTCCAGCGTGCACCCTATACGGTTAGCGTTTCCCTCGGCGTTTATATAAGAATAGGATCCAGATCGGAAAGTCCGGAAGAAGCAGGTTACTGCCATTTCCTTGAACATATGTTGTTCAAGGACACCCAAAAGAGAACGGCAAAACAGCAAGCCGAAGATTGGGAAAGAGTAGGCGCCTATTCGAATGCTGCTACTTCTCGGGAATATACCAATTTTTATGCGACTTTAGCATCTCGAGACCTCGAACTCGGATTGGAACTACTTTCGGAAATGATGTTTCTTCCTTTGCTTCGAGATCAGGATATAAAGACGGAAGCCGAAGTGGTTTTGGAGGAGATGAAAGGCTATGAAGATTCTCCCGAAGACGGAGTACATGATTTTTACTATAATAATTTCTTTCCTGAAAATGCTTTAGGACGGGATATTATCGGAACGGAAAAAAGCATCAAAGCAGTTACTTCAAAATCGCTAAGGAAATTTTACGAGAAATACTACCACTCGGCAAACATGATTCTTTCTATTTCCGGCGATTATGAACCGGAATGGATTCTCAAAACAGTAGAAAAATATTTTTCCGTAAAAACGAATCGAAGGCTGACCGCCCATTTTGAAACTCCCCGAAAGGTATTCGGATATTTCCGCAAAGGAAATAAAGAAACTGAACAAGCATACTTTATCCTTGGAGGAGAAGGGCGTCCGAGAAGTTTTTACGATGCAACTCGTCTTTCTCTTCTGACTCACATTTTAGGCGGAGGAATGTCTTCTCGGCTTTTCCAGAAAATTAGAGAAGAGAAGGGGCTCTGCTATAACATTACGAGTTACCCTTCTTCTTATAGCGATATGGGAATTACTTCGATCGTTTGTTCTTCTTCGAAAGAGAGGTTTTTAGAGTCTATAACATTGATTCTGGAAGAATTACGAATCTTCTTGGATCTAGGAATCACATCAGCGGAACTCTCGGACGCAAAAACGAATCACGAAGGAAGTTTATCGATCGGATACGAGCACACCGAAAGTAGGATGAATAATATAGCCTTTCAAGAGATGTACTATGGGAAGTATTACACTTTAGAGGAACGAATCCGAGAAATTCATTCCGTAACTTTGGATGAATTGAATTCTTTGGCGAAGAAAATTTTCGCGCTTCCTAAATTGCATTTATCCGTCTTGGCAAAAATGAACGCTAAGGAAGAAGAGAAACTTAAAAAGATCTTCGAATCGTTTTCATATCCGGAGTGAAGGACCGCATGAAGATTGCTGTGAAAAAACTGCATACCAATGCTAAATTACCCGAAATTAAGACGTCGGGTTCGGCCGGGTATGATTTGTATTCTTGTTTGGAATCTCCGTTGGAACTCCCAGTCGGAGAAGTGAAGTTGGTGCGAACAGGTTTGGCTTTTGCAATCCCGGACGGGTTCCATTTTGAAATCCGCCCGAGATCGGGATTTTCCACAAAATTCACCATTTTGGTTCCGAATTCTCCCGGAACGATCGATTCAGATTATCGCGGTGAGCTCATGGTGCCTTTGCTGAACCTAGGAATGACTCCTTATCTTTTGGAAGACGGGGTTCGAATCGCTCAGTTGTTGATTCGCAGAACCTGGCTTACTGATTGGGAAATTGTCGAAGAGTTACCCGAAACTGCAAGAGGAGCCGGGGGCTTCGGTAGTACTGGATTATAAATCTAGCGCTCAATCAAATCTATTTGTAGATTCCGAATTCTGTATGAGCTCCCACAGAATCCACGTTTGAAAACTTCTTGCCAGAGGAATAGTTTTGTGGTAAGGAATTTTCCACCGCTTCGCTCCGGCCCCCGCCCAGGAAGGGTGGGGTGCATTAAGCCAATTCCACTCTCCACTCCAGATTCCGAATTCTGTAGGAGCTCCCACAGAATTTACGTTTGAAAACTTCTTGCCAGAGGAATAGTTTTGTGGTAGGGAATTTTCCACCGCTTCGCTCCGGCCCCCGCCCAGGAAGGGTGGGGTGCATTAAGCCAATTCCACTCTCCACTCCAGATTCCGAATTCTGTATGAGCTCCCACAGAATTCACCTTTGAAAACTTCTTGCCAGAGGAATAGTTTTGTGGTAAGGAATTTTCCACCGCTTCGCTCCGGCCCCCGCCCAGGAAGGGTGGGGTGCATTAAGCCAATTCCACTCTCCAAACTCCTGCTTAGTCCACCGACGTCCTCCCAAAATTGGAATCGCTTCTCCCTTCCTGAAAAAACTACCGATTCCCCATGATTAAGTCTCTTTTCCTTTCTTACTAAGATGCCGATTTTTAAGTGGTATGGAACCAAAAGCAGGAATGGACCGCAATATTATTATTTGGGAGAGGGGGCGAGCCGCTTTGCCTTACCTGTTGCTATTTACGGGAATTTTCTTAACCCTTTCGCTTGGTTCATTCACGATTGCCGACAACGGTGTTCAATCCAATCTCTTCGGTCGAACCGGACATTATTTGTCTTGGGGAATCCTGTATTTATTTGGAAATGCGGCTTTCGTACCGGGAATCATGCTGATTTTGACGGGAGGAATCCTTCTCGTACAGCCTAACCAAGATGCGACTACAAAGCTTCTTACGATTCCTCTCTTCCTGCTCGCGGTTTCGGTTAGCCTAAATGTTTTCGGAAATCCTTCTACGATTCCTTTCGCAGCTAACGGTGGTGTTCTCGGCCAAGCACTTGCGGTAGCCTTAGAGTATATTCTTGGCGCGACCGGACGATTGTTGATTCATTTCGTTATTTATTTCTACGGGATTCTCGTTTATTTGAATGAATCTCCTATTCATTTTCTAGGTAGAATCATGGCTCAGGGGGGATTTTCTCTCTCTGATTGGAAAAAGCAATGGTTGGCGGGTTATCGCCAACCGTTGGGGGAAGAAAGAGAACCTTATACACGACTCTTTCCGGAAGCCCCCTCGTCCCCGATCGCGGAAAATATCACTAAGCTCATGAAGACCTGGAAAAGGCCGAGCTCCGAATTTTCTGAATCGGAAGTCCCTCCTTGGTTTAAACGGGAAACGGTTTCTCCTAACGGAAACTCCTTATATTCCATTCCTCGTTCCCCGGAAACATCCGAAAGAAAAAGCGCGAATTCCTTACTGCAAAGAGAAGCTACCGCTTCGGTATCTACCTACGATTCCAAAATTCGTTACAAAAACTCGGGTCTTTTGGACGGATTTTTCGAGGAAGATAGAAAAGTATTTCAGTTCAGAAGCGCTTCCCCAGATTTATTAGAAAAAGTTTATGGGTCTCCGGTAAAGGATGAATCCCGTGATAGAGGCAGATGGGAACTTCTTGATCTCAGGACGAATGTGCCGGCTGAAGTCGAGGATGTGGAGCCCGATTCGGTAGAACCGTCGAAAGTCACCGAGTCTAATCCCGCGACGATGACCGCTTCTTCCGATATGTCGGAACCTCCCGATTTTACCGAGTCTGAAACGGAATGGGAGGAGGATGAAGATCTTTCCGAAGAACATATCTTGGAAGATGACGGTGACCAAGATTTCGAGGAAGAAGCAGAAAACGATTCAAGTATATCAGAACCTTCTACTGTAGCTCCTCCGATAGAGGTGATTCCCGCCGTAGTTAAGGAAAAAGTTTTTCTTCCCGAAGTCATCGTTAGTAAACCTAAGCAGGCTGAGCTTCCGTTTACACCCGTTTCTATGGTCCCGATATTTCGCTCGAAAAGATCCGTATATCACATTCCTTTAAACAGATTACATACGAATCCGACGAAAGTCCATGAGGCTCTATTCAAAGTCGAATCGGAGAAAGTGGCTTTCGAAATTGTGAACGCTCTGAAAGTTTACGGATATGAAACCAAAGTCGTCGCTTGGGAAAGAGGACCGATTATTACCCGCTACGAACTGACTCCTCCACCTGGGGTGAAGCTAGGTAGAATCACGTCCTTAACGGATGAACTCAGAATGTACCTTGCGGTCAAGAATGTTCGAATCGTGGCGCCTATACCAGGAAAATCCACGATCGGGATCGAAGTTCCGAATAAACATCGCGAGGACGTTTTGTTAGGGGATATTTTACGCTCTTCTTTGGTTCCAAAAGCGAAGAAGGATTTGAATATCATCATCGGAAAGGATATTTCAGGTAAGTTAGTCTCTATCGATTTGAATAAACTCCCGCACCTCCTTGTAGCAGGAACGACCGGCTCCGGTAAATCGGTTTGTTTGAACTCTATGATCGCCTCCCTTGTATTGAATCTTTCTCCCGAGGAAGTTCGTTTTATCATGGTAGACCCCAAGATGGTGGAGTTAACCCTCTTTGAAGATATTCCGCATCTATTAATGCCGGTCATTAAAGACGCGAGAAAGGCGACAAAAGCATTGGCTTGGGTAATCCAAGAAATGGAATCTCGCTATGAAGCGGTCTCCCAATTGAAGTGCCGTGATTTTAGATCTTATAACGAAAAAGTGGAGGATTATTATCATAAAGAAGGCTATTCAAAAATGCCTTACATAGTCGTATTCATAGACGAGTTGGCCGACTTGATGATGGTATCCGGGAAGGACTTGGAGGATGCAATCACGCGGATCAGCCAAAAATCCAGAGCAGTAGGCATTCATTTAGTGATGGCGACTCAGAGGCCGTCCGTCGACGTCATAACAGGTTTAATTAAGGCTAACTGTCCTGCTCGAATCGCTTTTCATGTGGCTCAAAAGACTGATTCTAAAATTATTTTAGATATGAACGGAGCCGAATCTCTTCTGGGAAAAGGGGATATGCTGTATAAATCGCCGACTTCGGCGGATTTGGCAAGAATCCAAGCGCCTTATATTTCCGAAGAAGAGATAGAAAAGATCGTCGAAGAAGCGAAGAGATATGGTTCACCCACATATGTGGAATTGGATTTCGGGGAAGAAACTGAAACGGATTCCGCCGACGAAATGGACGAGGAGTTGTTCGGGAAAGCCTGGGATATCGTTCGAATCGAACGAAAAGCAAGCGCAAGCTATCTTCAGAGAAAGTTAAAAATCGGATATAACCGGGCAGCCAGAATCATGGAATTGATGGAAGAACGGGGATATGTTACGCCTATCCTCGGCTCAAAAGGCCGTGAAATTCTGAGATAGATTGAGTGGATTTTAGGCTTCCGGGTTTTTCCCCGGGAAAAAAGAAACCAAGTGACAGGCGGGCCGATACTCTCCATCCTGGAAAAAAAATCTCGGCTTTTTTCTTGAAAATGAAAGATCGTACAATTTTCCAAGTTCTTAACGTTTCAGTTTTGGGACTTGCCTTGCTCCTGACTGCTTGGGGACTCGGGGCACAATCTTCCGCCAAGCACGGTTGGAATTCTCCTTCGGAAGTGGTGAAGAAGGTTCGGAAAACCTTTTCTGAAATCAAATCCTATAAAGCCGATTTTGTTATCCAAACGGAATCTAACAAAAAGACCCGTTCGATGAAGGGCGTCTGTTATTATAAGAAGGGCGGCAAGATCCGTTATGAGTTTTCCGATCCGGCAGGCGATGAAATCGTTTCGGACGGAAAAACCTTATGGATTTTTATTAAGCGCTTAAACGCGGTCGGAAAACAGGATTTAACCCTGAATAAATCCAATAAGTCGGGACCGATTTTTGCTTCGGTAACGGAAGAAGGATTGTCTCGTATTTTTAGGAAGTACCATTATAAGTTCGATTCGATCGAACAACCTCAGATTTCTCCCAAAGACAATCGGAAATATTTCGTCTTGGCTCTCGAGCAACGGGAAAAAATCGGCGGATACGAAACGATGACTCTCTACGTTGATGAGGAGAATTTTCTGATCAAGAGAGCTGTAGCAAGCGACGGTAGAGGCAAGACGACCACCGTGGAATTTTCCGGTTGGGATAGAAACGCTGACGTTGAAGACGGCCAGTTCAATTTTCGTCCGGATGGAAATGCAAAAATCGTAAATAACCCCTTGGTGTCGGAAGAATAAAACTTCCCCGGAAAAGGAGAGCGGAATTGAATCAGAAGCGTGTAGGGCAGATCCTTAGGGAGGCTAGGGAGGAAAAAAAACTTACAGTAAAGGACGTGTCTAAGGATACGAATATCTCGGTTAAATACATCCTTGCATTGGAAACCGAAGACTATGCTCAGTTTCCAGGTGAAACGTTTACGATCGGCTTCTTAAAGAACTACGGTAGTTATCTTAAGTTGGACACCGGAATGCTCGTGAACTTATATAGAGGGGAAAAAATCGAAGAGTCTCAGGCCCCTTTGGAAGAGTTAACTCGTCCTACCTCCTCGTTTTATTATGATTTTAATATAGATAAAAATAAGATCATAACCGCGGTTTCGGCTTTGATGTTGGTAATTGCAGGTTTTCTATTGTTTACGTTCGTTTTTGACGGTTCATCTGGCGACGATGAAGTGTCCGAAGACGGTCGTCGTAAACTAGAAATTCCCGAAAATATCGACTTTGTGAATCGCTCGGTGCCGGAAACTCGTCCCGAGAGTTTTATTTTAACCACGAATCAGGGCGTAAGCTTTAGCGTATCGAATCAACAATGTAAATTGTTTATCACCGGAGTCGAACAAGGTAACGACTCGAATACTGCCTTACTGGGGTTTAACGTATACCCGGAGTTAAGCGTTCATAAATTTAAACTTGCCGAAGGCCAGGAAAAAGTGCTAAGCTATTCCATTCCGGAAATTTCATCTTTACGCCGTAGTATCAGAATCACTGCGCAAAGTGTGACTGGAAGTTCGGCAAAAGTGTTGGTTTCCCTCAATGAAGAGGAACGTCCCGGAAACGGAACATCTCAAAAAACCGGAGCGGAAGATTCGAATTCCACCAAAACGTTGGGGGACGTTCCGATACAGGTAACGTTATTTTTCTCCAAACCTAGCTACGCGGAGTTCATCATCGATGGGCAAATGGGTTTTAGAGGATTGGTTCAAAATGGGGAAACCAGATCTCTGGAAGCGAAAGACCGATTAGAATTGAAAGTCGGAGACGGATCCGCAGTGGAAATGATCCAAAACGGAAAGACGAAAGTCGTCTTAGGACGTCCCGGGAAATTGGTAAAGAAAGTTTTTGTTAAAACCCCAAATCCTTACGATAGCACTCAATTTATCATCAAGGAGCTGGGCGAGTAGTAGGCCTGTTGGATAAGAAGTTTTACATCACTACGCTCGGGTGTCCAAAGAATACCGTGGACTCCATGAGCATGCATCATTCTCTTTTGGAAGAAGGATTCGTTCCGGCTGCAAAACCGGAAGAATCCGATTTTCATTTGATCAATACTTGTACTTTCATTCGATCGGCGACCGAAGAAACGATCCAAACTATTTTAGGCGCAGCCCACGCGAAGAAACATGAAGGTCAAAAACTCGTAGTAGTCGGATGCTTCGCCGAAAGATACCCCAAAGATATTTCGGCAGAAATTCCCGAGGTCGATCTTGTCTTCGGGACGGGAAAGTATTCTCAAGCCGGTAAGATCATTCGAGAGGCATTTCGTAGGGAACTTAATGCGGTTCCGAATACGGAATTTAACGCAGAGCTTATCGAGAGAATGAAACTTTCTCCCAATATCGAAAACTACTCCAAGCCCTATGCGTACGTAAAAGTTTCCGACGGATGCAATCGCGGTTGCGGGTTTTGCATTATTCCTTCTCTACGCGGAAAGTTTCAGGATTCTCCGATGGAGGATATCCTCCGAGACACAAGACGCGCGATCGCCGCCGGAGCGAAGGAGATTTGTCTCGTATCGCAGGATACTGTCTACTACGGAAAGGACAGCGACCTTCTTCTGGAGATGATCCGAAACGTTTCCGAAGTGGAAGGTTTGGAAATATTGAGACTACTGTATCTCTATCCGGATAAGAAGACGGAAAAAATCGTAAGACTGATGGGTGAAATTCCTAAGATTGCTCCGTACTTGGAATCGCCTTTGCAACATGTTTCCGAGCGTGTCTTGAAAACGATGAATCGAAGCGGGAACTATTCCTCATTTAGAGACTTGTATTCTTTAGCTCGAGAAATTAGACCGGATCTGGAAATTCGGACCTCTTTCATTCTCGGCTATCCGGGAGAAACCGGCGAAGACGTGGATGAAATTTTAAGATTCATCGAGGAAACTCGTCCTGAAAAAGTGAATTTGTTTTCTTATTCGCCTCAGGAAGGAACCAAAGGAGCCGAATTACAGCAAACTGTATCAGAAAAAGAAAAGGCAAAACGAATCAATATGGTTCGCGAAACTCATCTAAAGATTTTGCAGGAGATTCACGAGTCTCGAATCGGTAAAATCTATCCTGCGATCGTCGACGGAATCGAAGACGGTTCTGCAATCGTTCGACGATTGCAAGACGCACCGGAAATAGACGAAATCGTATACGTGGAAGATGAAAGTCTCAAAATAGGCGCGATAGGAAAAGTGAAAATCGAATCCTTTTACGAATACGACATGATGGGAACCTGGTTGAACGCTTGAACTCTAATATTAATATTCCCAATACTTTAACGGTACTTCGAGTGGTTTCCCTACCGTTTTTTATCTGGTTTTTATATCAGAAAGAACCGGTATTTCATGTCGCAGCGCTTTTGTTGTTTGCCGCGGCCTCCGTAACCGATTTTATAGACGGGTATCTTGCGCGAAAATGGAAACAGGAAACCGAATTCGGCAAATTTTTGGATCCTCTTGCGGACAAAATCATCGTTGTAGGATGTTTTACTACTTTCATTTTTTTGCATGAACAGATCGAATTGTGGATGGTTCTCCTAATCGTAGGTAGGGACATGCTGATTACCACTCTTCGCTATTTGGCGATTCGTCAAGGTAGTTCCATCCGCACGACTATGCTCGGTAAAGTCAAGACGGCGTTCCAAATGGGTGCAATTATTCTAATATTGATTTTCTTTATTTTAGTATCTTCCAAAAAAAGAATTTTGATCAACGAAGTTTATCATAGCGGTAAGGAAGCCGGATTTACCGTCTTTGGAATCGCGTCAGAGAACGCCTCCGCATTTTTTGCCAGTTGGAAGGAGCAAGGTGTTCCCAATTGGGGTGATTTGGTTTTCGGTCTCGGTGGATTCGTTCCTTATTTCGGGATGCTGATTACGACATTGATTACGGTTTTATCCGGACTTCGTTATTTAGTATCGAATAGGGAAGTTCTACGACCTAGCGCAATCCGGAGGGCATTCGGCAAGAATGGAAATTAGAAAAGCAATACTCAAAGTTCTGGATCGCAAATCCCTGACTGTTCAAGAAGCTGAAATCGTGATGAACGAAGTCATGAAAGGTCAGGTATCGGAAATTTTATTAGCATCGTTTTTAACGGCGATTCGTTCAAAGGGCGAGACCGTGGACGAGCTTTTGGGTTTTTCCTTAGCCCTTCGCAAGAACGCATTAAAACCGAAAACCGTTTTTCCATTCGATATGCTGGATACTTGCGGGACCGGCGGTGATGGAAAAGGGACCGTTAATATTTCCACTTTATCCGCCATTGTTTTGGCTTCCCTCGGATTGAAGGTTGCAAAGCACGGAAATCGATCCGTTTCCTCTCATACAGGTTCCAGCGATATCCTGACTCGCTTGGGTTATAATACCGAAAAGACACAGGAAGAAGTGGAATCTCATCTGGTTTCCAGCGGGTTTACTTTTCTATTTGCGCCCATGTGGCACCCTTCTATGAAATTCGCCGGTCCGGTACGAAAAGAACTAGGCTTTCGTACTTTATTTAATATGATCGGACCGCTTAGTAATCCTTTCTCTCCGCAGTATCAAATCATAGGAGTGTATGAACCGGAACTTATGGAGACTTTAATCCGTGTTCTTCAAGGATTGGGCTTACGAAAAGCTCTCGTTTGCCATTCCAGGGACGGGCTCGACGAGTTCTCCATTTTTGAAACCACGGATTATACTTTGTTAGAAGACGGGGTAATTTCTCGGAAGGATTTTGATCCCAAAACGTTGGGCCTCGGGCAGTTGAACCCTGCGGAGGTCTTTACGGCCGGTCCCGATCAGGCGGAAGATTTAGCGCGTAAAATTCTGGATGGTCAGAAAATAGCGGGAACTTATGCAGTAGCTCTGAACGCAGGAGCCGGATTATTCGTGATGGGCAAGGTTCCCACTATCGAAGAAGGATATAAAATCGCGTTAGAACAGCTTGTTAGCGGAAAAACCAAGCAGTTCTTTCAAAATTTAATTACCAAACAGTAGGTTGGGAAAATACTGGTCCCAAACCGAATAGAAAAAGATCTTATTTAGGGTTATAACTATGCAATTCGACTTAAACACACTTTTTATACTAGCTCAAGCCGCAGATGGAGGAGCCGCACCTTCCGCGAGCAATCCTCTTTCGTTATTAACGTCCCCATATGGAATGATCGCGGTAATGTTCGTGATCATGTATTTCCTCGTAATTCGCCCTCAAAGAAACGAGGAAAAAAAACGGAAAGCTATGATTGAAAGCCTACAAAAAGGCGACACAGTGGTGACTTCTTCCGGAATTCACGGTAAAGTGGTAGAGTTTAAGGATAACAACGAGGTTGTCGTTCTCGCTATCGCAAAAGATACGAACGTGACCTTTAATGCAAGCACCATTATAAAGAAGAAGGAAGGGTAAAAGCGCAGTCCTTCCGATAGGTATAGTAGTGAATACGGTGAGATTATGAACAAGATCCTATGCCTCCTCCTCTCATTTTTAATCTCCTTCCCGGTTTTTAGCCAGGATGGAGAAGAAATCGATTTTCTAGACAAGGTTGGAGAACCTAAGAAGGCGACGACTTCTGCAAGTAAGAAGGCTCAAGCCGCGAAGGTTCCCAAAAAGAAGAAATCGAAGAAAGGCTCGAAGAAACGTAAGTCAAGCGAAGTTCGTCAAGACGGCGTCGAGCAGAAAGAAGGTGAGACTAAGAAAAAAGTCGAGGCCACTGGAATTCCTGATGATGCTAAAAACGATTCTCATCCGGGCGACGACGGACACTCTAAAAATTCTGAAAATGCTTCTTCGGAGAAAGCTTTAAAAAAAGAAGAGCCTGGGGATCTGCAAAAACCGTATTGGGTAAATGAAGAAACCGCTCTGACTCCGCGACATCTTCCGGGTTACGCAGAGACTTCTGCCGCCTTGCCAAAGGAAGATATCTCTTTCAAAGATAAGTTAGGCGACATCTTAAAGATGGGTCAAGACAAAAAGAAAGAGGAAGAAAAACGGAAGGCAGCCGAACAAAAAGATCAGAGCACGATTGTCTCCTTCTTTTCCGAATACAAAAAGCCGATTATTATACTCGGACTTATTGTTCTATTTGCCCTCTATCGCCTAAGGGCGGGAGGTCCCCGTATCACCCGGCGTTCTCCGGTGACAATTAATAAAGTGAGAAGAGACTAGGAGCCAAAATTGAAATCGGTTCAGTGGATCATTGTACCCATACTCGTCGTAGCCGCTTCGCTGACGCTACTTTATCCCAACTTTGCTGTTCGCGAATTGGAGCTTGCCATTCGAAAAGAATTTCGGGAACTACCGGAAGAAAAGAAGAAGAAAGCCCTCGAAACATTCGCAGAACGCTGGAAAAAAGATTATAATCCCACGGCAGCTTGGTCGATCGAACCCGATCCTTCCGTTTTACCGGAAAAGGATTATTATCTAGTTCGCGGGAGATTCATCACTTCCGCAAAGATCAATCAGCTTTCGCAAGAAAACCAAGAATTAATTCTAGAACCTAAGAACAAGCTTCGGCCTACCTGGGTCGAGGAATATGTCTTTGGAGAACGACCTCTGACGATCAAACTCGGTTTGGACTTACAAGGTGGAATGCGAGTCGTTCTAAAAGGCGACTTCGAGGACTACGCATCCAAACTGAGGGACAGTTATGCCAAGGAAATCGAGAATCTTACCAAGAAGTCGGAAGATCCAAAACTTTCCGATAAGGAAAAGAAGGAAGCCCGCGATCGGCTTACCGAAATCGAAAGTTATTTTTCCCTCAACCCGTCTCGCAAACTGATCGAGTTGGAAAAAGCGAAACTGATCATAGACAACCGACTTACGAATCAAAACTTGACCGAACCTCAGGTTAGGATTCAGAAAGATCAGGATTCGATCGAGGTCTCCCTTCCCGGGGTCAGCAACTCTTCGCAAATTTTGGACATTATCCGAAATACGGAGACCGTGGAATACAGATTGAAAGAGCCTGCCCGCGATCCAAAGAGTCAAAATGACAACCGCGGAATTTACCAGACTCAAATCGATACGGAAGAAAATCGATTGGTCGCCGAAGAAAGGCGAGAAGACACGGACATCGTCAAATTTCAGAATATCGTAAAACAAAAACTCGGAAAGGACGAGCAGGATAAATTCCTAAATTCCCTAGAAAAGAAATATAATATTCCGGAAAAGTATAAATTATACGCGCTCTGGGCTCGCGGCGCCAATCCTAAAGCGCCTCTGCTGCCTCGCGAATTCATCGTTTTGGAAAGAGCTATCGCTCTGGACGGAAAAGATATGAGGGATGCAAGACCTTCTTACGATAATAACCGACTTGGATATTTCGTATCCTTTACTCTTACTTCGGCGGGCGCGGAAAAATTCTTTGAAATCACTTCCAAAAACGTAGGTCGTCAGCTCGCTATCGTTTGGGGTGATAAAGTAATCTCGGCCCCGGTTATTAAAGGACCGATTGCCGGAGGAAACGCCCAAATAGACGGAGATTTTAGTCGGGAAGAAGCCGTAGATTTATCCAACGTGATAAGCGAAGGCGCGCTCCCAATTCCGTTAAGCGTACTGGAAATGAGATTTATCGGGCCCACTTTGGGAATCGAATCCATTGAGGTCGGTTTGAAAGCCGTTCTATTAGGTTTCGGTTTGGTTATCATTTTCATGCTGTTAGTTTACCGACTGTCAGGATTGGTCGCCGATATCGCTTTATTAGTGAACGTGATCGTGTTGATGGCTTTGCTTTCCTTAATGGGCTTTACGCTGACACTTCCCGGATTTGCGGGAATTATTCTAACAGTCGGTATGGCCGTCGATGCGAATGTCATTATCTATGAAAGGATAAAAGAGGAACTCCGCGCGGGTAAACACGTAACTTCCGCAGTTGCTCAGGGGTTTGATAACGCCTTTTGGACGATCGTGGATAGTAACGTGACCACGTTGATTTCCGGAATTTTGATGATCAAACTTGGGAACGGACCGATCAAAGGATTCGCGATAACATTATGTTGGGGGATTATCACATCTCTGTTTACTTCGCTATTCCTAAGTAGAATGATTATGGATATTCTAGTTAATAAATTAGGAGTCTCCAAACTCCAAATCGGATTCAAGAGGCTGGAGTCCAAGAATGTTTGATTTTATAAAGTACAAATACGTTTCTATAGTAGTTTCTACGATTTTAATTATTATCGGTTTTGGAGTTACCTTCGGAAAATACGGAGGATTTGCTACGTCCTTGGATTTTGACGGAGGTCTGAGAACCGTCGTGGAATTCGATAAGTCCGTGGAACGTAAGACTTTGGAGGAATATTTTTCCTCCAAAGGATTGGAAGCCGTATTGGTTCACATGGACAAAGAGAAGAACCATTATCAAATCGATATCGGTCTGGGATCTGCCGACAGAATTAAGGAACTTTATCTACAAAAAAAAGGAACGTCTACGCCCGAAGCAAAGCAGATTTCGGCGATCGACGCTTTGATAGGTCTCTTAACGGAAGATTTTAAATTGGATAAGAAGGCGATCTTGTCCGCAAACCAAGTGGGATCGGTAGTGGGAGCCGAATTGACGACTACCGGAATTACCCTTCTCGGTTTAACTCTCTTGATTATTTTAGGATACTTAAGTTTTCGTTTCCAGTTCAAGTTCGCTCTGGGCGCAAGTCTCGCCTTGATTCACGATTTGATCATTACGATCGCTTTTATCGGTTTTTTTCAAATCAAACCGAGCGTTCCGATTATCGCCGCGCTTTTAACTTTGTTGGGATATTCCATCAACGATACGATCGTGGTCTTTGACAGGATACGAGAGAACGCGGGTAATATGAAGGATGTTTTCTCAAACGTAATTAATATTTCCATCAATCAAACTTTAAGTAGAACGATTAATACCTCTTTCGCTACTTTGATTTCAGTCGTCGCGATCATTATCGGCGGAGCGGTAGAACTATATGATTTTGCCTACGTTCTGACGTTCGGAATCATCCTTGGGACTTTCTCTTCTATTTTTATCGCGGCTCCGTTGATCGATATATATGATTCCGTATATAAGAGGTTCAAAAAGTCTTGAGCTTGCACCTCCCGAAAGAAATTCGGGAGGAACTCCTCCGCCTGTCCTTTTTGTCCATGGGGTATTCTTCTCCGAATCCTCCTGTCGCTTGCGTGTTAACCGCCGCATCTACCGGTGAAATTCTCGCAACTGGCCGAACACAGATGACCGGTGGAAATCACGCCGAGCGTGAAGCGTACAAATCTCTACGAGAAAAATATAAGATGGGACCATTGCCTGCCCATAAAGTGTATGTAACACTGGAACCTTGCTCTCATTTTGGAAAAACTCCTCCTTGCCTCGATCTACTTTTAGAGGAGAAGCCGCTCGCATTGATTTATGGCTGGAAGGATCCGAATCCATTGGTACGGAAACGGGACAGTTTACAGGAACTCCAACGGGCAGGAATTCAAGTCGTTCAGAATCCCGAACTCGGGGACATAGCGTCCAGTTTTCTTTTCGGATTTGCGGAAAGAATCCAAAAAGGAAGACCCGCGTTGCTGTTGAAATCATCCGTAAGCCGCGAGGGATTTTATTCTTCCGGCGGAGAATTCAGAGAAAAAATTTCCTCGCAGACGTCCGATTTCTTTCTTTCTTATTTAAGATCTAAAATGGATGCGATTCTTGTCGGACCGAAGACGATAGAAGTAGATTCTCCCAAATTGGATTTTCGTTCTCCGAAGGACGACTCGGATACTTTAAAAAAGCTGCAAGAACCGGAAATCTCTACGGATTCTTCCGTCGTTAAAAAAGGATTCTCGGGTCTCATTTCGGAAATCCTTCATTATTCTACCGATCTAAGCGTTAGGCGGATTCATCAAGAGATGGAAAAATTCTATCAACCTCTTCGAGTTTTTTTTCTTCCTGCCGAAATCAAACTGCCTTCCGAGTTTCTTACGATTCAGGAAGAATTGAACCGTCGGCAAGAAAAAAGAAACACTGCCTTTTTTTTAGAAAGCGAAAAAGAGTATTCAAAAGATCTGCTATTTCGTATCGAGAAGCTTTCCGACGGCAAGGTGAAACGGTATTCATCGAAATCATTCGGCAGTCGAACTTTAAAGGATCTGGCTGACTGGGGAATTAATACCGCTTTGGTCGAGGGGGGAAATCTACTGTATCGTGAATTCTCAAAGGAAATGAAAAATTCGGATTCCATTTTACGAATTCAATCGAAAACAGTTACGTTGGAGAAGGGAGATTCACCGGATTGGGGTACGAACCTGACTCTAGAATTCGAAAGGGATATCGACTCCGATAAATGGGAGGTTTTTACCGCATGTTCACAGGATTGATCGAAACGACCGGCGAAGTTCAAAGCATTAAGGATACCGGAGAAGGTAAGATATTTTCCCTCAAAGTGGACTGGCAGGATCCGGATCTAAAACTTGGTGATTCGATTTCAGTTAACGGCGCCTGTCATACGGTGACTTCCTTCCAGAATCGAGGGAACACTTTCGAATTTTATTCCTCTTATCGAACTCTTGAACTCACGAATTTCGGGGATTTTCGAAACGGGACCAAGGTGAATCTTGAAAGATCAGTTCAACCTCATACCAGAATGGGAGGTCATTTTGTAACCGGTCATGTGGATGCGGTCGGAAAAATCACCTTAGCGGAAGATCGGGACGATGGTAAGGTCCGTCGGTATTTGATTTCTCACGATCCTGCTTTTACTAAATATTTTGCTGTAAGGGGAAGCATTACCGTCGACGGGATCTCCCTTACTATCGTAGATTCGAAACCGGGCGAATTTGAATTGGTTTTAATTCCGGAAACCCTGACCAAAACGAATGCGGGCGTTTCTTGGAAAGTCGGCGCCTCGGTAAATTTGGAAATCGATCTGGTCGCGAGGTATTTGGAACAGCTATTGAAATCGGAGCAGAAATAGCCGAATATCATTCGCCGACCGAATGCAATTCGCCTTTAGCTGTTCAGGTGGTTGGGTGCCCAAACCGGATTTAGTGTTTTTCGTTCCGTTTAGGATTTATGATTGGTAAAAATCCAGTCCAATAAATGAGGTGGAAGTTAAATTATGATCGGACCCATCGAACAAGCAATCGAAGACATAAAATCGGGGAAAATGATTATTCTCGTGGATTCCGAGGATCGTGAAAACGAAGGGGATCTAGTTTGCGCCGCCCAGTTTACTGACAAGGATAAGGTCAATTTTATGGCCACCTACGGGCGAGGATTGATTTGTTTTCCGATGGAAGGGGACCGCCTCCGTCAGCTCGGTCTGAATCGTATGGTCGACGATCATTCTCTTGGAGATAAGCACGGGACGGCGTTTACAGTTTCCGTCGATGCGAGGGAAGGAACTACCACCGGAATTTCCGCTCAGGACCGGGCGACTACGATTCAAGTTCTTATAGATCCAAAAACGACTCCCGGCGACTTAATGAAACCGGGTCACCTTTTTCCTTTGCAGGCAGTGGCCGGTGGAGTCCTCCGTCGTGCAGGGCATACGGAAGCTTCCGTCGATTTATGTAAACTCTCAGGACTTTATCCTGCAGGCGTAATCTGCGAAATTATGAACGACGACGGAAGTATGGCCCGATTGCCGGATCTGGAAATTTTTGCAGCCAAGCACGGTTTAAATATTTATACGATCGAAGATTTGATTCGTTATCGAAGAAAAACGGAAAATCTGATTCGTCTTGAAGTGGAAACCACTCTTCCGACCGAATACGGCGATTTTAGAATTCGCGCATATTCGACCTTAATCGATGATAAGATTCACGTGGCCTTAATTAAGGGTGATATACATAAGAATGATCCCGTAATGGTAAGGGTTCATTCCGAATGCTTGACGGGCGATATTTTCGGAAGCGGCAGATGCGACTGCGGTCCTCAATTGCATTCCGCGCTTTCGATGATTGCGCAGGAAGGAAAAGGAATACTCTTATACATGCGCCAGGAAGGTCGCGGAATCGGACTGATTAATAAACTCAAAGCTTATAACATGCAGGACGAGGGTCTGGACACTGTTGAGGCGAATGAGAAATTGGGTTTTGCCCCGGATCTGCGAGAATACGGAGTCGGCGCTCAAATTCTGAAAGATATCGGAATTGAAAAGATGAGATTACTGACCAATAACCCGCGCAAGATCGTAGGCCTTGAAGGTTACGGTTTGGAAGTCGTAGACCGTGTCCCGATAGAGATCAAACCGACCGGGAACAATCATCATTATCTTTTTACGAAAAAAATGAAAATGGGGCATCTTTTAGGGCTGAATTAAAAATCAGTCAGCAACCTAAGGTTGCAATCTTAGCCTTTCCCAAATATCTCCTCGGAGCAGGAATTGCACTCGGTCGTGTAATCTGTTCCTTCTTCCCTGCCAAAATTCGAATTCGGTCGGAGTTAGCTCGTATCCTCCCCAAGTCGGAGGTAGAGGGACTTCCTTTCCTTCGTAATGTATTAGCAATTCATTATATTTTTTTTCTAATTCGGTCCGATCCGATACTGATTTACTTTGATCCGATGCGAGAGCACCAATCTGACTTGCAAACGGTCTGGTTCTAAAATACTTTTCCGAAACTTCCCGGGAAACTTTTGCGATATTTCCGCGGATACGGACCTGGCGTTCCAATTCCGCCCAAAAGAAAACGATGCATGCGATCGGATGCTTTTCCAACTCTTCGCCCTTTCGACTGGAATAGTTCGTAAAAAATCGAAATTTACCGTTTGAAATTCCCTTGAGTAAAACGATTCGAGCGTTCGGAAGATTTTTCTCATCGACGGTCGCCAAGGTCATCGCATTCGGTTCCTTTACTTCCGAGTGTAGGGCTTCCTCGAACCAACGGGAAAAAAAATCCACCGGATTTTTTTCGACTTGGGATTCGTCCAGTTCGGCTTTTGCATACTCGTTTCGTAAATCGCTGATATTCTTCGTCATAAGCTTATTATTCCCCGTAGGGAAAGAATCTCATCCCCGTCTCGGAAAGCAATCCGGAGTTCCAGGCAAATTTAGCCAAAAATGTCAATGCCAGCGAAGCAGAAAAATAAACACCCATCGGGATGGGAACTCCCCTTAAACTTTGCCCCTTCTTTCTAGTCCCGATAGTGATTGCAAGGGCAAGAACATAGGAGGAGTTTACGAAAAGAATCCACCACGGATGACCCGAAAGAAACGCGAAGGAAGGTGCAAAGATCGCGTCGGCAAACCCCATACCATGAGGAAACAAAAAATGGACGGCAAAGAAGATTCCCAAAAAGCAACCGAACACGATCGCATCTAATTTTGTCGGTAAACTCCCGTCGGTTAGAAAGTTTAGCAAAATTCCCCACGCTAAAATGAAGGGCAGATTTTCGTAATCTAAAGAAAACTTTTTCCAATCCGTCGCGGCGGATACGAGCAAATGACCGCAAAGAACAACGAATACCAACGATGCGAGGAACTTTCCGGAAAGGAAAAAAGCGAGCGCAAATAGCAATCCGAAAGAGGCTTCGCAGAGCGAGTACAGCGGATTTATCTTTGCTCCGCAGGCCTCGCATTTTTTCCCCGCCAACCAATACCCTAAAACCGGTACTAACGCTAATCCTCGGATTTTGGCCCCGCAAGATTCGCAAGCGGATGGTTCGGTTAATAAACGAAGTAATCTCCGGCTGAATGTTCCTGATTTTCGTTCGTATCCGTAAAAGAAACGCAGGATTCTATAAGCAAGGGTGGAATAAAAACTCCCGAGCGAAATAGAGATCAAAAATCCGCCGACCCATATCATAGGAATGAGACCCGGAATTTCGGACTCAAAATTGAAATGATTATCCAATCTCTATTTATGCTCCTGCCAATTCTCTAAGAGCTTTTATGCCTCTCTTTAAATTATCCCATTCGGATGCGAAGCTGATTCGAATATAGTTCGGAGAATCGACGAAAATGTAACCGGGTACAAGGATGAGTCCTTTTTCTTTTACCGCGCGTCCGATGAAGTCTTCGTCCCGATCTTTGATTTTTAAAAAGAAGTAAAAAGCGCCTTGGCTTTTTTTGACTTCATAATGGTCTTTTAGATTTTCATAAACAAAATCGCGCTTTTCGCGATAATCCGCGATGTACGAACTCATATTGGTTTTTAACGCCTCAATTCCCATCCATTGGGTGACCGAGGGTGCGCATACTAAAGTGTACTGCTGTAAAGTAGTTAAAGTTTTAATGATCGGTTCCGGCGCTAAGATAGAGGCCAATCTAAGACCGGTCATACTATACGTTTTTGAAAATCCCGATAACGTTATCGCTTTTTCATAAAAGGAACCGACCGAATGGAATTGCCTGTCGTAATCGAACTTTTCGTAGATTTCGTCCGAAATTAAATACGCGCCGGTTCGCTCCGCTAAGTCGGCTAAGGACGTTAGTTGGTCTTTGCTAAGAATTGTTCCGGTCGGATTGGACGGAGACGAGAAAATGATTATCTTCAGTTTTTTATCCCGAAACTGATTCAGGTCGTCCGGCCCGAAATTCTCGGAAATCGTATGCATCTTGCCGCCGTAAATCTTAATGTATTCCGGATACATAAGGAAATACGGGGAAACGACTAAGCATTCATCTCCTTCGTTTAACAGAGCGTTAAATAATAACAAAAAGGCCGAGCTGATTCCCGAGGTTACTAAGACCCGCTCCGGCGTAGCATATGGTATCGAGTTCTCTTTTCTGTATTTAAGAGAGAGGGCTTCCCGTAGCTGGGGGATGCCTGCCGTCAGAGTATATGCAGTCTTTCCGTCTCGAAGCGCCTTGACTCCCGCTTCGATGATATTTTCAGGACAGGGAAAGTGGGGTTGTCCGATGGAAAGATTAATCGGATCTTTCAAGGTTCCTGCAAGTTCAAAGGCCTTGCGAATAGCGGAGGAATTTAAACCACGAATTCTATTTGCGAGGGCGTATTCGAGTGTCGACTGGCTCATAAGTGAACGGTACTCGGTAGGCGGTTTGGGTAACAAACGGAAATTCGATCAGTGATCGGAAAATTTTTCGACCGGAACGGTTGGCAACCCCAACCAATACTTGCCACTCTCGCTTGGGAATTCGGATTGCCTCTTGATCCGGCTCCTTCATTTTGGAGCCATGGAAGCCGTTGAAATCGCAGGATTAAAAGTCCCAGTGTCAAAAATCGGAAACAACTCGGGCAGTCTCGGTTCGGATCTTGTAGAGACGGACTCGACCGTTCGCAATCTTCAGAACATACTTTATCCTTTATTAGAAGGTCGTCCGGTATTATTGATCGGAGATGCAGGAGTCGGAAAAAACGCATTAATTTATTATATCAATCACAAACGAAACCATCCGACCGCTCGTTTCAGCTTTAACGAGGATACTTTACCGGAAGATTTAATCGGTTCGTATCGGCTTTTGCTGGACGGTAAAGGATTTGCTTGGGCCGACGGACCATTGACTTCGGCGGTTCGTTCCGGGGCTAGCTTTGTCGCCGATGAGATGAACCTTTGTCCCCCGCATATCATTAAGCGATTTTCCACTATCTACGAATCCAATTACCTGGAACTGATCGAAGGAAACGGAGCCAGAATCCATGCGTCGAACGGATTCAACTTTATCGGTACGCAAAATCCATCGGAAGGTTTCGAAGGTAGAAAGCCTCTTCCGTTCGATATCACTAGATACTATTCCGTCGTCTACGTAGACCCTCATAGTCCCGATGAGATCCTGTTTATATTAGAGAAATTATATCCGGACATGGGAAGCGAACTGCTTAAATCCTGTATTCGGATTTCCCTCGAGACGGAGACCAGAGTCGTTTCGGGAGCGATAGGAAAAGGCGATCTGGAAAAATACCATTTCAATATCCGAAATCTTAAGAAACTTTGCAGCCGCATTTTAGGACTCAAGGCGGATAGCCCGGAGTTACGCTTTAGAGAATTATGGAATTTTTATATAGAACCGTTTCGTAAGAACGAAGATCGTCAGGCTCAAGTCGAACTTATCCTTAAGGAAACCGGTTTATCCGCGATTCCTCAATTGCCGGAACCGAAGTTCGAAGTTCATAAGGGGTTTTTATACTGTAATGATAAACGAATTCCGGTTTTGAATGAGTCCAAGGCAAAGGAAATTCTCACAAGCATTCCCTTGCCCCTAAAATTACGGGAATTTGCCGAAAGAGTCTATTCCGCCGTGGAATTTAAGGAAAATATTCTAATCGAATATTCGGAGGAGCAGGATCCGCAACTGATTCTACCTCTGTTCACCGAAGCAAACGGATTACCGCTCGAAACCGTACATCTTTGTAAAGGAATTCACACTTCGGATATCATCGGTGCGTTGAAGCCAACCACAGGATCGGAAGTAGGCTGGGTGGACGGGCCTTTGACTAAAGGGATTCGCGAAGGTGGAAATATTCTGATTACCAACTTGGAAGCCGCCGGCGCGGAGCTTGTGGAAAAGCTGAACATGCTGACCGACGATGCACGTTCCCTGGTCTTACCGCCGGAAAGTGGAGAGACTATACCGGTTGAACTCAAAGAGGATTCGCGCGTGTTTGCGATGAAGCTTTATCGTAAAACCAAATCGACTCCCACGATTTCTAGGGCATTTAGAAACCGATTCACTTCCATATTGTTTCCCGATTTAGAGGATATCGAAACGCTTAAGGAAATCTTAAGCTTTTATCTGCCGGAAGGCGATTTGATCGATAAGATGTCGGATTTCCATTCTAAGATCAAGGATCTATCCAAGAAAAGAACGATCGGCTCGGCCAATTTAATGCCTTATACTTTCGGTCTTTCTAATTTACTACAGTGGAAGGATCATATTCATCGCTATGCGGATAAAAAGGCAGGGAAGGAAGGCTTGCGAGAGGTGGCCTTTCGAGGCGGAAAAATCGCCTACTCCAACCAGATCGCCGATCCGGGAGAGCGTAAGGAATTGGAAAGAATTCTTGAATTGCAACTTTCGGGTGTAGAGATCGTCTCAGAGTTCTTCAAGGAACTCGAAGACAAGAAAAAAAAAACTCTGACACCTTCCACCGCAATCGAAAAGAGTCGTTGGTGGGATCCGGAACTCCATAAAAGGGAGCCGCTTACCGGAAAGGCTAAACTTCTCAATTCGGGAGGGGAACTTCGTAAAGGATTGGAAATCAATACGCCTCCTACCGGCGGGTCCGTTAAAGAAGGCGCCGATGCTTGGTATGGGCAAGAGACCCGCGGTAATATGGGCCAGGGCGAACCTGCAGGAGGCGGAGGCGCCTGGGGTTTCAGAACGGAAGAACTCTATAAGGCCTTCCTTGCAAAGCGACGTATCCTTTGGGAATATACGGTTCAAGCCAATCTGAAAGAATTTAAAGAAGTCTTCGGGCGAAGCTTGGAAGAAGTCGAACTCAATTTAGAGAGGCTTTTTGATCCGGAGATCGATATCAATAGAATGTATCGAAGCGAAGGAAATCGAATCGATACTCGAAAATATATCTCTTTTCTTTCCGGAAAAGGCGACTCCAAAGTTTTCGATAAAACTACCATCGATAAGGACGAGGAAAAACTAAAGGGCGTCGAAGTCGCTTTTCTAGTATCTAAGGCTAGGAGAATCTTCAACTTCGAATATGCGGTCGCTACTCTTTCGGCCATGCTTTCTTCGGCTCATATTCTGGACGAACACGACGTGAATTTTTCCGTAACGGCGTATTCGGATCGATTAAATAGGAAGGATCGAATCGATTTAGTAGAGATTAAGAGAATCGAAGAGCCGTACGACGCAAAAAAAGAAGAGGAAATGTTCGATTCTCTAAGGAGCGATTGGCAGGGTGACTCGATTGAAGAGTATCAATTGCTCGAGAAGATCGAATCCTACTTTTCGCCTGAAGCCCAAACTAGGATCCTGGTCATGATATCCGATTTTCGTGGACAAAGGGGAAAAGCGGAGATCGAGCAGGAAATTCAATCTCGGGACAATCGCCGACTTAAAGCCGAGATTTTGAAACATTCGAATAAAAACTACGTTTTCCTCGGAGTCGGTCTGGGAAGGCGCTACATTGCCGAGCATATTTTTCCGGACTCGATCCAGATAACCTCGGAAAACTTTTATAATATGCCCAACTTAATCGGGGCGGAATTGGGACGGATTATTCTCACCCACCATTCGACCCGAAATTAATTTGGGGACGGCCGTCGGCCGTCAAAACGATTGGAAATGGGAAAGAAAAAGGAAACATCCGGCCCGCAGCCGCTGGTAAATAAAAAAGCCAGATTTAACTTCGAACTGATCTCTTTTATCGAAGCGGGGATCGTTTTGTCCGGATCCGAAGTGAAGAGTCTACGCGAGAAGAAAGCGAATCTAACCGATGCATTCGCAAAAATCAAAAACGGAGAAGTTTATCTAGATAGTTTTTCCATCACTCCGTATAAAAACGGCGGATACGCAAATCACCCGGAGATCCGTCCTCGTAAACTTCTCCTCAAAAAAAAAGAGATCGATAAGCTGGATCGACAAATGAAAGAGAAGGGGCTCGTTCTCATCGCTACAAAGGTTTATTTCAAAGATAATCGTTGGGCCAAAGTGGAGCTTGCCTTGGCCAAACCTAAGAAGCTTTACGATAAACGGGAAGACTTGAAAAAGAGCGACGCAAAAATGGAAATCGCTCGCGCTATTAAGGCTAAGAACTACTCATAAAATGGCATCAAAAAAACGTAATGTACCGATGGTTAGCATCGTCGGACGCCAGAATGTCGGTAAGTCGACTTTATTCAATTCGTTACTTAAAAAGAAATTAGCGATCACCGAAGATTATCCGGGAGTGACTAGGGACGTTCTACAAGCTCGCGTTCTAAACCCCGAGAGAGGATTGGATTTTCATCTCTGCGATACTCCGGGTCTGGACATCGAAAAGCCGGACGGATTAGACGAAGCCATTTTAGAAAACGCGTTTAGGCAGTTGGCTCAATCGGATCTAATTCTGTTTCTTCTGGATTTAAGAGAAATGACTCCGTACGATTCAAGACTCATAGAAAGATTCAGAAAAGATCCGGAGCTAAATCAAATTCCGGTTCTTTACTGCGTAAACAAAGTGGATAATCCGGAAGACGAGGAGGACTTGGATCAATTTTATCGTTTAGGATTATCCGAAATTCTTCCCATCTCCGCGATCGGACGTAGAAATCTCAGCCTGTTACTCGAAAAAATCGCATTTTTACTTCCCGACGCGAAACGATACGTGGCCAAAATCGAAGCCGAAGAAGGCGCAAAGGATATTTCCTACGATTTTCGTTTGGCAATCGTTGGAAAGCCGAATGCTGGAAAATCAAGTTTATTGAATGCACTATGCGGATATGAGCGTGCAGTGGTAAGCGAAGTTGCGGGAACGACACGCGATTCAGTCGATACGTCGCTCGTATTCGAAGGGAAGCAGATATTAATTACCGATACGGCCGGCATTAGACGAAAAGCCGACAAAGCCGAAGCCTTGGAATTTTATTCTTATCAAAGGACAAAACGATCGATAGAGGCATCGGACGTCGTAATTCACTTGATGGATGCGTTAAAAGGATTCGGGGAATTCGATAAAAAAATCGTCTCATTATTGCAGGAAGCCGGTAAACCTTTTTTGTTAGCGGTAAATAAATGGGACGCGGTCGAAGACAAGGATACGAAATCCTTTGATATCTATAAGGATAAATTGTATTCCCGTTTTCCGCTCTTAAAAGAGATCCAAATTATCACCTTGAGTGCGAAAGAGAAGCAACGAATTCACAAACTCATGGAAATGACCGTGGATTTAGCGGCACGGTCTAGACGAAAAATCACTACGTCAGAATTGAACCAATCGTTGAGAGCTTGGATGTCGGAAGCTGGACGTTCCTTTTCCGCGAATCGACCTCCTAAGATGCTTTATTGCACGCAGGTTTCCGTCTCGCCCTTTCATCTAATTTTGTTCGTAAACCATATAGATTATTTCAAACCGAACCTACTGAGCTTTCTAAAAAAAAGACTGACCGAGAAATACTCCCTTCAGGGAATTCCGATCCGACTTGAGTTGAGGTCCGATCGAAAATGAACCTTGCTTCTATTTTCCTTGCTTTCGGATCGTTTTTTTTAGGTTCGATTCCGTTCGGATTTCTTATAGCGAAGTATATCGGAGGGGTGGACATTCGCGAGAAAGGTAGCGGAAACATAGGGGCAACAAACGTTACTCGCCTATTAGGCTGGAAAGTCGGATTACCCGTATTGTTATTAGATATCTCTAAAGGCATTTTACCGATAGTATTTGCGAAATACGCGCTACATATAAATTCCGAGTTAACCCTTTTATTATGCGGAATTGCAGCCGTAGCCGGCCACGTTTTTTCCCCGTTTCTAAAAATGAAGGGAGGGAAGGGCGTTGCGACGAGTTTCGGAGTCTTCTTAGTCTTGGCTCCGGGATCGGTTTTTTTCAGCCTGGTAGTATTCTTATTTCTGAAGAAAGTTTTCGGTTTCGTCTCCTTAGGTTCGATAGGTGGAGCGATTTCCTTACCGATCAGCTACGTCTTACTATCTCGTATAGAAGGTTTGGATTTCCATACTCCCACTTTTTGGGCGATTTGCAGTATCAGTACCGCGATTTTGATATTGCATCGTACAAACTTACTTCGTTTAATAAGGGGAAGCGAGTTCTCTTCCGACAAAGAAAAATACAGAAAACAGACCGAAGACTGACCTAAGTTTGAAACGATTTCATCTTTAATTTTAAGGTTGAAATCGCCGGAGTCGAATGTTAGGATTGGGCCGGTCGCTCGTGCATGATTCACAGGGAAATCGACGAAAATAGAACTAGAGAAGAAAAGATATCTAGCATAAACCAGTTCCTGGTTGGACATCCGAGTCTCGAAATTCAGGATTTTTATAAATGGCTGTATTTCGGCGAATTCGGCGAGATCGCAATACAGGAATTCTTCACCGAGAAAAAAAACGCCCCTACTCTTCATTCCATGCTGGAAGGCCTAAAAGCGGATTCAAAACTAAAAATGATACCCGAGAGAGTTTGGGAGCCCCTCGGTTTTAGTCAGAGGTATTTGATGGTATATCTGACTCCGTATTCCCAATTAGAATATCCTTTAATGCGAATCGTTAATTTAATGCAACGCTCTTCCGCTTTTCAAGGATATCGAATGCGATTTAAGTTGGACTGGATTATGCTCAAGGACGAAATCGTATCAAGGAGTATCGGTTTTTCAAAGCAGGATTTTATTAACTTCGAAGATAAAATCCAATTCCATCAACTCCCGGAGCTGGATTTTACCGATTCGTTTAAGGTTTATTATCCCGCATCCTATAGAATCGTGGCGACCAAATTATTTTTCGAATATTTTCCGGAGTTTGCACAGGAGCCTCGAGGGTTTCATTTATTGGAGGATGTTCCGATGGTGCAACATGCCGAATCGAACGAGGACGAAGAAATTATTTATCCTCGGTGGGAAGGAGAAGCTCTATGAATCAAGGCTTTCGGAATAGGATTTCAGAATCGATCGAATCTTTTTTTCAATTCATTCACAAATATTTCTTTTATTGTATCATCTTTTCTTATCTTGTCGGAGGAGCTTTCCCGCAATTAGGATTGCTTATTCGAGATACCGATTTCGGACAATTTCACCTATTTGGAGGAGGAAACATTAAGGTTTCATTATCTTTGGTTCTTCTCTCCTTGCTGCTCTTTAATGCGGGATTAGGAATTCATAGATCGGAATTGATGAATTTATTTAAGAAGCCGACTCTCCTGATCGTCGGATTATTCTCCAATTTATCGATTCCGATCGCATTTACGTATTTCGTTTCTTTGTTGATGATATTCTGGCATAATCCGGACGAAGTGCAGAACATTCTAGTCGGACTTGCGCTCATCGCTTCCATGCCGATAGCTGCGTCTTCTACGGCATGGTCGCAAAAATCCAACGGGAATCTTGCATTGAGTTTAGGGCTTGTCGTTTTTTCAACGATCCTAAGTCCGGTGACTACTCCTATCGGTTTGCATTCGATCGGGTTCATTACGACCGGAGATTACTCCGACGATTTGCACGAAATTGCGGACGATGGCATCGGCGCCTTTTTGTTTCTATCCGTTCTGGTTCCGACGGTCGCAGGTATCGGCCTTCACTTTTTACTACCAAAGACTTCTATCGAAGCCGCAAAGAAACCGATCAAGGACGTGAATTTGCTTAATTTATTGATTTTGAATTATTCGAATGCCTCGGTTGTTCTGCCTGGCGTATTCCGAGAGCCGGACTGGGATTTTCTATTCATAATCGTCTTAATTACCGGCGGATTATGTGCCTTCGCTTTTTTTACGGGGTTCGTACTTTCTCGGATATTTAAAAGTTCCGATTCGGAACGTTCTTCTTTGGTCTTCGGGCTTGGGATGAATAATAACGGAACCGGTCTGGTGCTAGCTTCTTTAAGTTTAGTAGACCACCCCTCGGTAATGCTACCGATTATTTTTTATAATTTGATTCAGCATATTGTCGCGGGATACGTTGATAAGAAGTTGACTAATCCCTAATTTTCCAGCTTTACAAGGTTTTTCGGAAAGGATATAGTTAGAAAAAAAAGGAAATTCGCAGAATGCTACAAGAAATTAACGCAGCCGGGAGCAATAATCGGGCGGCACGCCAATTCTCCCAATCCGAATTCACGATTCGAAATATGCCTGATCGCCTTCACCCGTTGTCAAATATGGATTCCGTCGTTACCGGACCGAGATCGATCGCAAAGGTTGGAGTAAACACTGACGATCAGATGCTCAGGCGTGGCTATCTCATAGATCTAAATGCATAAATTTTGATGACCGAATGCTCGGCGGTTTCCCGGGCTTTTCCCAAGCGCATCGACTGGAACGTCTCTTCATTGAGATAGCTATATGAAAGAACTATAAAGCGGATTTTTAAGACGTTCGTTCTTTTGCGGAGGCGCGATGAAAAAAAGATTTGTCTTAATTTGCGGCTTATTACTTTTAATAGGCTGCTCCTCCGGCTCTGGTAATTCAACAGTTCCCTTACCGCCGAATTCTGTCTTTCAATACGGACAATTAGACCCTAATATCTTGATCGCCACGAATGAGAAGCTGACCGTACTCGGAATCAATCGGGGGGATTTAAGCTTTATCACGATTCTTGCCGGCAAAGTTGAGAATTTTAACGATTTTAAAGGACAATATGTTTTCAGTACCGGAGATAAGGCCACGCAATTTGTCTTCACTAAAAAGAGCGAATTCTTAACCGAAAAAGGAATGAAGAATTCGGTTAAGATGATTCTAGGATTTCATTATCTCTGGCAAAAAGAATACCAGGAAAAGAACGGTTTGCTGTATCCGATCGATCCGTTTTACGTAGTTCTTAAAACTTCGCGCAAGGAATCTCTGATTCATCGATTTGAAGTACCGAAGAATATGCAAACTTACGGAGACAATTCCGTTTATGTTTCGGTCGCCGGGGCATTGGTAGAAAGGGATATCGTACTAAGTATCATTAATCCGGTTATGAAAATCAATAATTACAAGGATCGGGAAAATAATCTGTCGCTGACGTTAAATAGTCTGCAATTTCAGAAGGAGCGAATTAATCTAGAATCGCTCAGGAATTACATTCTTGCTAATAAACTGTAGTGCTTAGTTTGACGAAACCCGAATCGATAGGATTCGAACCGGGGCCTCTTTTTTCGCTTTCGACAAATTCGATTGAACGACCCATTTCATTATAAAAGCTGGTATCCGGAGTCCTCGTAACTCGATGCAAATTACTTCTTCCGTAAAATTTTACATTCTTCTTGTTATTGCAATGATTTCGTGGGGTTTCGCTTGGCCCTCTGCAAAGAGCATCGTTGGATTGGAGAATCCGAATGTGATTATCTTTTGGAGATTTTTAGCGACTGCGATTTCGATACTTCCGATTCTCCTTTGGAGAAAAGAGTCCCTACGACTTCCGGATATAAAATCTTTTTTCCAAGTATGCGTCGGTGGAGTATTGTATACTGCGTATAACCAATTTTTTTTGCTGGGCTTAAGCAGCGGATTCGCGGGTGCAGGAGGGGTACTCGTAACCACGATGAATCCCATCTTTACATACATATTAGGTCATTTGTTGCAAAAGCAGTATCCGGGAAAGAAGGATGCGTTCGGCCTGCTGCTTGGTTTATCGGGCGGTCTCGTATTATTGCATATCTGGGACAAACCGACCGAGGGAGTCTTTCAGTCCGGAAATATTTTCTTTTTGTTATGCGCATTTAGTTGGGCCATTTTAAGTATGAATAGTCATAGCACGGGTCAAAAGATTTCTCCACTGGTTTATAGCTTTTACGTATTTACTATAGGAACGATTTTTGATTTTATATTCGCTCTTCCCTACGGTTTATCGAACGTATTTTCCCTGGATTGGATGTTTTGGGGACAGATCTTTTATCTTTCCGTAATCTCCACGACTTTCGGAACGACCGTCTATTTTTTCGCGTCCACTAAACTAGGTTCCCGCATTGCGAGTTCCTTTATCTTCCTCGTTCCTGCCACGGCGGTGCTGGGTAGTTGGATTTTCCTGGGAGAAGTCCCGAGTCTTACGACCCTCTTCGGAGGTAGCCTCGCAGTGAGCGCGGTTTTGATTTTGAACGGGAATCGGACTAAAAAGACGGAAATACAGGCAGAATCCTGACTATTTCGCTTAACAATTGTTTAATCGAATAAGATTATCCCCATCGACTTTCATAGAACTGTCTGCCTTTCGGGGCGACTTGAAATCCTTCGGGATGCTCATGAATAAATCGCCCTTCTTTCAAATCCTCTAAGAAAGGACGTAGCTTCCATTCAGATACGGCGGTTTCAACTTCCAGTTCTCGCATGGTAAGAAATCCTCCGGTTTGCGTGGAGGAGTATATATCTTGTAGCAGTTGCGTGGATAACGGGTCCATAAAAGAGAGATCCTTCTGGGACAAATTTTTCAAGGCAGGTGCGCAAATCAATATTTACCCGAAGGTTAGACTATTTTCGCATCTAATGAATTTTCGGGGCGGTTATATCTAAGAAAACGTAGGCACCCGGTTCGACTTCTTTGCTAAAAACGATCAGATCTTTGACCGCTTCATTATCGTAATAACGATCGCTAACTCCCCAATCTTCCGGTTTTCTGAACGAGTCCCTAAGTTGTTTATAAAAGTAGGGCAGATAGGACCAGTTTTTTCCGATTCCTTGGCTATTTTCCCTAAATGAATTTTCTCCGGTTCGAACGTAATACGGAGAGAGTTGTGTTCCTTTCGAGTCAGTAACGTATGCGCGGTGGATCTCCTTCGAGGTCATAAAGATAGTATATGCGTCGATAATATACCTACTTGCGATTTTAATTATCGGAAACGGATTTAGAATTTCTCGAAGTATATTTTGTATCTTTTTTTCGAATGCGATTTCTGCCGAAATCTGCTCGGTCTTTTTCTCATGAAAAAAATCGACCATTTCCCTAATTAAGGAGGGAGTGTTTTTATTATTCGAAAGTTCCGGCGAAGGTTTTTGTAAAAGATATCCTTGCAAAAACCGAGCTCCTCCTTCCAAAGCAAAATACATTTCTTCCCGAGTTTCCAAACCTTCGTATAAGACGGAGGCTCCTAAGGAAAAAGCAAGATCGCGGATATGTTCCATTACTTTCCTTATCGAAGGAGATCGAGCAGAAGCGCGAATCAATCTAAGGTCCATCTTCAAAAAATCAGGACGAAGCAAACCGACTCTTTCTATCCCGGATGCTTCCGAACCCAAATCATCCACTGCAATTCTGAATCCGTACGCCCGAAGTAAATCCACTGCAATTCTAAGAGAATCCAAGCTTCCCGCGAATTCCTCCTCGGTTATCTCTAGGATAATTTGCTTCGGTTCGATCTCGAACTCTCTTGCGAATTTAAGAAGGCGAAAGGAATCGATTCGTTCGTTTTCCAATTCTCTGTATAAACGATTCGGCGAGATATTTAGAAAAAGATGATGTTTAGTCGATGATCCCCGGATTTTCCTCATCGACGATTTCCATATCGAAGCTTCGAATGCGGAAAGATCCTGATCGGACAGCCCGATTTCTGTGGAAAACAAATAACCTCCGCTTTCCCATCCCCGATCGGTTTTTATTCTTGCAAGGACCTCGTGTCCGAAAATGCTCCCGTCCTCGACCGAAAGAATGGGTTGGAAGAATGGCAGCACTTCCGCATCGCGAATTTCTAAATACCGCATTTCTGCTATATTGGATAATATATCTCTTATATCAAACGAAAAATGAAGCGTTTCTTCGATTTATTATGGGGGACTTATTTGGGAGAGAAGTCGGCGGGCTTTATTCTGATATTGATCGATTGATTTTGTGTTGTTGACTGAGGTTTCCTTCGAGTTCTAAATCGACACCCTTATGCTCGAAAGGAAAAAAACCATTAAAAACGGATGCCTATTTGCGATTGTGGTGCCGACAGTCGTTTTATTTTTATCCTTTGCTTTCACGATATTCATTTTTAAAGACGATTACTTCCAGGCCGTTAGCTGGAAGGATTGGCTCTTCCTGCTTTTCGGTCATATATTTGCCTTGGGTATTTCCATCTTCTTGCTGATCGTCTCCTTATTTTTTTCGGCCTGGCTTTCTTGGAAGGACCCGGAGCCGATTCAAACCTTGCGGAGATTCTGGCCGCTCATATTCGCATTGATTTATTTACTAGCTCCGGATCTAATTCCGGGCTGGTTGGACGATACGGTGATCGTAGCTCTTGTAGGCTTTTACCAATATTGGAAGAGCCGTAATGATACGGAAGAGGCGAAATTCAAAGAGAAGGACAAGATCTAGCGCCAGGTTTTCTCTTATTATATTCGGTTAACCGATAGCAGATGACTGACGCGTTCGCTTTGCTCACGCTGGACAGAAGCAGCGTGTGTTGGAAAGGCGATAGAAGTAGGAAGGATCTATTGTAACGCAAGAATCTTTCTCTAGTACGTGGAAGCTCCACTCATCGATGTTCTGTCCTCAGTCTTCTGGCGGCCCTGCGCATCTCCGGTGCGGTACTAGGTCGTACTAGTGCGGGCCATTCGGCGGGCCCCCACCCTGATTTCGGGTGGAGGAGGAGGGCTCGTGGGCGAGGGTGCTCGGCTCTATATCATAAATCTTCGGATTTGCCAAGTATTTTTTATGAAGAGTTTTTTGTTGGAGCTCCTGCACGGAGGACAGAGGACTGACAAGTTCGCTTTGTTCATGCTAAACAGAAGCTGCGCGATGTTGGAAAAGTAATAGAAGTAAAGGAAAGATCTACTGTAACACAAGAATTTTTCTATAGAACATGGAAACTCCGCTCATCAATGATCAGTCTTCTGCTATTCCAGATCCCAAAAGAAATCCTTGTTTGTCAGCTCTTGCGCTTCAGCGACAGAAGGCACTTCTTCAGATAGTCGTTCATCTCTTACTAAACCGGAGGTAAGTCGCTCCAAATCGGTCGTTTCTCTTTCCCAGTATTCGTCCGAGCCGAAATGAGGAAACGCATTCGGAAAAGAAGGGTCTTCCCATCGCTTCGCAATCCATGCAGAATAATGAATATACCGTAATCCGCGCAAGGGTTCGACAAGATGAAACCAACTGTCGGAAAAATGCCTAAATTCGCGATAACCGGATAAGAAAATCCCCCTCTCATAATCGGCCTTGGAATCGCCGAAAGGGAGAAGCATCCAAAGATCCTGGATCGCAGGACCGGTCACGAAGTCGTCAAAATCGATAAAGCAAAAACCGTCGTCGGTTCGTATTAAATTTCCTTTATGACAATCGCCGTGAATCCTATGAAACGGAACGTTCTTTGCATTTTCGTGAAAGCATTGAAACACTTTACCTGCGGCAGTCTCGTAACGATTTCGAAGGGAAGAAGGTAAAAAATCCTTTTCGATCAGAAAGCGCAACGGCTCTTCTCCGAAATTTCGAACGGTAAGAGTGATTCTATGTTTTGCGGGTGCAGCAGCGCCTACATTATGAATTCTCGCCACCAATCTTCCGAGTACTGTCAAAGACTCTTCGTCCAATTCTTCCACAAGTCTTCCTCTTTGTGCCGGCCAAAGAGTATAATAAATTCCTTTTGTTTCCCGGATAGTAGTTCCTTCTTTAAGCCTGATAGGAGCGATGACCGGAATTTCGGCTTCGGACAATTCTGCAAGGAAGGAATGTTCCTCCAGAATTTGCTCCAGATTCCAACGAGCGGGACGATAGAATTTTACGATCAGATGGCCGCCTTCTTCTAACCCGACATCATAGACTCTATTTTCCAAACTATTTAAGGCCAGACAATGCCCGGACACCGGAAACCCCGCGTCTTCTACCGCGGATAAGACAGAGTCTATATCCAATCGATTATAGAATTCTTTTCCCGGGATCTCCATGATTGCTAGTATCCGGATAGAAACTAGCAATCATAGGATTTTTTATTATTTTGCAGCAGCCGCTTTCGCCACGAGTGCTACAAATTCTTCTTTGCCGAAAGCTGTTCCTACGATTCCTTATCCACCTTCTGTGGCTTCCAAAGGAGAAAAAATCACACCCTTGAGTCTCTTATCCGGGCCTATCTAAGTCGGATTCATCGAGATCATCTGGAATCTAGCTGTGCAGTTACGATTCTGGCCTCGGATGTAATTCGTAGTAATGAAAAAGCAAAATCCGCTTATACTCATACGGTTTTTCTCTCAATTTCTACGGTATATAATATATCTATAATTTTTAATAAGACTCGAAATAAGGTAGGAGAACTTTCGCTCAATTTTTCCCAGCTAGAAGTTTGCGTCTGAGTCCGGTGAACTCCTTTAGAACTGCACCCAGAAATAGATCCTTTTTGCGGGAATCCTCGAGGCTATCTCGATGCCTAAGTATGTAGACTTCCGTCTTACGTACTAAATAGCCCAAATCTTCCCAACCGATCAAACAGGTTTTAAATTCCTTGAGCAAAGAATCGTAAGTCGAATCTTTCTTTTCAGGATTGGAGAACGAGGTTTTAATGGTGTCGATAACTCGTAATAAATCGGATCTGAATTCTTGGGGAGAACCGTCGGGTAAAATTTCAAGAAGGTTTTCGGATTTCCATGCCGGTAAATTCCTCCAAAAATATTCGTGATTCGGAAAGCCGCTTAGAATTTCGGAGGCGAGTTCGGGACCGATATTCTCCGCATTTTCGATCTTTGCTCCCTGAGTATTCACATTATAGACGGGGAATTCAAGGGTTTTGGCGGACTCTTCAAACCAATGCCGATACAAATCCAGAACATAATCCGTAAGGACTTCTCCTCCGTTGACCGAAGGCACATAGCGGGTATCCCGCTTTCTCACTACTGATTCATTAATTTTTTCTAAACTAGTTTTTCTGCTTAGTAGGGTAAGCCATTTTTCGTTATGATGAGTTCCCGTGGAATGAATTTCTCTTCCGGAATAGGCTAGATCTTGTCCTACCAAAAAACACGGCCTGCAACCCAATCCTCTCAACAGATCGAAGGCGGTCGTAGCGACACTACCGCCGGATTGAACGTCTCCGATCGGGCCGAGCAAAGCCTCCGCGCTATGACTTCCAGCGGTCGCCTCCCGTTTTAATTCTCCGGACGCATTCACGATATATTTCGCCGTAATACTATGAACTATGGACTGAAATTTTTGGTTTCTTAGGATCGGCGGAGAACTTACCAAATCGGCAAAGAGAGGGATTTTAGAGGTATCTTCGCCCAGAAAATGGAAGATGGAATGAGTTTGTGCATCCAGAGTCATAATTCCATCGGGGACGATTCCATGTTTTAGTAATACTTTCAGAGAGGTGTCGCAGGAAAGAATGAAAACTTTCTCCCGTACGGATTGAATCCATTCGCATTGACGTCTCAGATTCGGACCGGCGGAAACAAGTAAAGACGGAACTCCCGCGAATTTTGCTTTTAAGGATTCTATACGAGTACGAGGGTTATTCGAAGAAAGAAAATTGGAGGTATTCACGAGGCTATTCTTCACCCAGATTCTTTCGAATTCAAACTTGGTCAGAAGATCGCTCATTTTCGAGGAGAGGACTTTGCGGAGCCTCATATCCACTTCCGCATAAAAAAGTTCATCCTGAGAAATGCTGGCCGCGTTTCTCAGGATTCGAATTCCCGAAACTCTTTCAACCGGAAGGGATTCGACGTAATTCCAAAGAAGTGAGAGGGAATTTTCCCCCAAAAAAAGATGCCGTCCTGGAACGTCCATGACAGGTTCAAGCCAATCGTTCCAAAGCGGAAATAATAGATCTCTTTCCTTATCTACGAGTAAAAGAATCTGCCCCGGTTCTAATTTTGAATGTATCTCTCGAATAAGATGAGGATTTCCTAATCCGAGCACTGCGATCAAATCAGTCGCAGAAATCTTAGTATTCTCCAATTGCCGTAGAGCTTGTGTGAGTGGAGAAACGGAACTCGCCATGGCTCTTCCGTCACGAGAGAGAAATACTTCTCCCGGATTTTTCGCAGGTACGAGCTTGAATCGCGAAGGCTCCGGCGTCGGCTCCTTGAAATAGAGCGCTAAGTAGGGCTTTTTCCCGAATATTTCTCTTGTTTTTTCCGGGAGATCGTGAGACATAATACTCCTAGGCATTCCAGAGTCTGCCCGATTCTGGTCACTTGCAATCAATTTCCCGAAGAAACAAAAAAAACCATGTATCTTAAAAGCCTGAATATTGTTGGATTCAAGACGTTTGCGGACGAGACGGAAGTAATTCTCGATCCGGGATTTACCGCCGTAGTAGGACCGAACGGTTCCGGCAAATCGAATATAGTAGACGCTTTAAAGTGGGTGTTCGGAGAAAAGTCCGCCAAAGGACTCCGGGGAGAAAAGATGGACGATGTCATCTTTCACGGTTCCGAAGCTCGTAAACCTGCGGGGTACGCCGAAGTAAGCGTAGTCTTCGATAATTCTTCCAAAGTAATTAAGATGGATTATCCTACCATCAAGCTGACTCGAAGGCTCTATGCGGATTCCACTAACGAGTACTTGATAAACGACTCTCGAGTACAGCGGAAGGATATTGAGAAAATCCTAATGGATACCGGTATCGGAAAGTCCAGCTACTCCATTATGGAGCAGGGAAAGGTGGATCGAATTCTCCACTCTAAACCCGAAGAACGTAGATTGATCTTCGAGGAGGCCGCCGGAATTTCCCGCTTCAAGATGGAACGTCAAGAGGCGCTTAAGAAATTGGCGGATACGAGTCAAAACCTACTCCGAATCCAAGATATCATGAATACCATGAAAAAGGAAATGGAGATCAAGGAAAAGCAGGCGGAAAGAGCGGAAGAATATTTCCGTTTGAAGCAGGCTCTCGACGAGACCGACAAAATCATTCGATTTATTAAATATGATACGTTGACTCGCAAATTGAATGCGTCCGAAACGGAACTGCGCGAAATTAAAGAAAAGAACCAGGTTTTATTGGAAAGAATCTCCGTCGAAACGGGACGGATCGAGCTACTGGATTCGGAAAAATCGGATCTTGAAAAGAAGGTAGCCGAGATCGATAAAAGACTTTTGGATCACCTGACTCAAACTCAGATTCAAAAAGATAAGGTCGAAAGTAATAAAGGAATTATTCAGGATTACCAAGATCGCATCTCGGATATACGAGATTCTCTAACGGGAGAGGAAGCTTCGTTGAGCATTCTTCAAATCGAAAAAGAGCGTTTGGAAAAAGACGCAGTGGATTTGGAAGCCGAAATCAAAAGTTTAGAAGTCGGTATCGAGGAGCTTAAGAAGCAAAAGGCCGAGTTGGAGTTCAAGATCGATCAGGAGAATCTATCCATTCAGGAAAAGGAAACTCACATTCGTCTTAACGATAAGCGTCATGTGGAATTGAGGGACCGACTTAAAGAAGTCATCTTCGATTTGATCAGCCAGCTCGAGTCGCGAAAGAAAGAAGCGCAGGAATCGGACGCTCAGAGAAGCGAACTGAAAGAAATTTTACTACAAGAAGCGAGTCGTTTGCACCAGACGGGCGCAGCTCTTAAATCCGAATTGGAGATATCCTTTACGGAGGAAAATCATGTACGAATTTTGACTCTCGCCTCCGGTTTAAATACCGGAGAATTCCAAGAAAAACTATCCGATTATTTTGCGCTGGAAGACGGTCTTCGGAATTTATTATTCGATCGGGACGGATTTCTATCCCAAAAAGAAGGCTTGGATCAAGAGATCGAAGATCTTATATTGGAAAACGAAAATCATACTCGATCCATTAAGGAATCCGGAATTTCCATTGAAACTTTACGAGAGGACGTGGAAGGAAATAAGGAAAAAATCGTTTATCTTGAAAAACGAATTTTGGAGCTGAATTCGGAACGAAACGGCAAGATCGAAAGCGGGAAGTCGATCTCTGCAAGAATTTTAGAAGCCGAAAAAAGAATCCAATCGGCTCAGGAATCGGCTAAGGCTCTTCAAATAAGGAAATCCGAGTTTGAAAAGGAAGTAGCGGATCTAGAATTACAGATCGAAAACCGATACAACGAATTTTTGGAAATGAGCCGAGCTCTCGATTCCGAAAAGGAAGCGCTTCGGAATATCGTAAAAGAAATCCAAACTTTGAAGAACGAGATTCAGAAAAATCAGGAAGATTATAAGAATCTGTTTCCGGTCTTGACCGAAAAAGAAAAAGCGGTTTCCGTTTTTAAAGTCCAGTTGGAGTCCTTTTCGGAAGAGTTATATAACGATTATTCCATTTCAGAACAGGAATTGTACGACGAATTTAAGGATAAAAATTTCGAACGCGGAGAGAACGAATCTAAACTTAAGAAATTTAAGTCGGAAATTCAAATGTTAGGTTCCATCAATCCTCTTTCCATAGAAGAGTATCGAAATATTAAGGAAATTTACGAACACCATCGAACACAAAAAGAAGATATCGAGAAATCCAAAAACGATATCGCCGAAATCTTAAAAAACATCAACGAAGAATCGGAGAAACTCTTCCGAGAAACATTCGAAAAAATTCGAGAGAATTTCCAGGAAACTTTCTCCACATTATTTAACGGAGGCCGTGCAATCCTCGAGTTGGTTGAAGGGGAGGATAGTCTTAATGCGGGTATCGAAATTATGGCGGAACCTCCGGGTAAGCACGTTCAAAATCTTCGCCTGCTTTCGGGCGGGGAAAAATCCTTAACCGCAATCGCTTTGTTGTTTGCCATTTATATGGTGAAACCTTCTCCGTTCTGTTTCTTGGATGAAATCGATGCGGCTTTGGATGAAGCGAATAAACTTCGTTTTTGTCAGATTCTAGATAAGTTTAAAGATAAATCCCAATTTGTGGTGATTACGCACGCACAATCTACGATTCACAGAGCAAATTCAATTTTCGGGGTTACCAACGAAGAACCTGGAATTTCGAAAATCATCAGTCTTCGTTTGGATCAAGCCAGAGATTTTGCCGGAAATGTTTCCGAGGCGGTCTAAATAGACATGGGCGGAGACTCCGACGAGTTGGTTATCGCCGGTCGAACCTTTCGGTCGCGGCTTTTTCTGGGAACGGGAAAATTTTCTTCTGCCAAAACTATGAAGGAGGCAATTCTGTCTTCGGAAACCGAAGTCGTGACTGTAGCTCTCCGTAGGGTTGATTTAGAATCGAAAGAGGATGATATCCTTGCGCATATAGATCGGGAAAGAGTTTTATTGCTTCCGAATACGAGCGGAGCCCGAAATGCCGAAGAGGCAGTTCGCTTAGCCAGACTTGCTCGAGAACTAGGAGCAGGAAATTGGGTAAAGCTTGAAGTCACCCCTGATCCGGTCTATCTTCTACCGGACCCCATCGAAACATTAAAAGCTGCCGAGATATTGGTAAAAGAAGGCTTTATCGTTCTACCGTACATAAATGCGGATCCGATTCTCTGCAAACATCTCGAGGACGCCGGATGCGCGACTGTAATGCCCCTAGGTTCGCCGATCGGAACCAATCAGGGAATTCGAACTCTAGCCAATCTTGAAATCATCATTGAGCAATCTAAAGTTCCGGTCGTCGTAGACGCAGGTTTGGGAGAACCTTCTCACGCTTCTCAAGCCATGGAATTGGGGGCAGCTGCTGTCTTGGTTAATACCGCGATTGCGATCGCTAAGGATCCGAAAAAAATCGGATATGCGTTTAAGCTTGCCACCGAGGCAGGTAGAATTTCCTATAAATATGGCGGGGCAAAAATGCGTTTTCGTAAAACAGCGGAGGCATCGAGTCCATTGACAGGCTTTTTAGAAGAAGAAACCCGAAATGTACACGGAGCTCTTTGACTCTACCTCATTTTCCGCGGCTTCCGAGAGAGTCTTATCTAAGACGAAATACGATGTAGAGGCTGCTTTGGACAAATCTTCCAGCGGCCGTCCGGTTACGTTCGAAGAATACCTCGCGCTTTTATCTCCGTCTGCGGATAGCTATTTGGAAGAAATGGCGTCTCTTTCCCGACATTGGACTCGAAAGAGATTCGGAAATATCGTATCTTTATACATGCCTATGTATCTTTCGAACGAATGCCGGTCTTCCTGCATTTATTGCGGGTTCAGTTTTGAGAACAAGATTCCGAGAAAGACGTTAAACGAGGAAGAGATTCACCGAGAGGCAAAGATACTACATGCGAAAGGAATCAGACATTTAGTATTCTTGACCGGAGAGGAATATTCCAAAACAAATTTGGAATATTTAAAAAACGCCGTCAAAATTCTCAGACAATACTTTGATTCGATCTCGATCGAGATTTACCCGATGGACGTCGCGCAATACTCGCAATTGATCGAGGAAGGAGTGGAAGGACTCGTCGTTTATCAGGAAACCTACGACCCGGAAATTTACGTTAAGTATCATCTGCGCGGTATCAAAAAAAATATGCGGTATCGACTCGAAGCTCCCGATCGTGGAGGCATTGCCGGTTTTAGGAGAATCGGGCTAGGCGCATTACTTGGATTAGCGGACCCTTATGGAGAAATGTTCAAATTAGGAGAGCATGCATCCTATATATCGAAGAACTATTGGAAAAGTACGGTCCAGATTTCTTTACCCAGAATGAGACCAGCGGCAGGCGATTTTAATAAAACGATTAAGATTGATGATCGAGAATTTGTGCGCTTTCTATTTGCATTGAGATTATTTCTTCCTGATTCCGGGATAGTTCAATCCACACGCGAAACTCGTAGAATGCGGGATCACTTGGCTGGTTTAGTAGTAACCCACATGTCAGTAGAATCTAGAACGGATCCAGGCGGATATTCCGGAGGCGACGCTTTGAAGCAGTTTGAAATCGAAGATGAAAGACGGATTCCGGAAATTTTAGAGATGCTACGGTCAAAAGGGTTAGATCCTGTCTTTAAGGATTTTGATCTGGCGTTTTTGAGATGAGTCCCCGCCCTTCCTGGGCGGGGGCCGGATCGGTGGTACCCGCTCCGACGCTGCTCTCTAACATAATTTGATTTTTTTGGAAACTCTTTTTCTTTCTGGGTTTTGTGTAGGAGTTCCCACACACTTTTTTTAACAAGATTGTTGACTGGACGCATATTTCGTGCTAAGAAATTTCTTCTGTAAAACCGTCCCCCATCCCCCACCCAGGAAGGGTGGGCCCGAACGCCGCAAATCCTCAGATTAAACGCATTGAATCCGCGCCATCCGCACAAAAAAGCCGAGGCAATTTAATGATCTCGGCTTTTTATAATTACCGATCATTCCTTAATCGGCGGGAAGCTTCGCTATTTCTTTTCTTTCGATTTATAAGTATTTACGAGGCAGGCGTGAAACGGAACACACTGATTCGAGTGATTTTCATAACACTGAGTGACTGCGGGAAAATTTTTACGACAGGTATTTAAACATCCGGCGGAAACCTTCGTTTGTTCCTCAGCGCTGAATTTTTTCTTCGTTTGAGATTCAACGCAATTTACGTAAAAATCGCAAATCTGCCCGCATGCAGGGTTTTGTGCTTTTAGGTTGCTGGAACCCAATAGCGTTGAAACTAAGAGAATTAGGGTGAGTAGGAGAGTCTTATTCATAGGCGTAAATTTTGATGTACTAGCGACGCAGGGATTCGAACCCCGGACCTGCGGATTATGATTCCGTTGCTCTAACCGGCTGAGCTACGTCGCCGTCATTCCTTGGGATGAAATCTGTTTCCAGACTTCCCCGGTCATTCTTTCCTGAATCCTCTCTTTGTCAAAGATTTCTCAAGGTGCAAAAAGGGATGGAAAAGGAGCCGGGTCGATTACAAGTTCATTGGACCTTCATTTAATAAGCTTGTTCCAACTTTGTGCGGATTTTCCGTCATTTGAAACAAATTCTTTATTAAGACTGTTTCGTTCTAAAAATAGAATTTTCAGATTTTCTTCGTAGATTTTTCCCAGATCTTCCCATTGGGCCAGTTCAATCGAGGAGGACGGAACGTATTTAGAATGTGCTTCTCGAAGTAAAAATTGCTGAGGCAGGATTGTTTCGTCCAGTTCCCGTAATCTGTTTCTCCTTTGGAATTTTATTTTTGCAGAAGCGATTCGGTACTCCTCCTCCAAAAATTTCAATAATTGTCGATTGCTTCTTCCGGTATATTTATCGATTAATCGTATCGTTCTTTCTTCGAATAGGGCTTCGATTCCTGACTCTAATTCGCCGGTAGGAAGTTGCCCGATCCAAGTTTCCAATTTTGTCTTTGCTTCATCTTCCTTCGGTCGTTCTTCGATCCAGAGTGAAACTAACCTTTCCCACGCGTCCGCCCATATCGCCGTAACTATAAGTAAGTGAAACGAGAATGAAAAATACGTATTGGGACGATATTCAAGAACAGTAGTTCCTGTCGATTCTTTAAGTTCGCCCAATGCCTTTAAAACATGATTATATTTTCTTAATGCTCTTGCCAAAATGAATTCACTCGCAAGAGAACTTAGCGGATCCGATGTGCTAAGTTCCTTCCATTGAATACGCAGAACTCTTTCCTGTGAAATCGAAGAACCGAAAAGGAAAGCTTCCGGTAGGACTAGATCTTTGGAAAGAGTAGAATCGTTGTTTTGTGAAGTCCAGGAGTTGGAAAGAAGTAGTGCCGAATTGAACCTTGAATCTATTGCTTCCGAAAAGGCTACGGTCGGATAATTCGGAATTTCTATATCTAGAATTTCTTCGGCTTGCTGACGGAGTCGTTGCAATTCTTTCAGGGTCTGAAAGAAGGCTTCGGCCGTGCTTCCTGGGGCGTCGATCCACAAGATTAATCGATCCCCGTGTAAAATAGGCGGAAGAAGAAATGAAGGTTTTTGTTTCGAATTGAGTTCCGCCCGATTTACCGAAATCGGAAATCGCTCGATTTCCGATTTCTCTATCCAGCGCTCCGTTCCTACGGGTAAAAAGGAATATTCGTTAGCGCCGTTTGCAATTCCCCAATCCAGCAAAGCCGTCCAATATTGGCTTTGGCGGTAGAATTCATTCGAATTCTCTTTTGATTCCGGAATATGCAGGTCGCCAGGGCTCGGCCAAATTACCTCATTTCTCATACAGCCGACCCTTGAGTACGATTTGAGCGGAGTGTACCGGTTCGGTACAGGTATAAATTAAAAGGAGAGCGAGTTTGGGCTCTTGAAAATTCCAGTGAATCCATTGATGTGGAGTTTTTTCCTGATTGCCTCCGCTTCAAGGATTTTTAGCCTGAGCAGGAAGAGCTTTCCTTTCTTTAGTTACGGTTTCGGGAAGAAGACTCGGATGACTAGGAAAAGCAAATTGCGAATTGGCACGCGTTTTGCATACTTCTTGATGACCACGCTCTAGGCGTGTGAATTAGAGACCCCTAGTAGAAAAACATAGGAGACACATATCAATGGCTAAAAACGCCGCAGAGGTGATCGCTTACGCTAAAGCGAATAACATTCTTTTTTACGACTTCCGGTTCACGGACATTAAGGGTGCCTGGCATCATGTATCCTACCACGTTGATTCAGTGGGAGAAGATACTCTAAAAGGGCTTCCGTTTGATGGTAGCTCAATTCCCGCATGGCAACCGATTGACAAATCGGATATGCAATTGATTCCGGATCCAACTTCGATCTTCCTCGATCCATTTACGGCAGATGCTACCTTGGTAGTGATTTGCGATGTATGGGATATTTATAAAAACCAAGCTTACGAAAAATGCCCTCGTTCCATTGCTAAGAATGCGGTCAAATATCTGCAATCGAGCGGAATCGGCGACACCGTTTATTTCGGACCGGAAAACGAATTTTTCATTTTTGACGGATTGAAAGTTCGCGATGCCATCAATATTCAATATTATGAATTAGAGTCATCGGAAGGTATCTGGAATTCTCATACCGATATGCCCGGTTCAATCAACACCGGTCACCGCCCTGGAACGAAAGGCGGTTATTTTCCCGTTGCCCCGGTCGATTCTCAAGTAGATCTTCGTGCAGACATCGTTAAAACTCTGCATAAAATCGGAATGGAAACTTTCGTGGTCCACCACGAGGTCGCGCAAGCACAAGGAGAAATCGGAGTTAAATTCGGAACCCTGATTGAAGCTGCGGATAACGTTCAAAAGTTGAAATACGTCGTGAAAAACGTGGCTCACAAATGGGGAAAGACCGCTACCTTTATGCCGAAACCTCTTTACGGAGATAACGGGAACGGTATGCACTGCCATCAATCCATTTGGAAAGGCGGTAAGAACCTATTCGCAGGTAACGGTTATCAAGGACTCAGCGAAATCGCTCTACATTACACCGGCGGAGTATTGAAGCACGGAAAGACAGTCGCTGCTTTTACGAATGCTTCTACCAATTCCTATAAGCGCTTATTACCAGGTTTCGAAGCGCCGGCGATTTTGGCATATTCAGCTCAAAACCGTTCGGCTTGCGCACGTATCCCTTTCGTGAGCGGCGAAAAAGCCAAACGCGTAGAGTTCCGTTTCCCGGATTCTTCCGCAAATCCTTACCTAGCATTCTCCGCAATGTTGATGGCGGGTTTGGACGGAATTCAGAACAAGATCGATCCGGGGCCGCCTCGGGAAGAGGACTTGTTTGAATTGACTCTCGATGAAATTCGCGAGAAGGGAATTCAGCAAATGCCTCATACGTTAAGAGAAGCGATCGAGCATATGCTAGCCGGAAAGGAAATTTTCAAAAAAGGAAGCGTCTTTACCGAAGAATTCATTCAGACGTACAAGGCTTACAAATTTGAAACCGAGATTTGGCCTTGGGAAGGGCGTCCGCATCCGTTCGAGTTCCTAACTACGTATTCTTGCTAATTAGCAGACACAGGTAGAAATGGAAAACCCCGAGCATAACAACTCGGGGTTTTTTATTTTGAACTAGCTTTTGTCTTTGCAGACCTTTTTTTTCTGCTGACCGGTTCTGATCTCATTTAGTATTTACGGAATTTGATCCAGGTTCGGCTTATCCGCATTCGGATACTTAGTCAGATATTCGCTTACGGTTTCGCGTTTTTTCGTCAATCGACTTCGATGATCTGAAATGATTTTTCCAAAGTCCAATTTTCCCGTTATTATTTCAAAACGCTCGGTTTCCATCGTTCCGAGGTCGAGATCCGAATCATTTTCGGAGGCCTCGTCAGCATATTTGAGTGCATTTTCCCAATAAGGAATCGCCTCCTTATAGAAGCCGTCCGCGACTTCGAATGATTGTTTAAGTTCGTGAGCAAAGTCCAGGTTATAGAAGTAGAGATGCCTTTTATCGAATTGGGACGCAATCCTCATATAAGATCTCATAATTTGGAGATTGATATGCATGAATAGAAGAAGGCGATACTTATGATATTCCTCTTCGTTTTTTACCGGGCAAAGAGCGTTTCTAGGATGGCGAAACCGCCGATTCAAACCTGCTTTTAAGAAGAAGATATTTCGACGAAGTTCATTTTCTTTATAATGCAATTTTAGACCATATAACTCGTAATAGTCCTCCAAGAATTTAGGTTCCCATTTGTGAAGTTTGTAAGGGACCCAATCGGAGAATTTCGTATAAACGCCGTTCTTTTCGTATTCGTAGTTATAGTCCAGATCCGGTTCAGTGCTGATAGAAACCGGAACCGAGATTAGGGAAGGATTGCCTGAAAATACGAGCACAAGCGTCAGAATGACTCCTATCGATCGTACCCGGGGGAATTTTTCCTTCATCAGAATTTCTATCGGCAATTTTGGACGGGTCCAGAAACGTAAATTAGCGACTTTTCCTATCCACTCCCTCGTCTTTCGACGTCAAAAGAACAACGTTCCGAAAATCGATGCTAAGGTGGCAGGATTCTGAATTGACCCTTGAGACCCGTCCTTGTAATTAGGTGGAGAGCAATCAAAGCGGTTCTTTCTCATTTTCGAGAATATTCTAGCCGATTTCCGGTCTAAAACATACAGCACATGCAAAGACCTTCGATAATAAAAAACCTCGGCTTCCGCCAAGTCAACGTAATCGCCGCTATCCTGGTCATTCTTGCCCCGTTGCAACTTTGGGCGGAGGGTTCTATTTCGTCGAATGCGGTGCAGTCACTAAATCGATGGATAGAGAGCGGAATTGGCGGTAGTTCTTTCTCGGTCTTTAGCGCCGTATTCCTAGTCGCGGGCGGATTATTTGCGAGCTTACTCCCTTGCGTTTACCCTCTCTATCCTATCACTGTCGGAATTATCCAGAGCCGGGGGCAATCTACGGAGAGCAAAATTCTACATCCGCTTCTGTACTATATAGGCCTTTCCTTTATGTATCTTTGCTTCGGAATTCTTGCCGGCTTGACCGGCGGGGCTTTCAATACGATTCTTCGTTTTCCCGTAACCAATCTAATTTTATCGATTTTAATTTTTCTCTTGGCCCTTGCTTCGATTAATCTACTTCATTTACCGGGGCGTTATTCGAATAACGTGAAAGGCTACCAAGGTTGGAAAGGAACTTTTCTCTTGGGAATGGGCGCCGGCTTTTTATCATCGCCCTGTGTCGGACCTGTGGTTGTTGCGATACTAATCCAAGTGACAGCCGGAGTCGGTTCCGTTTCAATTTCCTCCCTTGCGTTAGCTTCCGTTAAGATGACTCTCTTCGGCATGGGTTTGGGGCTTCCATTTCTGATGATAGGCGTTTTTGGTCTGCATCTTCCAAAATCGGGGAAATGGTTAAAGTGGATTCAAATTTCGCTCGGGCTTTTAGTTTTTTATTTCGCGTGGCTATATTATATAAAAGCGATGAACCTCTGGGGGATTCAGAATCATATTAGCGCCTCGATATTAATCGCCGGAATAGGAATTTTTCTAACCGGTTATTTTTATCAAAATAAAAATCTTCATAAGATCGAACGAACTAAAAAAGCGTTACTGTTAACCGGTTTAGTCGCGTGCATCGCATTATTTATACGATTGGTCGGCTGGGGAACTGCATCCGATATTTATAAGGAAAATCTTATCGAGCAACACGGGAATTTAGGCTGGCATCGAACTTCCCAAGTCGCTTTTGAAGTAGCAAAATCGGAAGCGCGTCCAGTCTTCGTGGATTTTTATGCCGATTGGTGCACGAATTGCAAAGAGTTCGAAGAGCTAACGCTTTCGGATCCCGAATTGAATAAAGCTTTGAATCACGCGGTCCTTTTAAAAATAAAAGATGATGATAAAGACTTTCAAAATTTCGAACAAGATCTTAGATTTCCCGAATTGAAAATCGGTCTGCCTTTCTTCGTAATTTTCTCGCCGGACGGTCGGGTCCTATTTAAAACGAATAATTATCTTAATACTTCGGATATGATTCGAACAATTTACGGAGAGTCCGTTCAAGCCAAAATCGAAAATTACAATACCAACTAACCTGCGTTGAACTGGGAAGGTTCTCTGTAGTCTCTTTCTCGGATCAAAATAACGTCGACTGAGAGAGAGACTTACGGCCGAAAAATGGAATCGTTTACGTCGATGCTTGAGGAGTTTCTTTTTCCCAGAGTCGCCATTTAACAATGAAGTAAATTCCGACGAGAATGAGCGCGATAGACACGTATTGGGATTGAGAAAAACCATGCCAATAATATCCGGTTAGAAATTCAGGATTTCCGTCCGCTGTCGGAATATTCACCAATTTCGGCGGATCGATGAAAGGAATTACCGCTTTATTTACTCTAAGAAATTCCACCCCTAATCTTGCCAGTCCATGAAGAATTAAATACTGTGCGCCAATACTGAATTTACGGAAGTTTTGAAATCTCGCCCAACCTTGGAAGTAAGCAAAAAAACCTAACGATACGACGGATTCTATGATCGGAGTATTCCAGACAGGTACTCCGGAAGGATGAGCTCCGTCGTAATTGAAAACGAGCAGTGGAATTCGGACATCGGTCGCAAATCCATAGCAACCGTCGCCGGATACAAAACATCCCAAGCGACCAATTGCGTAGCCTAATGCCATGCTCGGAACCGAGGCGTCTAGATAGGATTTAACATCCAAACCGTGTCTGAGAATATAAAGAGTCACGAAGAGAATTCCGAATAAAAATCCTCCGTAAAAGACAAGCCCGCTTCCGGAGAAAAGACTGCTCCAAAGCCCGGGACGTCCGGGAAAGCCATTATAATGGGTTAAGGGGTAAAGATACTTACCGTCAAAACCGGGGGTATCCACGAATACCTGATCCCAAATTTCAAAAATAAAGAAGATTTTTGCTCCTACCAGAGTACCGATAACGCCAAGGATTAAAAGCCAATCGGCATGCTCCGGTTCTAATCCTTTACGTTCTAATTCTTTAGGTAAAAGATAGGAAGCCGCTAAAAAGGCCATTACGACTAAAAGACTGAACGTGGACAATCCATGCCAGTCTCTGCTTATATACTCTTGAACAAAGTTCATGAGCCATTTTGGAACGGGGATAACTTCGAACATGTTTCCTACTTTGGATCTTCTTCCCTAGTATTTTGTTCCCCAAAACGGGAGGGATTTCGGGGATTTTATCGTATTATTCCATGTTCACGAACTCGGCAGGATCCATAGGAGGATCGTATCCGATATGAACTTCGTAATGAACGTGAGGTCCCGTTGCCTTACCGGTGGAACCTACGAGACCGATCAGATCCCCTCGATTTACGACCTGGTCTTTCTCGACGAGAACCTGAGAGCAATGTCCATACACGGTATAAAAACCGTTTAAGTGATTGATTCTAATACTTCTTCCAAGGCCGCCCGCAGACTGTCCATTATCCGCGATGATTCCGGGAGCGGTCGCATAAATCGGAGTTCCTTCTCCAGCAGCAAAGTCGATTCCTGAATGGAACTCTCCTAATTGCACGAGTCCGAAAGGATCCACGCGACCGCCGAAAGTGGAAGTCACAAAGCCGACTCCGGGTTTTAGAGGGCGCCCTCTCGGCATAGAATACAAGATAGACTCCCTTTCTTCCAAATAATCAAAGGCATTTTGAAATGCATGTTTAATTTTAAAGAGTTCGATATTGCGCTCTGCAAAACCTTCGACGGTGTCCTGATACAAATCCATGTTAGTCGAAGATTCCGGTACGTCTTTTTTTAAACTGAATTCAGGAACATAGTCAAAGGTCAGTATTCTCTTCCAGGGAACTTCGTCCCAAGCCACTAAATTCAATTGCTCGGTTTTACGTTCAAGTCCGGAAATTTCTTTCTTTGCATCCTGCAAAAGAGAATCATAGTATAAAAATAAGCCTACATTATTATCGGTTTTTCTAATCAGCTCCCGGTCCGGCTCGAAAAAGAAGTTCATATAAATGACAAATGCTGCAGCGAGAAGGAAGAGTGCGACACTAAGAGCGGCTAAGAAGATCGCCATAAAGACGCTCACTTCCAAATTGAAAACAGCTTCGTGATCGTGAGGAACTAAGAGAAAAGAAATTTTTCTGGAACCTTTTTCCCGGATTCGAGCCCAACTTGAGCATGCGCGAAGATAGGATATTTTCAATCGTTCACGGTAACTCGGTTGGTCTTCGAACTTTGCCTCTGTGTTCATAGATTTTTACTTGCAGGTAGGGGTCCGAGGGGGATTATAGGACTGTACATCCTATCATATGAAATTCCTGTCCAATCTATTCAAGAAAAAAATAGGATCCGTCGAAGACATTCTAATTTACCCGGATGGAAAGCGATTCTACCGGGATGCTCACCCGATTCGGAAGAATATGATTGATGAGGACGCCGTCAAGATTATTCACCGACTTCATAAATTCGGATACAAGGCCTATATAGTCGGCGGGGGAGTTCGCGATCTCCTTCTCGAACGCAAGCCGAAAGATTTTGACGTCGTAACTAACGCGACACCGAATCAAATTAAGAAAATCTTTAATAACTGTAGAATCATCGGGCGTCGATTTAAGATCGTTCATATTTTGTTTCGGGGAAAAGTAATCGAAGTAAGTACCTTTCGGTCTCTTCCCGAACATCGCTTCGGTAAGCACGTTGAAGAACAGGATTATCTGATCAAACGGGATAATAAATTCGGAACTCCGCAAGAAGACGCCGCTCGTCGCGATTTTACGATCAACGCGTTATACTACGATATTCGAAACGATTCCATTGTCGACTATGTCGGCGGGTTCGACGACATCCGGAATAGACAGCTAAGGGTGATCGGGAATCCCGAAATTTCTTTCCGTGAGGACCCGGTTCGTATGTTGCGGGCGGTAAAATTTGCCGTGCTACTCGGTCTTAAGATAGATAGAGGTACTTCCAAATCTATTAAGAAAAATACTTCCGAGCTGGAGAAGGCATCCACTTCGCGGATGCTGGAAGAGTATAATAAAATCTTCCGGACTTGGAAGACATCTTTGATTTTTCAAGGGATGGCACAAAATCATCTTTTGGACGTTCTTTTTAAAGAAGCTTTCGAAAAAGAAAGAAAAAAGAATGTGGACTTCGGCGATAAATTCCTGCAAACCCGCATCGGCAAACGTCTGATGATCGCGGATAAATTACTTTCCGAGCGGGAAGAATTGACTCCTCAGATTTTTTATGCGCTTCTTTTTTCGGACATTGTTCAGGACGCCGTATCTAAAAAAGGGGGGCATCTAGTCGCCTCACTGAAGACCGCCCTCGAACCAATTTTCCAACGATTGGGCACGCCGAAAAAGGATAAAGAAAGGCTAATTAAAGTCTTTGCATCTCAGGAAAGATTTTATCATACTGAGGACGAAAAAGCCTCTCAAAACAACTTCTTCCGGAAAAAGGATTTCTTTTACGACGCGTTCTACGTTTTTAAAATCAATGCGATTGCGGATAATAACGATAAGGCACTGCAATGCGCCTTCTTTTGGGAGATCTCTGTTCGAAAACGCCCCGTTCCTCCTTCCGGTAAAAGAGAAGGGCGCCCTTCCAGAAGTAATCACAGGAGAGAAGGCGCGAATTTTAAGGGAAGAGGTGGAAGACCGGATCGCGATAGGAATCGCAGGTCTGCCGTCGATGCGGAGGAAGAAAATTCGGACCAGCCAGTCGATAGACCGGGTCGCGGAAATTCTTCCGATTCCGATTTTGACGAAGAATAAATTCGATTCGATCCATTGATTTTGTCGAATACGGAGGAATCCCCACCCTTCCTGGGTGGGGGCCGGTTCGGTGGTACCCCCGCCCAGCAGGCTGCAGTCGCGCATTTATCACGGATTCGGAAAAGTTTCAAGTATTTTTTGTGCGTACAGCTTTGTAGGAGCTCCAGCAACTAAAGCAGAAGCTTATAAGAAAAATTTAACATAGAAGATTTTTAAGAGAAAGCGGTTATTACAAATTGTAATGTTGTCTTGCCGCGAAACGTGTTTTCTTCCAGATATCCCCATAGATCTAGGCTTCCTTTATCCCGAAGAACTTCGGAGAATTCACCAGCTCGATTCCAGATAATGCAATGAATCGAGTCGGAGGCAGACAGCAGCTTAAATCTTGCATGTTTTCCGTCAGAGAGAGGGCGATAAGATAGGATTCTTGCTTCTTTTATGGAGAGAATAGGGGTCGGGTTGCCTTGGCCAAAGGGTTCAAATATTCCCAACTCCTTATGGATGGAATCTTTTAATTCCGCAGGATAGAGACTGACGATACTTTCTTCCACGGTTTGCATAGAAAGATTTTTCTCTTCTTTCAGCCAAATTTCCGCTTCCTTGAATAAAATTTCCGCAAGCTCCGGAATTTTTTCGATAGGTAAGGAAAAGCCGCCAGCTTCCTTATGGCCGCCGAATTGCTGAAAAATAGGCTCAGCCTTCTTTAATAAATTGAGAACGTTTTCCGATCCGTAAGCTCGGATGCTTCCCTTTGCGTGACCGTGATCAGGAGCGATAAAGATTACTGGACGTCGATACTGTTCGACTAAACGAGTCGCAACAATTCCGGATACACCTGGTTCGAAATCCGGTTCGTAACAGAAAATTACCGGGCGCTCGGTTCTTTCCTTCTTTCTTTTTAAAAAACCGTCGACTCGAAATAAATTACGCTTAGTTCTTTCCCTTCTTTCTTCGTTCAGTTTTAATAAATCCTTGGACAGAGATTCAGCCTCGGATTCCGATTCGCTTAGTAAAAGTTTCAAAGCTGTTTCCGTCTTATGCATTCTTCCCGCGGCATTTAACGCGGGCCCGATGCTCCAACCAAGGTCTTTGGAAGTAATCTTCTTTTTACTCAATTCGAGTTGCTTCATCAATTGATTTAGACCAGGTCTGTGGGAGTATTCGCCAGCACGTATTTTCTGCAGTGTTTCGCAGCCGCGCTGGACAATGATACGATTCTCTCCCGTCAAAGGCATCATGTCGGTGATCGTCCCGACTGCAGCCAAATCCAAATTCATTAAGATTTCGTTCAAGATTCCTGGGTATCTTGAAATTTGAGAAAAGAATACGCTTCGTTCCGGATATTCTTCATTTACGCGTTCTTGCCAATCGACAAACGGAGTCGGGTATATTTTTTCCGCAGAAGCTCGGTCGCCTTGAAATAGGCGCACTCCTTTATGAACTAGAGATCCCTCGAATAAAGTTTCGGTATCTTGGATCCATATATACTGGTTCGCTTCCTGTAGAGACTCATAGAGCCAGCCGGTAACCAATTTCCAGGCGATTAAAGATGTACAGATTTTTTCGTACGGATATCTGGAATCACTACGCTTAGGAGATATCAATTTGCCTGTTGCGGAGATTCTAGCTGGAATTTCATGATGATCTAGAACGATGACCTGAATCCCTTCTTTTGTGAGTTCATCAATTTCAGAACTGTTGCTGGTTCCGAAATCCAAAGTAATCAGAAGATCGGGCTTGGCATCTCTAATAAACTTCATCGCCGGAGCACAGAGCCCATAGTCTTCGTTGCTGGAAGTCTTAATAATGAGATTTCCAAAATGAACTTTTCTTAAAAAGGAACCGAGCAAACTCGTTGAACTTACTCCATCGCTGTCGCGATCTCCAAATAAGAGGATTGTCTTATTCTCTTTTACAAACCGTCTGATAAGTTCTAAAGAGCTTTCTAAATCAGGTAATAAAAACGGGGAGGGGAGATCTTCGAAACGGTAACTTAAAGGCGATAGACCGGGCTGGCCCTGTCGAAAACGAATTCGAAATACATGGGACTGGAGGACACTTAGACCAGGGACAGTCGAAGGAGAAAGTTCTGAAAGTGAAAGACCATGGTGGGGCATGGTTACATGATACAATTTCCGCTGAATTTTGCTCCTGATTCAATTTCTAAATCGGGAGTCCGAACATCCCCGACTACTTTTCCGGTTTTACGCACGGAGATTTTTTGAACTGCGTTGATATTACCTTTTAGGTCACCTTCTACTTCCAAGGTTCCAGTTTCAACGTCGGCTTCAACTTGTCCAGTTTCTCCGACGATCAATGTGCCGGACGTTTCTATCGTACCTTTGAACAATCCTTTAATTTTTAAGGCATTATTGAAGCGAAGCTTACCCCTAAATTGGATATCGTCGCCGATCACTGTATCGATAGATTCTTCGTTCATCGGTTCCATTTTGATTTTCTAGAGGTGCCTTTCAAATGTTTTTCCCTAATTCATCTGTTTTTTTCTGAATATTAATGCGGATCGTCTCAAGAAGAAATATAGGATTTTGCAGAGGATGGTAAAAATTGTTTAGTAAGTTCCAAGTTCGTGGAAATGAAGTCGAATTTTGATGATGTGCTTCGGGTGGTTTTGGAGGGATTCCCCACCCTTCCTGGGCGGGGGCCGGATCGGCGGTACCCGCTGCCCCGCAGAAGCGTTCCATTAACATAATTTGATTTTTTGGGAAACTCTTTTTCTTTCTAGGTTTTGTGTGGGAGCTCCTACACACGCTTTTTGTGATGATTGTTGACAGTACGCATATTTCGTGCTATGAAATTGCTTCTGTAAAACCGCCCCCATCCCCCACCCAGGAAGGGTGGGCATCTCCAAATCAGTAATGAAATGCCCCAGCCTCCCCGTAATTGAGACCTTAAAAGGCGGCGACTAAAATCGTTTCAATTTCGTTTTTTGGCAATTCGCGTGGTAGGCAGTCTAAAAAGGGAAACGAGGACGCCAAGCTAGCAATTCCGGGAAGATCGATTTTTCTTACTTCGTATTCTGAGAGTCTTTGCGGAATCTTCAATTCTATATAAATCTTCCTGATTCCTTCCACAGCTTTAATCGCGGCTTCGATTACTGATATATTGGAAATATCTTCGTCTAAAGCCTTTGCGATCAAAACGTATTTTCCGGCAGAAGAGGTCAAATTATATTCCATAACGTGAGGAAGAAGAATCGACATCGCTTGAAAAATATCCAGGTTCGTTAAATTCGAAGCTGCCAAGGATAAAGCGTAACAAAGGCCAAGCGAACTCGATGAATGGGACATTCCAACTAGTAAGCTTGCCCCGAAAATCCCATTACGATATTGTAAATTTTTCGGGTCTCGAATTGCAGGTACTAAATTTTTATAAATAATTTCGATCGCCCTTAGTGCGGAAGAATTCGTAAGTTCGTTCGAATATTTGGATAGGATACTATCCACGGCGGCGGCTAAAATTCCCACTCCGACTTTTGCGACGTCGGCCGAAGTCATGAAAGCTCCGATTTTAGCGTCCGCGATTACAAGTTCCGGAAAAAGATATTCGTGAGTAAAATAGCGGACCGTCCTGTCTTCGTCAGTGTAGATGGTAGCGATAGGTGCACACTCCAGTCCCATGATCGGATGAGTGGGTATCAAAACCAAAGGAACCGGTCTTTTTAATTTCGGGACTCTTTTCGCTATGAAGATATCTTCGGCGAAAGAATCGTTCGTTGTAAGTAGGGAAACTAATTTAGCGGTATTTAAACTTTCGTATGAACCGTAACCGATAATGCAATTCGCGTTCGATATTCTTGCAAAGTAGGCCGCCGTATCCAGTTCTTTTAATGTAGGTTCTTTTTCGATATTGTCGTAGAGAATTACGCCATCTATGTGCTTTTCCAAGGAGGTCTTAATAATGGAAAATTCGTCCATGTTTTCCAACTCGTTCTGGGTGGAAAGTATGACGGCTCTCGTGCCTACATTCTTTACAAAATTACCCATTTTGAAACCGCAATCGGCCTCAAAATGGACTTTGGTGGGAAAACTAAAATTGATCCAGTCGGGGAGTATCGGCACCTGCGGTCCTCCCGCTAATCAGAACGGGGAGATGAATATAAGCCCGGAATACAAGGGAATCATTCCGGGGTTTAAGAAAAGATCAACGTCCGAGAAACGATTCGGCGATACGATCTGCAACCGCATTTAGGATCTCTGGACTAAGAGTATCATATTCGCCGTTCTTAAGTTTTTCTTTGACTTCCTTAAGTTTAGCGGAACGCTCGGAGTCTACTGGAGATGAGACGATCTTTTGCGAAATTGTCTGTACTTCGGCTTGCAAACGAGCTTCAGATGCCTTTTGCTTGGCAGTGTCTGAAATAGATATATTATCGAAAGATTCTTTGGCTTCGTTTTTCCTTACAGGTGTCGGTTTACGAGGCTCGTAGGAACCGCCACTGATGCCGCCTACTTTGTCAATGGTCATTGGATTTCCCTCTTACTTCTAAGTATCGGCAACCCCGACACGTCCGTTAAGCATTTTTTTAATATTTCCTTGGATTAGCAGAACAAATTCCCCTTTTTCTGCGAATTTTAGCGTTTCGACGGATTGTTCGGGCGAAATTTTTATGATTTCTTCGTGCATTTTAGTAAGTTCTCGGCCGAGTAAAAGCTCCGATCGAGGAAAAATTTCTCTGGCTGCAGCGAGAGTATCCCGGATCCGATGCACCGATTCAAAGAGGGCGAGTACGCCCTCAAACTCTTCCCATTCTTTTAATTGATTCCGTTTCTTCCCTTTTTTCTCGGACAGAAATCCCAGAAAAATGCAAGGCTGTACTTGCCAACCCGAAACGGAAAGAAGTGCAGTCAGGGCGCTCGGCCCGGGAATTGGAATGACTGAAATCTCATTTTCTCTCAGAACACGAACTAATTGGGACCCAGGATCGGAAACACCTGGCGTACCAGCATCCGATATTAGGGACAATGTTTGACCGGATCTGAGATTTTGGATAATTCCTGCAAAGGGTTGTTCGGATTGATCTTTATATAGGGTTTTAGAAACGGTTTGGATGCCGAAAGTTTGCAACAGCCTCCGGCTATGATTCGCGTTTTCACAATAAATTGTGTCGGATTGTTTCAATACCTCGATCGCCCGGAGAGTGATATCCTCCAAATTACCGATCGGTGTCGCGACAACGTACGCAGTTCCGGGAACGATTTTAAACCTGGATTCCCAGGATACATTCATAGATTGCAGCCGGGTGGAAGGGTTCCGGTTGGGCAAGGGCATCCCTTACTTGCTAAACTTGGATAGAGACACGGATTGCAAATGGTTCCAATCGAACACGTGGCTTGAACGGCAGGTGTGCAAGCGGGATCCTGGCAGTATGTAGGATTACAACTAGTATCCGATCCGCATTCAGTAGCGGGTTGCAGGGAACTACATCTCGATACGGCAGTCGATTGATTCGATGTGACTCCGGAATTAAGGAGTGCGCGTAACGTGAATGTATAAACTTCACATTTCTGAAAGGAGGTTATTCCCGGAGGAGGAATAAAATTCTTAATTCGATGGATTGTCAGAGTAGTCGTGGATGCCTGGACCGCCAATTGAGGAAAGGACGGCTGAGTTCCGTTTTCAAGATATAGGCCGCCGCCCGTAGAAGTTTCCGCTATCGAGGGAGTTGCCGAAGTGATGTACAAATTATAGCCGACGAACTGGGGTTCCAAATTCGAAATATAATATTTGAGTAAATAATTGGGTTTATAATTTGCGTAATTGATTGAATAAAGCGGATCGACGATATTGAAAAGATCGTCCATTCCCGGATTCGTAGCTTGCACGCTATAGACTTGAGGAACACTCACAGGTGTAATGAATACGAACGGGGATTGTGCGACTTCAGTATTCGTACCGCAAGTATTTACGTAAAAAATCAGAATCAGCGAACTGAGTCCTGTCAGGAATTTCCGGGTTTTTAGGTTGCCCGGATTCCAGCGGTATGAGATCCCAAAAATACGACCCACGTGGATAGGATTCCCTCTTCGGACGGTCTTACAACAAAAAAAAGAGAGGCAGAAACCTTGGGCGGTATACGCAAATTATTATTTATCGGCGGGTTTATCGTATTTTTTATCCTATTAATTACCTTTCTTTTTACTAGCGGAGATGGCTCCGGCGGCGAAGCAAGTCGAAAGAAAGGAGAATTGGATGCAGTTAGCAGTCTTTTAGGCGGAGGATCTCGTTCTTCTTCCGGTTCTACAGGAACTGCCGGAGCCGCAAGTTCGGTCTTTGATTCCGATTTCTTTCGGGCGGGAAAAGGAGAATATGTAGAGAACGAAAAGCAGGAATCCGGGCAAGAAAATCGACCTGATGCGGCAGATGCGGATAATCCGGTAAATCCTCAAACCGGTAAGCCTTATACCAACGAAGAGATGGACCGTTTCCAGCAATTAAAGGAACGGTTTCCAGGAAATTCCTTGATTCCTTCCAAGTTAAGTCCCGCCGAAAAAGAGCAGCGAAAGCAGTTCGAACAAACGGTTTCCGAGGCGACGAGAGCCGTTTTGGGAAGAACAGCCAATCGGGAACAGACGGTTGTATATTACGATTTTCTGGAAAAGCAGGCAAAGGATCGTTTGGACATCGTAACTTACTTGGTGGATCTGCAAAAAGGTTCCGGTGATGAAGAGCAGGAAAAGAAATTAGAAGCAATCCGCCAATCGATGGTTCAGCAACTTGACCAGGTTCAACAGGATAAGCGAAAGTCTTTTGAGCAAATCGGAAAATAAACAGTTTAATCCGAACCGATCGCGGATCTTTTAAAGAATCAAAACGTAATTTCGCTCAAGATCGGAAAGCGGAAGCTGGATTTAGGATCTAAGCCGTACGAATCTAAATGAAAGGAAGGAGGGAGTCTTTCTCGCTTCCATTGACTAGCGGGGAAAAGACGGAGAAATTTCCGCGCTCCTTCCTCGGCTTCTTTCGAATCGGCCCAGGATATGCTTTCGTTCAAATTGTTCGGCGCTCGTCCAAGCAAAACGAAGGCTTCTTCTAATTTCTGCAAAAGAGGATAAGGCATTAGATCGGTTTCGTCTTCCTGATGTTCTTCCAAGGGTTTTAGCTCGGCGGTAGGCTTTGTTTCTAAAATTCGCCCTAAGCATTTTACAGCCGGAAGAACATGATCTTTGCCGGAATAAACATGTGCCAACCACCCTAATAAAAATTCCTTACTAATTCCGGTTAACGGAGCAACTGAGCCCGATGAGTCTCCGTCCATCGTCGTATACCCTACGCTAGCCTCGCTTCGATTTCCTGTGGATAAAAGTAAATGACCGTTGAGATTCGCCAAAAGCCAGATGAGAGGCGAGCGGACCCGTGCTTGGATATTTTGCAAAGCTAGATTGTGATGTTTCCAATCTAGAGGATAGCCGACAACTCCCGAAATTTTTTCGATCATCGACGATACTTCGGAACCGATTTCGATGGCGGAATGGGAAATTCCCAACTCGGAAGTTAGACATTTTGCACTTTCAAGAGTATATTCCGAATTATTTTCCGTTCCCTGATAAAGAGTAAAGAGTATGTGATTCTTATCTAGGCCTATCGATTTTAAAAAGGAATCTCCCAATTCCGATTCGGCAATTAGAATTCCGGCTTTAACCAAGAGGGCGCAGGCCGCGCTGTCGGCGCCACCGGATAAGGAGAGCGTATATCCTCTTGTCTTTGATTTTCTTAGATAATCGAAGAGACCTAAGGATGTTGCTCGAGTAAAGTCTTGAAATGCTTGAGTCGGAGAATCTTGAATTTTCGTAGAAGGTTTTTGAACTTCGTTCGATACTACTATTTCCGAAATTCGAATTCGGTGCAGACTTCTGCCTTTGGATCGAAATTCTTTCGTGCCGGAAGAACGGAAATTACGCGCCCGTCTCGCTCGCAAATCCTGCGGATCTAAATCCAAATGAGTTAATTCAAAATCCGTAAAATGTAATCTTGGTCCTTCCGCAACCAAATCCCCTTCTCTAAATCCTAAAGAACCGCCTTCAAAAATCAATCGTCCGGATTCATTTCCATCGAGGTTTGCGTACAGGACCGCGCCGGCTCCGTTTCTAGAAGCCTCGCCGAATAATCTTTTTCTTATATCTTGTTTTCCTAATGCAAAGTGGGATGCGCCCGGAGAAAGAATCAGGTCGGCGCCTGCGTCCACCAGAGTTTGCCCCGGTCTAGTTTGAACCCAGGAATCTTCGCAGATTTCGATTCCAAAATCAAAGTCCTCCGTCTCAAATATCATGGATCCGAAAGGAATTTCTTGTCCGTCGGGAGTAAGAGCGTAAGAACCGGCTTCTTCGCCTTTGACGAACCATCGGTTCTCGTAGTGGACTCCGGTTTGGGCTAAATTCTGCTTGGGTACCAATCCCAAGATTTCCCCGTCTTGTAAGATGGCTGCAACGTTAAATAAATAAGGACTTTGGAAAAAAGGTAAACCAAGTATTACCGTTCTTTTTCCGACCGTTCGGGCGATTTCTTTTAGGCTCTTCCATGAATGTTCCCAAACCCAAGGAAAATAAAATGCATCCTCGCAACCATAGCCGCTTAACGAAAGTTCCGGAAATAAAACGATCGAAGAAGTTTTGCAAATTTCTAATGCGGATAGAATTCGTTCCCGATTTCCTTTGAAATCGAGTGGAGTCGTTCGGAGGCTTACGGCCGTGCAACGGTAGATGGGCATTTCCTCCCCAGTCTCTGCGACCGAACGACAGGAGAAAACCTTTTTTCGAAGCGGGAAGAGAGTTGCGAGCATTCTTCACAAGGCAACCTGCATTTCATATGTTAACCGCGCAGAGCTTGATAAATTCTTTCTCCCGCGCCGCGTCCGATCTCCAAAAAGGATCGATTCGTCTCGGCAATCTCCTTCTTTTTTTCTTCCGATAAGGAAAGAATTGGAATCACGTCTTCCCGATTTCGAATGATAAAGAGGCCTCCCCGCCGATTCAATTCCTTGGCCTCCGGAGAATGACTGATTCTCGGACCGGTTAATAATGGAAGACCGAAGTAAGCCGGCTCCAAGACATTATGGACTCGGCTATGCAAGGCACCTCCAACATAAGCAAAATCCACCACTTGGTATGCGTAAGCTAGCAGGCCTAAAACGTCGAATATGATTACCCGCGAATCAATTTTTTCAAACGATATCGAACTGAACAAACAATAGTTTTCGGTCCGTTTTTTGACCTGCTCCAGAACTGATAGAATTCTGGGCGGATCGGTTTTATGAGGGAAGATCCAGAATGCGAAATCTTGAAGGGAAGTTTCGGATAGTAGCGGTAGTAGTAAATCTTCGCATTCTTCGTACGTGGATGCGAGCAGGAATATCTTTGAAAAGGGATAGTTTTCAGGTCTTTCAAAGCGCCGAGGGTTTGATTCCACTTTTCGAATCACTGTGTCGATTCTACAATCCCCTAATGTCCGGATTTTTGCGGAAGGTCCCAATAAATTTCGAAAGCTTTCCTCGGCCGAAGAATGTGAAGGAAAGATTTGATCGAACAAACCGAACACTGAACGATAGAATCCTTTTTTGAAAAACCCTTCCGGTGGAGTTAAAACCGCGCTTGCTAAAATCGTAAGAACTCCCCGCTTTCTTGCTTCCAGTAATAGATTCGGCCAACGATCCCAGGCCATTAAGACCAATAGTTCAGGATGAAATTTTTCAAAGATAAAAGTATAAGCCCATGGAAAATCCAGCGGAAGATGGAATTTTATGTGTGCAGGAAAGGCGTCTAATTGAGATTCACGAACGGAAGGTGAGAATACGCTTTGCAGTAGGAGAGTTTCAGGTTCTTTTTCTCTGAAAACGACGGCTAACGCTTTACACTGATCCAGTTCTCCCACCGAAGCCGCGTGCAGCCAGACCACTTTTTGATTCGGTCCCGGAGGTGAAATCGCAAGCAGCTTTTTTTTATCATTCGATCGAATTCGTAGGAATTCCCGAGCCGATGGAATAATAAAGGAGAAAACATAAAGAGGGGGCCAAAGAAGAATCGTCAAAAACCGATATAAGAAAACCATGGGGTATGCGATCTCCGCTCTTTGTTTTCGATCTAATGGACACTCTCATCAAAGATCCGTTTCATTCGGCTTTGAAGACTCTTCTGTCCAAGGACCAATTGGAATCTTTTCGAAATGGCCGAGAAAGGCAAGCTTTCTTGGAATTTGAAAAAGGGCAGATCACCGAAGAAGAATTCTTTTCCCGATTTTACTTGGAGTCTCATAGAAACGCTGGACTTCCTTCCCCACGGGAATTGAAAGAACAAATGTTTTCTTCGGTGCATCCGATCCGGGAATCCTTTCAAATAGTGAAGACTTTGAAGGAGAAAGGATTTCAGGTTCTCTTGGCCAGCAATTATTCGGTTTGGTACAAGGAGTTACTACAATTTCCCGAAGTTGGCTCTCTTTTCCGCTCCTTGGACCGGCTTTATTTTTCCTGCGAAATGGGTGTGCGCAAACCGGCTCAGGAATATTATCAATGGATAGCGACGGATTACCCTGATAGAGAATATGTCTTCGTGGATGACAATGCGACTAATGTAGAGGTCGCCGGATATTTAAATTGGAATGCATTTCGGTTCGACCCTAAGAATCCCGGGGAACTCCGGAATTTTCTTATAGAGCAGTTCCCCAATTGTCTTTGATTTCCGCGCCGGGGTAAATTTCGTCTCGGCTATCGATTAGTATTCCTAATCGGTCCAGATAAAATACAAACTCACCTTTCGGTTGAAACGGACTCGGTTTGATTCGAATCGCACTGACTTCCAAGGGAAATCGGAGAGATTGGTTGAGACGGATATTCCGACCCGGAACTGATAGTTTGGTTTCGATTCTCTTCCAACCGTCGAATTTTAAATCCCCGATTTCGAGACTTACTTCTTTAGACTTTCTCTGCCGGAACACGATTTCGATCGATGCATTATGGTTGGAAGAGTATGCCCAGAAGAAAATTCGAGTCGGAATTCCGATCGGTAGACGAATCGGCTCTTTCGGTCGGATTTCCAGATGTTCCTGTTTCGGGTTTTCAAAGAAACTATGAATCATCATGGATCGGTATTCTTCCGAGGCGGTTTCCTTATAGAGTTCTCTTTCTTTTAAAAAAGCCGGAGAGGAGGGAATTTGCGAGGTGAATTCGATTCGGTTGATAAACGAAATTCCCCGGTATATTTCCCAAGGTCTTGCCCCTTCAAATGCATCCACAAGAAAAAGGTTGTAGTGTCTCCAATCTCCAAGTACTTTTTCAAGTTGCAAAACTCGACTTGCTTCGTCTTGATCTCGGGTGATAGGCGGGGCCCAGGAGTAGTTTGCGGGAATGAAACCTATCGATAAAATGGATAGTACGAAGAATAATGCGCGCCGTGCCACCCTAGTTCTTTCGGAAGAATTAAGGTTTCCCCTGAGGTAAACCGGGGTTTTTTACCCGTTTGCGGCCTTAATAGGCCGATATTGTAGAAAGGAAAACGTATGAACCGGGATATTCTGAAAACTCTTCTAGGTGGATTACTAATCCTTTTGTTAGGATGCTTGATCGTTTACGTAATCTTTCAGCGGGATAAAATATCCGCATGGATAAAAAATCAACAAGCGTCGTCGAACGCACAGGCTCCGAACGAACGGGTGATCATCGGTTTGGACGAGGTCCCCCCAAGCAAGGAACTCTCACCTCCGGCTCAAAATTTCGATTCGGAATTCCCTCCGGCGAAAGAGACCCAAAATGAAATTTCTAAACCTCTTCCGAAAACTGATTACGAGGTTCCCGGATTGGGCCCCGAAAAGGGAAAATCTAAGGGATCGGATCGTCGTCAGGATGAGGCGGCGAGTAAGCGGGAGTCCGGTAAGGAAGAATACCCTGAAGTAAATCAGCCTTTACCCAAATCCAAACGACCCATGGAATTTAAGGGCGGCGAAGAAGAAGTCCCTAAGAAATCGGAAAAAATTTCCCGCAAGCATAGAAAGCATTCGTATAAAAAAAAGAAACCGCATTCAAGCAGAATGCAAACTCGTTTGCATTCTCTGGAAAAAAGAGTCAATAGACTGGAAAAGAAACTAGGCGTAAAATCAGATAAAGCGGTTCGTCCAAAAAAGAATCTTCCCTTGGAAAAAAGAGTCGAACGATTGGAAAAGGAAATCTCCACTCTGAAAAAGAAATCCAAGGAAGAGTAACGTCAAAGGTTGTGCCTTGGGAGTTTTAGAACAATATTTATCGTTGCGATCCGAAATCGAATCGATTCGGCCCGACAATCCCTCTACGATTATCGCAGTCTCTAAATTTCAGCCCAAGGAAAAAGTGGTTCAGGCGATTTCGGCAGGATGTCTGCATTTCGGTGAAAATCGAGTGCAAGAAGGGTGGGATAAATTCGCAGATTTAGGAACAGCCGGGGTGGACTTTATTCTCCATCATATCGGACCGTTGCAGTCTGGGACGTTACGAAAATACGCGGGATTATATTCTTATGCGCATGGAGTCGGTTCCGTCGCTACTCTCGAAGAGTTGAGAAAACGACTGGAAAAAGATCGATGGAAAATGGGAATCTTCCTGCAAGCGAATCTTACCGAGGAGACGTCCAAATCAGGCTTCTCCCGTTCGCAATTGTTGGAATTTCTGCAAGATCGTTCTTCTTTTTCCTCCGAATTTTGCAGGATTGAAGGATTGATGACAATGGGACCCAGTTCCGGCGAAGAGGGAATGACTCGAAACGTTTTTCATGAATTAAACGAAATTCGTAGGGATTATTTTCCCGAGGCCAAACTTTCTATGGGAATGTCCGGGGATTATAGAATCGCAGTATCGGAAGGCAGCGATTATGTAAGAATTGGAAGCGCAATATTCGGAGAGAGAGCATGAGCCAAGAAACTATCGGAATCATCGGTTGCGGAAACATGGGCGGAGCGATTTATCGTTCGCTTAAAAATAGAAAAAGAAACGTTCTTGGCTTCGATCCGTTTCTTCCCGCTGAGAAAGCGCAAGGGATCCTGCTGGAGAATAATTGGGAAGAGTTTCAAAAAAAATCGGAGTTATTGCTGATTTCGGTAAAACCGGGAGATGTTTCTAAAACTCTAAAGACTCTCGATTCACCTAAGAAAATTCTTTCCGTTGCAGCAGGAATCGATACAAGTACGTTGCGCAATTCTTCCCCGAAAGGTTCCAGTATCGTAAGAATCATGCCCAATCTGCCGATTCTTGTCGAAAAGGGAGCATTGGGTTATTTCGGAGATCCGGAACTTTATGCAACCGTAAGAGAAATTTTTTCTCCTATATCTTACTGCTTAGAAGTTTCCAAGGAAGAGTTACTAGACTCGGTTACAGGTTTATCAGGATCCGGGCCTGCTTATGTTTTACGTTTTATACAAAGTTTGGCGGAAGGTGGAGTCGCGTCCGGTCTAACATATAATCAGTCCTTAGAGTTATCCATTCATACCGTATTGGGTGCTGCGAGTCTCTTGTTGGAAGAGAGAGGAAAGGATCCTGACCTCCATCCAGAAGAATTGAAAAATAGAGTTACTTCTCCCGGCGGAACAACGATCGCCGGCTTGGAAGAATTAGAAAAAAACAAGTTCGCTTATTCAATCCTTGCAGCGGTTAAACGAGCGACAGAAAGATCAAAAGAACTCGGTAAGTTGTAAAGGTTAATCCTTTCGAATTAGATTTAAAGAGATTTCAAAAAGAAACTAAAACAAATTGTCGAATTACGCAAGTTTTGCGCGTCCAATTGTTTGCTTTTGCAGATATAAGGATTGGCGTGACACTCTAGCGCGGACAGGATTCGAACCTGTGACCTTTGGGTTATGAGCCCAACGAGCTACCGGCTGCTCCACCGCGCGGTGTCTTGAAACCATGTTTCACTCGCCAGGGCTCAAAGTCAAGTGAAAAAACTAAAAAGAGTTTGATTTCCACAAGGAAACGTTTTTGATGCTACTACCTTGGAGCAAATCGACTTTCATTTCAGTCGAAAATTCTTCGCCGATATGGGCATAGCGAAATAGTAACCATTGTAACCACGGAATGGGAGAATCCAACTTGATCGGAAAAGACAACGATCCTCTAATGATCGAGTACTATGAGAAAAAGATCTACGATCAAAAGCAATTAATCGAGATCAGTAAGGCCCTTAACTCTACACTCGATTATAAGTATCTTATAGATGCAATTTTAAATATCTGCCTTGCTCAACTTCAAACGTTAAGTGCGGCGATTTTTCTCGCGCCGGAAGCGGATTCGAATTATTTCGAGTTGGAACCAAGCTTTAAAGGATTCGATTTAAACGAAGATGACGTAAGCTTTCGCATTAAAACGGATGCGCCTTTGGTTACTTTTCTCGAAACCAAATTGAAAGCGATGACTCCGGACCAGGTGGAAGAGGCCATGGGTCTGAGTCCCGAATTGCAGTTTCTTAGAAAAATCGGAGGAGATTTGATCATTCCTCTTAACGCTAAAGGGAAAGTGAACGGACTCTTACTATTGGGTGAAAAAATCACTCTCGGCGAATGGATGGAGGAAGATCGTGAGTTTCTTACGACTCTATCGACGTTAGCCGGAATTGCCGTTGAAAATTCCCGTTTGTATGAACTCGCGACGGTGGATATGATGACCGGCTTGAAAGTTCACCATTACTTTCAAACAAAGTTAAAGGAAGAAATGGAGCGAAGTCGTAAGAAAAGGACCGGCTTGGCGCTTCTATTTACCGACGTAGATAACTTCAAAAAATTCAACGATACTCACGGCCACCAGGCGGGAGACGAAGTCTTAATTGCTGTCGCAAAAAGATTGATTGAAAGTGCGGGAAAACACGATATAGCCGCTCGATACGGCGGAGAGGAATTCTGCTTGGTAATGCCCGGAGCCGATTTAAAGAGAGGTTTCGAAATGGGGGAGCGGATTCGGAAAGCCGTGGAAGACACTGCGATTCCGAATCCTAATGGAGGGCCGGATTTTAAAGTGACTCTTTCTATCGGAGTTTCCGAATTTTGGGTTTCGGACCGGAATAACAAAGATTTGATCGAAAGAGCCGATAAGGCCCTTTACGAAGCGAAACATTCCGGAAAAAATAGAACTATTATACACCAATCTATGAACTCGAATTGAGCTCCTTTCGGAAGGATTTTTGCCTTTAGTTTCAAATTTTACGAAAAAACGGCAGTTATGTCTTTTGAGTTTTTGCCGATGAATCTATCATGGAAAGACAACTTGCGCTGGACCATTTCTATCTTAGCCAGACCGAAGAGGCTGAGTTAGGCAGAAGGATTCGAAATCGGGCTCTCGGTCGGGAAGAGTTCGATTTTTCACCATATGCATGTTTTATCGAATACAAATCCAAGGATGCAAAGACCGGAATTGAATACAGAGATTGTGTAATCGACCACACCCGTTGTCCGAACAATCGTTGTATTAAAAAACTGACGTAAACGTATCTCGTCCTTTGCTTGACGGTTCATCGGAATACGTTTCCTCTATTAGGAGCGTAGAAAGATGAGAAGATTTTTTTTTACGGATCGTTTTTATCGAGTTAAAGACGATAAGCTTGTCGATGCCGCAAAGATTTTTTTGAGTTCTGCCTTCGAATTTTCTCTCTTCGCGATATTTCTTTTTCCGCTCTCATCCTGCCTTCCGATCCGGCTCTCGGAATTACTTCCGGAATATACGCGTATGGAAGAGGCTCCGGGGGGAAAATGGTTACGCCTTCCGTTACACAACGTGGATCATTTACCTGTTTTGGAATTTTCACTAACCGAGGGCGCGGAGCCGATTCGATTTCTGCTGGATACCGGTTCGTTTGCATCCTTCTTGGCGGAAGAGCATGTTCCCAAGAATTCTCCTACGAAAGTTTTAAGCGCTAGTTTTCCCGGTGGTAGTATTCGATCCGTACGAAGAATTCATTCTTCCAATCTTTTTTTTAGAGGAGGCCACATTCCCGGTGAAATCGAATTTTACTCTCACACCTTTCCGCCCGAATTAAGAATCCAGGGTCTGCTCGGGATGAATGCATTTTTGGGTCATATCGTTCTTCTAGAATTACCGAAGCGGATTTCTTTCTGGAAGTCCGAGGAGTCTAGGCCGGCTCCGGGATTTCCTGAGGATAATCTTTTTCATCTTCAAATTCGGTCAGGTCAACCTTTGGCTTTTATTCTTAGGCCTCCGGGTATTAATATGGAGGCTTGGGTCTTGGATACCGGGGCAAAATATACCGCTATGGAATGGGGAGGGGCCGAAGAGCTTCAGTATGCGGAAGGAGCCGAAACGATGGTATTCAATTTCGGAGGAGGACGTTTATCCGCTCGAACCAGAATTTTTAAGCCTTTTTGCCCGGTCTTCGTAAAAAAAATGGGAGAAGCGACCGAGTTTTGTTTATCCGAATTGGAAGTATTTCCCGGTGGAATTCCTCCCGATGCGATTTCACGCGATTTCAATAAGGGGATTCGAGGAATCCTGGGTCGAAATTGGCTAGAAAACTACCGAATTCTTTTGGACACAAAACGGAGTCTTATTGGTATAGTAGGAAAGGAAACGGGTGCAGGTCATGAGTAAAGGGAAGATCATCGTAGCAATGAGCGGCGGGGTGGATAGCGCCGTAACTGCGGGACTCCTTATGGAAGAAGGTTATGAGGTCATCGGAGTGAACCTTCGAACCTGGGAATACGAAGCTCCTGCATGCGATACGACCAAAAAATCCTGCTGTTCACCGGAAGATATTCGGGACGCGAGAGACGTGGGTCTTTCTCTAAACATTCCTTTTTACGTAATCAAGATGGAAAAGCTTTTTCAAGAAAAAGTGATCGATCGTTTTGTGAGCGATTATAAGGACGGAAAGACTCCGAATCCTTGCGTAGAATGTAATACTTTCGTAAAGTTCGGAGCTTTATTCGAAAAAGCTAAAGCGTTAGGAATCGATAAGATCGCGACCGGTCATTATTCTAAGGTAGTAGAAGTCGACGGGAGATACGCGATTGCGGATGCGATCGACCAAAATAAAAATCAAGCGTATTACCTATACGGACTTTCCCAAGAAAATTTAAAGAACGTATTATTTCCGTTAGGTGGAATGACGAAGCCGGAAGTACGGGATATCGCAAGAAGGATGGGCTTGCCTGTTGCAGAAAAAGCCGAATCTCAGGAAATATGTTTTATTCCTGAAAACGATTATAGAAAGTTTTTGGCCCGCAAAAATGTGGACTTTACTCCGGGGTTCTTTAAGCTTCGAGACGGCAGAATCGTAGGAAAACATTCGGGAAAAGAAAATTTTACCATCGGCCAGCGCAAAGGCCTTGGAATCGCGTGGAAAAATCCCTTGTACGTTCTATCCATCGAGGATGATGGAACGGTAATTTTAGGAGAAGATAGGGAAACATTCGTAGAATCGTTTCTCGTCGAAGATTTGAATTTTCAAGCCTGGTCTCCGTTACGATCCGGTCAGGAAGAAGAATGTCGAGTGCAAGTTCGCTATCGTTCTCGACCGATTCTCGCTAAGATCAGACAGGAAGAGGATTTTGCGATTCGCGTATTCCCGATAGAGGACGTTAAAGGCGTAGCTCCCGGACAATCGGCGATATTCTATCCTAGGAATGAAAACTATTTATTGGCCGGCGGAATTATTCGAAAAGGTAGCATTCAAACTATCGAAAGGATCCTTGAGGGAACCGACGAAACTCGGGAAATTGGAGCAGCCGTTCTTCCGTGAGTAGGAAAGTCGCAGGCAAAACCATCCTGATAGTGGGTGGGGGCCTCTTACAGGTTCCCATCATACAGACCGCAAAGACAATGCAGCTTCGGACGATCGTCGCTGATATGAATCCCGAGGCCCCAGGATTAAAGATTTGTGATCTTCCTTTGGTAATGTCCACTAAGGATATCGAAGGAATGGTGCGCGAATCCAAAAAGTTAGCGACGACGATCAAAGTCGACGGCGTCATTACGGCGGGAACCGATGCGAGTATGACGGTTGCCGCAGTCTCCAATGCGCTGGACCTTCCCGGAATCCGCTTCATAGACGCGGAGGCGGCATCCAATAAGGTAAAGATGCGAGAGCGGCTTAAAAAGGCCGGGGTTCCGATTCCGGGTTTTGCGGCTATTTGGAGCATTCAGGATACTAGAGATGCATTAGAGTTTTTGAAATTTCCATTAGTGATGAAACCCGCAGATAATATGGGCGCCCGCGGAGTGGTAAAAGTCAATAATCGCGAAGAACTACAGGCCGCTTTTAAACATGCTAAGAAATATTCTCCGACCGGAGAAATGATCTTAGAAGAATACATGCCCGGTCCCGAAGTATCGGTCGATGCCCTGGCTTGGGACGGGAACTATGCCATCACCGGAATCGCCGACCGAATCATCGAGCGGGAACCGTACTTTATAGAAATGGGCCATAATATGCCCTCCGCACTTTCCGAATCCGTTTTAAAAGAAATCGAAGACGTTATGTTTCGAGGTATGAAGGCGCTCGGCATTCGTAGGGGCGCAGGTAAGGGGGATATAAAAGTAACTCCGGATGGAGTGAAGATCGGCGAAATCGCCGCTAGATTATCGGGCGGTTTCATGTCGGCATTTACTTTTCCTCTATCAAGCGGGATCAATTTGAATCGAGCCGCGATCCTGATAGCTCTAGGGGAAGAACCGGATAATCTAGAACCTTTATATAAGCGGGTTTCGATCGAAAGGGCATTACTTGCGCCAAAAGGAAAACTTCTTGCGATCGAAGGATTCGAAGAAGCCAAGAAAATCGACGGAGTGACCGATATTTTTCTGCTTCACAAAATCGGAGATATCATTCCGGAACCGACGAATAATATCGAGAAGACTGGACATGTTATCATCACTGCGGACACGTTAAGCGAAGCGGAAAAAATTTTCGAGTCGGTCCGTTCTTCGGTTCGGTTCACTTGCGACGAACTTTATTCCGTTTCCGAAAAAGAAATCGCCCAAAATGCGAGAATCAGATTCGGAAAGGAAATTTGTTGGGTTTGTAAAGTTTGCGACGGAACCGATTGCGCGTCCGGGGTTCCCGGAATGGGCGGAGTCGGAAGAATGCTTACGTTCCAGGATAATATAAATGCTCTTGCGGAATATGCAATTCTTCCCCGCTATATTCGCGAGCATGTGCGCGCATCCACGGAGATAGAATTCTTAGGGCAAAAACTTTCCACATCGATAATGGCGGCTCCGATGACCGGAGCGATCACCAATATGAACGGGGCAATGGATGAATACACCCTTGCATACACTCTATTGGAGGGTTGTATCGCCTCCGGCACCATTGCATGGTTAGGCGACGGCGCTAGTCCGGAAAAATATCTGGTAATGTTGGAAGCCTTGTCGAAAGTCAACGGAAAGGGAATTCTAATCTGCAAACCTAGAGAAGATGAAGGGTTATTGAAGGAACGCTTCCTGGAGGCCGAAGAAAAAGGAATCATCGCTTTAGGCATGGATATCGATGCGGTAAATTTTAAAACGATGGTTCAAAAGAAAATTCCTTCGATTACTCGAAACTTAGAGACCCTTTCTCGAATCAGGTCCTTAACCAAACTTCCATTTATTCTAAAAGGCATTATGACTCCGGAAGACGCTCGCCTGGCAGTGGATGCGGGAGCCGACGCTATTGTGGTTTCCAATCACGGAGGAAGAGTGCTCGACGATATGCCTGGAACAGCCAGAGTGCTTTCCTCGATTCGGGACTCTATAAGTACGAAAATTCATATTTCGGTCGATGGCGGCGTTAGAAGCGGAACGGATGCTTTTAAAATGCATGCATTGGGTGCCGATACTGTTTTGGTAGGAAGGCCGATGGCAATTTCCGCCGTAGGAGGGGGAGTTGCCGGTGTTCGATTCCTGATCGGACAATATACCGAAACTTTAGTTCAAGCTATGAATACTGTCGGCGCTTCCAAAATTTCCGAGATTAAACGTGAATTCATTTTTAAGAAGAAAGAAGAAGAGCCGGTAAAATAGGTAGATTTCGTACGTTGCCATAAAATTCCGAACGAGCGAGATTTTTTAATAACTCAAAAGTCGTAGATTCCTTCGGAGAATGGAATATATACTTTGATGTAGATCATTCTTTTGGAGTTTTATATCCAATCCCTTTTAGAAAATCCGAATGGAAATTTCTTCCCATTGTGAAGGGCATAAGTAAATTCGTCTCTTGATTGTCTGATTGCTAATTCTATCGGGGGAAAGCCTTGGATAAAACGGTAAAGGAAGCCGATGCATTGGGGAAAATTCTCCAGACACTGTTTACACGCCTTCCCGTATCCGTAGATATTAAGGGGCGTTCCTATCCTGTAAAAATCGTTGGAATCAAGGATGATCTTTTTCTCCTGGTTTCCGTTCCCGGCAAACCTACTAACGAGAAGATCCGAATCCTCTTTCTTACTCATAACTACCATTTTTTCCACGGAGTTTTTACCGTCGAAGGGCGCAACGAAAACAACGGTCTGGAGCTGCTTAGAGTCCAGGCAGTAAAAGTATCCGAGGCTAAGAGGGCCCAGGGAAGGATCGAATTTGAAAACGCAAATGGAGAACCGATAGTTATTTATAATATCATCAATCAGCAACACTTAAGAAAATCACTGGGCTTTGTGGATAAGTCAGTTGATGAAATTATCCAAAGGCATTCCAAAAAAATCAAAGAAAGCTATAACGATTCATTGGTGTATTTTTCGGATCGAATGGATAACCGGCTCAGGATCATGTATAATTTCGAGCAGTCCATTTATATTATCGATCGTCATGATAGAAGTTCGGGAGGGGTCAATTTTGTTCCGATGGAAGAGTATCTGAAACTGATCTCCTTAAATAAAATCGAATCCCGTTTTGTTTCCGAAATTTGCGTATTGATACGATATAAAAATTATACGCCGCTAGGGTATATTCAAGTGCTTTCGGAAAAACCGATGAATACGGAAGATTATAATAAGATTACCCTTTTCTCGGCTGCGATTTCAAGGGAAGTGATTAGTTCGGGCTTTTTCCAAGAGTCGAAAGAAAAATGCCAAGTGGAAGACATCAGCAGGAATGGACTCGGTTTTTTTCATCAGCAATCCATCTTCTTTTCCCGAAGTTTTGCCGTCGGCGAAACTTTGTTATTCGATTTGCAATTGAATCGAGAACTTAAGGGAACGTTTCGCGCTGTGATTCGAAATATAGCTAATACGGATCGAATGTTTCGGGTCGGTTGTCAGTTCTTCAATTTAAACCCAAGAGAAGAGGAAATCTTAAATCAATTTGTGGATTCCAAACTTGGAAAGGACGGCGGTAAGCAAGCCCCAAGTTCCGAGGAAAAGAATACGGAGGATGGATCGGCCGAATCCGCTAGCTCAGGGGAGTTGGTTCAGGAGGAAGTTTCGGCGGTGGGCTCTCCGGGCGCAAAAAAAATCGGAACCGAATCAGAACCAGAAGGGATAGTTCCTGAAATTCCCCATTCCGAACCGGACGGTTCAATCATCGAGGAAATTCCCGAAATGGGATTCGATTCCGGAGAGAAGATCTGAATCAAACTGCACTTCGCACTCGAGTCGGAAAGGAAGAGGCAGGTGAACGATTGGATCTCTTCCTTGCAAAACGATTTACATATCTTTCCCGTTCTAGTTGGAAAAAGCATTTGTCCGACGGAAACATACTTCTGGATGGGAAACCCTGTAAGGCATCGCATATCTTAAGGGAAGGAGAAGAAGTCGAATATCTTCCATCCGATTTTCCCGAACCTAGCGTGGATACTCGCTTTTCTCTCCTCTACGATGAAGAACGTTTTTTTGCCGTTAATAAATCCGGAGATCTGCCGGTTCATGCTGCGGGACGGTATCGAAAGAATAATCTTGTGGATATCCTGGAATCGGATGGAAGATTCGGACGACCCTACTTGGTAAATCGTCTGGATCGTGAAACGTCCGGAATCGTTCTATTCGGTAAAGATGCGGAAACCGCTTCCCGTTTAGCTTCTTTCTTTTCGACTCGGAAGGTGCATAAAATATACACTAGTCTGGTTTGGGGGAATTTTCCGAAACGGCTTACCGCCTCCGGCTGGCTAGGTCCGGATGCCGAATCTAAAATTCGAAAAAAAAGGGCATTCTATTATTCGACCGATTCTAGGGTTCCGCAGATACCAACGGCAGATTGGGAGACTAGTAGCACGGACTTTCGATTGGTAGGCGGAGGTTTTTTAGATGGAAAGCGTTTTTCCCGAATTCTTTGCTTTCCAAAAACGGGTAGAAACCATCAAATTCGAGCGACTCTCTATTCTCTCGGATTTCCGTTAATCGGAGATAAGCTCTACGGAGTTGACGAAACGGTATTTTTGGATTTTATAGAGGGTAAGCAACCGAATTTGATCGATCGACTCGGGAGAGAGAGACAGGCTTTGCATGCAATATCCTTAAAGTTTCCGCATCCTTATTTTAAAAAGCGGATAAATATTTTCTCTCCTATCCCCGAGGATATGCGTGCATGAATCGAGAGGGACCCGGACTCGTAATCTCTTTAATTCCTTTTGCTTTTTTGGTTTTGACCTTAACGGGGGCAGGATTCGTTTTCGGCCGCGGCATTGCGGAAGGGCCTGCACAGATTCTTTTGTTTAGCGCGGCGGCACTCTCTGCCGGAATTTCCAGACTACGAGGAATTCCCTGGGAACGACTTGAAGAAACCGTATTAGATTCTATGCGAAACGTTCTTCAGCCGATTCTAATTCTATTATTAATCGGAGCCTTAATCGGGATATGGATTCGATCCGGTATCGTTCCGGGATTAATCGTTTGGGGTTTGGAGCTACTCCGCCCTTCGGTCTTTTTGCCGTCGGCGTTAGTACTTTCTTCGGTCGTTTCCTTAGCGACAGGAAGTTCCTGGTCGACGGCCGGCACTGTCGGCGTTGCTTTGGTCGGAGTCGGGGCCGCGCTAGGAATTCCCTTAGGAATGGTAGCCGGCGCCATCGTTTCGGGCGCATACTTCGGAGACAAACTTTCCCCTTTTTCCGAAACTACGAATCTGGCGTCCTCCATCACCGGGGTTCCCTTAATATCACATATTCGTAATATGTCCAGGACAACGGTTCCGCTTTTTTTATTCTGTTTAGTTGCGTTTACCGCACTCGGACTCGGGCTTAGTCTCGGAACGGGCGAAACTTCCGTCGCCGTTCAGCCCGTAGTAAGCGCATTACGCTCGGGATGGGCAATCGGTTGGTATCTTCTCATTCCGCCTTTCTTGACGTTTTTCATGATTTACCTTAGAGTCTCCGCGGTGCCGGCTTTGTTTATAGGAATCCTTTCCGGCGCAGTTTTGGCTCTCTTTACTCAAGCCGATCTATACGGACATCAGGGGGATTGGAGAACCGCGATATCCACCGCATTTCAAAAACTTCTATTAGCTGCTTCGGAAGGAACGAAGGTAAAAACGGGACAATCGGTCGTCGACGATTTATTGTCCCGAGGAGGAATGTCTTCCATGCTCTCCACTGTATGGTTGATTTTATCGGCTATGTTTTACGCCGGAACAATGGAGGGCGGGGGAATGACTAAAACGATAGCCGATTTCATTTTAAAAAGGGTAAAAACGAATGGCTCACTTTTTTCGAGTACGGTATTTACCTGCATCGGCGTCAATTTACTTTGTGCAGACCAATATTTAGCGATCGTTGTGCCCGGAAAAATGTTCCATGAGGCCTATCTGAGGAGAGGGATCGATCCTAGAAACCTATCGCGAGTATTGGAAGACTCAGGAACGATGACTTCCGCTTTAGTTCCCTGGAATTCTTGCGGCTCTTTTATGGCTGCTGCTTTGGGAGTGCCTACTCTCGTATATCTTCCCTACGCGTTTTTGAATTTACTTTCACCGCTTCTTTCCTTAGTAACTGGTTGGTGGCGTTTGGGTTGGGCGGGAAAAATTCCTGCTAATGAAACTAGCTCAAGTTCTTAATGATAACGATTGATTGAAAATAAACTTTTTAAAAAGTGATTGTATCATCAAGGTTTCGATGCAATCATTGCAGAAGATGAGTAAAAGCTCATAAATAAGAGGAGTTCCGATGTCGATTCACAAGAAACACGTCAGGCTGCTTCCCTGGCTAGGACTATTAGTCTTTGGGATTCTACTAGGAGGATTTATTTCTTCCTGTAGCAAGGACGGGGGGACGGAAGGTTTCGCACACATAGTGATGGTGGATAATGCCTTCTCGCCGCCAATGCAAAGGATCCCGATCGGCGGGGTGATCGAGTTTGTGAATACCGGAGCCAATCCTCACAATGCGATCAGCGTGGATCGATCCTGGTCAACAGAAAAGTCATACGGTAATTTGGCGATGCCCAGGGGGGCAAAGGTAAAGGTTACGTTTCCTAAAGAGGGAGTGTTTCCTTATTTTTGTTCCTTTCACGCTTCTCCCGACGGAAAGCAGGGAATGGTGGGGGATATAGTAGTCGGTAATATTCCGTTCAATCCGGCGGCTAAGGCGGGAAAATCCTGGAAGTCCGTCGAAACTTTTTCGGGTGTGACTCGCAAAGTTCCACAAGTTTATCCTACGATTCAAAACGCAGTCGATGCCTCGTCTCCGGGTGATCTCGTATTGATAAGCGAAGGAGTGTACTACGAAGAGGTAGTCGTAACTACGCCTTCGATTACTCTACGCGGAACGGACCGGAATAAGGTTATCTTAGACGGACAATTCCAACGCGGGAACGGAGTGATCGTAGTAGGAGCAAACGGCGTTGCAATTGAAAATATGACTGCCAGAAACGCCACTCTAAACGGCTTTTTTTGGACAGGAGTCAAAGGTTATCGGGGTTCTTATTTAACAGCGTACAATAACGGAGACTATGGAATCTATGCGTTCGATTCTAGTAACGGAGTACTAGAGCATTCGTATGCTTCCGGATCTCCAGATTCCGGAATTTACGTTGGACAATGTTATCCTTGTCGTGCGATTTTATATGACTTAATTTCGGAGAACAGTGCGTTGGGATATTCCGGTACGAATGCGGGAGGAGATTTATACATAATAAGTTCCATCTGGAGAAATAATATTGTAGGGCTCGCACCTAATTCTCTCGATCGGGAGTTACTCCCTCCGGAGCGGGAAACTACGATTCTAAACAATTTAATTTACGATAATAATAATCTTAGCGCTCCGTATAAGGCTTTGGAATATCCTTCGTACGGAACAGGCGTCCTGATAGCCGGAGGACTAAGGAACGTAATTAAGAGTAACATAATTATCGGGCACGATAATTTCGGAGTAGCAATTCTACCCAATCTGGACGAGAATTTCTGGCTATCCCATTCAAATATCGTGGAAGAAAACGTGATTCATTCTTCGGGATTGGGAGACTTGAGCCTGAACGGACCTATAAGCATAGGCAATTGTTTTTCCAAAAATAAATTTCAAACTTCCATTCCTCCTTTGTTGGAAAAAATCTCCTCTTGTGACGGTGGAATTCGGATCCCGGCCGGGGGAGAATTATTACCGACTTATAATATTCTTTCCCTTATGGTGGACGCTACACTAGGACGTTTCAAAAGCGGGGATTGGAAAAGCCAACCGGTCCCGCCTCTCCAGACAAATATTCCCGGTGGAGTCGGAGCGCCGGTAAAACCTGCGATTCATCCGTACGAAGATTTCGGATTGGATTTGAAGAAGGTCGTTCTTCCAGAAGAGTCCAAGAAAATACTCGCCGAACGGAAACCTAAATTCGGAAACGTTCTAGGAAGTTTGTCTTTACCGAGGCCTCTGGATTTTCAAGCGTTACTTTTCCGTTGGTTCGGTTATATTCTTCCGATGCTATTGTACGTTTGTTTAACCAGCTTGAGCGTTGCGGATTTAATTTACTTGCATCCCGGAAGGCCGAATCGATTCGGATGGCTCGCCTTTATCGCTTTTGTACCGTATCTCGGAGGCGCCTCCTATCTTTTATTCGGAAAGAGCGAAATTCCCAAATGGCTGAGACACACTTTGTTGGGAACAGGTTTCGGCTTTAGCCTGGGTTTCTTGATAATTTTGGCGGGAATCGTAGTCGGCAGCGTTGGCGGGTGATCTAGGAAAACGACGACCCCTTTTTCGATATCTAACGATTTTATATTTTGCTACATTAGGAGATTTTTATGAATACAAATGAAATTTTTGAACCCGGGTTTTTTACGCTTCTATTTAATTTTTACGGTTATTATCTTCCCTACATACTTTTCGCGTTATGGGCTTCCTTGGCTCTCGTCGATTTAGCCAGAAGGGAGGATGTCACTCCTAAACAAGGAAGTTTATGGACAGCTGCAATCGTAGTAATTCCGCTTTTGGGCGCCGGGGCATATCATATCTTCGGCGGATCTAAAATACCGGATTGGGCCAAGAAGTCTCTGGTTTACGGGGGAGGAGGGCTGCTGATTTTAGTGATCCTTGTCTCCTCGTTGGCAAAATTTTAATAGAGGTCAAGAATGGATCGTAAAGAATTCCTGCGCTGGCTAGGACTCGGAGGGGCCGGTCTGGCTGCAGGAACAGGGTTTGCAAGAATAGGCTCCGGAAAAAAAGACGACCCTGCCTTCTGTAAAACGAATCCCACCTCCATCAATTCTAGCGCAGCCTCCGTCCGGCTTCCGGGAGCTATCGGAGGTAACTCCTATGGTAGTATGGTTCATCCTCCCATGTTTACCGATTCCGGTTTTCTGGATCGAATGGAATTACATAAATCGTTACCGGAGGCTCCCTCAGGTAAGTCCTTTAAAACGGAGATCAATATTATCGAAACTCCGTTGACGGTCGCACATAATACGATCGTAAATGCTTGGACATTCGACGGTGTCGTTCCGGGAAAAGTGCTTAGGGCTCGGGAAGGACAGAGAATGGAAATTCTTTTTCGCAATCAATCTGCCCATCCGCATTCCATTCATTTTCATGGAACTCATGATCCTCAAGAAGACGGTTGGGAACCGGTAGTTCCGGGAGGAGACCGGCTTTATAAAATCCAGGCCGGACCTGTAGGATTTCATCCGTATCATTGTCATGTTCCTCCGTTGGCGAGTCATATGTCCAAGGGATTGTACGGTGGGTTTATCGTGGATCCGCCGGGAGGTCGACCGCCTGCACTAGAATACATGCTGATTCTTTCCGGGTGGGATTTGAATGAAACTGGAAGGAATGATATTTATTCTTGGAACGGCATGGCAGGATTTTATGATCGCTTTCCGATCAAGGTCCCGGTCGGCAAAAAGGTTCGATTGTACATTGCGAATATGACCGAGTTCGATCCGATCGCTTCCTTTCATCTCCATTCTCAGACGTTTGATGTTTTTAGAACGGGAACGAAACTTACACCGGACGAGCATACTGACGTTGTTACCCTCGGACAGACTGAAAGAGTGATTGTGGAATTTACCTTAACAAAACGGGGAAGATACATGTTCCATCCTCACCAGACTTATATGGCGGATCGGGGAGCAATGGGCTGGATCGTAGCAGTATGAATCTTTCCGTAATCGGTTTTTCGAGTTATTAACGTAGAGATATATTAGAATTTATGAATTTAAAAAAGATCATCATCGGTTTTATCGTCGTTTTTGCCGGAGTCACGATCGGATTGGCTCCTCGATTTTTTAATAGAAAGCAGAGTTTTGCATCGGATTCGCCGATTGCCGAGTGGAAAACTATTTTTCTCAAGGATACCGAAGGAAAAGAAACCTCTCTTTCCGGATTAAAAGGGGATATATTCGTAGTTTATTTCGGATTCTCGCATTGTCCGGATATGTGTCCGCTGGCTATCGAAGAGATCGGCTCGGCACTAAGGGGATTAAAAGATTCGTCCGGTAGAGTGAGGCCGGTTTTCATCTCGGTCGATCCGGAAAGAGATTCTCCGGAAGTTTTAAAAAAGTATGTTTCGACCTTTCCGGGAAATTCGCTGGTGGCTCTGACAAGTTCAAAAAAGAATATTGATTCATTACAGTCAGGATTCGGAGTAGTTTCAAAAAAAGTAATTCTTCCGTCTAAAGAAGCAGGATATGGAGTCGATCATACTTTGTTAATCTATTTGGTCGATAAAAAGGGAAATATTTTGGCTGCATTCCCAACCGGAACGAATCCGGCAGACCTAACAAAGGCAATTTTAGCCTGGATGGATAAAGTTTAGCGTCTAATGTCAGCTCGCTTGCAAATGCGGACCTTTATTCAGAAATAACGGATTTTAGGCGGTTAATAAAACCGCTATTTTTTATCGTAGAATGCAAATACCACCGCTAATAGAATTAGAAAGAAGCTAACTGCATGATTCCACTTCATCTTTTCTTTTAAAATCAAACTTGCGAAGCCAATAAAGATAGTTATCGTGATAATTTCCTGCAATATCTTTAGTTGGAAGCCGCTGAATCCTTCCTCAGAGAAGCCGATTCTATTGGCGGGTACCATAAGGATATATTCGAATAGCGCGATTCCCCAGGATATCAAGATCGTTTTCCAAAGCGGTAATTCGTTAAAGAATTTTAAATGACCGTACCATGCGAAGGTCATGAAAAGGTTGGAAAGGGAAAGAAGAAATAATGTCTTCATTAGCCCATAGAATTTGAGTCGACCGGAAACGGCAAAAAAAATCCCGGAGTTTACTCCGGGCAAATCGGTTTGAACAGAGCGTGGCCCGTTCGATTCAGGTCGAGAAGTTCTGTCTAGTTTGTTCTAACTTCAATTTTTTTAGTCGACGGCTTCCGACGAGGAAGGGTGACTTTCAAAATTCCGTTGGAAAGTACTGCGGAGATTTTCTCCTCATCTAATGGTTCCGAAATCGCAAAGCTTCTACGATAATCTCCCGTTTTATATTCCGAATACCGCAAATCGCCATCGGTCTCAATATAGGATGTTTTACCAATTATCTTGAGCTCATCTTTTTCTAAGCTAATCTCGAGATCGCTTTCCTTTACGCCTGGCAGATCCAGTACGAGGAGATATTTTTCTTCGTCCGAATAAACGTCGGTTGCGGGCGTGTATACCGGCTTACGAGTCGTTTCGTTCTTGGCGTTATCCGATTTGTTTTTATCGGTTGTAGTTTCTTGAGTTTTTGTAAGTTCTTCAACGCTCATTTTAATTTTTCCTCCTGTTTTTAGGCCTGCGTTTCGATTTTGATCTTTCTAGGTTTTTCACTCTCTTGGACCGGAAGAGTTAGCGTAAGAACTCCATCCTTGACAGTGGCTTGTACTTTCTCCGAATCGACGGCAACCGGCAATTCGAGAGTCCGCTTGAATTTTCCGCGAGATCGTTCCAATCTACGAAGTTTAGCTCCTGATTCTTGAGCCGGATCTTTGATTTCTCCGTGGATCGTAAGTAAATTATGAGCCACGGTAATTTCTAGATCTTCGGGACTCAAGCCCGGAACTTCGGCAGTAACGGTGATTCGATCTTCGTTTGAATAAACGTTTAATGCGGGAAATGCGCGACCACTCTCCCATACGGGATCAAATAGGTTATGAATTCGGTTTTGCATTCTGCGCATCTGGTGGAAAAGGTCGACTTGATGTCTCATTTCTAAATTCTCCTGTGCATTGGCACTCATTAATATAGAGTGCCAATTTTTGAAAAAGGTTCAACTTTTTTTTTCTAAAATTTAGCAGGCCATAGCGGATAGTGCTATTTACGAGTGCGGCGTTGCGTTTTTTTTTGGGGGGGGGGGGGATTTAAGGAGGCCCCACCCTTCCTGGGCGGGGGCCGGAGCGAAGCGGTGGTACCTGCTTGCTATTTCATAAAATCTTTCCGTTGGCAATCTTTTTTCATGCGAAGAGTCTGTGGGAGCTCCTACAAGGTGCCTTTGCGCAAGATAAAAAGTATTAAAGGATTGATTTTGATCGAATTCCTGACATTTAGGCCTCTTTTGTTCGTTCAATTCTTGAACAAAATTCTTGACACTTGTCTTTTACGCAATTTACTGGACTCGATTTAATCGGAATGGGACCCAAGGGGCGAAGCTACGTCCAGGGAGTTCATTCTGCGGAATCCTCATTCTTCATTCCCTTTTCCCTATATTTCATTTAAGGGAAAAATCCCCGTTTTTATAAATTCAATGACCGACGAACTCAGGCATAAAATTTTAAAACTGATCGAAGATCGTCCGGACTTTAACCAAAGAGATTTGGCTAATACGCTCGGGATTAGTTTAGGTAAGACCAATTACTGTCTTAAAGCCCTACTAGAGAAAGGTTGGATCAAGGCAAAAAACTTTAAGAACAGTAAGAATAAGTTGGCTTACGCTTATATTCTTACTCCGGCTGGACTAGAAGAGAAAATTAAGCTAACTCTGACATATTATTCTATTAAGAAAAGAGAATATGAAGAGTTAAGAGAAGAATTGGAAAAATTGGGAATTCGGGAAGACGGGATAATCAAGGATGACGCGCAGATGTCCGACGGACATTAATTTTGTGACCTCAAATTGACAATGAAGTATTTTAGGGAAATCGATGATAAGTAACATTATACAAAAATTCGGAAAGGAGGAGGCAATTGATCAAAAATGGGATTTGGTCATTCGGCCTAAAGAAGGGTGGTTTTCTTTACATTTAGTTGATCTTTGGAATTATAAGGACCTAATATTTTTATTCGTTAAAAGGGATTTCATTTCCCTTTATAAACAGACCATCTTGGGGCCTCTTTGGTATATAATACAACCTCTGGCCTCCACCGTGATTTATACAATAATCTTCGGTAAAATTGCGAACGTTTCAACGGACGGAGTGCCTCATTTTATTTTTTACTTATCCGGCACCGTGCTTTGGAGTTATTTCGCCGATTGCCTCATTGCCACTTCGAATACGTTTGTGGCAAATGCCGGGATTTTTAGCAAAGTTTACTTTCCTAGGCTAGCAGTCCCGTTTTCCATAGTAATCAGTAGCCTTATTAAATTTGCGATTCAGTTCGCTACCTTCCTCGCATTTTATTCCTACTTTATTCTTAAAGGTGCAACGCTTGAGATGCAATGGTCTGTCATTTTACTTCCATTTTTTATACTCCAAATTGCCATTTTAGGTTTAGGGTTTGGAGTCATGGTCTCTTCCATGACCACCAAGTATAGAGATCTTTCGCTTCTTGTGGCTTTCGGCGTTCAGCTATGGATGTATGCAACCCCGGTTGTCTATCCTTTATCGCTTGTTCCCGAACGATTTAAGTTTTTGTATAATTTGAACCCGATGGCTAATTTGATTGAAAATTTTCGGTTTTCCTTTTTGGGGCACGGACATTTGGATCTTTATGCATGGGCGCAAAGCTGGATTATTACTGCTTTGGTTTTTTTTATAGGTATTTTGATCTTTTCACGGGCAGAAAGGGATTTCGTTGATACTGTTTGATTTTTGTGACATCTGTTCGATATATAATGTAAGGGTAATATAAATGTTGAATAACTTATCTATTTTGGTGACTGGAGGGACTGGCTCTTTCGGGAAAAAATTTATACAAACTGTCCTAACTAAATATCCGAATTTGAAAAGGCTTGTTGTGTTTTCCCGCGACGAGTTGAAGCAGTTTGAAATGCAACAAGAGATCCCGGAGTCAAAATATCCGCAGATGCGATATTTTATCGGCGATATTCGCGATAAGGATCGGTTGATGCGCGCGATGGAAGGTATAAATGTCGTGGTGCACGCTGCGGCTCTTAAACAAGTTCCGGCTGCCGAATATAATCCTTTTGAGGCAATAAAAACTAATATTTTGGGTTCTCAAAACGTCATCGATGCGGCGATGGATTCGGGAGTGAAACAAGTTGTCGCATTAAGTACGGATAAAGCTGCAGCACCTATCAATCTTTACGGAGCTACTAAGCTTTGTTCGGACAAGTTATTCGTAGCTGCAAATAACTATAAAGGAAAGCATGATATTCGATTTTCGGTTGTTCGTTACGGTAACGTGATGGGGAGCAGGGGAAGTGTGATACCGTTCTTTTTGAAAAAAAGATCTGAAGGAGTCCTGCCCATAACCGATGAAAGAATGACTCGGTTTAATATTACTCTAGAGGAAGGCGTCGATTTGGTTCTTTACGCCCTAGAGAATATGTGGGGCGGTGAGATTTTTGTGCCGAAGATTCCAAGTTATAACATCAAAGTAGTAGCCGAGGCGATCGGTCCGAATTGTGAACAGAAAGTAGTCGGAATTCGGCCGGGCGAAAAACTTCATGAAGAAATGATAACGGAAACGGACGGAATGAGTACCATAGAATTCAAAGATTATTTCGTTATTCTTCCTTCGGTGGAACTCTGGAGTATTAATGAATTTAAAAAGAAATTTAACGGAGAATATTGTACCAAAGATTTTCGTTATAGTAGCGGTTTGAATGCAGATTGGCTTACCGTTGAGCAGATTAGAAAGTTGATCGTAGAGCATGTAGATCCGGCATTTCACGTATGATTCCGTACGGTAGACAAAATATAACGCAAGCCGATATTGATTCGGTAATTCAGATTTTAAAGTCCGATTTCATCACACAAGGACCGACTATCGATCAGTTTGAAAAAACAGTATCTGAATACTGCGGCTCGCAATATGCGTTAGCGGTTTCCAATGCAACCGCCGCCCTTCATATAGCTTGTTTAGCCCTTGAGGTTGGGGCGGGCGACGAAGTGTGGACTTCCCCAAATACCTTTGTAGCCTCTGCAAATTGCGCCCTGTACTGCGGAGCTAAAATTGGATTCGTCGATATCGATCCTAAGACGTACAATATGGACGTTGATAAGCTTCGATTAAAACTTATCGAAGCGAAAAATAAGAATAGATTACCAAAAGTCGTGATTCCGGTGCATTTTGCAGGTCAGTCTTGCGACATGGAAGAGATTTCGGAGCTTAGTAAACAGTACGGATTTAAAATTATTGAGGATGCTTCCCATGCGATCGGTGGAAAATATCTGGGGAAGTCTATCGGAAATTGCAAATATTCTGATATAGCCGTGTTTAGTTTTCATCCGGTCAAAATAATTACGACCGGAGAGGGTGGAATGCTTACGACTAATTCAAAACATTTACATGAAAAATTGGCGCTATTGCGATCGCATGGAATTAGTCGTGATCCTGACCTTATGGTTTCCGAGTCGGAGGGCGGTTGGTATTATCAGCAGCTTGAGCTGGGTTTTAACTATAGGATGACCGATATACAGGCTGCGTTGGGCATTAGTCAATTCGCAAGACTCGAAAGATTTATCGAAAAAAGACGAAACATTGCAGAAAATTACGATAAGCTATTGAGTGGATTACCGGTGATAATCCCTTATCGTAATCCGAAAGTTAATTCAGCTCTGCACCTTTATCCGATTAGATTATCGAAGGATGCAAAAATCGGTCGAAAACAATTTTTTGATGAGTTGCGTAAATCGGGAATCGGCGTTCAAGTTCATTATATTCCCGTTCATCTTCAGCCTTACTATCAAAAATTAGGTTTTAAATTAGGGGACTTTCCGGAGGCGGAAGAGTATTATGAGTCTGTTGTTAGTCTTCCGATTTACTATGACCTAACTCACGAACAACAATTATACGTAGTAAATACGATTCGAAGTTTGCTGCAAAAATGAAAACTGCATTCATAATCCAGGCTAGAATGACTTCCACTCGGCTTCCGGGGAAGATTCTAAAAGAAGTATTAAATAAACCTTTGCTCGAATATCAAATAGAGCGTTTGCGAAGAGTAAAAGAAGCCGACGGAATCGTAATCGCGACGACGATTAACGAGACTGATCTGCCGGTAGTTGAGCTGTGTAAAAAACTGGATATTCCTTATTATAGAGGATCGGAAAACGATGTTCTTTCTCGTTATTACGAAGCGGCTACTCATTTCGGTTTGAATGATATTATTAGGGTGACTTCGGATTGTCCAGTTATCGACCCTGTGATCGTGAGTAAGGTAATCGTATCTTACTTAGAGTCCAAAAAGTCAATTGACTATGCTTCTAACTGCCTGGAAAGAAGCTATCCTCGCGGAATGGACACGGAAATTTTCTCATATGAAGCTTTAACTAGAGCTCATCTCGAAGCGCGCGAATCTAACTATAGAGAGCATGTTACGGCTTACATTTATGCTAATCCTGACAAGTTTAGGTTAAGGAGCATAGTAAGTTCCATTGATAATAGTAATTTAAGATTAACCGTCGATACTCCTGAAGACTTTCAGTTGATTAAAGTCATCATCGAAGCTCTTTACCCAAAGAATCACGAGTTTGGAATTGATGAAATTATTAACTTTCTTAACGAGTTCCCTGAGCATTTGAAGATCAACGAACATGTTATTCAGAAAAAAGTATAAAGGATAATAAATGATCAAGTATTGTAGAAGATGCGTAATGCCCGATACGAAGCCGAACCTCTTTCTTGACGAGGAAGGCGTATGTAACGCTTGCCGAAGCTACGAAAATCGCAAGGTCGTAAATTGGGATCTTCGTAAAGAAGAACTTATGGTACTTTTGAATAAATACCGCTCTAAGGATTCATCCAATTGGGATTGCATAGTTCCGGTAAGCGGGGGAAAGGACAGCACCTTTCAGGTCGTTCGCTTGTTGCAACTAGGAATGAATCCGCTTTGTGTTACGGCTTCCACTTGCGATCTTACCGAAATCGGAAGAAAAAATATAGAAAATATTAAGCAGTTAGGGGTCGATTACTTGGAGTTTTCTCCTAATCCGAGAGTCAGAGCTAAATTAAATTATATAGGTTTGACGAAGGTTGGCGACATTTCGTGGCCGGAGCATGTAAGTATTTTTACGATTCCTGTCCGAGTAGCGGTTCAATATAATATTCCGTTAATTATCTGGGGAGAGAATTCTCAGAACGAGTACGGAGGACCAGCAGCCGACTCAGACAGAAATGTCTTGGATCGTAGATGGTTAGAGGAATTCGGTGGTCTTCTTGGTCTCAGAGTCTCGGATTTGGTAGGGATCGACGGTATAGCGCAGAAAGATTTGATACCGTACACATATCCAACGGACGAAGACCTGAAGAAGGTCGGTGTAACGGGTTTATTTTTAGGCTATTATCTTCCCTGGGACGGCTATTCGAATTCACTTTTAGCTCAGGCTCATGGATTTCAAACTTGGTACAAGGTTACTGAAGGTTCGATCGTAAATTACGAAAATTTGGATAATTATCAGACGGCTATCCATGAATTTTTTAAATTCATTAAGTTCGGTTTTGGAAGAGCTAGCGATCACGCTTCTTTACATATTCGAAGAGGCCGATTGACGAGAGAGGATGGAATTTATCTAGTATCGAAGCACGACGGCAAGTTCCCTTCAACCTATTTAGATAGGCCGCTTTCCGAGATATTAAAGCCGCTCGGTATGACTGTGGATGAGTTCGTAAGGGTCGCCGATAAGTTTACAAATAAAAAACTATTTTTAAAAGATTCTAGAGGAAACCTGATTAAAGATAAGGAAATGAACCTTACGAAGGTTAACTATGATAACCTGGATTAACGGATAAACTAGGTCGATTGAAAAGATGAACGTCATAATAATTGATTATGGAATGGGAAACCTCTCATCCGTCTTGAGGGCCTTTCAAGAATGCGGGGCATCTGCGGAAATTTCAGATAACCCGTTAGATTTGAAGAAAGCAACGCATATCGTTTTACCGGGAGTCGGGGCTTTTCCAGACGGAATTAATAATTTGAGAGAAAGGAAGTTCGATCAGGCGATTGAACATATCGTTGCGGACGGCATTCCTCTACTAGGTATATGTTTAGGGATGCAGCTTTTGGCCGATACCGGTTACGAAGTAAGGAAGAGCGATGGTTTGGGCTTGATATCCGGCGAGGTTAAAAAACTGGATGAAGCGGCCGGTGTACGTATCCCTCACGTCGGCTGGAACGAAGTTAATTATAAAAAAGAGGATTCTCTTTTTACAAACATTCCTGATAACTCCGATTTTTATTTTGTACATAGCTATCATTTTGAACCCTCATCCGAAAGTGTAATTGTCGGAATTACCCCTTATGGCCAAGGCTTTGTGTCTGTCGTTCGAAAGGACAACGTAATGGGAGTTCAATTTCATCCGGAGAAAAGTAGTCAGTTGGGATTTAGGATTATTCGTAACTTCCTCGATATTAATTAAAATTTGGAATTTCGAAGTTAAAATATGTTAAAGACTAGAATTATCCCAACTTTGCTACTTAAAAACGTAGGTATTGTCAAAGGAGTAAAATTCGATAGTTGGCGTCGAGTCGACACTATATTACCTGCTATTAAAGTTTATAATATGCGAGAAGTCGATGAGCTCATTGTCGTCGATATAACTGCTACTAGCGAATCCAGAGAATTAGACTATGAATCGGTTGCAGAGTTTTCCGAGGAGTGCTTTGTTCCGTTAACGGTCGGTGGTGGAATAAAAAAAATAACCGACATTCGTAAAGTCTTATTAGCCGGAGCCGACAAGGTTTGTATAAATTCAGCCGCGTTCGATTTTCCGGAACTTATAACGGAAGCGTCCGAAAAATTCGGATCACAATGCATAGTTGGTAGCATCGATTTCGGAGAAACGGAGCCCGGAAAATATGTATGCTACTCACATTCGGGAAAGGTTAAGGTGGATAAGGACCCGGTCGAATGGGCTCTAACTTTAGAAAGGCTTGGGGTCGGAGAATTGCTCGTAACTTCCGTGGATCGAGACGGTACGATGACGGGCTATGATTTAACAATGCTCCGAAAGATCGCCGACGCCGTAAAAATCCCTGTGATTGCTTCCGGCGGCGCCGGTAATTACGGACATATGCTTGGGGCAATTAAGGAAGGGCATGCATCCGCGGTCGCCGCCGCCAGTATTTTTCATTTTACGCAGCAAACTCCCTTGGAAGCGAAGAAATTCTTAGAGGCGAATGGAATTCCGGTTCGTAAGTTCCGGGTTCATTAAGATTAGATGCGGGCGACATTCCTGACCGAAGGTACTTCACAAACAGGTTATGGTCATTTATCACGAATAAAATCTTTGTATCAAGCCGCGGAATCGTTAGGCATGGATTGCTTTATTCTAGCTAACTATGACGCTAATGCTTCCATATACATGAATGGATTAAATACGAAGAATTTCGACTGGAAGGATCAACCAACCGAATCCATCGCTTACATTAATAACTCTAATTTGGTATTCTTCGATAGCTACCAAGTCGGAATAGAAGTCTTAAGGGAAATCGTCTCAAATTCTGTAAATTCTATAAAGTTTGCGTACATTGATGACTTTAACCGTCTGGATTATCCGAACGGCATAATTATAAATTATTCAATCGGTTCAAATCTTGAAATGTACGAAAACCAGTCCGGTAGAAAATCCTATTTGCTCGGACCGAAATACGCCCTTCTTGCAAGGGACTATTGGCAACTTCTATCAAAGAAAAGTTCGGAGATAAGGGAGAAAGTCGAAACGGTATTAATTACTTTTGGCGGAGCGGACAATGCGAATTTGACAAAAGTCGCTTTGGAAACTCTTGTTAAAAACTTTCCAAGCATCGTATTTGAAGTAATTATCGGTCCTGGTAATACATCCTTCGAATTCTTTCCCTTGAATAACGAAAGGATCAGGTTTAACAGAGCATTATCAATTTCCGATATGAAGACATTAATTGAAAGATCAGACTTATGCTTGACCGCATGCGGTCACACTACCTATGAAATTGCTGCTACCGGCCGTCCAATGATTGCGATTTTAACTGCAGATAATCAAAAATTGAATGCCCAGGGTTGGAAAGCGGAAGGCATACCAGTATTAAACGGACTTGACTCGAATTTTAGCGATAATCTTGCGGAAATTTTTAAGAGTACGCTACCTATAGAGGTTCGAAAATCCCTTTCGAAAATTGTCAGTGACTCTGTTGATCCGAGTGGAGCGATCAACGTGGTAAGAACCATCGTTGCATCGAACTAAATTGCAGAATTTTGTTTTAATAAAAGCTAATATCGACTATATTAAGGAAGTTTACGATCTTTCTAATAGTCGAGAAGTTCGGGAAAATAGTCTTAACTCGGCTGCGATCCCCTGGGATGTTCACGTGCAATGGTATAATTCAAAAATCAAGGCCAGTCCGGAAAATTTATTTCTTATAATCACGAATGCCGCTGGCGAATTTCTGGGTCAGGTTCGATTTCAAGCAACAAGCCAGGAAGAGGCCATAATTAGTATTAGTTTATCTGAGAAGGCGAGAGGGCGATCTTTGGCAGCCGAAATTTTAAAGGCGGCCAGTCAGATGTACATATCCGAAAATGCGAAAAAAAGGACAATTCTTGCTCAGATTAGTAAAGACAACATTCCTTCGCTAAAGTCTTTTTCTAAAGCGGCATTCGTTTACGATTCCGATTTTGAGCTTAATGATAAACAATATATACTAATGAAAAAAGTAATATAAAAAGGATCCTATTTGTGGAATCTATAAAGATAGGTAATAAATCTGTCGGCGGTAAAGATGATCCTTGTTTCATTATCGCCGAACTTTCGGCAAATCATAATCAGGATTTCAATTTAGCGGTCGAAACGTTGCACGCGATGAAGGAATCGGGCGCGGACTGCATAAAATTGCAAACATACACACCGGATACAATTACACTGAAATCCGATAACGAATGGTTCAAAATTCAAAAAGGGACAATTTGGGACGGAAAAACTCTGTATGACTTATATTCCGAAGCGTTTACTCCTTGGGACTGGCAGCCGAAATTACAAGAAATCGCAAAGTCGATAGGCTTAGAAATATTCTCTTCTCCTTTCGATGAAAGTTCCGTAGATTTTCTGGAGAAAATGTCCGTCCCAGCTTATAAGATCGCTTCGTTTGAAATTACGGATATCCCTCTGATCAAATACGTTGCGAGTAAGGGAAAGCCTATTATCATTTCCACAGGTATAGCTTATATAGATGATATTAATTTAGCGATTCAAACTTGTCGCGAGGCAGGAAACGATCGCATTATTATTTTAAAATGTACCTCTTCTTATCCGGCCCCTTACGAGGAAATAAATCTTAAAACGATTCCGAATTTATCTGAAACTTTCGGCGTAGTCGCAGGACTTTCAGACCATACTGAAGGCTGGGCAGTGCCGGTCGCGGCAGTTGCCCTGGGGGCGAAAGTCGTCGAAAAACATTTTATCTTGGACCGAAAAATAGGAGGCCCCGATTCTTCTTTTTCCATGGAACCGGGCGAGTTTAGAACAATGGTAGACGCTATCCGCAACGTGGAAAAGGCCATCGGTTCAATAAATTACGACTTATCGGAAAAGGTCATAACGAGCCGGGAATTCTCTCGTTCTCTATTTATAGTAAAAGATATTAAGAAGGGCGATCAATTTACTCGCGAGAATGTGAGGTCCATTCGGCCAGGCTTTGGAATGCATCCGAAATATTTTGAACGAATTTTAGGTAAAACGGCTTTGGAGGATTTTAGAGCGGGAACTCCTCTACAATTCGGCATGATTAGGAACTTTCAATGATTGTAATAAAGGCGGAATCTATTTCTAAAAAGTATCGACTAGGTACGTTCGGGACCGGGTCGTTCCAGAAGGATTTTCAAAGTTGGTGGGCTAAAGTAAGGAAGAAAGATGATCCTAACGAAGTAATTCGCGAAGACCATGATTATCGAATCGAGGATTCGGAAGATAAAAATCCCTTATTTTGGGCGTTGAAGGATATCAATCTCGAGATTAATGCCGGCGACCGCATCGGAATCATCGGTCGTAACGGAGCCGGTAAATCCACTCTTTTAAAATTATTCTCACGAGTAACGGCGCCAACAACCGGCATTATTAAAGTTCGCGGTAGAATTGCCAGCCTGCTGGAAGTAGGAACTGGTTTCCATCCGGAACTTTCAGGTAGGGAAAACATATATTTGAACGGTGCTATTTTAGGAATGTCTAAAAAAGAAATCCGATCGAAAATGGAGGAAATTATCGACTTTGCCGAAATAGAGCAGTTTATCGATACTCCAGTAAAGCGATATTCAAGCGGAATGTATGTTAGGCTGGCCTTTTCCGTCGCGGCACATTTGCAGTCCGAAATTTTGATCTTAGACGAGGTATTAGCGGTCGGCGATACCAAGTTCCAAAAGAAATGCATGCAAAAGATTTCTGAAGTCGGCGGCCAAGGAAGAACGATTTTATTCGTAAGTCATAATTTAAATTCCATACTCGCATTATGCAACAAGGTCGCCCACTTAAGAACAGGTAGGTTGGTAGAGTTCGGAGATACTCAGAAGGTAGTTAATAATTATCTGGATTCTCTTGCGGATTCACAGATCCAATCTAAGATCCGTAGTTTGGACGGTAATTTAATTATAAAAAGAGTCAGGTTTTTAGATAAAAACGATAGAGTGAAAAATATCTTTTCTATGTTAAGCGATCTTTGTGTTGAAATCACTTATGAAGCGCTTAAAGATATGGGAACGATCACCTTTACCGTCGGCGTGACCGGTATTTCGGGAGCGCTTTTTATGGGCAGTATGCTCTACGATGGTCGGAGACCTAATATCAAAAAAGGGACAGGAGTTCTTAGATGCACGTTTAAGGAAATGCCGTTAATGCCTGGCCAAATGTATTCTGTTTTTTTGGCGGTTCGAGGGGTTGATTATGAAGCTCCATTATTAGGTGCGCTAGATGTCGGGAGCTTTACGGTCGAAGGTGATTTAAAAAAATTGAAGTATAATGGTCCTTTGGCAAGACAGACTGCGAAAGTCTCAGGTCCCATCATAATCAATTATAAGTGGGAGCACACATCATGAGTATAGAGACTGCGATTTTGTCTAAGGGTTTGTTTCTCGCTGCTTGCTGTCGAAGTTTGGACTTCGAAGTGGAGGTACTACTAAGAAATACTCTAAGAAATCCGTTCGATCCTTTGGCTGGCGAAAAGAAAAAAGGAATCAGCTACGGCTTGGAAATTTTCGATATAAACGGAAATTCCCTTTTCTCCAATCCGAAATACGGAAATATTCCGTTTAACTCGTTTTCAAGCGTAAAGCCGACAGATGCGTTGGACGGCGAGAACGCAAAAAAAGCAGAATTGATGGTCGTGATTCCTGAAATATTAACCGAACCGAATGTATGGTTCGAGCAGGAACACGAAATAGTCTATTCGAATAAAATGACAAAATCGCTACCGGCGGTCATTTACGATCAATTGCCGCTTCGTTTCGTTGACGAGTATCCTCCAATAATTCTTCTCAACCATAAAATTTATGTATCTAAAGACTTGAATTCTTTCGTCGTCCTTGCCAATTATAGGGGATCGAAAAATCGAAGCGAATCTCCTCAGAATATGGAATTAAGTTTTTTTAACGGTTCAGGTGCGTTGCTCTTGAGAAAAACCGTTTCAATTCCGTACAACTCGACCTTCTATATTAACGTGAAGTCAGAAATTGGATCTTTAATTGAATTAAGCGATTCCCCAATTCTATTAACGTTAACTGCGCGGGGCGGTAATAGTCTATTTGCGATCGAAACGATAACGATTAACGAAAAGACAAAAAATGCCGCGTTGGAACATTCTTTGGCCCCGGTTTATTTCGTAAGCCAAAGTATGAAAGAAGTGAGATCGAGAGCCTTACTCTTTTGATTTGATGGAGATTAAACCGTGATTATTAAAGATTTATTACGACCGATTTATAGAGCCCTTTTAGAAATTAAGGATAGCCAAAAAGGACGATTGAGTCCGCCGGTTACGCAAATTTTTATAAATGATGAGACCCGACGCACAAGTTTTTCGATAACTAACTACCCATCTTTCTTACTACCTTCGCGAATCGGCAAAGTCTGGTATGAAATTAGCTTGAGTGATCAAGACGGAAATAAAGTTTTCTCAAAAGATATAAAATTGGCAAAGTACGGAAGTATGGAAATTTCTCCTGAGCGATTTTATTCCAAAAAGCTGCCGAATCGGGGACTTTTTTTCGCTAATATTAAGGAATCAAAACTTTCATTCGTTCAGAAATTTCATTTGCGAAAATTAGGAAGACTGACGTCGCATTTTTACACTCTATATCATTCCGCGGATTACAGTAATTTAGCGATGGTTCACCCTCAAACGGTAGCCCCCGTTCCGGTTTCGGAGGGGAAGTCCAATTTCTGGTATTCACAATTTTTAATAAAGGTCTCCTCCATCTCGTCCATTGAGCTTTTTCAAATGAATCCAAGTCCGAGAAAGGCCGATTTAAATCTTATAGTCATGAATATGGACGGAAAAGAAGTAATTTCTTCCGAAGAATCCGTTCCGGCGTTCGGAGTTCGAAATGTTAAATTCGACCGAAAAATGTTGGGCGAAAATGAATACGTCTACATTGCATCTGATACGCTTAGGGGAAATGAGAAACCCATCCTCTTTTCCCATTACCCCGACGGAACATATACTGCTTTGCATACCTAAAACAAACCGATCCGAAATTGGCGGTGCTAATTTCGACGTATAATGGTTTTACGTGGATCGCACCGTCCTACCTCTTAAAATCCTCCGCTTCCTTATAGACAAAGCTATTCTTTTAACATTCGAAATTGGAGCGAATAAAGCACGATGGAACATGTGATATCGAAATATACGGATGAAGAAGGTCGTGATTTTTATTATATTCTAAAAACCCGTAAAAATGTGAAAAAGTTGGTAATTCATTTTACGGCATTTTTCGGAGATTGGGGTGATCGAAAGGAATACAAGGAAAACTATCAGGGCTACTTCCATCGTTTGAAAATGTTGGGTTTTCAAAAAGATTTCAATGCTCTTTTTCTTTGCGATCAATTCGGTTTCAGCAAGAACGGTACTTACTATACTGGAGAACACGGTGATTTTTTTGTCGAGCGGGCGATGCTCAAAATTATAAAACGCACAATTGATGAACTTCAAATTTCTAATAATAACATTATAACTGTCGGGTCCTCGATGGGCGCAACAGCAGCACTAAAATTCGGTTTATTGTTCGACGTCAAAGGCATAATATCGATAAGCCCGCACATTGACCTGGATATTTGTGCGGAAAAACAAGGTCGCTTCGATCATGTTGCTTTTATTTGCCCTGATGGAAATCCGATGTCCGTAGATAATTATATCTATACTAGACAAGTGAATCGCTTACTCGATGCTTGGGATCGATTTAAGAAATTACCCATCCTTTTTATTCATTCCTGCGAGGATGATTATGGCGTTCATAGTGAACAGGTTCTGCCTATCGTATCTCGTTGGAAATCTCTGGGCGGAACGGAATATTCTGATTTTCGGCTGGTCGGGGGTCACGGAAGCGACTATTGCACAAAGGCGGTAATTTTGGACGTGATCCATCGGATTTTTAACAATCAGAAAATTTTACCGAAGAGGTATCTTTCTTTTAAATATTTACCGGATAAGGAAAAATCCGAAAGGTATCGGAGCGTTAGGAGAGTAATAAGAGTTATTTTAGAAAAACTGCATCTACTAAATGTATCGAGAAATGTTCGCTCATATTTTATGACTAAAATGAAAAAGGAAAAAGTTTAAAATCTCGTGAATTTAATTATAAACGGATTTCATAAAACCCAATATTTTCCGGTTATATCATACATAACTGATCGTCTCAAACCTTCGAAATGTCATGTAATTTTTGAAACGAATAAAGTTCCATTAGATGTCGAGGCTAAATACTACGCGTGCGCGGTATTATCCCATGAATTTAGTTATGACACCCCGGAGGATGAGCTCCTTCCCGTTGGGGAAGATCTCCTACAAGAGCTTTCCGATTGCGAGGGGGTAGTTCTTAAAATGATGGAGCGGGACGAAATTCGGGGGGAATGGTCCTATAATAAGAGAAAATCGGTTTATTTAAAACATTTGCGTTATTGGAATCATGTCATTGAAACCGATGATATCGGGCTTTTTATTTCATCGAATATTCCTCACGTCGTATACGACTATATTATATATTCATTATGTATAAGGAAGGGAATCCAGACTATCTTTTTCTATCAATTCCAGCCCGGGCTTTCCTTCTTTATGCAAAATTGGAAAGATCCAACTCCAGGCATCGTTAAACTTTTCGAATGGCAATGCGCTCGGGAAAACTTGAATCTTTCGAATAGAATGGAGTTGGAGTGGCAAACTTATGTGGTAAATACGGAAAATAAGAAACCTTTCTACATGATGAATGCTGCCCCGAATTTATTAAACGAAGGTGGATTTAATAAAATCGCGTTGCTTACGAGAGTAATCCGGGTCATTTTATTGAAGCCTTGGCGTCTGATTGGACTTCTTTTTGACTTTCAGCGGAAGTTACAGAATTACCTTTCGCTTTTTCAGCGGATTATCGATCGAAAACGCATAATGCGCATCGAGAATTTCTATCGAAATCACTGCTCCGATCCGGTCCCGAACGAGAAATATATATATTTACCTCTTCATCTGCAGCCGGAAATGTCAACTTCGCCGATGGCAGGCGTTTTTATTGACCAAGTTCTTATTGCGGAAATGTTAAACGCTTATTTACCGGAAAATTGCTATATATATATTAAGGAACATCCGAACCAGGATTTAAAATACCGAGATGAATCTTTCTATCGGACCTTGGTATCATTGAAATCTGTAAAAATAATTTCAAGAGATTATGATACTTTCAAATTGATTCAGGGATGCGCCGCTGTTGCGACTTGTACCGGAACGGCAGGTTGGGAAGCTCTCCTAAAAGGGAAGATTGTTCTTTTGTTCGGTTATACTTTTTATCAGGATGCACCCGGAGTTTTTAAGATCAGATCTGCTAAAGATTGTGATGATGCTATATATCGTCTTTTTAATACTCCCAATCCCGTCGCTGTCGACCGTATTAAACCCTTTTTGAAGGCTCTGGAAGAATATGCGTTCTTTGGCAATATAGATCCGGATTATATGCTAGACGGGGAAACGGATCAGCAGTCCAATGTCGACGGCATCTGTAAATCCATCGATAAGTTATTAACTTTGCGCCATTCATGAATCTTATTATTTACGGATTATATAATTCTCATCATCTTCCAATGATCGAGGATTTAAACCGGGCATTTAAAATAGAATATTGCGAAATCATCGGTAACTCGGAATCGAATTCAATTAAAAACGATTTCATCGGAGAGTATCGAGTTCATGATTGGCACAGTATTTCTCTCGGTTATTCAGATGTCGACTGGAACGTTATCGCACCGCTTGATCAGCCTTTAATTGAATCGATGCGGGATTGCGAGGTGGAGGTTTATCGAATGATGGACCGAAAGTCCTTAAATGTGGCGACCTCCTGGCCCTACAATCTTCGAAAGAAAATTTACTATGAGCATTTGCGTTACTGGAATCACATTTTGAGCGAACGTAAATTTGATTGTTTTCTTTCTTTGAATATTCCGCACGAAATCATCGATTTTATCATTTATTGGCTTTGTAAAAAGAAAGGGATCGCTACGTTTTTTTTCTACCAATTTCAGTCAGATATTACCTTTCTAATGTCGGACTGGACTGATCCGTTTCCTAACTATGAGCGGGATCGAGAAGCCCTTTATGCAAAACTGAAGAAGCAGAGATCTTATTCGATTGAGCTGTCGGAAAGAATTCTTCTAGAATTAACTGCACAGCGAAATTCGAATGAAGATTACGTTCCATTTTACATGCGAAAGGAAAAGCCCAGCTTAGGGCTAAGATGGTTCTCGGAAATAAGAGAAATTGCCTCTTCATTGACGAGGCTTACGGTTGAAATATTCAGAATATTTCTTTTTCCGAATATAGATTCCATTTATTCGTTTGTTACTCGATATAGAATTGCGTACAAAGTCGAAAGATACAAAAACGATGCCGTTCGGTCTTTAAGAGAACTGGAATATATTCCGAGAAGCGATGATCGTTATATTTATGTTCCCTTGCATTTGCAACCTGAATTATCTACATCTCCGATGGCAGGGCGATTCGTGGATCAAAGGCTAATGCTTGAAATGTTGGCGTTCCATATTCCCGATGACGTTCTGCTATACGTGAAGGAGCATCCTAATCAGGATTTGAGCCAGCGCGAGTTCGGTTTTTATCGAGATATAGCAAAGATTAAATCCGTACGAATTATTTCTCGAGAATTTAGCTCCAAGAATTTACTTTCGAATTGTATTGGAGTCGCGACAGCTAGCGGAACCGTTGGTTGGGAGGCTATTTTTAGATATAAACCTGTATTATTATTTGGTCATACTTTTTTTAAATATGCTCCGGGAGTCATGAAAATTAATTCCAGCGATGACTGTCGTAGAGTTATGGAACGCTTATTTTCAGCGGATTTTGAAGCTGCATCAGAGACGGATCTATTAGTTTTCTTAAAAATACTCGATGATTCAATTATTCGCGGAAACATAGATATCGAATATCGCAAAGAAAGTAAAGTGAGCTACGAGAGCGATATTGAGGCTTTGAGTAGTTCTCTTTCAGGGAAAGTTCGGAAACTTCTGGAAGAGGGAAGTAGTAGGAGCGAAAGTTATTGAAGATTCTCTTTTTTGCTCCTCACTCAGCAATATGGGTACATTCATTTCCCGAAGCTCTGATCGCGGAATCTTTGCAAAAACTCGGGCATGAAATCGTTTATATTACGTGCGATTCACTTTACAACGAATATTGTACGGTTATGAGTTCATTAGGGATGGACCAGGAATCGAGTATGGATTCCAAGTCTTCAGCATGCAATAATTGTCATGCGCGCCGTAAACTATTATATACAAGATTTAAATTTCGCGAAATCGAAATCGGGAAAAAGATTACTGCTGAGGAAAGGGAATTTATAAGTTCGCTTTCGAAGGGAAATTTTTCCGAATTGCTCGATTACACTAGAGAGGGTATTCCTCTCGGTCGGATTTCGCTGTATGAACTCCTTCTACAGACCAAAAAAGGAAATTTATCTTTCTCTCCTAAAGAGGAGGATTTTTACCGAATCGCTTTTCGAAATGCTTTACATACGCATATAGCAGCCGAGCGAATTTTAGTAGAGGAGCGACCCGACGTCCTGTTTGTATACAACTCTTTGTATGTCGTTAATCACTCGTTCGCTAAATCGGCCGAGGCGAAAGGCATTCCATTCTATTTTCTCCATGCCGGCGAAAATATTTCCGATCGACTCTCGCGGATGATCATCTTCAAGGGTTATACTTTCGAGTATAGGAAAGAATTAGTGAAGTATTGGCCCAGTTATCGAGAAAAATCAATTAGCCCCGAAGCTGTTTTAAACGTTGGAAATCATTTTTTCGAATTGCTTCGCGGAAACCATTTTCTCGTATATTCCTCAAATTTAAGTGAAAGCGTAAGTATCAGAAAGGCATTTAAAATTCCGGAAGGATGCAAAATAGTTTCGGCTACAATGAGTAGTAACGACGAGCGATTCGCTTCGGCTTGCGCCGGAGTTAGTATTAAGGATACGAATGTTACCTTTGCCAATCAAGCCGAATGGATTCGCTCAACGATCGAGTATTTCAAGACTAGGTACGATAATTATTTAATTATTCGAGTTCATCCGAGGGAATTTCCGAATAAGAGGGACTCGGTTAAGTCGCAACATGCGAGAGAATTGGAAAAGCTGCTTCAGGATCTCCCTAAAAACGTAAAAATAAATTGGCCGGAAGATAATATATCGTTATACGATTTAGCAAAAGAGACCGACGTCTTTTTAAATGCTTGGTCGAGCGTCGGTGAAGAGATGACGTTATTAGGAATTCCGGTACTATTGTATTCTCCCGACTTAATTTTATATCCTGAAGATCTAAATATAACCTGTATCAACGAAAAAAATTATTTTGAAAAGCTTGATGAAGCTCTTAAACAAGGCTGGAACGGCGAAAGAATAGTTAAGGCATTTCGCTGGTACGAAATGAAATTTACGGCAGGTACATTTAAAATTTCGAATTTTTTCCATTACAAGGAATCCGCTTCTTTTTCCTTCTCTAAATTACAAGTTTGGAAAAGTAAATTGGAAACCGTTTGGTTGTTGGTTGCGTCGAAATTTTCTTCCCGTTTAAAGAACTTACTCTTATTGAAGAGATCATTTCCGATGGAATTCTTTGATTTACATTATGAACAGAATATGGTCGAGAGTCGTCCGTTAGAACTGATGTTGAAAAATTCTTTTAAAAGTAAGCTCGAACTTTCTTTGGCGGAGAGTAATTTTTCGACTACCCAAGAAATGAAATATATAAAGGAAGAAATGGAGCGAATTTTCAAAGTCCTTTTTTCGGACGAATTGAAATCTAAATCTGGCACGAATAAGAATCTTTATCGTAATATGTCGTCTTGGTTATCTAAGTAATATTACTCCGGTTTACTATTTAATTTTATTTTTCCGTTTTGAATAATCGTAATTTAGCCAATGTTTTTATGATCGACTGTCTTCGATCATCACTAAATTGCCGATTGCTAAGTTATCTTAAAGTCGAAATGTCTTTCTGAGAAAATTAGAATGCTAAAAACGAGTATTTAAAATCATGAGGAAGAGGTTTTACAATCGAATGATTGGGAAGTTTATCGACCCGAATTTCTCCTCATTGAAGTGCTCGATTTTGATCCTGACAATCCAAGTAAAAGTCCTATTCATAATTTTCTGTTGGAAAAGCGATACAATCTAATCGCTTATACCGGACGCACGCTCTTTTACAGAGCGAAGTAAGATCGATCGAGTTTTTTAAATTTATTTCGCTATCATTGCTTCTTAGTTTAAGGGCCGTACTTTGAATATCAATAAAGCGCCTATTGCACTTTTCGCTTATCGTCGAGTCGGTCATACTCAAAGAACGATTGATGCACTATTACAAAATTCCGAGGCTAAGGATTCGGATTTGCTATTATTTTGCGATGGTCCTAAGGGGGAGGAGGATCTCGAATCCGTTTTAGAAGTAAGGAGTTTCGCCAGCAAGATTTCCGGATTTAAGTCGGTTAAAACAATTTTTCGGGAACGCAATTTGGGGTTAGCGAAGTCGATCTTAACCGGAGTGGCCGAGGTTCTATCGAATTACGATTCCATTATCGTCTTAGAAGACGATATAGTAATACATCCTCAATTTTTAGAATATATGAATTTTTATCTGACTACTTTCGAAAATGATGAAAGGATTGGATGCATACACGGGTATATATATCCTGTCTCAGGACTTCCCGATTTCTTTTTTTTAAAAGGCGCGGATTGTTGGGGCTGGGCGAGCTGGAAGCGAGTCTGGAAAAATTTCAACCAAGACGGTTCCGATCTCCTCGGGCAGTTGCAGGTTAAAAAGTTAGAATACGATTTTGATTTCTTAGGCTCTTTCCCATACACTCAAATGTTAAGAGATCAGATAAACGGTAAAAACGATTCTTGGGCTATTCGTTGGTATGCAGATTGTTTCTTAAAAGGCCTGCTTTGTCTTTATCCTGGACGATCTTTGGTTCAGAATATTGGCTTGGATTTATCAGGGACTCATTCGGGCCTGGATCCTTTGCTCTCACCTGAACTTTCCGTAGATAGAATGAAATTCGTTTCCAATCTCCCTGTCAAAGAATCTATAGCGGCTAAAAAGAAGATTTCTCGTTTTTTTAGAGGCAAACAAACAAGTATTGCTGCGGTAAAGCGATTCGTTCGACGCATTGTTTCGTTTATTTTAAAATAGGATTCGCAAGTTTGAAGCGTTTTTTCGGTAAAGTTTTGAGACGTCTTTCCCGCTATTTTCTGGAAGAGACGAACGAGCATGAATGGTTTTACGGGAATTTTCAATCATGGAAGGATGCGCTTAATGAATGTGAGGGATACGATTCGCCAAACATTTTAAATCAGGTAAAAAAATCGCTTCTTAAGGTTAAATCCGGAGAAGCGATCTATGAGCGAGATTCGGTCTTATTTGATAGAATCGAGTATTCTTTTCCTCTTCTGACCGGTCTCCTTTACGCGGCTGCTTCTTCATCTGGTAGATTAAGCGTTTTGGATTTCGGAGGTTCGTTGGGTAGTTCCTACTTTCAAAATCGCACATTCATGGACAAGTTAAGCTTCTTTAGATGGTCTATCGTTGAGCAAACGCATTTTGTAGAAGAGGGGATAAAAAATTTTCAAGATGAGAATTTAAAATTCTATCATACCGCTTCGGAATGCGTTTCGACGGAAAAGCCGAATGTGCTCATCCTTTCCAGTTCGCTTCCTTATCTCTGCAACCCTTATGAAATACTTGAAAGTTTATTATCGCACGGGATACCGTATATCATTATAGATCGTACACCTTTCTTTCTCGATGAAAATCCGGATCGTATATTAATCGAACGCGTACCTCCGGAAATTTACGACGCGAGATATCCGATCTGGTTTTTTAACGAAAAGAAGTTTTTGGAATTTATGGATTCCAAATACTCCCTTAAAGAAGAATTCTTAGCAATAGATCCCCTGGGGATCAAGGGTGAGAATACAAAATATAAGGCATTTATATTCGTGAAACGATGATCAGTTTTTTAACCGACACTTTTGATCCATAAAGATATTGAAGAAAAATGCGGTCTTTTCTTTGGCTGATAGAATAATGTAAAGGTTATGCAAGATTAGGAACAATTGCTTTTATGCAGGAATCAATAATTGTTAGTAATTCCGGTTATATTTTTTTAAAGAATATGGGCGGTGGACCTTCCGGAAACTTGGTGGTTTTAGAGGGAGAACGCGAGATCCCGTTTTTAATCAAAAGGGTTTATTACATAACTAAAATCGAAAATTCGACAAATATTCGGGGAAAGCATGCGCATAGAAGTCTAGAGCAAGTAATCTTCTGTGTTAACGGAAGTTTCACTTTAGAGCTGGATGACGGACGAAAGCGGCAGGATATTATTATGAATCGAGAGAACATAGGTGTAAGATTAGGGCCTATGCTTTGGCATACTATGCGTGATTTTTCCGCCGATTGTGTGATATTAGTAGTGGCTTCAGACTATTATTCAGAAACGGATTATATTAGAAACTACGACGAGTTTATTAGCCTTTTGGAATCTTGAATTTGATAGAGTACGAAAATTTAAAAGCGGTTAATGAGCCTTTCTTTAAACAATTAGAAGAAGAAGCCAGCAAGATAATACGGGGGGGCTGGTATATTCTCGGAGAAACGGTGGGAAATTTTGAAAAAGAGTTCGCAGCTTGGAACGGTAACCGCTTTTGCATAGGTACGGCAAACGGCTTGGATGCATTGGTTTTATCCTTGGAAGCTTTAAATCTTCCGAAAGGCTCCGAAATTATCGTTCCAGCGAACACATATATAGCGACGATCATCGCAATAATTAGAACCGGACATAGACCCGTCTTAGTTGAACCTGATCAGGGGACCTTAAATATCGATGTGAATCGAATAGCAGCAAAAATTACTTCCAATACTAAAGCGATTCAAGTCGTGCACATGTACGGTCGTATTTGTAACATGAGCGCAATTATGAAACTTGCGGCAGATTTCGGTTTGCTTGTTCTGGAAGATTGTGCCCAATCGCATGGAGCTAGTTTTCAGGGAAAAAAATGCGGAACATTCGGTATCTTAAATTCGTTCAGTTTCTATCCAACCAAAAATTTAGGAGCTCTCGGTGATGCTGGAGCGATCGTAACCGATAACGAGGATTTAGCCGAAAAAATAAGAGAGCTCCGGAACTACGGATCTAAACTCAAATACCATAATGATACTATAGGCTATAATTCCAGACTGGATGAAATACAGGCGGCTTTTTTGCGGATCAAGCTTACGAATCTTGATAGTATAAATTCCAAAAAGAGAGAGCTCGCTTCGATTTACAATCGTGAATTAAAGAACATTAATATAGATTTACCGACGCATTGTTCCGAGGAAGAGAACGTTTATCATATCTATCCAGTTTTTTGCAAAGATAGGGAGAATTTCCGTAAATATTTATTAAACTTGGGAATCAAGACCGAGGTCCACTATCCTATTGCCCCGCATAATCAAGTTGCGATGAAACAAGCTGCCGCGCTTGGTTTATGGGAACCCGAAATATCCGGATACCCGATAACCGAGCGAATACATCTTAACGAGGTCAGTTTGCCCATTTCTTTCGCCACGTCCGAGAAAGAGGTCCAGTCGGTCGTCGAGGCTTCGAATAGCTATCGCTAATTCAAATTGACGCGAGTCTTATTTTAAGAAAAAGAAAGTAATAGAACGGTGTTTTGATATGGAAAAAGCGGCTAAAATTTATATCGCCGGAATTTACGGAATGGTTGGCTCGGCCATCGCAAGGGCATTGGCTGCCAGGGGATACCAAAATGTATTAGGTCATTCTTCTGAAGAATTGAACTTAATTCGTCAAGCAGACGTCGAAACGTTCTTCAAATCTGAAAGGCCAGATTATGTTTTTCTGGTTGCGGCGAAGGTCGGAGGAATTTATGCAAATAATACATATCCCGCCGATTTTATTTATAACAATCTTCAGATTCAAAACAATATTTTTCATAGTTCTTACGTATATCGTGTAAAGAAATTATTCTTTCTGGGTTCGTCATGTATCTATCCTAAATTTGCGGAGCAACCAATTAAAGAGGATTCGTTATTAACCGGCGCTCTGGAGCCGACAAACGAAGCATATGCGATTGCTAAGATAGCCGGAGTCAAGATGTGCGAGTTTTATAATAAACAATACCATACGCATTTTATCTCGGCAATGCCGACGAACTTATACGGTAAGGGGGATAATTATAATGCAATGAATTCTCATGTGATCCCTGCATTGATTAGAAGATTTCACGAAGCTAAAGAAGCGAATTTACCTGAAGTCATTATGTGGGGGACCGGCACCCCTTTAAGGGAATTTTTGCACGTAGATGATTTGGCCGATGCGTGCGTATTTTTAATGGATAATTACTTAGACGATAAAACAATAAATATAGGTAGCGGCCAGGAAGTTTCGATCGCGGATTTGGCTAATATAGTCAAATCGGCTGTCGGTTACGAAGGAAAGATTGTCCTAGATTCGACTAAACCTGACGGAACACCGCGTAAATTATTAGATTCCTCTAGATTAATGTCTATGGGTTGGACTCCTAAAACTAAGCTGGCCGACGGTATTTTAGCTACGTACGAGGATTTCCTTTCCGGCAATGTTAGGATGTGAAAATTCTCGATTCATGTTAAATTTTTGCACGCTCTTTAATTCTAAATACTTTTCGAGAGGAATAGTACTTCTTAAATCCCTGGAGAAATTTTGTTCGACTCCCTATCACGTTTATGTGATAGCTTTCGACTTCGAAACTTTTGAAGCTTTAAAAAAACTTAATCTTCCAAATGTTACACCTATATCTTTAGAGGAATTCGAAGACGAGGAATTGCTGGAAGCCAAGAAGAGTCGAACAATACAGGAGTATTGCTGGACCTGCACTCCATCTTCTATCGCCTATTGTATCCGCGAATTTAAGCTGGATCAATGTACTTATATTGACGCAGATTTGATGTTTCTTTCGGATCCGAAAGTTCTCCTTGATGAGATGGGCGATAGCTCGATACTTTTGACAGAGCACAGATATACTCCGAAATACGATCAATCTCTATTAAGCGGAATTTATTGCGTACAGTTTATATCCTTCAAAAACGATATAAGAGGCATTAAAGCGCTCCAATGGTGGCGGCAAAAGTGCATAGAATGGTGCTACGCTACGATCGAGGATGGAAAATTCGGCGATCAGAAATATCTGGACGATTGGCGTGATAGATTTGAAGGAGTTCATGTATTGAATCATTTGGGAGGTGGAATTGCTTCCTGGAACGTTCAACAATACGGTTTTTACCTCAAGGACGATTCGGTTTTTGGAATAGATCTAAAATCAAAGGCAGAATTTCCCGTTGTATTTTATCATTTTCACGACTTCAAAATATTAAACGACGCTTGGTGGGGACATTCCGGCGGATACGAAATATTCGATAACGCTTATAAATACTTTTATGAAAATTATCTAATTCAGTTATTTGAATATAGGGATCTTTATGCCGGTGTAGAGACCGACGCGGTACGGTTTCCAAATAGCTTAAGCACATATTTTCCAAAACAATCGGCAGCTTTATTGGGAAGATTATCGGATCGAAATGACGTTCTTTATGCTTTATCGATATTATCGGGTAAGATCGCGTCGTTGGATGATATCGACGCAGTGCGCTTTCTGGTCAGAAATAATTTTAGGTTAACATATTCGGATAATGTACTGTCGGAATTAAATTCCTTAATTGACGGCAAACAGGTTGGATTTCAAAAACGAAGTCAATCGACCTTTTTCCCGGCAAAAGAAAATACCACTTATTGGGACAGGGGAATAAGCGTAGGGCCGTTCGATTTAGAAAATAATTTCTTTGAAATTGATTTTGATTTACGGAGATTTTCGTCGCGTTATACTCATGTTTCTTGGACTCCGATTAATTTCGGATACCTTTCCATACGCTTGGAAAGTATTAAATTTGAATTAATAGATAACTTAAACTCCGAGGTTACGGTGGATACTAAATCAATCCATCACAATGGTCTGCATCGAAGCGGGGGATGGGTTGAATTTATCCGTCTAAATCCAGCTTTTTTGAATATCCCGATCCCGGTCGACGCGGTAAAGATAAGTCTATTCGGCGAATGGAAACTTCATACATCGGATGAATTAGGAACTCGTATTTTTCAAATAATTCGGAGAAGTCCGTTCTACTGGTTGCAGTATGCTTTCGCTAGTCCGAGCAGATTTCTAAAGAATATCCTTGCTCGTATACGTCGATTTATTAATTGAACGGCTAAGTCATTCAGCTAATAAATTAAATAACGATCCGGATCGTAGTAAGCCGTCGGTTAATCGTTGCCTTTCTCCAGCATATTATTAACTTTATGATCTGCTGAATTGCAATGTTCACTTCAATCGTATTTTTAGCATCGCAAATGAATGCATTTCTATTATCGTTCAGAAATTATTTAGCGAAAAACAATCCATTCACATCATGAAATTGAGTTCAATCGAGATTGAATCTTCAAAAAATTCAACAATTTGAACTTTTTATTATTACGATCGGTTAGAAATCTGAGCTTATTCAGATTTTGAAAAATGTTTCAATGACTATTACTACTGTCGTTACCCCGTCATTTAATCAAGCCAAGTACATCGAGAGAACTATCCGTTCCGTTTTATCCCAAGAAGGCAAATTTTATCTCGATTATATTATTATGGATGGCGGTTCTAACGATTCATCCATCGAGATTATAAAGAAAATTGAATCAACCGTTCTTTCGGGGCGGATAGTCGCAAGCATGGACGGTTTGGACTATTATCTTCCGAGGCAAGATAACGAATTATCCGTTGGATGCTTAGGTATAAGCTATAGATGGTTTAGTGAAAAAGATAAAGGCCAAGCCAATGCAATTAATAAAGGGTGGTTACTGTCGAAGGGTAAAATTCTGTCTTGGCTAAATTCGGATGATATCTATGTTTCCGGCGCATTGGCAGCAGCAACATCGGCCTTTCGTGATTCTAATATTTATTTCTTATACGGAGGAAGTCTTCATATAACAGCGGACGATTTGGTTATCGAACCTTATCCTTCGGAGCCGTTCAGCCGAGAAAGACTATTCGATTATTGTTATATTTCGCAACCTTCCGTTTTTATTAGGAAGGATGTTTTTGATCAAGTCGGAGAAATAAACGAAAAGCTAGCGTATTGCATGGATTACGAATATTGGATTAGGGTTTCAGAGAAATATCCGTTGAATTTTATTTCGAGAATACTTGCTTGCACCAGAATTCACGGTGAAACGAAAACAAGTTTTAGGCTGAAAGTCCATTCTGAGATATTGATGATGCAAAATAATCTCTTTGGAGGTGTTTCGGAGCATTGGCTCTATCACTACGTGGGAATACGGATTAACGAAAGTAATATAAAATTCATCATGAAAAACAAATTCATTTATCGTTCGATATTCGTTCTCATTTTTCTATCGTTGGATTTGAGGTTTAACTACGGTCGCATCTCTTTAAATAGGATTTTCGCTTTAATTCTTGGGAGATCCCGGTGAAGGAATACTTTAAGCATACGCAAAAGATACCTTACGGTTATGAGATGGTATCTGTTTTGGAAATCGAGAACTCTTTCGTACTTAGGATTGTATGCCATAATACTTGGAGCGGGAAGAGCATTTTATATTCAAATCCAGTCGAATTGAGAATCGCTATGTCTTCCTCTATGATTCCGGTTTCCCAAGCAGAATTCGAGAGATATGAAAGTAATATTTGATATTTCGGTATTGGGTTGGGCGCAGAAAGATAATAAAGCAAGAACAGGCGTTTTTCGAGTAATCGAGAATTTATTAGCCCAATTATTTCAGGATCCGAGAGTCGAGCTTTTCCTTTGCTCGATTGACGGAAATTTCGAGAATTGTATTTCTTATTTAAGGGAAAAAGGATATGGCGACTCACATTTCATTTATCCCGGCAAAAAAAGGGAAATTCCCCTTTTTTATAAAATCGTATACAGTAAGTATTTCAGGGAAGAATGGTGGAGAACTCGTTCTACTCTTTTTCCGTTATTTTTTTTATTTGCATTTATCGACAAGGTTTTCGCGTTAAAAAAAATGCGGAGAGCTATTCCAAAACAATACTTAAATTCCCATTTCATTTTTCACTCCCCTTTTTTGCCAATCCCGGAGTATATAAGATTATCAAATATTTCTAAAGTGATTACTATTTACGATATAATTCCGATATTATATCCGAAATATTTCGTAAATTCTAAGTTTCATCTAATTCATAAGATAGTCGGGTCGATAGATCGTGAAACCAGTGTTATAGCCATTTCCGAATGTACAAAGTCCGATTTTTGTAAATACAGACCTGATATAGATCCGTCTCAAGTTTTCGTAACATATTTGGCCGCTTCAGAGTCTTTCTATAAAGTGTCCGATCAGGATTCAATAGATAAGATAAAGACGAAATACGAAATAAAATCGAAAAAATATATATTAACTCTCTGCACTATCGAACCTCGTAAGAATTTAGAAGTCATTATACGGGCGTTTTCGAAATTGGTTATCTCGCGGGATGTTCCGGATACAGATTTAGTTCTAGTCGGAACGAAAGGTTGGAATTACGACGCTATTTTTAATGAAATCGAGCTTTCAACCGAGATCAAAGAGAAAATTGTAGTAACCGGATATGCGGCGGATTCCGATTTGGCTCAATTATATAGTGGAGCTGTATGCTTCGTTTACATGTCCTTTTATGAAGGTTTTGGATTGCCTCCATTAGAAGCGATGAAGTGCGGAATTCCGGTAATAGTTTCAAACTCCTCCTCAATTCCTGAAGTTATCGGAAATGCCGGTATATTATTGGAACCTACGGATGAAGAAGGTCTAATCCGAAATCTATTGAGAGTTTTAACTGACAGAACTTTGAGAGAAGACTTGAGCAGGAAGGCAATCGCTCAGGCAAAAAAATTCGATTGGAGAGGTTGTGAGCGCCAAACGGTGCAAGCATACTCGAATAATAAAGTGCCCGAGACAGCTAAGATATTTTTGAATTAAAATGGAAAGAATTATAGTAACCGGTGGTGCAGGTTTCATCGGATCCAATTTGGTGGGTAATATTTTGAAGAATGCGACCAATTGCGAAGTCGTAGTATTGGATAAATTGTCATACTCAGGTAATTTGAATAATTTGTCGGATTGGTTTTCCAATAAGAGATTTTCCTTTCAAAAAATCGATATTTCTAATATAGTTGAAGTCGAATCTTTTTGTGCTGAAAGCGATTTCGATGCAATTATTCATCTAGCGGCGGAAAGCCATGTTGATCGTTCCATCGCGTCCCCCGGTGATTTTATACATACAAACATCGTCGGAACATTCAATCTTCTTGAATCAGTTAAAAGAAAAATTATAGCGAGCCAAAAGAAGATCCGTTTCATTCACGTTTCGACAGACGAAGTCTTTGGCTCCTTATCCGAATCGGATCCGTCATTTACTGAAAATTCCAGTTATAAACCCAATTCGCCTTATTCAGCATCCAAGGCGGCTTCCGATCATTTGGTAAGGTCTTATTTCCATACATATCACATGGATGTTGTAACGACCAACTGTTCGAATAATTTTGGACCCTTCCAATTTCCGGAAAAACTGATACCGGTTATAATTATAAATTGTTTGCAATGGAAGCAAATTCCAGTGTATGGAAACGGCAATAATATTCGCGATTGGTTATATGTTGAAGATCATTGCGATGCTCTTCGCCTAGTATTAGAAAAGGGTAGAAGTGGAGAAAGTTATAATATAGGCAGTCGGAACGAGTGTAGAAATCTCGATATCGTTACTTCGATCTGTCAAATAATGGATCGACTCGTTCCTCAACAAGTATCCTATAAATCGCTGATTCATTTCGTACAGGATCGACCTGGGCACGACTATCGCTATTCAATCGATCCGAATAAAATTGAAATGGAGTTGGGTTGGAAACCGAAGTTCACATTCGATATTGCGCTCGAAGAAACGGTCAAGTGGTATATAACGAATGAAGCTTGGTGGAAGGATATAATTACCGGAAAAAACAGCGACAGGATGGAATTTTTGCGAAGGAAAGATCTTTTAACATGAGAAAAGGAGTAATATTAGCCGGCGGTTCCGGAACTCGTTTATATCCGGTTACTCGAGTCGTTTCTAAGCAACTTTTACCGATCTATGATAAGCCGATGATTTATTATCCGTTGGCGACTTTGATGCTTGCGGGAATTCGGGAAATATTACTGATAACTAATCCGGAATCGATTCACTTATTTAAGACCCTTCTAGGAGACGGCAGACAGCTGGGTATAAAAATCGATTACGCCGTACAACCGAATCCGAACGGTATTGCCGAGGCTTTCATCATTGGCGAAAAATTTATCGGAGCAAGTCCATCGGTTTTGATTTTAGGCGATAATATTCATTTTGGAAATGCGCTGTCGGAAATGTTAGAGAGGGCTGATTCAAAAAAGGATATTTGTACGATTTTTGCCTACCCGGTTCATGATCCGGAAAGATACGGAGTGGTTGAATTTAATAACGATAGACGAGCCATTTCATTAGAAGAAAAGCCGTCGGTTCCTAAATCAAATTTTGCGGTAACTGGACTTTATTTTTACGATAACAAGGTCGTAGAGATAGCGAAATCTTTAAAACCTTCGTTTCGTGGAGAACTGGAAATTACTGATATTAATAAAGTTTATTTAGAGAATAACAATTTAACAGTCGAAGTTATGGGAAGAGGATTTGCCTGGTTAGACACAGGAACTCCGGAATCTTTGCTTGATGCCTCTGTATTTATTGGCACGATTGAAAAACGACAGGGACTTAAAGTAGCCTGCTTGGAAGAGATTGCATATCGAAAGGGCTTCATCACTTATTCGGAAGTGGAAAAAATAATCGGAAGCTTAAAAGGGAATTCATACGGTCAATACTTGCAACGGATAATTACCGAGAATATCTTTTAAAGAGATACTTTTTTTACGTATTTCTTAGCAGTTTGAATATGGGTGTTTCGTTTGCGTAATTGAATGCAATAATTTACTATGAATGCCGGAATTCTTTAAATTTAGGGTACACATTAAAAAATGCTGAAAGTCCTTTTTGATCATCAGATTTTTTCCCTTCAGAAGCATGGAGGTATTTCTAGATATTTTAGCAATTTGATACAAGGGTTTCGAAGGGATTTATCTTTTGGAATAGAGGCTAAATTAAGCCTCGAATTCAGCTCCAATGAATACATCCGCGAAACATGGAATCCTAAATTCTATAATAATTTTTTTCCTCATGACTTTCGAATCCCAGGTAAGCGACGTTTGCTTCGTTATGCGAATCTTCCGTTTTCGCTCGCGAGTCTAATGTCTGTCGAATTCGACGTATTTCATCCCACCTACTACTTTCCTTACTTTTTGCCTTTTTTAAGGGATAAACCTTTCGTTTTAACGGTTTATGATTTAATTCACGAAAAATATCCGGATGATTTTAAGGACGACCGAACTACCTATTATAAACCGACATTAATCGAAAAGGCCGCTCGTATTATCGCTATTTCCGAATGTACTAAAAGGGACCTGCTAAAGATATATAAAATCCCGGAAGAGAAAATCGAAACGATACTCTTGTCGATCGATCAGAAAGAAAAATTCTTAAAACGGGAACCAGTATTCTTGCCCGAGGGAAAATTTATTTTATTTGTCGGAGGGCGGGGGACATATAAAAATTTTCAATTCCTTTTGGATTACCTTCCAACTTTCTTTAAAGAGAATCCGGGCAGCTTTCTATTTTGTGCCGGCGGCGGAAGATTTAATCGGATCGAGATAGAGAAAATTCGGAAAGCGAATATGGAAGCGAGAATCATTCAAATGGATGTGGATGACGCGCAGCTTCGGTACTTATATCAAAATGCACATCTTTTTATTTTTCCTTCGTTATATGAGGGATTTGGATTACCGGTTCTTGAATCGATGGCAAACGGTTGCGTTCCTCTCTTGGCAAACCGTAGTAGCTTGCCTGAAGTAGGGGGAGATGCCGCTTTTTATTTTGACCCTGAGTCGGGCGCTTCCTTTCTCGAATCTCTGGAGGAGGCATGGAAAGATGGCTCAAAGCGAAGCAGAATTTTACGATTGGGTAATGCAAGAGTCTTGGATTTTTCTTTGGAGAAAACGATTGCCGGAACTGCAAACGTTTATAGAAAAGTCGCGCTCAGTAAAACTTACTGAAGTCGGATGAGATCGTCTATTTAGCGGACTATTTGGAAGAAATGATTTGCGATTAGGTAGAATTATAAGCCGAGGGAAAATTCTTTTGTTCTTGCGGGTTCTGCTTCACGCGCCCGCAATTCTTCTTTTATATATTCGATTGCTTTTGCTGAGTAATCGATTGAAAAAGCGCATAGTAATTTATGCGGGAACTTACGGGCAACTCGGTAATCGATTAATCCTTTTTTTGCATTTTATTCAATTCTGCAAAAAGTACGATTGCGTTTTCATTTGTCCCTCCTTCCGAGAATATGCTCATTTCTTTCGGGAATTTAACGTGGATTTTGTCCCGAGTTACCCTGCTAATTTAAAGGATTCGCCTCTTCTTCGATCGAAAAATTGGAAGCGGTATCCTTTTTATCTGAAAGTAATTTCCGCATTGCAATTGAAGATTTGTTTGTTTCCACTTACGATTGCCGAGAACTTGCATTTTTTCGAATATTCCGATGCGGCGGACTCGGGACCAAATGTGCAGAATTTTCATGGCAAGACGTTTTATCTTGATTCGGAAATTTTTTTAAAAAAGACGCTTAAATCTAAGATTTTACTGATGTCCGGTTGGCGCTATCGTATCGGGGAGTTCGATAATAGTCCTATGATGAGGGAAGAGATATTAGCGTTTCTCGCCCTGAAGGACGAAGTGGTTGGTACGGTTGTTAATAGAATTAAGATCCTTCGAGGTCAATTTGACAAAATTATCGCGGTACATCATAGAAGAAAGGATTACCGAGAATGGTTGAATGGAAAATTTTTTTTTGAAATAGGCGATATTAAACAGAAAATGACCGAAGTAAGCGAGGCTTTGAAGGAAGCCGGATTTCAGAAAATTCTATTTATTATTTTTTCCGATGAAAAAGGTGAAGGGTATTCGATTCCTTCCGCAAAGACTCAAATTTCAAACGGGAGCATGGCGGAGGATTTATATTTCATGTCGCAGTGCGACTTGATTATCGGACCGCCTAGTACTTTTTCAGGTTGGGCTTCCTATTCCGGAAGAGTGCCAATTTTCCATATATTTTCATTAGCGGAGAAAGTCCGCTTGGAATCGTTCAGGATAATCGAGACTTGGAATGGGGTCGAAGTTCCTTTAATTTCCGGCGAGAAATTTATTCTTTAATCCTAATTTTTCGCGCATATTCTTGTGAGCCAGTAGTTTTCCCGTCAACAGGTCGGACTTCAAATTTAATACGGTAATATTTAACCGTTAATATAGACATTTTCTAATATAAGAATTTTATGTTGCCTATAAATAATATAATCGGACCCCTTTATAATGCATGAGGTTCAGAGGTTTGTCGCTCCTATTTTAAAAGGATCTGAATTTCTTTTTTTTGAGACTTCTTCCGATATAAGTAGTGTTTCTTCAGCTTCGAAAAATGCTAATTCGACAATAAGTCTTTCGGCAAGGGAATCTCTTTCCTTCGCTTCTTATTTTAACGCGATTTTTCCAAGGCATCTGATTCAAATTTACGGTAGCGGGAAATACTATTTTGAATGTTTAATAGAGGGCAAAGGTAATCTTCGCATCGAATTTCGGTTTCGAAATGACCACAGGCTCACTTTCTTTTCGAAAGATATAAACAATTCGGACGGTCAGGTTTTAATAAAAGTCGAATTAGAAATTAATTCCGAATCACCGGAGATTATCTATCCGATACTGATGGCCGGAGGTAATTTAAAATTTTCCGATGGAAAGTTAAAAAAAGCATCACCTGCACTTAGATCCGGGAAATTAGCGGTTTGTATTTGTACTTACAAACGAGAAGAATTTCTATTCAATAATCTGAAAGCCTGGCTGGCAGATTCTGGCGTTGCGGATAGAATTGCAGTTTTTATTTCGGATAATGCCGGAACTATTCTGCCTTCTCAAATGCCGGCAGGTTTGGAGAACCATCTATTTCTTAATCCTAATTACGGCGGTTCAGGCGGTTTTGCCCGAGCCTTTCTTGAAGCGAAGGATATTGGAAATTATGATTACTTCGTATTTTGCGACGACGATGCAGTTATCCATCCAGAATCTTTTTTTAGATTGATTTCAATTCTTGATTCATCGGAAAAACCGGAGAAATTGCTGCTATCAGGAGCGATGCTCGATTTAAAAAGACCGAAGGAAGTTGTAGAGGCGGGCGCGAAATTCCACATTAATGATTCTCGGATCACATCCTATTATGCAGGGATCGATTTGAGTCGACCGAAAAATTTGGAATCTTACGCGATAGCCGATATCGGGAATGTGAAGAATTACTCGGGCTTTTTTTTTACAGGATTTGGCGCGAAGAGGGTTGAGTCGGCTGAATTATATCCGCCTTTCTTTATTAGAGGCGATGACATAGCGTTCGGGCTGACTCGCTCACTATCCGGATGGAAGGTCCTGTCTTATCCGGGCATTGCTGTTTGGCACGAGCCATTTTATGCAAAAGTTAATCCGTGGGTAGAATATTATAATTATAGAAATTACGGAATTTTGCACTTTGCTTTGAATAAAGGGGGACCCTGGGCATTAATCAAAGTTTATACTGTTCGTTTTTTTACTTATCTATTCACATTCCAATATGAGACGCTGAAAGCGGCTATTGACGGGGTACAAGATATTTTAGCGGGTCCGGCCTTATTGAACGGGTTGGACATGGAAGCTAAACATCTTGAGATCATTAGAAAATATTCTCCCGAAACTATTATGAAGGGAGGGCCGTTACTAAAACGAAACAGAGCAATGCAAATTATATTTAATTCGGTATTATTACCGTTTTCTTTAATTAGCATCAATTTAATTTCTTTCCCTTTTTTTTCCTCTCGCATGAATCGGTCGCGAGGAGTCGCTAGCGCCGTATTTAACTCCTCCGGAAGCTCCTTGCTTTTTGATTTTGACGAACGACGCCCGGAAGTCTACGTAAGAACCAGGAGCGCTGGAAAAACTTTTCGCCTTGCACTATCCGCTTTGCGGATAATATTTGAAATTATTATTCACCATCGCCGTTTATCTTTGCTTTGGAGTAGAGAATTTAGCGGACTAAGTTCTGAATCTTTTTGGAGACAAAAGCTTGCACCAGACAGGTGACGTAAACTCTCGTAAGATCCTAATCGTAGGCGCCGGTTTTTCCGGTGCAGTAGTCGCTCATGAACTATCCGAAAGTCTAGCTCCTAGGCCTCAGATAACCGTGTTAGACCAGCGCTCCCATATTGCAGGGAACTGTAATACTTATCGAGATCCATCGACTGGAGTTATGCTCCACGAGTATGGCCCTCATATTTTCCATACGGATGACCTGGATACTTGGGAATATGTGAACTCCTTTGTTCGATTCAGACCCTTCATCAATAGGGTTAAAGGTGTTCATCAAGGCACGGTATATTCGTTACCGGTAAATCTTCATACGATCAATCAACTTTTCGGAACTCAGTTAGGACCCGAAGACGCGAAGAAATTCCTCAAGACTCAAGCCGCGTCCGATATCGATGAACCTGCGAATTTCGAGGAACAGGCTTTGAAATTTCTAGGAGAGAAAATATATAAAGCCTTCTTTTACGGCTATACGCGGAAACAATGGGGCTGCGATCCTAAGGAACTCCCCGCGTCGATTCTGAAACGGTTGCCCGTTCGATTTAATTACGACGATAACTACTATGCGGATCCGTATCAAGGCATTCCGGAAGAAGGCTATACTGAAATCGTTCGCAAGATGTTGAATCATTCGAATATACGTGTGGAGTTGGAAAGAAAGTTTTTACCGGAACGAGATTTGGCCGGCTTTGATCATGTTTTTTATACGGGGCCGATTGACGAGTTTTTCTCCTTTCGTCACGGCCGACTAGGCTATAGAACGGTGACTTTCGAGCGCAATGAAGGTGAAGGCGATTACCAAGGTAATGCGGTATTAAATTATTGCGATGTCGAGGTTCCTTGGACGCGAATTCACGAGCATAAACATTTCGCTCCATGGGAAGTTCATGAACGGACCGTCTGGTTCAAAGAATTCAGTAAGGAGACTTCGCCTAATGATATTCCTTATTATCCTAAGAGATTAAACGAAGATATGGAAAAATTCGCTAAATATGAAGCGGAAGCGGCGCAGCAAACCAAGGTCACTTTTTTAGGTAGATTAGCCACATATAGATATATGGATATGCATCACGTGATTAAAGAGGCAAGGGCGGTCGCGAAAGAATTTATCGGGAAAGCGAAATAACAGAATTCGCTTAATGGTTTAAGTCGATTACGGAATCCTTTTTATTATCCAAATTCAAATATTCGGACCAAAAAGGAAATTTATAATAACGCTCCGCGTCCTTTCTGATTTTGGCGGAAATTGCCGGAAAAATTTTCCAAATTTGAAACGTTAAAAACAGGCTCTTAAGAACCAGCGTGATCAAGGAATTCTGCGTCGGTTGCAGTGCAAGGACAGACTTCTGGAGCAGCTCGGCATTTTCCGATTTTGGTAGTTCGCCTGTTTGAAAGTCGGATAAAGCTTTTAAGGTGTATTCTAATGTAAGACGGTTCATTGAAAATGCGTTCTTTATCAATCGATAAAGCGAAAATTTTAAGAAATCGCTTCGACCGTATTCTTCGAATCTAAGAACGCTTAAGAAAAGATAATTTCTGATTTGATAATAGTAATTCCATTTTCGCACCTTCTTGGGAAAAGCTTCGTGCCAAGCTGCGATACCGTTTAAGGTAAGAACTTTCGACCCGTTCCGCAGAGAATACTCGACGTCGTCTCCCTTTAGAAAGAACGGAAGGGGTAGTCCTAATCTTTTAACCGATTTTACCGGTAGGCAGCAAAACCACCAGCCCGCATATAATCCTTCCTCTCCATTTTCGATCTCGTTTCGAATCAGATTTTCGGTGACTCTAAGATCGAGATTGCTTCCGTTGATTCGTGTCGATACGCCATTCCACGCCGCGTTTCTTTCATATTGAAGATACGGTATTTCTATATCGATTAGCCCACCTCCCACAAAATGCTCGGCGTAATCTTCTTTGAGCATTAATATAAATGAATAAACGATTTCCAAAGACGTGATGGAGAATTTAATATCGTCGTCTAAGAGAAGAATATGACTGAAGGAAAAATCAGAAAGGACCTCGATGATCCCTCGCGTGAATCCTCCGGCGCCGCCCAAATTCGGATTCGGAATTACGCGTATAAAATCCGGGACATTCTCATCGTTTAGTGTCCGTCCGTTGTCGACGACGTAAGTTTGAATGTTACCTTTTAGGATGGAGGACTTGTGATTGAATATTCCCGTCTTCAGGTTTTCTAGGTTCTTTTTTATAAAGTCTTCGCGTTTGAAAGTACAGAATACGATCGCGAGTCGTGCATTACTTTTAGTAGAGCCGGAATGATAGCCTGCGCCATATATTTCACAACCCGTTTCCGTTGAGATGATTTCAGGGAACAATATATCGCAGTCAATGTGGTTTAAATTAATCTTTCCGCTAAAATTTCCCTGGCATTCTTGTTCTAAAAGAACGTCATATTTTAGTCCCGCCTTCGTTAATTTCGCTCCGACAATTCGAGCGGAAAATTTTCCCTTTCCTTCAAAGCATATTTCTAGATCGGAGACGGTCGTGTATTTCTTCCATTTTCGTACCGAAAATGAATTGAAATAAGTGCAGAAGCTTACGTTGGCTCCTGGACTCAGTAATAAACGATCAAGTACAATCGATGTGAGACCTCTACTTTTTAGATAAAGTTCGGATTCTTCCGTTTTATCTTCGGGGCCGAATCGGATTTCGTACAATTGCATGAGTAAAATTAGATTCGATTAAAGTAGTATTTTTTCAAGGCTACTATGCCCCATACGCCAGTATAAAACGCGGCTGGAATCCAACCGAGCTTTTCCCGATTTTTCAGCATTCGGAAGTGGGGGAGAATTACGTTTTTCTTATTGGATGTCAGGGCTCCCTTTCTTACGCGGTAGCTGGCGAGTATTTTAGGGTTTCCGACGCTGTACGGGATCTTTTTAAGAATGTCCAGCCAAAGTGCATAATCGTCTCGAAGACTTTTTAAACTTACGTCGAAATACATTTTCCCTAGAGTTTCAGTGTCGTAGATCGCCGTTAAAAGACCTACGCGATTATATAGCAGATTCTGCCGATAGGTGATCGGCCCGCCGGTCGCCATATACGGCTTCAAAATCTCCCGATCGGATTCGTCTACGATCCGATAAGATGAAAAAGAAAAGGCCACTTTCTCATCCTGCATCAATTTGATTTGTTCGCTCAGGAATTCGGGGTCCCAAAGATCATCGGCATCCAAGAAAGCTATATAACGACCTCTGGCTGCCAGAATTCCTTGATTACGACTATCCGCAGATCCTGAATTTCTTTCCTTGAAAATGGATTTGATTCTGGAATCCTTCTTCGAATAGGTTTGCATAATCTCGCGACTGGAATCTTTGGACTGATCATCGACCAAAAGCAATTCCCAGGCTCCGTATTTCTGATTTAATACACTCTCTATGCTGGCTGCTATAAATTTCTCCGCGTTGTAAACGGGCATGATGATGGATACGAGTTGTGTCATTAGGATAGCTTCTGAATTGAAGTCATTTTTTTCCGCAGAGTTCGTCGGACTACAATTTTTTATGCCGACTAATTCGATGAAAGATTAAGATGGAGTTCCCGCACTAAAGATTGACAGAATACGAACTTGTTGTTGGAATTCCCGAACGTTCCTATTCCGTTTCCTCGATTAAAATCATATGACCCATACGTTCATAAAGCTCTTAGTTTCGATCCTTCTCTCCGCCGTCCCTCCTCTCTGTTCCTATTTCGGCTGGCTTCCGTATTCGGTCGGAGCCATGTTTTCCATATTGTTGCTCGCCGCGTGTTTTTGGATTTTCGAAGTGATTCCCGGACATGCGACTTCCCTGCTTGTCATTTTTTTAGAAATTCTGCTCTTCTCTAATCCGGGGAAATGGGAATTTTTGAATTTGCTTAAACCGATAAACGTTAAGGCCCTTGCGCCGAGCGTATTTCTTACTGCGATTGCCGACTCTGCCGTGATTCTCTTTTTGGGAAGTTTTGCATTAGCCAAGGGATGCGTAAAGGTCGGGGTTGATAGATGGCTGGCGAATAGAATTCTTCCTTTTTTCGGTAATTCTCCCCGTTTTGTTTTAATGGGTTTAATGCTAGTTACTGCAGGTATCTCTCTTTGGATGAGTAATACCGCAACCGCTTCCTTAATGATCGCGTTAGTGTTTCCTTTATTGCAGATTTTGCCGACGGATGAAAAGTTTCGGAAAGGGATTTTAATAGGAATTCCATTCGCGGCGAATTTGGGAGGAATCGGAACGCCGATCGGTTCTCCGCCTAATATAATAGCTTTTGCTAATTTAAAAAATCATGGTTTTGGAGATTCCATTTCTTTCGGCTCCTGGATGCTAGTCGCAATTCCTTTGCTACTGATATTATTGTTTTTTGCATGGATTTGGATTTTGAAAGCGTTTCCACCCAGCACCGGATTGAAGCTTTCTTTGAGCTTCGCCGAAGAGAACGATAAGGCATCAAGACATAAATTGCATTTTGTGTTAGCTAGTTTCCTTTTTACCGTATGCCTTTGGCTGTCCGAATCGTTTCACGGAATTCCTGCAGGAGTCGTGGCCATGCTGCCTCTGATCCTATTTACTTCTTTCGGTATTTTAGGTTCGAATGATATTCGTTCTCTAGAGTGGGACGTATTGATTCTAGTGGCGGGAGGGATCGCGTTAGGTACCGGGATCGAAAAGAGTGGTGCGGGAGAATGGTTCGGGTCTTTGATCGGCTCAAAGGCCGGACCCGGGGAAAGTCTTTGGGTTCTAGCACTTTTCTTCTCGGTCGGATTGTTGCTTTCGACATTTTTATCCAATACGGCAACCGCAAATTTGCTCGTTCCATTAGCCCTACCTGTAGCGGCTCTACTTTTGCCTGGCGACGAGGCGTATGTGATCCAGCTAGTATTGGGAACGGCCTTGGGAGCCTCTCTCGCAATGTCTTTACCTGTTTCCACTCCTCCGAATGCAGTCGCATATGCCGTCGGCGGATTCGAGATAAAAGATATGGCGAAAATCGGGATTCGAATCGGATTGCTAGGATTAGCTCTAGTTCTTCTCGGATTTTTTATCTTCGGTTAACGAATAATGATGAAAGTTTTACTTACCGGATCTAGCGGTTTCGTCGGAAGTCGCCTTATCCCGCTTTTAAAGTCGCAGGGCATTCAAACAATCGTTGTGTCCTCGAACCGCCTAGCAGCCGGCGATACCGGAGAATTGGACGGGCTATTGTCGAAGCAATCGGGACAGATCGACGCAATCGTGCATTTAGGAGGGCGTGCTCATATCGTTCATGATAAGGACGACGATCCGAAGCTTGCTTTCTTTAAGGCGAACGTCGAGACTACAAAACTTTTAGCGGAGTTTGCGATCCGGTATAAGATTCGGAAATTCATTTATATCAGTTCGGTAAAGGCTTTGGGGGAACGATCTCCGACCGACGAGCCGCTGACAGTCGAAGATGAACCGAAACCGGAAGACGACTACGGTAAAAGCAAGTTGGAAGCGGAAGATACGTTACGCTCCATTTGCTCACATGAGTTCCTACAGTACACGATTCTTCGTCCGCCATTGATCGTCGGATCCGGAGCAAAAGGAAATCTGAATCGACTCACTTGGCTCGTAAGAAAAGGAATCCCGCTGCCGTTCGCCGGGATTAAGAATAAAAGAAGCCTAGTTGGTGTTCGAAATTTCTGCGATGCAATATTGTTTAGTTTGATTCACGCAAGTACGGACAATAAAATTTTTCTAGTCAGCGATTCTTCGCTTTCCACACCTGAACTCTTTCGGTATTTTTCGGAGGCTCTCGGAGTACGAGATTCGCTCTTCTACTTTCCTCAGGGTATTCTCCGTCTTTTGCGACTATTACCGGGACTAGGCGGAATAATCGATCGCTTGTGCGGATCCCTAGAGATCGATTCGTCTCCTTTGCTTGAACTGGGCTGGAATCCTAAAGTACCGATTCAAGAAGAAATACGAGCCCTTTGTTCCGATTCGAAGATAGACGCTTCGAATTGAATTCTTCATATTCTCATTTCCTTTAAATCTCCACTTTCCCTCCCTCAAAACTTATTTCCAAATTCCGTTCATCTTTCATAATGGTCGGGCGATGGGATTCCGCTTCAAACTCAGCAAATACTTTAATTCAGCACGATCTCATTTAGTCTTTCTCCCATCGGTCATGCTCGGTTGCGCGTTCATCTTAGGATGCGCTAGCTCTTCCAAAACTCCCGCTTCACCCCCTCCAGTAACTTCGGCGTCGGAAACTTCCGGGTTTGCCGACCAGCTTCGCAGCGGGTTTGAAAAACTAATCGGGCAGGAGGATGATCCTGAAGTTTTAAAAGTTCTCGTCGGCGGGGACGTCATGTTCAATTGGGGAATTCGCGATACGATTCGAGCTAAGGGAGAGTTAGCGCCAGTCCAAGGATTGAAAAGTATATTCGAAGAAGTTGATTTACGAATGTTGAATCTAGAAACCCCGGTCGTATCGGAAAAATCCTGGGATTTAGGTAAGTCTTATGTGTTCCAAGCGAAGGATAAAGATTTGGACTCCTTGTCTTATTTGGGAGTGGATCTTGTTTTTTTAGGAAACAATCATGCCATGGATCACGGGTTGGAAGGGATCGCCGAGACTAGAAAATTCCTAAAAAACAGAGGGATTTCGTTTATCGGTGCCGGTAAAAATTTGGATGAAGCTTTAGGTCCTTGGTCTCTCGAAAAAAAAGGAACTAAGCTTCTCGTTTATTCCGCTACGAACGTAGCCGAAACTCGCGAGAATTATGCGAGTGATAAACCCGGAGTATTGTACTTCGAGCCGTCGGTCATCTTACCGAGCTTAAAAAAAGATCCGCCAATCGTTCCGGAAAAATTCAGAAAGAAAGGTCGAAAGTTCAAAAAAGTAAGGGCGGTTGCCCCTTTACGTAGAACGACCATCCTCGATTCGGGGTTTAGAATCGTGTCGCTTCATTGGGGGGTGGAATACTCTCCTCTTCCTACTAAAGAACAGCGAGATCAGGCAAGACTTTTACTTGAAAACGGAGTTCAAGTGATCGTGGGTCATCATCCTCATATTCCCCAAGGAATTGAGAAAATCGGTCGAGGGCTCGTATTCTATTCGCTGGGGAATCTTATTTTCGGAAGCCGTAATACCTATCTAAACCACAACCTGATCGCGATACTTCATGTAAAAAAGGGAAAATTGCTTCGAGCCGAACTTGTGCCGATCTTTGGAAAATTCCAAACGACAATTCATCAAGTGAGACCGCTGGAAGGGGACGAAGCTAAGGCATTTCTAAGGGAAATCGCCGTTCTATCGGAGGATTTAGGAACTAAGATTCGAATCGAAGGAGATCGAGGCTGGATTGATTTAGAGGACTTGAAATAAGCGGCTTAGGCTTTGTAGGAAGAAATAAATTAGTCTTTCTAATTTGCAATTTTGCTGATATATCATACTTGACCCCTCGACCTGCTGCACAAAAATAGGGGAAAATCCGATTCTTCTGCTCGCCGCGAATCGCAGACGGGCTTTTTCCATAGGAGAAACTTTTGAGAAACTACGAGATAACCACAATTACGCGTTCTACCGCGAAGGAAGCTGCTAAGACTGAAGTTGTTGACATCTTCAAAAAGCATTCCGTCAACGTGACCGCCGAAGAAGATTGGGGCCAAAAAAAACTTTGGCATCCCATTAAACACCAGGACTACGGGACCTACACCCATTTCAAGGTAAACGCAGAACAAGCAGCAATCGAAAAGGTAGAACGAGACTTCAAGCTAAACCAGAATCTTCTCCGTTCTATGATCGTCCGGCTCAATGGCTAACGATATCAATCGGGTGACCCTGGTTGGGCGCCTAACCCGAGATCCGGAATTTAAGACGGTGAACGGGACTTCCTTGGTGAATTTTTCCCTGGCTAACGGCCGTACCTACGTCTCCAACGGTGAGAAGAAAGAGGAAACTCATTTTTTCGACTGTGAGGCTTGGGGAAAGGGAGCTGATATCATCCAGCAATACTGCAAAAAGGGCAAGCAGCTCGTCGTCGAAGGACGGCTTAAGCAGGATACCTGGGAAACCATGGAAGGCAAGAAAGCCTCCCGGATCCGGATCGTCGTGGAGAACTTCCAGATGATCGGAGCAAAGGAAAGTGGCGGCGGAGACTACGGTTCATCCGCTACTACTGGCGGATCTTCCTACGCAACCTCTTCGCACGAAGAGTTCGGAAGCTCCGGAACCGACGACGACATACCCTTTTAACGAGGACACGAAACAATGGCAGAGAACGAAGTACAAGAAGAAGTTGGAAGAGCAGAAGCTTCCATGGACGGCATCCCCACCGGGGAACACGAAGGTGGCCGCCCTCCCAAAAAACAGAATAAATATAAGAAGAAAGTTTGCCGCTTTACTGCGGATCCCGAACTTGCAAAGCAGATCAACTATAAGAATATAGAGCTTTTAGAAAGATTCATTACCAACCGTGGTAAGATCATCCCTCGCAGAATTACCGGTACTTCCGCAAAATACCAAAGAATTCTTGCTCGAGAGATTCGCAAAGCACGTAGTATCGGTCTTCTTCCCTTTAAGGTGAACTGAGGAGAGCACGAATGAGAGTTGTTTTACAAAAAGACGTGTCAAACCTCGGCGATGCCGGGGATATCAAGGAAGTTGCGGACGGATTCGCTCGTAATTACCTTTTTCCGCAACGCTTAGCGGTTCGCGCCGACGAAGGCAAAACCAAGATGGCGATCCATCAAAAGAGATTAGCGGATCTTAAAAAAGATAAACGTAAAAAGGCGATGGAATCCGTTTCCTCGGGCTTGAACGGTAAAGAATTCGATATCTTCGTTAAAACCGGCGGCGGAGATAAATTGTTCGGCGCGGTCACTGCAGCAGATGTCGCTTCTCTTTTAAAGAAAGACGGTTATGAAGTGGATAAGCGTAAGATCGAATTTCCGGAACCCATCCGTAATTTGGGTTCCTATAAATTGAAAGTCCGCTTGGCGGAAGGTATCCTCCCGACAATCACCGTTAACGTGAAGAAAGAGGAAGAAGCCGTAGCCGAAGGCTGATTTTAGCCAAATGCAAGCCGACTCCCTTTTCGAACTTGAATCCGAGAAGTCCTTCTTGGGTTTCTTGCTCTTAAAGGGAGCGGAAAACTTGGTAGATATTCCGCTTCAGGCTGAAGACTTTTACCATGACACTCATAGACGAGTTTATAAAGCTATTCTAGATCTGGTTGATAAGCGAACCGCAATCGATCCTGTTTCCGTTCTTAATTTCTTAAAAGAAAATTCTCTCCTTAAAGATCCGGAAAAAGAATACGAATATATCTATTCTCTTTATCGAGATACCGTCGTTTCGCATCCGCTAGGCTATTATGCGGAAAGAATCAAACGTCTTTCCGAACGCAGAACTTACGCTAAACTTTTACATAGCGCTCTCGAATTAGTTCAAAAAGAGCCCGGCGAGAACGAATCCGTCTTTAACCAAATCGAGAGAAGCCTAACCGAAGTCTCCAGAGCGACGGATGTAAAGGGATTACTTCCGGTTTCTCAGGACAAGGCCGCCTTATCCGAATACATAAAGGATATCATGCAAAGTCGGGGCCAGATCAAAGGCCTTCGAACTAATTTTACTCAGTTCGACGAAATGACTTCCGGCTTGAAGGAATACGAGCTGATGGTTTTAGCGGCTCGTCCCGGAAACGGAAAAACGACGCTCGCGATGAATATTGCTTCGAACGTAGCGTTAATGCATAATAAGCCTGTCGTAATCTTTTCTCTTGAGATGAGCAGGATGGAACTCCTACTCAAACTCGTTTGCGCCCACGCCCAGGTAGAATCCAATAAACTAAAGCGCTCCGAAGTAACCAAGTCAGATGCACCCAAGCTTTTGGATGCGATTATAAAAGTGACCTCGGCACCCATATACATAGACGACTCCGGAGCGCTGACTGTGGACGATTTTAAGGGAAGGATCCGTAAGTTACTGACGAACGAGACCTTGGGATTAATCATCGTGGATTATCTTCAGCTGATGAGCGATCCTAAAAGTCGAGACGGCGGAAGACAGCAAGAAGTTGCTTCCATCTCCCGTACTTTGAAACAAATCGCAAAAGAGGCGAGGTGTCCCGTCGTTGCTTTGTCTCAGATGAACCGCTCCATCGAACAAAGATCTAAGGATCAACGACCTCAATTGGCCGACCTTCGAGAGTCTGGGGCCATCGAACAGGATGCGGATATCGTAACATTCATTTATCGGGGAACCGGTAAGGACGGCGAGCAAGACGATAGTGTTAGGCCGGGAACTGCCGAAATCATAGTAGCCAAGAACCGTTCCGGACCTACCGGTTCTTTTCCACTTGCCTTCAGACCCGAACTTTCCAGATTTGATAACATCTAATTCGTTTAGCAGACAGTAAGAATGCAGGAAAGCACCGCGGAAATTATAGACACTCATAAAAGGAATGGAATTTTTTTGGAAGATTGGATTCTAAATAATTACAAGAACAGATCCTGGGCAGGAGAGACCACTCAAGCACAGGAAGGAAAGACGATCGGACTGTTCGGCTGGGCCTTCCGCTTCCGCGACCAAGGCGGAGTCATTTTCGTAGACTTGAGAGATCGTACCGGAATTTTGCAAGTCGTTCTCCGGAAGGAAATTTTGGGCGAGGACTTCCATCTTGCCGAAAAAATTCGTTCCGAATATGTGATTGCAGTCCAAGGAATCCTGCGAAAGAGAGATCCTGAAAGCATCAATCCAAAGATGCAAACCGGAACGGTAGAACTCGTAGTCGATAAATTGCAGATCTTAAATGCCGCCAAAACTCCTCCTTTTTCTCTGGATGAATTCGAGGAAATATCCGAAGAGCATAGGCTTAAATATCGCTATCTGGATTTTCGTCGCGACGAATTAAAAAATCGAATCATTAAACGACATGAATTCATATTCGCTATCCGTAATTATCTGAATTCCAGAAAATTTTTAGAGATAGAGACTCCGATTCTTAATAAGTCGACTCCCGAGGGAGCCCGGGACTTTTTAGTTCCGTCCAGATTGAATCCGAATTCGTTTTACGCACTTCCTCAGTCGCCTCAGATATTTAAGCAAATTTTAATGGTCGGCGGCGTTGAAAGATATTTCCAAATCGTAAAATGTTTCCGCGATGAGGATTTGCGCGCAGATAGACAACCTGAATTTACGCAATTAGATATGGAATTTGCCTTCGTTTCCCAGGAGGAAATCCTAAGTGAAATCGAAGGCCTATTTTCGAAAGTTTTCCAGGAAGTATTCGGCGTTTCGTTCAAGGGTCCTTTTTCACGGATGCCGTACAAGCAGGCGATGGAAGAATACGGCTCCGACAAACCGGACTTGAGATTCGGAATGAAGCTCGTAAACGTTTCCGAATTCGTAAAAGACAGCGATTTCCAGGTTTTCTCCGGCGCGGTCAATAGCGGAGGCGTTGTAAAAGCGATTTGCGTGCCGGGCGGGTCGGTCATTTCTCGCAAGGAAATCGAAGATCTGACGGCCTGGTTGAATCGGGACTATAAGGCTAAGGGCCTGGCTTATATGAAGCACGGAACGGATGGCCTCGAATCTACGATTACAAAACGCTTTTCTAAGGAAAGCTTACAATCAATCCAAAAAGCGGTGGGTTCCAAAGAAGGAGACATGGTCTTCTTCGGTGCGGATGAAGCGGGAATTGTGAACCATTCTTTAGGCGCATTACGTCTAAAGTTATCGGAAAGATTTGACAAACCGCAGGAAGGAAGCTTCCATATTTCCTGGATTGTGGATTTTCCGATGTTTGAATGGAATAAGGACGCGAAACGTTGGGATTCACTACATCATCCGTTCACTTCTCCAGGGGACGAAAGTTTGGAAATTTTTTCTTCCGAAGAGGCGCTTCAAAAAGGTGCGGGTAATTCACTCGCAAAAGCCTATGATCTCGTTCTAAACGGAGTTGAAATCGGAGGAGGATCCATCCGGATTCATTCCCAGGAAATTCAAAATAGAGTCTTTTCCGTTTTGGGAATCGGCACCGAAGAAGCGAAAGAAAAATTCGGATTCCTTTTAGATGCTCTGGAATACGGAGCTCCTCCGCACGGGGGAATCGCTTTCGGAATCGATAGGATTTTAATGCTAATGACGGGTGGGAAATCGATTCGGGATGTGATCGCGTTTCCGAAAACCCAGAAAGGAGTTTGCTTGATGAGCGAATGCCCTTCTGCGGTTGAGGAAAAGCAACTGCAAGAACTGAAGTTAAGACTAGTAAAGGTATAAACCCCATCAGGAAAGAACAATTTATTTTCGAGAGCCAGGATCTCTATCGCAAGATCTGCGGGATCAATGATAGCGGAGTAAAGATCCTGGAAAAACAATTAGAGGTGGATTTGATCCCGAGAGGGAACGGTTTCCAACTGGAAGGTAACTCTCCTAAGGTCGATTTTGCGTTAGATTTTTTTCGTCTTCTTGAAACGAATTACAGAGATCGTCCGGATAGGGAATTTACGGATTCCTTCGACTTCGCCTACCTTTTAAAGCAGGTTACGAAGGAGAAGAAGAAGGAGGAACGAAGAGGCGAGGACGAGCCTTTTAAACCTTCGGAAAAGATTCTTACAACGTATCGCGGTAAGCATCTTTATCCTAGAACCAAAAACCAAGATAAGTATATTCAATCTTTTTTAAATAACCTGATTACGTTCGGCATCGGCCCTGCGGGGACCGGAAAAACGTTCTTATCCGTTGCAATGGCGTGCAGATTCTTACAGAACGGAATGGTCGATAAAATCGTACTGACGCGCCCGGCAGTGGAAGCGGGAGAAAATCTTGGCTTTCTTCCCGGCGATCTAAATCAAAAAGTAGACCCTTATTTGCGGCCCGTTTACGACGCTCTGAACGAATGCATCGGCTTCGAAAAGACCCAGGAATATATCGCGTTAACAAAGATAGAAATCGCTCCGGTCGCCTTTATGAGAGGTCGTACATTATCTAAAAGTTTCATCATTTTGGACGAGGCCCAGAACTGCACTTTGTCCCAACTTAAGATGATTATGACTCGTTTAGGCAGAAACTCTCGTATGTGCATATCCGGGGACGTCACGCAAATCGATTTGGAGCACGGACGTTCCGGTTTCGATAAAGTCGTAAATTTATTTAGAAGTACGGAAAGTATTGGTCAGATATTTTTTGGAAAGGAAGATATCACCAGACATCCTTTGGTGGAAACCATCGTAAGGAAATTCGAAGAGTTATAAAGAAATGTTTTCCTTAAGTTCTTACTTAGAAAACGGAATGGCATGGATTACGGATACCTTGACCAAGGTACGCCCCATTTCTTTTGTGAGAAAATTCCAAGTTATGCTTACGGTAATCACCTTGCTGGTCGTGACCTGGATGCTTGCGATCCCCTTTTTCGGTCAGGATAAAATCGATCTATCGCCGGACGGTCTTTATTCGGAAGGTAAGACCGCTTTGGACAAGATCGTTTCCACGAAAGACATCGTTTACGAAGATGAGGAAAAAACCAAAGCTAAGAAGTTGAAGGCATTCCAATCCGCTCCGAATTTTTTCGATAGGGATTACGCCATTCTAACGGAAACGATTCGACCTGCGATCCAAGAGGATATGGAAAACTATCGCAATTTTCGCCCAAGCGCAGAAGGGAAGGGCGCGCAGGAGCTCCTAAACATCGCCCCTCGTTGGAAAAATAGATCCAAGGAAGAGTTGGAAACTCTTCTCAAAGCTCCCAGTAAGGCGCGTGTCCGGGATATGGTGCTTCAATATAGCAATCTTGTTTTTTCCAATTTTTGCATTTTGCGGGATTCACCTCCCGACTATCCGTCCGTACGGACGGTGGAAGCGCGGGTTCGGAATACCGGCGCCGGCAGCAATAAGGAACAAGTTTCTTCGTTAGAGGGAAGCCTGGTGATTCCCCGAACGTTTCTTTACCGGGATGATGCGACGATCATCACCTTAAATAGGATCGCTTCCGAAAAACTTCAAACCATAGATCCGTTGCTGTTAGGGATAATTCAAAGACTTTCACTAACTTATATCTATTCAAATCCGGCTTGTACGTATAACGCACAGGAAACCGCCGCTCAAAAGAAATTTGCGATGGACCGCGCCGAGCCCGTAAACAGTCGGATCAATGCCGGTGAGATCATCGTTCGTGCAGGAGAGATCATCACTCCGGACATTTATCAAAAATTATTAATTGTTAATAAATACGCGACTCGAGCCAATATAGCCTCCATACTTTCAATTTTACTGATTCAATCCATTTTCGTAATTATCGTCTATGCTTTTCTAAAGAAATATAATCCAAAAAGGTTGAACGACGTCTCCAGTAACGTGATCGTTTTTACTTTGATTTGGGCGCTCGTGCTTTGGGCGTATCTTGCATCTAAAGCTTTCTATAATTTCGAGAATAGTTATGATTCCGCTTTTTATTTCGCTCTAGTCGTTCCTACCGGAATGGTATGCCTGATTTTATCGATGGTTTACGACGAGCAATTGTCGATCGCCATCGGGTTCTTCCTTGCCTTTTTCGTTTTTGCCGCATCCAGATACAATCCAACCTCCTTCATTTTGGCGTTCGTAATGACGGTTGTGGCGGCCACTTACGGCAGGAAAATGCGTAAGCGCATCGATTTTATCAAGGCCGGATTTTATATGGCTTTGGTTCAAATGTTGATCTCTTCCTCAGGCTACCTTTTCGATTCTAGAAATTACTGGGTCGCGGTTCCTTCCGGCTCGCATTTAAGGGATTTATGGGAATCTAATATATTTAAATTATACTTACTCTGTCTAGTAAACGGATTTGTTTGTTCCACTTTGACCCAATTATTATTACCGATTTACGAATACGTATTCAATATACCGACTCGTTTTAAGCTGATGGAATTGGCCGATACGGGGCATCCGTTGTTACAAAGCCTTTTAACGAAGGCTCCTTCGACCTACACTCACACTTTTTTAGTGGCGGCAATGTCGGAAAGAGCGGCTCAGAATCTGGAGTTGGATTGGCTTTTGACGCGAGTCGGAGTCTATTTCCACGATATCGGAAAGATTCCGAATGCCGGCTTCTTCGTCGAGAATCAGCATTTGATTCCTAAGAAAGAGAATATCGATAAGAATAATCCGGCATTGGCTGCTAAGATCGTAATCGATCATGTACTGGACGGAATCGAAATGGCAAAGAAAGCCAGGCTTCCCCGGGAAGTAATCGATTTTATTCCGGAGCACCACGGCACGTCCACAATGGCGTTCTTTTATCATAAAGCGTTATCGGAACTTTCTCCGTCCCAAAGAAAGAAATTAAGAAAGGAAGATTTTCAATATCCCGGTCCCAAACCCCAGCGGAAGGAAACGGCGATCGTTATGATTGCGGATAGCCTGGAAGCGGCAAGCCGGTCGTTGGAGGAAGTTACTCCGGAAGCATTGGAAAATCTTATTACAAAAATAGTAAATAGTAAGCTGGCCGAGAACCAATTGGACGAATGCGGTCTGACCCTAGGCGATTTGGAAGTCGTAAAATCCTCCTTTAAGGAGGTCCTTCTTTCGAGCTTACATTCTCGACCTAAATATCCTAAGCCGGAAGAAACGAAGGCTTTGGAAGAGAAGAATAAGAACGTTCTCCTTAAATCCGGGAGAAAGGCCTCTTAGGTTCGAGTTTGATCGATTTTTCCTCGGATATTCCGGAGAGCCTAGTTCCATACTGGTTGTCGAGCGGCGAACTCCTGCCCAGAATAAAGAGACTATTGGAATTTTCCTTTCCTCAAACGGAATGCTCCCTTTCTATTCTTATAGTCGATGATGAAGCGATCCGAGAGATCAATCGAGTTCGCAGGAATAAAGATAAAGAGACGGACGTATTATCTTTTCCGTTAAGTTTCGATATGGAACCTTGGACATTACCTCCGAACAAAAATAAACTCGACTTCGGACCTATTTTGAGCTTGGGGGAGATCGTAATCTCCTGGGATACTTGCAAGGTCCAAGCAAAGGAAATCGGACACACGGAAGAGGAAGAATTCTTTCGCTTACTCGTGCATGGTTTTCTCCATCTGATCGGATACGATCATGAGCGGGGACCTAAAGACGAAGAGTTGATGAAGCGGAAGGAGGATCTATGTCTGGATCTCATTCTGGAGCTCTAAGAAAGACAAAGGGGATCGTGATGGAGAGTCGTATTCTTTCGGAAGGAGACGCTTTCCTAAGACTTCTACCGGAGGAAGGCGAGGTCGCGAGTTTTCGGATTAAAGGTATAAAGAAAAGTAAATCACGTCCCATAGCCGCAGTCGAGCCGGGATCGTTAACCGCTTTGGATTATTATATGACTCAGGGACGGGACACGTTCAACGTAAAAGAAATCGGACTTATAGAACGTTTCGATAATGCAAAAACAGGTTACGCAGGGACGGTATTGGTTTCCTATATAGTCGAGTTAGTGTCGTCATTTTTGACGGAAGGCGGCGTCCATCCGCAAGAGTATAAATTATTATACGCCGCGTTAAAGGAGTTGGACGAGGGAGGATATCGTCCGATTTTTCTACCTTTTTTTAAGTTCAAATTGCTGTACGTCGCGGGATTTATCTCCAAGGAAATTTCTTGTTCGGTTTGCGGGAAGGAGTTGGGGGAAATGAGCTCCTGTAGTTTGGAGGATGAACATTTCGACGTCATTTGCGGAGATTGTCGTACCCCTAATCCTGATAGGGTCGGTTTGGTCCGATTGATATTCGATTGTCTTCGTGGCCGATACAAGGATTTAAAGGAAGAAAAGATTTCCCTTGAACTCCTCAAGGAAGCGGATAGGTTGAGTAACCGGGCGCTTAAGCCCCTGCTTGGCCGAAGATTAAAATCCGAGGCGATGCTTTACGAATCCCTGGGAGAAACTCTTGGATAAAGTCTTTAAAACTTGTTTCGTTCTCATCTATACGATAGGTCTATTATTTCTTATTCTTCTGGATATTCGGTGGGGTAAAAAAGATTCCATTCCGAAGCCGGATCTTCGGGAAGAAGGTAGAAGTTGCGTAACTCTTGAATGTATCCTTAGGGAAAAGAATGTGGTATTAAAGTCCTTGGATAAAAGTTGGGAAATCATCTCGTCCAAACATTTGTTCCCGGATTGGGATCGGACTTCTTCCAAAAAATAGGAAAACAAAAACCGTAAGAATGAAAGAAACGGAAACTATCAAACAAACCGTACTCTCCGCCCTAAACGAAGCTATCGATGTCTATTGCAAGGCCGAAGCGACTTCCGTTAACCCTTCGGAGCTTAAAATCAGAATCGAATATTCTAGAGAAGAATCCTTCGGTGATTATTCGACATCCTTCGCCCTGGAGAATTCTAAACTTTTGAGGCGTAAGCCGATGGAGTCCGCCGCTAGTTTGGTCGAAATTTTGCGGGAAAAAACCGATCTATTCGAAAAGGTAGATTGCACTCCACCCGGTTTTGTTAATTTTAGAATTTCCCCTTCTTATTTGATTCAATTTTTAGAATCTTCGGTTCTGGCGGGACAGGCGTTTCCGCAAGTGGCACATTCCAAAAAGGTAAATTTGGAATTCGTAAGTGCGAACCCGACGGGACCCTTGAATATCGTCTCGGCGAGAGCGGCTGCGACGGGTGATGCGATGGCGAACGTATTAAAGGCCGTCGGACATAAGGTCGAGAAAGAATTTTATGTAAACGATTACGGAAACCAAGTCTTTCTGTTGGGAGTATCCACTCTTGTTCGGATTCGGGAGCAACTAGGGGAATCTTTCTCCGTTCAGGAGTCCGAAGACGGTACTCCCATGGAGGAATTACTTGCGAAAAATATAATTCCTTCGGAAGGTTATCGCGGAGAGTATTTGAAAGAAATCGCAAAGCGATTATTAGGCGATCCTAAGACGGATGAGGAAATAAAAAACCTATTAAACACCTCTCAATACAGATTGCTCGCCGAAAAATGTTCCGTTTGGGCAGTAGAATCTAATCTCGTTTGGCAAAGAAAGGATTTAGATTTATTCGGAGTCGAATTTGACCGCTTCTTCTCCGAGACTAGTCTGCATGAATCCGGTAAAGTTTTGGCAGTACTGGAAGATTTAAAACAATCCGGTAAGATATTCGAGGAGGATGGAAAGCAGGTCTTTCGCTCCACCGATTACGGAGACGATAAAGACAGAGTGGTGGTTAGGGACGATGGTCGCCCCACATATTTATTAGCGGATATCGCGTATCACAGAAATAAGATGGAAAGAAATTACGATCGAATCATCGATATTTGGGGTCCGGATCATCATGGTTATATTGCTAGGCTGGCCGGAGCAGTACAGGCGCTTGGATTCGCTAAGGAAAATTTCCAAGTCGTAATCGCTCAACAGGTCAATTTATTAATGGCCGGACAAAAAATGAAAATGAGTAAGAGAGCCGGTGAATTTCAGACTATGGAGGATTTACTCGGTTATCTCGGAAAACATGCGAAAGATGTCGCGAGATATTTCTTTGCTATGCGTTCCTTAGATTCCCCCCTAGATTTTGATTTGGATCTTGCGAAAGACGAATCGGACAAAAATCCGGTTTTCTATCTGCAGTATGCTCATGCTCGGGTTTCGTCTATTTTTAGGGAGGTTGGCAGCGACTCAGATCGAACTGCATTGGAAAATTTGGAAATGACGGAAGAAAGGAAACGCTTACTTTTTTGGGCAGCCCGCTTTCCGGAGGAAGTAGTCGATGCCGCACAAAGTTTGGAGCCGCATAGGCTTACAAATTATCTTCAAAATTTAGCGAGAGCCTTTACTCAATTCTATATCGCTAAAAACAATCGGTTGAAAGATGCGAACGAGACTACTAAATTAGGTTTGGCTCGAATTTGCAAATCGGCGCAAACCGTTTTATCTTTGGGACTTGGGTTATTGGGCGTATCCGCTCCGGAGCGATTGGACAAAGAAGCATGAATTCTCCACGTTTTATAGTCGTTTCTACCGGATCGGAACTTACAGCAGGTCGCAGTCAGGACACAAACTCATCATGGATCGCTAACGAACTCTTCGGACTCGGATTTATCGTCGAAAAATTTCTGGTTCTCCCGGATTCTCCGGATCTAATTAGCAACGAGTTAAAATCTCTTACGATCGGCGCCGCTGCAGATCGACCTATCGTTATCATAATGACGGGAGGCTTAGGACCCACCGAGGACGATTATACTTTGGAGGTCGTATGCGGACTGACTAACTCACAACCGGTTCAGGATACGACAGCTTTGGATCGACTAAAAGCTATCTATCGTTTACGGGGAAGACGCTTCGAAGAAAACTTGGAAACTGCCGTTCGCCAGGTGTCGATTCCTTCTAAATCCAAGGTTCTACCGAATGCTGTCGGAATTGCACCGGGGTTTTGGTCGGAGCTGGGGCCGGACGTTCACCTTGGATGTATGCCGGGCGTTCCTAAAGAAATGACGGCCATGTTTTCCAACGAGCTAAGTCCGATCCTCAAGCGTTTATTCCGTCCAGCGGAATTGCATTCCGATTTCCTATTCATCTGGGGAATGAGCGAATCGACGTTTCAGCAGGAGTTCATACAAGGAATTCCTTCTCTAAAAGAAGGAAAAGCGGTTTGGGGAGTTGCCGCAAAACGAGGATTTTTGCGCGTCACGTATCAATCCTCCGATCGAAAGGTAGTCGATCAACTAATCTCCGCCACGCAGGAAAAGTACGGTGATCTCTGTACCGGAGACGTGTTCGAAGAATTACCGAAATTGTTGATAGAAAGAAAGCTGACAGTAGGTACTGCGGAAAGCTGTACCGGTGGTTTGGTGGCTAAGTTGTTTACGGACCGGGCCGGGTCGTCCGAATATTTTATCGGTTCCATCGTATCGTATGCAAATTCCGTTAAGCAAGCGCAATTAGGTGTTCGCCGGGAAACCTTAGAAACTTACGGAGCCGTAAGTTCCGAGACTGCAAAAGAAATGGCGGAGGGCGCTGCAAAAGTATTGAATACCGACTTAACAATTAGTATTACCGGAATTGCCGGTCCGGGCGGTGCAACGGAGACCAAGAGGGTCGGGACGGTCTTTATAGGAATATACGTCCGCGATAAAGGATCGACGGTTAAGGAACTTTACTTTCCGTTCAAAAGGGATTTGTTTCGTGACGCTGTCGCTACGACCGCATTGTACCTGCTTTACGATCGCTTAAGGAAGAACGTATGATTGCACAGGTTGTAGGATTAACTCTGATTTTCTTTTTGGGTTTTTATTTTTTTCTAGGTAATCCCTATGACACCGCGCGCGGGATTCAAAGGACCTGGGCTTGGAGCAAGGAAGGAAAGCTCGGAATGTTTCCCGATCCGAGAACCTCGTTTGAACCGGAAAAACGATTAAACGGATATAAAACCAAATCGAACTATATAAGGATTCCCGAAGGAACCGAAACTTCTATCGATGATTCGAATCGGATCGAATATCCGATTACCGCAAAGGGTTTTCTTTCTTATAAAAAAATAGGATCGACAGTCGAACTTTTTTCCGAAGCAGGAGAATTGCTTTGGACTAAGGAATATAAAAGTTATCCTCGAATTCATCCGGACGGAAATATAATCCTATTTTTATCGGGAGATAATAACCAGGTTTTAATTTCCGATATTAACGGAAACTCGGTAGGAATAAAAAAACTGGACGGACGATTTCTTACCGATCTTGCATTTTCTCCCAAGTCTTTCTCAAGAGGAGAGAGCGCGGTTCTCTTTTCCGGCGGGGAGATTTTCCTTTTGGACGGTAAAGGTAATCTTTTGTTTTCAAAAACGATCGGAGACAAGGATCCTGTTTTTGCAAAGAGCCTGGCGGTTTCTTCCGACGGAAATAGGATCGCAGTCCATTTTCTAAAAGGAAATAGGGACTATATCCGCGTCTTTGATCAAGAGGGAGGAGAAAAGGAAGAGTGGAATTTGGGGAAAGTTTTTCCTCATAAAATCAATCTTGCGGTTTCTCCTGAAGGGGAGGTCCTTGCCGGAGTTCCTGACGCGCTGACATTGTATTCAAAAAAAGGAAAGATACTTTTCGAAAAGAAAAGGACAAAGATGAATTCGGTGTACCAAACCGTATTTCATTCCGGTTCTTGGTTTGCGGGAGAAGCGGAAGGGATTTTGTATTTTCTAAACGAGAAAGGAGTTTCCCTTCGGGAAGAGAGGATTTCTTCGTCTGAAAAGCCGTTTCGTTTATTTTCGCCCGGAATCGTCGGTGCGGCATTTATGGAAGGGACTAAAGAGATTGTTTTCTTTCAAGAGCAGGCCAGATAAGCCCAATTTCTTCACGCCTCGTAAATGGAGAGGGATTTGTAACCTTTGTTAGTCTTCTTATCGAGCAACGCGATGATCTCCGTTTTTCGCTCCTTAGCAATATTGAAAATCAATTGGTCGGAAATTTCCCTGCATATATACAGACCCCTACCGTGAGAATCGGCCAAACCGGCAGGGAGTCCGCTCGTGTCTTCCACTGTAATATGTCTGTCTAAACGTTTTAAGATTTCTTTTTTATTCAGGGATCCGAAATGATCCCGAACTACGATTATATAAGAATTATCGGCGATCCCGTATCCGATTTCAAAATAATCAGTATCCGCGAGCTGAATATTCTCCAGAGGGACCAACAGGTCTCGAGACGGTAGCTCGAACTGGTACTTGGAATTTCCTTTGGAATCTCTAGGGGCGCGAATCATAGCATTGGAAGTCAGCTCTTCCAGAATTTGATGGACTGCGTTAGGCGCTCCTTTTTCGATCAAATATTTTGCAATCCGATTGCATAAATAATTTCTTTCGTCGTCAGAGCTGATTTTTTTAAATACGACTCCGTTTTCGGGAGGCTGGCTAAATCCTTCGAGCTCTCCGTCCATTAAGGAAAATCCGGGGCCGAAATATTTTTCCACGCCGAAGATATCCTTATTTAATAATTTATGAACCATCACGGAGATAAGGTTAATATCCAGGAAGGAATACTTAGGAATGATATTCCAGATATCGTGCTCGTACGCGAATTTTATGTAATCGTTAATATTATACGCCGTCATCAAAGAGTATAAAACGTTAGGGTGATCTTTCTGAATCGTCTTAATCAGATCCAAGCCCGATTTTCCCGGCATTCGTATATCGGTAATGACTAAATCCACCGGATTCGAAGCTAGAATTCGCACTGCTTCGTCGTAATTTTCCGCATCGAATACTTGATAGTCGCGGGTCAGAATATCCTTGATCGCTTCGCGGATGGAATGAATATCTTCGACGACTAAGATTCGATGTTTGGACAAAGCTAGTTCCCTCGAGGTTGTTCTAGGGGAAGGGAAACTCTAAACCTAGTTTTACGATCATAGGAGCGGACGGTCAGTTCTCCGCTGTGTTCCCTAACGATGGAGTGGCAGATCGATAATCCTAAGCCGGTGCCGACTCCCGATTTATTCTTAGTAAAGAAAGGGGAGAAGATTTTGTCCAACATGTTTTCGGGAATTCCGCCGGCCGTATCCTCGACGAAGATATGCAGCATATTTCTGGTCCTTCGAACTTCTATTCGGATCTTGCCTTCTCCATAGTCGTATGCCTGTAGGGAATTCTTAAATAAGTTTATAAACAATCTCTCTATCTTTACGGGATTGAATTGAAAATAAATCCCAGGTTCGCAAAATATTTCCCACTCGATGTTCTTCGATAAAACCGGGTAAACCCAGATAACGGAATCCTTTGCCTTCATTATAGTTTCATAAATATCGGCCGAAGTAGTCACTAGCTTATCAGGTTTGGCAAAACTGATGATATCCGCTACGATCATCGCCGCTCTAGTTAAATCCTCCTTAATCATTTCGAGTCTTTTCCGGAAAAAATCCGGATCCAGGCTTGAAAGATTATTCATAAGATTTTGGAGAGTTAGGCTCATCCCTGTGAGAGGATTATTCAATTCGTGGGCTACGCCGGAGATAAAAATTCCAAGTGAGGCAAGGTTCCGAATTCTGAGATTCTCTTCCTCTTTCTCCTTGATCCGTGTTATATTGCTGATTTTCTCGACGACCGATACGACATTCCCGTCTTTTTTAATAGGAAAGAAATCCAGATATAAGGTTTCTTTCTGATTATTCGAAACATGGAAGATCTCGCGGCTGATGCCGTTTCTACCTTCGAACTCGCGATTAAAATCGGACTCGTTTTCATAATGGTCCTTCATTGGACAGAAAGGACATACGGCAGAACGATTGTATAAGAGAGAATAGCATTTCCTTCCCAATACCGAAGGGAAATCCGACTCCTCAGAAAACTCCAGAGTGGCTCTGTTTACACGACGAATCCTGAACCCAGAATCAATCAATACGAGGGGTTCCGTAATACCGTCGAGAATTGCTTGGAGTTCCTCCGCCCGCTCGTGGAGGTTTTCCATTAGGGATGACATCCGAATCAATATTCTAGGGATTCTTTAAAAGTTTGCAGTAATTTTTTTTGATTTTTCGCCGTTTGTTGGTTCTGCATTTCCTGAATTCGGAGGACGTGGATGAAAAAATCTTCGATCAATTTTAGATAAAATTCCTTTTTAAATTCCGATCGTTCCCGATTTACGCCTTCATCAGGAAGATAATTGAGAGGATATTCCGCTTCTCTGCCGTTTCGATCGGCATGGATCATAAGGTCGTCCACGTTATTATCCAGCGGAGTATTATCCGTCATACGCACAGAAGTCGTATCCTCCGTAGCGTAATTAGCTGTCTTGATTTCGGATTCGACTTTGGACAATGTGGATCCGTTAAATTCCAACAAAATGGATTTTTCTTCCGATCGATCAATTCCGCCCGGTACCTGATGGGATTGGGTTACGGAGAATTTAGTGATTTTTACTCCTTTTCGATTGGGGAAATTTCCTAACCAAGTGACGACTGTCCCTTGAGGGAGGCTTTCCATTCTTTCAAATTTTAAAAGTTCTCGGGCGACTCCTAGACTTTCATAGGCTTTTAAAATCCTTTGATTTAGGATTTGCGCAGTATTAGAACTTTGCGATTTTTGGGGATCTTGGGATTGGGAGAAAGTCGGATGTGCAAAAATTAGAATTAAGAAAACGCAGCCGAGAGCGATCCTTTCGATCGATCTCGGCATTTTTGTCAGGATAAATTTAAGGCTTGGTTTGTCCCTGAGGAGCGGTTGCGGGGTTTGGAGTCGGCTGAGCTGGCTGGGCATTGGAGCCTCCTTGATTCTCTGGGGTTCCATCAACCGGAGCGGATTGAGCTGGAACCACTTCCGGAACCGGAGTCGTATTGTATCCGCTAGTCTTAGCAAAAAGGAAAGAAAGAATCAAAGAGAGTGCCAAAAAAAGAACGCCTGCAACACGAGTGGCTTTAGTTAGAACATCTGCAGTCGAAGAACCGAATACCGATTGGCTTGCCCCGCCGCCCAAAACACCGCCCATTCCGCCCTTTCCGGTTTGGATCATGACCAATAGAATTAGAAAAAGGCTCACGAAAACGAAGAGGACAAGAATAGTCCCAGTAATAAATCCCATATTGCGAAAATCCTATGTTATTGGGTCGGTTTGCGGTTTATAAGAAGCCGCCACGATCCAAGCTACGCTGAGCATCTCTGGTGACAATTAAAAACCCGTCCGGATCGTTCCTGCCGATTCGGCCTTCCGCAATCTTAAAAGGATTAGGATTGTATCAGGATCCGTGGAGAAGCTAAAACAAACCCAAGAAGCTTTCCAGTTTTTGGCTGGCTCCGCCGACTAATCCACCGTCGATATCCGACTGGGATAGCAGTTCCTTCACGTTATCTGGTTTGACGGATCCTCCGTATAGGATTGGAAGTGAAGCGGCGATTTCGGTTCCATTCCGGAAAAGTCCTGCAATTTCTTTCCGAAGGAAAGAATGCGCTTCCTGGGCCTGAGCCGGGGAGGCTACTTTACCGGTTCCGATTGCCCAAACCGGCTCATAAGCAACCCAGATTCGGGAGAATAAATCGCTATGGATGTTTCCCAAGCCTTCTCGTATTTGCCTTCCTAAAATCTCGAAAGTTTTACCGGCTTCGCGTTCCGCCAGGGTTTCCCCAACGCAATAAATAACGGTAAATTCATGGGAGGCTAAGTACCCGACTTTTTGGTTACAAAACGAATTCGTTTCTCCTAAAAATTGGCGGCGTTCCGAATGGCCGACCAACGCGAATTTGAGACCCAGCTCTTTCAAGTGGTCCGGACTCGTTTCACCCGTCATCGCCGCGAGGGGAGACGGGTAGATGTTTTGAGCGCCTACACCGATCGCCGAGCCTTCTAATATTCTAGACACTGAGGCAAGATGGATCGTAGACGGAAAGACGATCGCCTTTTTGTCCTTTTGAATCGACGGCAACTTCTCCTTGAGTCCGATCGCCAATGTGAGCGCCTCTTTTTCGGAGAGATTCATTTTCCAGTTACCAGCAATTATTTTAGGTCGCATATCGTCTTTCCTCGACTATCATCAAAATCTAAAGCGGATTACTCCGCTTTTTTAAGAAGAGCTTGTACGCCGGGAAGTTTTTTCCCTTCCAAGAATTCTAGGGAAGCCCCCCCGCCGGTAGAAACGTGTGTGATCTTGTCTTCCACTTTAGCCTTATTAATGGCCGCGATGGAATCGCCTCCGCCTACGATGGTTTTTGCTTTTGACTTAGCGACCGCTTTCGCAATGGCCATAGTTCCTTCGGCAAATTTATCGAATTCAAAAACTCCCATCGGTCCGTTCCACACGATAGTCGAAGCGTTCTTTATCACTTTTTCGTAATTTGAAATCGTTTTGGGTCCTATATCCATTCCCATCCACCCGTCCAAAATTCCCATCTTATCGACGGTTTTACTTTTGGCTTTCGGATCGAACTTATCGGCTATGATATGATCCACAGGAAGTTGAAAATCCACTCCTGCAACTCCGGCCCGTTCGATTAGTTGAAATGCCTCGACTTCGAAATCCTTTTCGACCAGGGAATTTCCCACCGGAATCGCGCGAGACTTGAGGAAGGTGTAAGCCATTCCTCCACCGATCAAAATATGATCCACTTTATCGATCAGATTTTTAATCACGCTGATCTTTGAAGAGACTTTGGAACCGCCTATAATTGCAACGAACGGTTTCGCGGGTCTTGAAAGTAGGCTGGATAGCTCAGTGATTTCCTTATACATCAAAAGGCCGGCAAACGACGGAAGGAGATGGGCGATTCCTTCCGTAGAAGAATGGGCTCGATGAGCGGCTCCGAATGCGTCGTTGACATATACGTCGGCCAATGCTGCGAGTTTTTTGGAAAATCCAGGATCGTTTTCTTCCTCTTCTTTATGAAAACGTAAATTTTCTAGAACTAGAATTTCCCCGTCTTTCAAATCTTTGGAGAGTTTGACTACTTGATCTCCGACGACGTTTTTCGAGAAAGAAACAGGTGCGTTAGTCATTCCTTTGAAGACTTCAAAAACCGGCTCCATCGAAAATTGAGGATCCGGTTTTCCTTTCGGGCGACCGAGGTGGCTTCCGATGACGATCCGGGCTCCTTTTTTTACAAGGAGCTTGATAGTCGGGAGTGTTTTTTCAATTCGGGTCGAATCCGTGACTTTGCCGTTCTCAATGGGAACGTTAAAATCCACGCGGAGGAAGACTCGTTTACCTTTAAGATCTTCGTGCTCGAGTCTAGGTAGCTGAAGCATCATCACCCTTTTTTTGCCATATAGCGAATTAAGTCTAAAACGCGATTGGAATATCCCATTTCGTTGTCATACCAAGAAACCAGCTTAAAAAAGCGGGAATTCAATTCGATACTTGCATCGTGATCGAATATCGAGGAAAGTGTCGAACTCAAGAAATCGGTGGAGACTACCATTTCATCGGTGTATCCCAAAATTCCCTTCATAGCACCTTCCGAAGTGGCTTTTATTTTTGCAGAAATTTCCTTTAGACTCGTTTCTTTTACGGTTCGAACTGTCAGATCTACCACGGAAACGTCCGGAACGGGAATCCGGAAAGACATACCGGTGAGTTTTCCATTTACTTCAGGAATGCAAAGACCGACAGCTTTTGCCGCACCGGTAGAAGCCGGAATGATATTTTGCATCGCTCCTCTTCCGCCTCTCCAGTCTTTCTTCGAAGGACCGTCTACGGTAGGTTGAGTGGACGTTGTTGCGTGAATCGTAGTCATCAAACCTTCTTCGATTCCGAAATTGTCCAGAACCACTTTTACGATCGGAGCCAGGCAGTTGGTCGTGCAGGATGCGTTGGATACTACATGGTCGGTTGCCGAGTTGTATTTCTCGTTATTGACTCCCATCACGAAGGTCGGGATGTCTTTATCTTTTGCTGGAGCGGAGATAACTACTTTTTTGGCTCCGGCCTTGAGGTGTTTTTCTGCTCCTGCTCGATCGGTAAATAAACCGGTGGATTCTACGACGTAATCGACCTTGAGATCTTTCCAGGGGAGCTTTTCAGGGTCTCTTTCGGAAACGCAGAGGACTTTCTTCCCGTCTATAATGATTTCTTTGTCGCTGTGTTCGACGGTTCCGTCGTAGCGGCCATGGGTTGAATCATATTTTAATAAATAGGCCAGGTTATCCGGCGTTACGAGGTCGTTGATAGCTACAAATTCGAGATTCGGATCTTTGATACCGGCCCGAAATACCAGTCTTCCGATCCTTCCAAAACCGTTGATAGCGATTCTTGTCATGTTCTTCCCTTTTTTCCTTAGGCTTTCTGTGGAGATGGCGCGTTGAAAACCCGCTCAGGAACATATTTTTAGGATAAAACCTTCCTGAAAATCCGTTTTTTGACGGGAAAAGAGGGACTTAGAGCAATCATTTTAACTTGAAATTAAGAGGACTAAGAGCGGATCTTCCTTAGCGAAACCCAAGAATGAAAACACAGAAAGTCCGGTTACTTCTCGTATTTATCTCCATCGGAATTGCCGTCGGTTTTGCGGCAAATCTGCTTGAATTCTACTCATCCTTCCTGCGTTGGCCGGCGTATTTGAGTTTAGACGCATCTCAGTTACGCATAGAATCCGTTTTATTCGGTCTAGGCAAATTACCGTATCTCGATTTTTATTCGTTTAATCTTCCGGGGACACACTGGACGAATTTACTTCTTTTGCGCATTTTCGGAACTTCCGATTTTGGGATTCGGCTTTCCGAGCTGGTTTGGATTTTGATTTGTTCAGGATTGCTTTTCTTCTTTTTATATCGAAGTTCCGGATTCGTCTCCGCGATCGTCGGCGGATTCTTATTTTTAATGTTGCCTGAGGAAGCGGCTCCGTACGGGAGTTTTCAGAGAGAAACAATCTTTCTCATTCCGCTTTTCTTGCTTTGGAATGTTCTCCATCCGAAAAAAGGAGAAGATACTTCGGCTAGGGAAGAATATTTGCGATTGTTCGGAAGATTGCCGGTCGTAATCGCCCTTTCCGTCTTCTCGGCGATGATTAAACCCTTCTTCCTTTTGTTTCCGATCATCCTGCTCGGAGAAAGATATTATTCATTTATAATGCAATTTAGGAAATTAGGACAAAGGCCTCCGAGTCTTTCCGGAAAGGAATATTTATCTATTCTCATTTCCTGTTTTGCCGGCTTATCAGTATTCCTTCTTCTTTTTTGGCCTATTTTGACGTCGGGAAAAACAATTTCTATTCTGGATGCGCTGATTTCGAACGTTCGATCTCATAATCGATTGCTTCCTATGCCTTCTTGGGAATCTTCGATTCTCTCCTTATTTTCATTATCGGCTTCCGATTTTCTAATTCCGCTTAGTAACGCGAGAGATGGAAAGCTTGGTGGATATTTCCTGATCGTCCTCTTCTTATTTATTTTTACAAAAAAATATCGAGAAGCTCCGTTACTCCTACCTTCCTTACTTGCAGGGCTTTTAAGCTACTGGATTCAAATTCGGGGATTTCATTATTATCTGATTCCTACCTGGGTGATTTTGCAATGTATGGCGGCGATTTTGGCCGGAGCAGCATATTCCACTTTTATTAAATTTCTCTCCGATAAAGAGTCGATTCGGATGGTTAACGTCTTTTTTTCGATTTTCTTATTTTACGGAATTCTTTACTGCAATTTCAAAAAACAGAATATTTCGCTGCAGCTATATAGGGGAAACGGGCTTGTAGGCCCTCGTCTTGCCCAAGGATGGCAACCGTTTCGATTGTATGAAGAGTTGGATCGTATCGTTCCCGAATTACGAAGCGAAAAGAAAACGATCTCTTATGTTCCGCTGGATAGTGCGACGTTTTCTTTGGCGGCGATTTTACGATACGGTCTGGAGTTCGATTCTTATTTCACCTTGGATTACGGGCTTTGGGCGGATTCGATTCAAAAAGAAGAGCTTCGTAAAAAATTTCTCTCGGAGATGGATCGATTTCATTTCGATCTTATCGTGATTGCAGAGGATCCGATTAATAGGGGATTTTTGGTCAAGAAAGACAGATGGCCGGAGTTCTCGGAACGTTTAAAACGAAATTACGATTCGATATCCGCCTTTTCCGATGTGACCGGGGTCGCGTTCGAAATCTTCCGAAAGAAAAAAATTCTATAATACTTTGCCGACGAGTTTTTCGAATGGAATCGGGCCGAAGTCTCTAGAATCCAGGCAATCGTCACGATTGTCGCAAAGCAGAAAGAAATTTCTATCTTCGATTAAGAGTGCCGAAAAACTGTCTCGATTCGAATGTAACGCGGGGAAGGGATTTCTAGTGTCTCGATGGGAAATCGTGTAGGGTAGGTTGCCTTCCGTTTCCGGTATATTATTCCTGAATAGAACTTTCTCTTTCATGGAAAGAGTATCCCCCGGCTTACCTACGATTCTTCCTAAAATCACGCTTCCACTCTGAGTCGGATGTTCCGCTAAAACGACATCTCCTAAAAATAACGAGGAAGGTTGAATCCAACGATAGATATAGACTCTTTTTCCTTTGGGAATCGCAGGATTCATTTCAGAAGTATCCGGAATAAACGGAAAAAGAATCCATGATCTGAGAAGCAACGCTAGGAGCAGACCGATCGTCAAAGAAAATCCGAGTAACTTCGCGAATCGTTTTTTATCGAACTTCTTTTCTTTTTCTCCGAATCCTTTGCGTGGCGTAAACATTCATCCCATCCTTTGTCGTAGTGCCTAGTCGGTCAAAAGGAATTTCGACTTGTGGACTGACTTAACGGGCTGGAAAATGGAAATGAAAGGATCGGGAGAATTTCTTCATGATGAGCGATGCACGCGGATATGGAATGGTTTTAGAATATTTGGGAAAACGCCCGGATATCCACGATAGCGTTTTTTTAGCTCCGGGATCTCAAATAGTCGGAGACGTTACGATCGGTAAGAATTCTTCCATTTGGTTCCAGACGCTTGTAAGAGGAGACGTAAATTATATTCGCATAGGCGAGAATGTGAATATCCAAGATATGACGGTTGTACATGTAGCGAGAGATGTATATCCGGTCGAAATCGGAGATAATGTTTCCATCGGTCATAGAGCCACAATTCACGGATGCATTTTAAAGAATTTTTCATTCGTCGGAATGGGAGCGACCGTCATGGACGGAGTCGAGTTGGGCGAATACTCGTTTGTTGCAGCCGGTGCGCTGGTCACACCCGGGAAAATTATTCCATCCGGAGTGATGGTCATGGGATCTCCAGCTAAGATCGTAAGAGATATTACCGAAAAGGAGCGAGAGATCATCACAAGAACTACGGGGAATTACGTGAAATACAAAACGAATTATATGAACGATCCTTATTATTCCCGGCCGAGTTTTTACAAAAATGCCTGACTCTTACGAAACCCCAAGAAATCTCGGGGTCTATCTACGCGGCACAGGCGTGATCGGATGGCCTTTAGCCTCGATTTTATTGTTGATAAAGGCTAAGTTTGGAGGTTTTCGCGTTTTTGTAGAACCGTATCAACTCGGGAAGGCGGAGATACCTCAAATTCTTTCTCTTTTAGAAAAGGGGGCCGAGTTAGTCGATGACGGAGAAAATCATGTTCGGAACTTTTTTCCTAAATGGATACCGAAGCAGGAAGCGCTTCAAAATTCTTATGTTCTATGCGATTCTTCTCCGCCAGGCGTTGCGGAAAATAGAATTCCTGAATATGAGTCCGCTTTGTATGATAGGATTCGATTATTCGTAGCGCAGGGAAGCGAACATAAATTCGGTCCTCAGTTTCTTTATCCTGAGAATGCGGTTATTCTTGAAAAAAAAATTCATAGATTCATACATATCTCTACTTGCAATACTCACACGTTAGCCGGAATACTTCGTCCGTTTTATGGACGAAATGCGACCGAACTTCCTTCCATTTTGGAAGAGGCAGATTTCTTCGTGATTCGACGAGACGCGGATATGGCTAAAAACGATCCCCACGTGACCGGGCCTTTATTAGTCTTACCTGAATCGGAGACCGGAACGCATCATGGGAGACTCCTCAACGAAGTTTATGCTAGTCTTGGTTTTAAAATCAGTTTGAGTTCTTCTTCAATAACGATTAACTCACCGTATATGCATTTGATTCGGTTCCGACTCAAGTTGAAGCGAGAAATAAAATTGGAGGACGTGATTAATAAAATTCAGACGGATCCATTTCTTTCCGTTACTGACCTGATATCAACGAACTCGATTTTTTCATCGGGACGGGACCGAGGATTGTATGGTAGAATCTTTTCTCACGCGGTTTTTCCTTTAGCATCATTAGAAGTTAGGGGGAAAGAGATACGTGGATATGCGGCAACCCCCGGAGATTCTAACGTTCATATTTCCACTTTGTATGCCGTTTTCAAAGGTTTAGAATTAGAATGGGGACCTACGGTGGAGGCATTTTTGGCGGGAATTGTGCTAAAGACAGTTTAATCTAATGAGTCTCGTTGTAGTTGAAGGATTGAGAATATTCTGTAACGGTATCACTCAAATCCGATTTTCTTATGAATTTAGTGCAGAAAGATATTTGAAAGTATGGGGAAAAGGTCGAAAAATCGCAGGCAGGTCCTTTTTTTTATTGAAATATTTGATATATTGAAAACTGTTTCCAATATAGTAGCAAATGACCGGAATCAAAGTTGGAAAGGTAGGAACAAGCAATGAAAGCAAATAATATCTTAGAGACTATAGGAAATACTCCTCATGTGAAGATTAATCGTCTCTTCGATTCAAAACACTCCGTTTACGCTAAACTTGAGCGATCTAACCCCGGCGGTTCTATTAAAGATCGTATTGCTCTTTCTATGATCGAAGACGCGGAGAAGAGTGGAAAATTAACGAAAAATACCGTGATCATCGAACCTACTTCCGGAAACACCGGAATAGGACTGGCGCTAGTCGCGGCCGTAAAAGGATACCGATTGATTCTCGTTATGCCCGAATCAATGAGCGTCGAGAGAAGAAGAATCATGGCGGCCTATGGAGCAGAATTTGATCTTACTCCCCGAGAAAAAGGAATGCCTGGTGCGATCGAGCGTGCGAAGCAGCTTGTGTCCGAGAATCATAATTCATGGATGCCCCAGCAGTTCGAAAATGAAGCCAATATTCAAGTTCACATAGAGACAACTGCCGCTGAAATCTTAAAAGATTTTCCGAACGGGGTAGATGTACTGATCACCGGAGTCGGAACGGGCGGTCACATCACCGGCGTTGCGAAAGTTCTGAAAGAGAAATTTCCGAAAACAAAAGTCTATGCAGTAGAACCGGAGGCTTCTCCAGTTATTTCGGGAGGAAAACCGGGACCCCATCCGATTCAAGGAATCGGCGCTGGATTTATTCCTAAAAACCTGCATGTGGATCTATTAGACGGAGTCATCCAAGTATCCAAAGATGAAGCTTTTGCATATGCTTTGCGTGCTGCACGCGAAGAAGGAATTTTCTTGGGAGTTTCTTCCGGGGCCTCGCTTGCCGCCGTAGCTAAAAAACTACCGGATATTGCAGAAGGTTCAACGGTTCTTACTTTCAATTATGATACCGGAGAGAGATATCTTTCTATTGAAGGTTTGTTTCCGGTTCCTTCTAACGGTTAAATTAAATTTGCCGCGACAAATAAGTCGACGGTGATTCGCCTTAAAAAAGCCCTACGAAATCCCGGCAGTAGCCGGGTTTTTTTTGTCCTTCTTGGATTCGAGATTGAATCGATTTGATCGGTTTATTGTGAAAAGCGAGGGCCCACCCTTCCTGGGTGGGGGATGGGGGCGGTTTTTCAGAAATAAAACTTTTATCAGAAAGACAGGCGACTGTCAATCTAAGTCCGAAATAAAAAAAATGTGGGACCTCCTACACAAACAAATGTAGAAAAAGGATTTTCAATAATCGCAATTTGTGTTAAGCGGCTTGTTTCATTCGGCTGCGGCGGTACCACCGACCGGCCCCCGCCCAGGAGGGGCGGGCACCAAAACTTTTTCAAATTCAGACCCAGGTAATTACTTTTATATAAAAGTAATTACCTGGTGGCAAGGTGGTCGTTTGCTATCCAACCTATCGCGTATTTAGAAAAATTCTTGTGCAATCGACGTTCCATTTAGGATTAGCTTTTTGTAAATGATTTCTCACGGTGATGAGAAGAGACGGGAATATAGATGTTTGATCGATTACGAATTTTACGAGAAATTGGAAAGCTGGATCCGGAGAAAGATGCTCATCGAATCGCATTTCTTTCCGGCAGCTACGATTTCCCACAGGATGTGGAAATTTCTTTGGCATTGGCATTTTTTCGCACTTACGCGATTCCTTCCATCGCGAAGATCCTAGATGAAACCAAGCAGTTCGAAAATTTCGGCCAAAAACGATATGATGATACTACTCTCGTCTTAGGAGAATTTTTGGAAAACGGATTGGATAGCGAAAACGGTCGAAGAGCGATTCGTCGCATGAATCAAATTCATAAGCAATATAAAATTAAGAACGAAGACTTTCTCTATACTCTTACCACTTTTATTTTTGAACCTTCTCGCTGGAATTCCCGGTTTGGTTGGAGAAAAAGTTCGCATCAGGAAAAATTAGCCAATTTCTATCTGTGGAGACGGATCGGTGAATTGATGAATATCAAAGATCTGCCGAAGACATATGAACAGATGGAAGATTTTAATCGGACTTTCGAATCCAAGAATTTTAAACAGACGCCTGAAGGAGTAAGATTAGGAACGGCAACTTTACGGATTGCAGTAGGAAGATTGCCTAAAATTCCAGGACTTTCCTTTTTAGTCTCTCAAGTTTTATTTTCCTTAATGGACGCTCCATTGAGAGCTGCAATGGGATTTCCGAATCCTAATTTTCTGTTGCAATGGGTCACGATTGTTTCCTTTAAACTGAGGGCTTTTGTTCTCCGATATTTTTGGCCGCCGCGAAGGAAACCGTTCTTCGTTACTAAACGAAAGAACCCTACATATCCGGACGGATATTTGATTGAAAGCCTAGGTCCCTTCTAAAAAGTACAGGCGGGTCGACTTTATCGACACGTCTTACGATGCCTCAACTTTTACTCGTAGAATCTCCCACGAAAGTTCGGACTTTGTCCTCCTACTTAGGTGACGATTTTCAAATTCTAGCGACTTTCGGCCATCTTGTGGATCTACCTTCGGATCGATTAGGCGTGGATATCTCTCATGATTTTTTACCCGAGTATGAGCTCTTACCTGGCAAGAAAAAAGTTTTGGCTCAGATTTTGAAAGCGGCTAAGGCTGCCGATCGGATTTTCATAGCTACCGATCCGGATCGAGAGGGAGAATTTATCGGATCCATCTTATCCGAGAGAATCGGCAAGCCTGCGTCGGTGAAGAGAGTCAAATTCAGGGAGATCAGTAAAATTGCGGTTTTAGAAGCAGTATCTCATCCGATCGACATCGATTCTCGCTTGGTGGAATCGCAGGTCACTCGAAGGATCCTAGATCGATTGATTGGATACAAAATTAGCCCTTTTCTATGGAAGGCAATTTCTTCCGGGTTGTCGGCGGGTAGGGTTCAGTCCGTTGCTTTGAAATGGATTTGCGAGAGGGAGGCTACTATCAGAGCTTTTCTACCCAAGGATTCGTGGGAGGTGATTGCAAAAGTTCATTTTTCGCCGGAGAAAGAAGATTTTATTTTATTTCACCGGAAGAACGGAGCGTTCGAAACCGAAGAGGAATGCGTAACCTCTTTGCAAAATCTTTTAGACCAAAATGCAGAATTAAAGATTATAGATCGTTCCGAAAAAAAGGGAAAAACTCTCCCACCTGCGCCTTTTACTACCGCTAGTCTTCAACAAGAAGCATTCCGTTTTTTTAAATTTCCGGCATCAAAGACGTTGAAATTGGCTCAGTCTCTATACGAAGGAGTAGATCTCGGAAACGGAAAACGCCAAGGCTTAATTACTTATATGAGAACCGATTCGGCTCGGATTTCCACTCAGGCTCGACTCGCTCTCAAAAAAGAGGCTATCCTATCCTTTGGCGCGGAATTTGTATCGTCGGAAGATTTGTCTCACAGGGAAAGAAAGACGAAAGGGAAGACGCAAGACGCTCATGAAGCCATACGTCCAGTCGACCCCACTTTAACTCCTAAAGACATTCAACATCTTGCCGAACGTTCTTTGAATAAAGACGCGAAGAAGCTATATGAATTGATTTGGAAACGATCTCTCGCCTCCCAAATGAAACCGGAAACCTGGATTCGAATCCAGTTTCAGGCGGACGCGTGCTCCGAAGTATGGATTGGAGAGACAAAACGGACGGAATTTCCGGGATACAGAATCGTTTACGGAGCTACTCAGGAAATCCTACCTCTCTGGAAGGTCGGAGAAATACTATCTCCTACAAAATGGGAGATGCAAAAGAAAACTACGGAACCTCCTCCTCGCTATACCGAAGCGACTCTAGTTGCGAAGATGGAAAAGGAAGGGATAGGTCGACCATCCACATATGCAAATATATTAGAAACTCTTTATAAACGAAATTATGCTATCCGGGATAAAATCGGGATTTTAGCCACCAATCTCGGAGAAAAAGTGAATTCGTTCCTGCAAAAAGCCTTTCCGGATTTGTTTCGAGACGGATTTACGGCCGATATGGAAATGAAATTGGATCATGTCGCGGAGGGTTCGGTTTCTCGAGCTCAGTTACTTACCGATTTTTACTCGAAATTAGAGACGGTTCTAAAGGGCGCCGATATAAAATCGGTTTCCTCTGAATGGAAAAAAACATCCAAGACTGCACTAGGTTACGGCATTTGTCCGGTATGCGGAAAAGGTCAGAGAATTCGGAAACGATCCTCCAAAAAAAAGGAATATTTCATCTGTTCGCGGTTTCCGGAATGCGATTATGCGGAGTATTTATAATTAGATTCTTTTTAAGATCGATCGGCAATGGCGACCCAGGTTCCGTTTCGATTTTCCGCTAGAACTTTGCGGTCGTAGAGATTCGTTAACCTTTCCGAGGTGAACGCTTCGCCTATCATACCGGAATATAAAATTTTTCCGGATTTTAAAAGCGCAGCGTGCTCGTAAAACGGCGGAATTTCGTCCAAGCGATGCGTGATATAGATCGAAGTAAAGTTTCGATTCTTCTTATAACCGTCCAAAAAATCGATGAACTCTTCGCGAGCCGTTAAATCTAATCCCGAGCAAGGCTCGTCAAGTATAACGAAATCCGGGGATGTTGACATCGCTCTCAAAAACAAAACCTTCTTCTTTTCTCCGGAGGAAAGAGTTCGAAACAACTGTTTGCGTTTTGCCCCCATTCCATGTTCTTCTAGAATGCGATCCGCTTCCTTTTCTTCCCAAGCGTCAGGGTCTCGATAATACCCGATAGTATGAAAGAAACCGGTAAGAAGTACGTCGAACACGGTTAAGCTTCTTTGCAGAGCGCTTTCCTGTTGGGACGAATCTAAAATGCCGATTTTGTTCCTCAATTCTTGGATGGGCACCTCTCCGAACGCCTCTCCGAACAATTCGATTCGCCCAGCAGTCGGCCAGTCCGTTCCATAAATTAAATTGACAAGAGTCGTCTTACCTGCGCCGTTTCTACCTAATAAAACCCAATGCTCGTTGGGGTTGATTCTTAGATCGATTCCTTCTAAAATCGGCGTTCCGGAGCGAAAGAACCGGATTCCTTTCAGATTTAACAGTGATTGCTCAGTTTTCTTCATTCGCGATCTCGTAAGCCTTAGTCAATCTTTCGCAAGTCTCTTCAAACTTCTGTTTATCGTCCAGTTCGAACTTGCGAAGGATATTAGAGTCGACGGCATAATAAGAGACTTTCCGTTCCGTAAAATCACTCATCATATTTGCAAGATATACTGTTTCGACTAGGTCGGCGTAAATCGTTCCGTACGTCATGAAAGGACGATGATGAAACTCTATCATATTGACGAGGTCAGGCGGAAAATCCCACTTCCGAGCTAGCATTCCTCCGAGTGTTGGATGAGATATTCCGATCGAGATTTCTTCAAAGATCGTAGAATTGGTTAAGTCTCGATGTTTTTGGAATGCGCTCAGTTTTCTGAATAGATTCGGATCGAGAGCAAGCAAAACGAACTTACCTAAATCATGGAGTAATGCTCCTGCGGCGGCTATATCCGCTAGCTTAACGAGACCCGCTCTTTGGGAAACTTGTCGAGCTAAATAGCTAGTTAGGTTGGAATGATTCCAAACCTCTTGCAGCTTGGTATATCGTCCTTCCATAATTTTTCTGACGCCTGAAACATAGAGAAGGTTTCTAACGTTTTTGAGACCGACGACCTTGACTGCTTGAACGATCGTATTTACTTTGTTCCGGCTCGCAAAACCGGCGGAGTTTGAAAGTTTAAGAAGGTCTGCACTGAGAGCCGGATTTCTTTCTATCTCATTTGCGATCACTCCCATATCAGAATCGGCGTTATTGCAAAGGCTGATGATTTTCGTAAGAGTATTGGGAAGCGGGGGAAGTCCTTCAATTTCGGTGAAAATTCGATCTTTCAATTTTGTCGTGACTTCCAACGGAACGATCTGTTTCGGAATCACTAAAGTCGCTCGAGTCATTTTCCCGTCGGATTCGATCTTGAACTTATCGATTCCAATTCCCGAATTTTTTAAAAGAAGTTGGATGAGAACGATTCCAAGTCCGGCGCTTTCTTGACTATCCGCCATGGTAAGGAAGGCTTCCGATAAATCGTTGAATTTACTGGCGGATTCTAGTCGAGCTTTGATTCGTTCGGATTCCTGCCGAAGAAGGGGGGCATCATTTTCCACTAGAAAAATCAAATTTTGATTCAGAATTTTGGCGCGTAGACGAACCGAAAAATTAGAACCTTTCAAGACCGGTTCCTGTTCGTCCCATTTGTGAATGATCTCCTCTTGAAATCGTTTCATTCCACGTTGGTATTGAACCGAATCGGAAATATTCAAACCTTCCGACAAAAAGAAGATTCTCTTTGCATTGGCCTTATTAGCATTCATCAGAAGCTCTTTTAGAATCGTGGAGATTACTTCCGTGAGAAAAAGACGGTCCAAATGTCCGAGAATTTGCAATAAGAGCAAGTAAATCTGTTGGTGGTCCTCATCGGAAATAAATCTATATTCGATATCAATTTCTTTCCCTGTGGAAAGCGAATCCGCATATTCTGAGACATTCAACATTCGCCTCAAATTTAGGTTGGAACCTCGCACTCGCAAGAAAAAAAATGCGATCGCCGGAATCCGATTCGGAACCGTTTGTCCGGGAGAAAGGATATACTTTTTTCTACAGGAGGCCGAATGGAAATGGATGGAGACCAGGAAAAAGACGGATTGAAACTTGCAGACGGCGCGTCTAACCAAGATCTCCAAAAGGAACTCCAATACTTTTTGGAGAATCGGTTAGACGGTCTTCTTGCAGAAGCGGAGAAGCTCCGGGTCGTAAAGGGCATGAGGCGTGCAGGAACCCGACAATTGCGTAAAAAGACACTGCATCCCGACAAAGGCCAAAGGAATTTGCCTTTTTTGTGGCCACTTCCTGAGCGTTCTGAGGAAGATATCCCGTTTTCAAAAGTTTCGGGCGAAGAGCTTTGATTCTCCTGAAAATCAACCTAGAAGTTTGATTTTTTTATGTTCTCATTAGGTAAATAAGGATGGACAGAGCTAAGGAGACAGGTAGGGTATAGATGAATGGATAGCAGCTTCTATTACGAAGACGCCCCCCAGGATGAACCGGAAAAACGCGATATTTTAGATATCATGGATTCCTACCGGTACATGAATTCTTCCTATTTCTTTGATTTTCTCTCAGATGGTCGTTGGGACCATGGAAAAGGTTGGGTAGAAAAGCATATCAACCGAGACCAGTGGTCTACTCGCTTTGTTCCCGGGAGTATCGATCGATACCGAAAACCTAGGGATTCTTCTAAACTTTAATCATATTAATCATAGCGCTCAGTTACTGCGCGAACTCATAAAAAAAGGACCTTTTTAGGTCCTTTTTTTATTTCCAACTTTGCCTTCGGTCGCGATCAATTCACTAGCTTTAACCCATTGATGTCTATAATTTTACGATAAACTAGCTTGTTCTTTTCCTTTTGTGGATTAAAGATCAATACGGCTATTTTATTGAAAGTGAAGTAACCTGGACGATATTCGGTGTAGTGGTGAGAAAAGATCGTGGTCTTGTATTTTGCGTTATAGATCGTATAAGTATGTTTGCTTAACGACTCGTGACGCTGCTTTTGGAGGTCTTCCGGAGTTTGTGCCACAAAATTGCTGATCAGTACCTTATCTTTGGTCGGGCCAGCTTCCCCGTAAAGTGTGATCGGCAATGCGGTCTGAGGATTATTGGTCAAGTAATGAACGAGTTCGTTAAAGGAAGGATTTCCTAACTTCGCTTTTTCACCGCGGACCAATTTATCTTCGTACTTTTTCTTGATTTCATTATAACGTTGGTCTCCCCAGACAACTTTATTGTCCACTGGACTTGGCATTAAATTGTGAAAGTTTACTACTTTTACATCTTCTTCCACATCATAAGTACGCCATTTTGGAAATGGGACTAATTCGCGATGGTCGTCTACTTTGGCGGTGGATGTTTCATTTAAAGCAAGAACGTAAATGGAAAAGTTTGCAGGATCGAAATCTCTGTTTTCCAATTCGATCATAACGTCCACGAATTCCCCTTTTCCGTTATCTGAATGTCTGCGGAAAAAGGAAACTTCCTTAACGAGCAATCGATCGTCGTAATAAGCGAGAGGGTAGAATTCCACCCCGGAACCGGAATTAGCAGCGGTCGGCTTCTCCGCGTTCTGCCCGGATGCGGCGGTACCTAAGATAAATAATACTAAGGCGAAGGAGAATTTTGCAACGGATTTCATGCGTGTACTGATCCCAATACGGTTCTTCAAATTAAATATCGACCAATAATCCCCGAAACTTAGCCGGAACTTCCGGTTTTTTAGGAAAAACTCGCCGGGTTTAAGTCTTCTCTTGAAATATTTTTCTATTTTAACCGGATCGGAAAATTCGTCCAGCGAGAATGTTGACCCTTTTTAGAGGTCCAGGTCAGATCTTTTTGATATGATTTTTTTCGTCCACTAGGACGACTTTAGGCTGGTATCCCTTAGGAAGTTCTTTTTCCTCCAAGGAACCGTATGAGATGATAATTACCTTATCGCCTTTCATGCCGAGACGTGCGGCAGCCCCATTCAGGCAAATTTCTCCCGAACCGCGTTTGCCTTCGATCAGATATGTCTCGAATCTCGCCCCGTTATTTACGTTAACGACGGATACCTTTTCGTAGGGAAACATTCCGGCAGCATCCACCAAATCCATATCTACGGTTAGGCTCCCCTCGTAATTGAGGTCTGCGTCCGTAACCGTCGCGCGGTGTATTTTGCCTTTACAAACCGTTATAAGCATGTTTCCCGCCTTAGCTACTCGCTAAAAAGTACCTTAAATATTTTGCCGGAGATATTCAAAAGCGTTTTTCTCTTAAAGAAATGGATTTTAGTATTCATTGTATCTTTGTTAAATTTAATTTCCGAGAAAAGAGGAGTGATGACGTAATTTTCATAAAGATTCGGGTAAACTCGATTTTCGTCGTAAACCTTCCCTTTAAAATTCTCCAATACCTTCCTCAAAATCCGTTTTTCCTGGCGATTTAAGTCGATTTCCTCTTCATGAGCAGGGCCGACCCAAATCAGCAGATATCCGGCAATCCCCGTCTCGGTCAATTTTGGCAGTACATCTATTAGACGGTTTTCTTTCAAATGAAGCAACGCCTGATTCAATTCCATAGCGTAGGGAGAATCTTCTAAATGAATGTATTTCTGTCCTGTGATGATTTTGGCGTATTTTTGGAAGAAGACACCATCCGCTAAATAAATTAGTTTTGCCAACTCCTGGCGATTGCGTCCAGAGGGCGATCTTTGTAAGATAAAGGAGATGACTTCGAGTAGCTTTTCCATTGTAATGTTATAGTGGTACAGGCAATTTCCCTTAGGCGCCCGGTCCCCTATGAAAGATATATTCTCTTTCAGGAGAAGGCGAGGGCAAAAAGAAAGGAAAACATTCTATTTTTAGAACACCCTCCCACGATTACCGCCGGGATCAATTATAATATCGGTAACCTTCTTCAGAACCCGGAATTCCTATCTAAAAACGGCATCGCTCTCCATTATATCAAACGAGGAGGGGATTTTACCGCCCATGAACCGGGGCAAATCGTTACTTATTTTCATATCGATTTGAAAGGGCGGGGTCTTACGATTACTAATTTCTTAGATGCGGCGCTTTCTTCCGCCATGGAAGCAGTAAAAATAGTTTGGAATTTGGATCTAATTCGGCGGTCGGATTTACCTGGATTGTACCTTTCAACCGACCCTGAACGTAAAATTCTTTCGATCGGAGTTCTATTCAAGTCCTGGTTTACCAGCTACGGAATCGCACTCAATGTATCTAATGATTTTTCCGCATTTAGATGTATTCATCCTTGCGGTGGGGATTGGAGAAACATGGTTTCCATAGCTAAACTTGGTTTGGACTCGAGCTCAGAAAAACGAAGGCACTGGATTTCAGAATTTCAAAGAATAATTCAAGAAAAGCTCCTCAGGGAAAAAGCTATTTCCCTCTGATCGAATCAACTCTGCTTAACACTGGGGGATAAAGAATAGCGGAGGGTCGCTTTTTCTCCTTTAGAGAATCAGTCGTTACGACCGATTCTTAGGAAGAGAGGTTATCAGGTGCAGACTTTTAAACACGTTCTATTCTTTATTTTTGCTCTCATCGTTTGCGAAGGAATTGCGATCGGTGCCTCCGCCTGGTCCTTTTTGGAATCCTCTTTGGCTTCCTTCGATCAGCTGAAAATTTCGTCAGACCATCGCGCGAGGGATACGATCAGTTCCCTTTCTAAATCCACGGAAAGCAAATTGGAAGGCGAGAAATTAGCGGATTTGAATTTTACATTTGCGCGACTAGTCAAAGTGACTTCCGAAGATAAGGACGGATTTCGGATCAAAGATATTTCTGTCGTAAATGATACCGGAATCGTTCTGGCTTCCTCAAACGAAGACTATGTTGAAGATCCCATAAAGAAGAGAAAACCGGAAGTCAAATTTCTTTCTCCCACATTCACGATCGCACATCGGCTTAGGAAATGGCAGGTGGGAACTCCCGTATTACTAGGAAAACGAAATGTTTCTTCGGATGAGCCAGTATTGAAAACCGTGGCTCCTATCTTTCCGGAAATTCTTGAACCGGACGTTTTATTATCCATGGGAGTTTATCATCCCCAGAAATTGGAAAGAGTCGCTTCATTGTTTATGACTTATGAACGAGGAAATTTCGGGCAATTCGTACATACGCAAACGGATCTTTTTCTATGGATAGCTCAGAATAACGCATGGATTGCTTTGATCTGTGCCTTAGTAATCGGGTTGGTACATCTTCTTATTAAAAGCGCCGGTTCAGGGTTTGCGCAAGCAAACACTTCGGCGGTATCTAGTAGCGCACGAACTTCTTCCTCTCCTCCTCTTTGGGAAAAAGTCGATTTTGCTCAGACTGAAGGCCCGGTTCGATGGCAAGCCGGAAGTCAACCAGCCGCTTCTCAGCAATCTTCCCCTACAACTCCGGTTGCGGAGGTACAAAGACATGTTCCCGCAAAAACGGAAGTTCTGGAAAAACCGATGCCGATCCCGAGCGCCGAGATAGTCTCTCAACGTTTGGATAAGCCGGAGATTCTAGATGCGATTTATTTAGGATAGGCTTTCTTGGAACTCAAGACTTCTCGCTTTCATAAGATTTTACGGATCGTTCCGAAAGGAACTCTGGATTCACATTCTTCGCCCGACTTGATTCGTTTTTTAAAATCTCGTTGGGAAGAAGGCGATCGTCTTTTCTTAATGATTTGCGACTCTATTCAATATTTGGAAGAGGAGGGCATTTGGTCGTTATCCGAATTACATTCCTTTTTGCAAAAGAACGGCGGGAACATTGCGTTTGTCGGCTGGAATGAAGAATGCAAACTCGTACTCGGTCTTTTCGGCTTATCGACTTCCTTGCCGATTTTTTCCACTGAACGAGATGCGGAAGAATGGCTATCCTCTTTAAAAATCGAAGACCTACGTTCTAAGCATAATGCGTCCGAGGATTCCATAGCCTCATTGAGGCAAACGAAACCTCTGCAATTTTATTCCGCTCCTAGCGAATCCAATTTTGAAAAGAATGATGAATCGGTGCATATCCCCGAGATAAGAACGATTCCCGTTGCGGATGCGGGGAAAACCTCGGTCATCGAAGATTCTCCGACTCGTAACCGAGACTCTATTTCGAAAAAGGATGAGTTCGGCTCCGAACTGAAATTGGAGCAGTCTTTGGAAAAACTCAAAGGCTCGGCGTCCGATAAAATTTTGTATTGCGAGAGTTGTCATTCTCGTTTACGAATTCGACTTTCAGGGAGATACAAATGTCCTGCTTGCGGAATTGAGTTTGACGTGAACAGGTTGGGCGGAGTTCGCTACTTAGAACGACTTGTAGTCTCGCCGGAAGCTTCCGGTCCAGCAGGTAACCTTGTCCAAAGCAGCCACTCGTAGCTTCGCTCTTTCTTTTTATACCTTACTTTCCCGAATTCTAGGTTTATTCAGGGACCATTTTATGGCAGTGTCGTTCGGGACAGGCATGATTGCGTCCGCCTTTTCGGTCGCATATAGATTGCCTAATATGTTCCGAAATCTTTTAGCTGAAGGAACTCTTTCGCAATCCTTTATGCCTCTTTATTCCGAAGCCGGTAAAGAGGGAGAAGAGGCCGCACGAAGAATGAGCGGAGCGGTTCTGGTTTTCTTAGCCTTGATATTATTCGCATTCGTTCTCCTGGTATTTTCGCTTTCTCCGATAGCTATTCCCTTATTGGTGGGAGGCTCCAAAGAATATTCGACTCTTGTAATAGAATTGACCTATATATTATTTTTTTTGATCGTTACGGCCAGCTTATCGTCGATCTTTATGGCGATCTCGAACGTCAAGAATCGTTTTTTTGTGCCTTCTCTTTCCCCGATTATATTAAATTTAAGTTATCTAGTCGTCTTTCTTTGCATCTTTCCTTTTTTAGAGTTGGATCTCCTGACGAAGGTTCGGATACTCTGCTTTGCCATCATATTCGGCGGAGTCATCCAATTGTCCGTTCAAGTTTGGTACGTCTCTAAAAACGGCGAAGGCCCGATACTGTCTTGGAACTACAAACACCCCGCCATAAAAAAGATCTTTAAACTTATGCTGCCTGCGGCATTAGGAGGAGGTTTTTATCAGCTTGGTTTGTTGGTGGATATCTTTCTCGCTAACATGGTTCAAAACGCGAATCCGGGTTTAGGCGCAGTGGTTAGTTTAGACTACTCTCAAAGGCTGGTTCAACTTCCGACCGGAATTATCGGCGTGGCCTTGGCTACAACTACTTTGCCGGCGCTACTTTCCGCATTGAAAGAAGACAGACATTCGGAAGTACCGGGAGAAATGCTGGGGGTTTTAGGATTTGCGTCTTTTCTTACTGTACCAGCAGCGCTTGGAATGGGAATCCTAGCCGGGCCGATCTTGGATTCAATTTATTACGGAGGAAGATGGGATCATGTCGCGACGGAAACCGCCACGATGCCTCTCATTCTATATTCAGTAGCTGTCCCATTTTACAGCATGAATAAAGTACTGATTTCCTCCTTTTACGCGTTTCAGGACACTAAGACTCCGTTGAAAGTTCAGGCTTTGTCCTTGGGGCTGAATTTGCTCCTGAATCTTTCTTTGATTTACTATTTAAAGCATTCCGCGATTGCATTAGCTTCCGCAGTGACTTCGATCTCCACTTGGCTCTTCTTATCCAGAAGCCTTATGAAGCACGGAATCGTCTTCCCATGGGGGGGCTTTGTTCGTAAGACTCTGAGTCTTTTTCTCCCTCTGTTTTTAATGAGCGGTATTCTAATTTTGTACAGATATTTCTTGCATGATTCTCTATTGCTTTTCCTGCAATCGGAAGGTCTCGGATATGCAAACTCTTCAAGAATTTCCGTTTTGATTGCGGTTCTCTTCTCCGGCGGAATTTTTCTGGGAACAAGCCTGCTTTTGGGCATCGATGAGATAAGATTAATCGCTGGTAAATTTCGAAGAAAACGCTAGAGTTCGTTTCGGATTTTATCCCTCATGCGTATCGAAGTAAGGGTCAAACCGAATTCCAAAAAACCCTTTATCAAAAAAGGGGAAGATCTGACCTGGATCGTCGCCGTCCGGGAACCCGCAATCGAGGGTAGGGCCAACGACGCGGTTCTTGCAGCTATCGCCGAAGAATTCGGAGTTTCCCGACGATGCGTGCGATTAATTCACGGTGAGAAAGGTAAAAAGAAACTCATCGAAATCGTTGAAGACTAAGCTGTATGAAATTTTTTTTAAATTTTGCTCTTAAATTCTGTTTCATTCTTATTTCTTCCTATCTATTTTTCAATTCGATCCTGGAGGCGCAACCCAAGGATTTTTTCGACGAGTTGACTAGCGAGCGAAAACCGATTTACGGAAGTGAGAAGGAGGAAAAATATCCGGTTCGCGCGATCATCATGAAAGTGGAATCCTGGCAGGACCATTTTTCGTGGGACGCTTTCTTTGCCGTTAGCTATACCAATTATCCGCAGTTTAAAGAATATACGGTTTACCCGTTCTATTATTATCTCAAAGATAAGAATTCCGCGTCCTATCGATCTTGGTCCTTTCCCTTATACTTCAGTCAAAAAGTGGACCAGGGCCAAATTAAGGAGAGTTTTAACCTCTCTCTGCTCCATTATTACTCTTACGAACAAAACACGAATTATAAAAAGGAAACATACAGATTTCCTTCGTTTCTGCCTTTAGCTGGTGCGGAGAATCATGAGTTTGCGAATGGAGGGAGAAACTCCTTTCGATATATGCTTCCGCTTCTTTTCTTTAGAAATGCGACGGAGAGTTCGAGTTGGACTCACTTTCTGATTTTTCACACCGGGAAGGACCAAGATTCCGATTACGGAGCTTTGTTACCTTTATTATACTGGGGCTCGGGAAAATCGAAATCTCATTTAACTTTATTACCTCTATTTTCCTACGACTCCAGTAAGGACGGGACGGAAGGAATGTTTTTATCTCCGTTCTATTTACAAACTTGGTCGGAGAACTCCCTTCTCGGACAGCCGGAAAAGAAAGAAGTAACAGGAATTCCTTTATTATTATCGTTTAAAGTAACGGCCGCGCGAAACGGAGAAGTTGTCAGATCGAATTGGTTTACTCCTATTTTCTTTAGGGGTTACGCCAAAGAGTCGGGGACTCGAACGAATTTTCTATATCTGAGCGGCTGGAATACCGATCCAAACGATTCTCTAAACGGAGCCTATTTTTTCCCTTTTTTGTTTTACGAAAAAAATTCTTATTTTACCTTCTTTCCCGTTTATTTTTCGGGTGCGTCTCGCCAAGGATCGTATTGGAATTTTTTGGGAATCGCCGGAAAAGGGGAGTACGGTTCGGACAAATATTTATACGCGTTTCCTTTTTTTGTTACAACGGAATCGAATAACGAATCCTATTCCTTATTCGGTCCCGTGGAATTTTCCAAAAACGGATCTTCCTCCTCCTTCAGAATTTATCCGTTTTACTACTCGGGTAATTCTCCGGGGACCTCATATTGGAATGTTGCCGGCCTGTTCGGAAAAGGAGAAGACGCTTCGGATCGATACGCATATGCTTTTCCATTCTTCGTAAAGACTTCATCTCCGCAAACATCGTACAGTCTTTATGGACCTGTCGAATTTTCCTCGGTCGATCAGAATTCTTCGTTTAGAGTGTACCCTCTTTATTATTCAGGGGTTTCTTCCACGGGATCATATTGGAACTTCGCCGGTTTATTCGGAGCGGGAAAGGATGGCGTAAACGGTTACTCATACGCGTTTCCATTTTTTCTTCGGACAAACTCCGCGCAAAGTTCGTACGATCTTTACGGCCCTGTAGAAATGTCTAGTACGGGACCGAGTTCGACATTTAGAATCTATCCGCTATATTTTTCAGGATCTTCGCCTACAGGTTCCTACTGGAATTTTGCAGGATTAGCCGGAAAGGGAAAAGATGGGAGCGATACGTATTCTTATTTGTTCCCTTTCTTTCTAAATTCGGACTCTGGCACCGGGTCTTACGGTTTGTACGGCCCCGTCGAATTAGAAAGCAACGGTCTCGAAGCTTCCTTTCGGATTTACCCGCTTTTTTATTCGGGCAAATGGCAAATCGGTTCCTACTGGAATTTCGCCGGGATTGCCGGAAGCTGGAAGGAAGGGGACGTCTCTTACTCCTATCTTTTTCCGCTTTTTTTCAGAAATAGAGATGCAAAGGGTTCGTATTCATTATTCGGTCCATTGGAAATAAGAGATAGCGAGAGGGAATCTAGTTTGCGGGTTTACCCGATCTTCTTTTCCGGAAACTCCGAGTCTGGATCCTACTGGAATATTTTGGGTTTAGGCGGTAGAGGTTTTGACGGTTCCGGTAATCAAAGATACGGATATGCATTTCCTCTTTACTATCATAATAAAAACGTTTTTCGAGTTTTCATTCCTTTCTTCTTTAGATTCGGATACGAAGAAAACGATTACTCTTCGTTCGGCATTTTTCATTACGTAAAGCGATCGCCGGAGTTGGATCGAACCTGGGCCGTACTTTACTTTTCCAAGGAAGATCGTGTCGCAAAAGAAAGTTCCCAGTTTTTCTTACCCATTTACTATTTCTGGGATACTCCTAAGAGCAAGGCATCCATCTTTTTGCCTTTCTATTTGAAATACGAGGAAGAAGACAAGTCCCTCGATCTGAATATTGCGGGCTTTTCTTCCTCTAAATCTCTTAGTACATTGCAAGGATCCTCTTCGGCCTCGATCGGAATGACCGAGAAAGAATTGTATCTGGACACTGATTTTGCCTGGTTTTATAATTTGGTAAGAGTTTCGTATCGGGAATCCATTTCTAAAGATTCGATTTTGTGGTGGAAGCGAAAACAAGAAAATCCGCTCACCGAAAGCAAGAATGTTCCCGCCGATCCGCTGAACAACAAGAAACTCCCGGTAGCTCCAGGTTCGACTCAGAGTCCGGACGCGAGTGAAGACGGACTTAGAAAATACAAAACGCTTTCCCGCGATACATCCAAATCTTTTTTCGGATTCAGCACATTATTCGGGATTTTAAGTTATGAGAGAGGAGACGATCGAAGGCATTTCCGACTTTTACCTCTCGCTTGGTATTCTTGGTCGGAAGAGACCAAGGACAAGGTTACGATTTGGCTTTTACCGCCGATCTTCAAAAGTAAAATCGGGAACCAAGAATATAACGTCTATTTCCCGTTTTATGCTAGACAGGATGATGCCGCCGATTTTCAAGAAGCTTGGATGATTTTCGGGTTCCAAAGAGGTAAGAAAGGGGATACTAAGGATTACTCGGTGCTGTGGCCTTTTTTCCGAACCTACTATTCGCCGAATACTTGGGGGTTCCGGATATTTCCGCTGGTAGCCCACGATTCGTCTCCGAGTTCGGATAGAACCATAAGCATATTATATTATAGTAAAAAAGATATTTCTCCTCGGTCCGAAGTTTCAAGCTTTCATTCGATTCTTTTGCCTCTTTTTCATTCGAGAGAGACTAAGACGTCCTCCGCTTCGGGTAATCAGGAACGGGAAGGGTATCAACTTTTTGCCCCCTTCTATTATCGTAAGTACGATTCGATTGAAGGAGGGGCCGGGGGAAATTATTCTTCTAAGGTTCTGACTTTATTGTCTTACTACAGCTTATTCAGCGATATTTCAGGCGGTTCCGACACTAGTTTTCTATTTCCTCTTTATTATTATAATCGTTCCAAGGCGCCGGGCGAATCGAAGGATAAGATGACGAAAATCGATTTTCTGATTCCGTTAGGTCTCTACTATAGAAGGAACGAAGATTTGAGTCGATTTTTCTTCCTCGGCTATTATTCCTCCTCGGACCCTGGGTCTACATATACGAACGTGTTGGGACTATTCTCTTCTTCCTCCGTAAAAACCCAATTTGCGACATTCTCGAAAACCAATTTATTTCCGTTCTATTTTTCCGATACCGCCGAATCGAACGAATCTGTTAGATCCAATACGCTAATTCCACTTTTGCTCAGCTCGAGCAGCTATCTACAGAAAGACGGTTCTTCCTCGACTTTCGAATTACTGACTCCGATCTACTATCGATATAGAGAATCCGATTTGTCGAAAAAGGACGCAGTAAGGACGGATGTCGTATTTCCACTGGCCTTGTATTTTTATAAAGATTCGGTCGAAACGACTAGGTTCGTCTTAGGGTATTATTCTAGCAAAACTAAGGATAGATCCTATTGGACTCTGTTCGGATTAGTTTCGTCCGAAATATCTAGTTCCGTTACCGGGCGGAGGGAATCCACGTCGATTTTTCCGTTCTACTTTTCCGAGGTCGAGAGGGAGAAGGAGGCGATCGTTCGTAATAAGACCATGGTTCCAATTCTATTTAGATACGATTCAAAACCGGATTCGTATTCGTTGAATATTCTTTTGCTCGGAAATAGAACTAAATCGCCCTCGGAATCATCTTTTGCATTATATCCGTTTTATTCGGACAGCGAGTCGAATATTGCAGGAATAAAGAGCAGAACGATTTGGGGACTTCCGTTTTATTTTGAAAGAACCGAGCAAACTTCAGGATCATGGGATTCTCTTTCGGTGAGTCCGATCGGTATTTTTTCGACAACCGGAAAGGGCGGCGATGTAAGAGAGGAAATCGCTACGAGTTTCTTTTTGCTACCTTTTCCGACATTGTATACTTCCACTTCTGAAAAGGAGACCTCCGCATTTTGGCTGGGGTTCTATTATAACCGTTTCGCTTCCGCAGCAGACGCCGAATCCAAGGAATTCAGTTTTTTTAAATTAATCTCCTATAATAGTTATAAAAGTACGAACGAGAATTCGACCGGTGTTTCTATTTTTCCGTTAATCTCTTTCGCCGGACAGGAATCGATTAGCGAAAAAGGAAAAAGAGATTCTACGAAGAATTATATATTTCCTTTATTTTATTATAACCGGGAATCTAAGCCTGCAGGAAATTCCTTCCATTTCAATCTAGCGGTACTTTTCGATCTTGCCAGAGATCCCGAGTCGGGTCATTCCCGATTTATTTTCGGACCGATCTATTCGATCACCGGATCCAATTCGAATTCTTGGGGAATATTTCCCTTAGTAATTCGCAATCGTCGTGCGGATTCCAGCTTTTGGTTCGCTTTCGGATCCTATTCGTATGTCGATAAGGGAATGGATCGTTGGGGATTTGCCGGAATACTGGACGTGAATCGAGAATTGGCGCTTCAAAGAAGAAATGTAAACGTCTTTTTAGGATTGTTTCACGGAGAATATGATGCAAACCGAACACGTTGGGCGGTCCTAGGTAGATTAATTGCAGGTTATGAATCCGGCCAAGATTACTCCGATGCGAATTTCCTTTGGCTTCGTCTAAAACGTTCGGGAGAGGAAAGTATCGCTAATTTCCTTCCCGCGTACTATTATCATCGAGACGGGAACGAAGTTTCTACTTATGTTCCGCCGGTGCTCGGATATTTTTCTTCCGGCAAAAATGGTCGTTACGATATGGTAGGCTTGGGTCTGCTGTACTACAGGAGCGAATCGATCTCGACCGGAGAAGATGCGATGATCGTCGGTCCAGGTTTATATTATTACAGAGCCAGACCGGAGAGGGGATATCGTTCGATGGGAATTCTAGCGTTACCCGGTATTGGAGGGTTGCTTTGGGATTGGGAATACGAGTTGCAGACGGATTATAGCAAATATTCCATTCTACAAATCTTATATAGTAACACGACGAATGCGGGTAAGAACTATAGTAGAATTTTCGGGATTCGATTTTAGAAGCATTTAGAAAAAGAAAAGCCGGAGAATTTCTTCTCCGGCTTTTGGACGCTTCGAAAGAAACGGTCGGCTTATTACATCATGCCGCCCATTCCTCCCATACCGCCCATTCCACCCATCGGTGGCGCACCGCCGTCTTTTTCCGGTTTGTCGGTGATCGTAACTTCGGTAGTTAGGATCATGGAACCGATAGACGCAGCGTTTTGCAGAGCAAAGCGGACTACTTTCGCAGGGTCGACGACTCCGGCTTGGAGTAAATCTTCCCAAACCATGGTTAGAGCGTTGAAGCCTTCGTTTCCTTTCTTAGTCTTAGCTTGTTCGACGATGACCGATCCTTCCAAACCTGCGTTCGAAGTGATCATTCTAATCGGCTCTTCCAAAGCACGGAAGATGATTTTTGCCCCGGTTGCTTCGTCGCCTTCAAGTTTGAGTAAAGCTACCGCTTCTTGAGCTTTTAGAAGAGTCAAGCCGCCGCCTGGAACGATACCTTCTTCCACTGCTGCACGAGTAGCGGAAAGAGCGTCTTCGACGCGATGTTTTTTCTCTTTCATTTCGACTTCGGTAGCTGCACCCACGTGAATGACCGCAACTCCGCCTGCGAGTTTCGCAAGACGTTCTTGAAGTTTTTCGCGATCATACTCGGAAGTAGTATCTTCGATTTGTTTCTTGATTTGTCCTACGCGACCTTGGATGTCTTTAGAAGCGCCTTGTCCTTCGATAATGGTGGTATTTTCCTTATCGACGATGACTTTTTTAGCGCGTCCGAGTTGTTGAACGGTTGCGTTTTCCAGTTTCATTCCGAGATCTTCGGAAATCACTTGTCCGCCGGTAAGAATCGCGATATCTTCCAACATCGCTTTACGGCGATCACCGAATCCGGGCGCTTTAACCGCAACGCAGGAAATCGTTTTACGGAGAGTGTTCACTACTATCGTTGCGAGAGCTTCCCCTTCTACTTCTTCCGAAATGATTACAAGAGGGCGTCCTGCTTGAGCTACTTTTTCCAAAACCGGAAGAAGGTCTCTCATTGACGCGATCTTTTTATCATAAATAAGGATATATGGATCGTTCAGAGTCGCGATCATCGCTTCAGGATCGGTTACCATGTATGGAGAGATGTATCCGCGGTCGAATTGCATACCTTCGACTACGTCAAGAGTAGTTTCGATGGATTTTGCTTCTTCTACGGTAATGACTCCGTCTTTGCCGACTTTGTCCATTGCATCCGCGATTAGATTTCCGATTTCCTTGTCGTTGTTTGCGGAAATAGTAGCAACGTTCGCGATGTCTTTTTTATTTTCGATTTTTACGGAACGCTTTTTGATGCTTTCGACGGCAGCCGCTACGGCTTTGTCGATTCCATGCTTGAGAGCCATCGGGTTAGCGCCTGCGGTAACGTTCTTCAATCCTTCGTTGATGATTGATTGAGCAAGAATCGTCGCCGTGGTGGTTCCGTCTCCGGCAACGTCGTTGGTTTTGGTAGATACTTCCTTAACCATTTGAGCGCCCATATTCTCGATCGAATCTTCCAATTCGATTTCTTTAGCTACCGTAACGCCATCTTTAGTAATGGTGGGTGAGCCGAATTTTTTGTCGATGACTACGTTGCGGCCTTTCGGTCCGAGAGTCACTTTCACCGCATTCGCTAATTTGTTGACTCCTTCTAGGAGTTTGCGTCTCGCTGTTTCGTCGTATTCGATAACTTTAGCCATTTTAATTTCCTCCTACGGATTACTTCTTCACGACTGCAAGAATATCGCTTTCACGAATGATAAGGTATTCTTTGCCTTCGGATTTGATCTCGGTTCCGGAGTACTTTCCATAAAGAACTACGTCTCCGGATTTAACTTCGAGAGGTACGAGCTTGCCGTCTTCGTAACGGCCGCTTCCAACCTCGATTACTTTTCCTTCTTGGGGTTTTTCTTTCGCGGTGTCGGGAACAAAGATGCTACCGATTTTTTCTTCGGCTTCTTGTTTCGGTTCGACTAGCACGCGGTCGCCTAGTGGTTTAATTGCCATAGACTTTTCTCCTTTGAGATTTAAAATAATTCCTTAGCACTTTGATTAGTAGAGTGCTTGGCCTTCCTTTTAGGAAAAACTAGGATACGGGAAGGCGTCAAGCACTTTCGGATAGAGAGTGCTAATTTTAGTCTTAAAAAGACCGTAAAGACCTAAATTCCCCATTCTGGTTGCTTTCATGCGATGATTAATATCAGGATTTTTGTGCCGGATTGAAAGGGTCCGTCCCTTAAATTTCCGGTTTATATGTCTCTTTTTGAGCCTTAAGCCACTATTTTTTTTAATTTAAATCCAGGAAAGAAATCGGGAACAAGCCTTATTTTTTCAAAAAAAATCGAATCAGCATAAAAGATGCAAATCAAGGACCGATTTTAAGGACACTAATGATTCTCAATTAAAGACCGCCAGCTTGGGATCCAAGAACTGGATCCGCGTTCTTGCAGAGAAATTCCGTTACTAACCCTATAAGGGGTTAAAACTCTAAACATTGCAAAGGGAGGTAAGAACGGTGGGCTTTATTATTCTGTCAGGACGTAAATTTTTATTGGAATGAACTTGTTTCTCGGAGAGACTCCGTTAGTTTTTTAGATCTTATTTCGATTTGAATAATCGCATACTATAACAAGATGCGAGTCTTATGCAAGAATCCGAGAGCTTTGCTGCCTTTGATCGAACGGGAAGGCGAACGAACAGTATCAAGAAAGGTTCGGTGTAAGGCCTAGGATTCCACCCAGAAGTAGTTGAATCTGAAATCTTACTGGAATATATGATCCTTTAGATCCGATCTCCGTAATTCACTTTTTATAACAAATGATTTATATTGTGAATTCGAGATCGATTTAAGGTTGCGAATAGATCGAAATAAGAGTATCATACAAATTGGAGTATTTCATGTCTCAAGAAACTAATTATACAACACTCGGAGAATTTTGGCCGTTCTATTTGAGAGAACATTCCAATAAATTGAATCGTATCTTGCACTTTATCGGTACCTCGATCGCATTGGGATGGATAATATCCGCGGTTGCTTTTTTAAATCCTTGGTATTTGCTCGGAGCGTTATTTAGCGGTTATTTATTTGCTTGGATCGGACATTTCTTTGTAGAGAAGAACCGTCCGGCGACGTTTACGTATCCTATAAAATCTTTTTTAAGTGATTGGCGTATGTTCTTCTACACCATTACCGGCCAATTGGGGAAAGAATTACAAAAGGCCGGAGTGAAGTAGGTACCATCGAAAGTTTCATCTTTCGAAATCTGCGAAGCCTTTCACTCCCAGCGCCGCCTATAGTTTCGGCGGCGCCTTTGTTTCTATTAAATGAACGCCATTCATAATTTTTTTCCGCTTTCTTTGCTAAAAGTCCATGCTTCGAATTTGTAGGAACTCCTACACAAATTTGCCGAATAAATGAATTGTAAAACCGTTGATTTTGTGAAATACGGTCTTTCTCGCGGGTACCACCGCACCGGCCCCCGCCCAGGAAGGGTGGGGATTTTCCAGTACCGAACGAACTAAAGCGACTTCCGGGATTCCGGCAGCAAGATCAATTTTTTAATAAAAATCGAACATAGAACAAAGGATAAAAAATTAAATATATATTGGGCGCCCACCATAAAAGTGAAACGTCTCCGCGGATGATCCAAAACGAAATAGCTTGAATACCGGACGCAATCGTGAATCCTAAGGACAGGATCGCAAGATTTTTCCAAACTGAATTTCGCTTATTAAATAAATATAAACTTGCTAATCCGGTAAACGAGATGAAAAGATCCAACGGCAAGAAGGACCAATTCCATGCATTTAAAATCGGGTCGCTATAATCTTTGAATAAAAATTCATCCGGGATGATTTTTATGGAGGTGATTCCCCAATATAAAATAAATCCTATATCCGTTATGAGGAAGAACTCGCTAAGTCCTTTCGGCTTTCTGAACTGAATTTCCTCTGCGGCCGGCATCTATCATATTCCTACCGCAATAACGGTGACCAATTTTTCTCTTCCTTTCACTTGAATCGGTGGAAGTGTTTCTCCGTTAAAATTCGCGCCCGCAAGTTTCCAGGTTTCTTCGGATACTAGGAATTCTTTCCCGAAATTCTTGGTTAAAGATTCGATTCGAGAGGCAGTATTTACTGCGTCTCCGATAACGGTAAATTCGGCTCTTTGGCTTGTTTCTATATTTCCTGAAAATACTTCCCCCGTATGAATTCCGATACCGATGCTTACCGGCGGATATCCGTTTGCCATTCGCTTAGCATTAAAATCACCCAAGCGTTCTAACATTCGTTTCCCACAGCTGAGAGCCTTGATTGCGTCTGCAGCCGGATCGTCGGACGGGTACGGGGTTCCGAACGTCGCCATAACGGCGTCTCCTATATATTTGTCCAGCGTGCCTCCGAATTCAAAAACGCATTCCGTCAATGTTTCACGGATCGATGAAAGAAATTTACCGAGCTCGATAGGATCCATGTTTTCCGAAAGAGCAGTAAAGTTCCGAATATCGGTAAATAGAATAGTTGCGGTCTGCCTCCTGCCGGTGAGTACGTCCGGATTAGCCATCATCTCGGTAACCATCCCGGGCGAAAAATAGCGGGAAAGTAAACTTCTCTGAGCTTCTGCCTCTCCGATTCTTCGAATCATAATCAGAGTTCTTAATATTCCGAAACAAAAGAAAAAAGCTAGGATTAAATAGACTAAAGGGCGGCCTGTGAATGCATCAGCCAGTAGAAGATTCGGTCCCATCACGTAATCTTTCCAGTCGACAGCGTAGGTGATTTTGCCCAAATACGCTGCATATGCGAAAAAGCCGAAATAGAACGTATAATAGAGCATTACACTAAGAAGGACTAAGCGTAAACGAAATTGTACGAGTGAAAATGCTAGGGGGAAAAAGAAGAAGCTTTGAATGGGATTTTTTAAAGCGAAACCTAGATTGTCCGGACTCGCTAAGAATGTGTATGAAATCAATACGCCGGAAATAATCACAAAATCCGACACGAGAGCAATGTACGAATAAACGGAAATTGCCCAGCGAGGGCAGGTCCGAATGATGACACTATGTCCAACGGTTATGACGGTGAATAAGCTGATGCCGATACCGTTAATCCATGCGTTTCCAGTATGCAAATTTGCCAAAAGTTGAAAGGCAAAAAATACGAGTAAGATATATCTAAACGCGTTGGATACGTAAGCTCCGATTTTTTCTTCATTCTCGACCACCTTTCTCCAGGATTCATCCATCTTACTTCGGTCTGTCGTTTCTATAATTTTGCAGAGGAATTTAGGTAGATAAGCTGGATATGGCATGATCGGAGCATAAGAGGGTCGACAGATGTATCAATTCTTTATCGGGTTTCAGTGGGAAAGAATTTGAAGAAAGATATTACTAACTTCGTTTTTGGGAGAAGAAAAAAAGACACTTGAGAGATTTTATCGGGTCTAAGCGGTTTTCAAAATGATAGAAATGTCTGGACGATAAAGACTCGGACATAGCATCTTCTACAAACATCGGAGTGGAATATGAAACATCGTATCGCGATCGTTGCCGGTGGAACCGGCTTAGTCGGAAGTCAATTGGTACGAGAACTTTTGCTTGATGCAGATTGGGACAAGGTTTATATGATCGTTCGTAAACCCTTATCTTGGTCGCATCCGAAGTTAGAACCGATACTTGTGGATTGGGATCATTTTCAAGATATTCCGAAAGGCGTTACCGATGCATTCTCCGCATTAGGGACAACGATTAAACAAGCTGGAACTCGAGAGAATTTTCGGAAGGTTGACTTTGAGTATGCGATTTCCTTTGCCAAGGCGGCTAAATCTAACGGGGTGAGGGGATTTTCCCTGGTTAGCTCCTTAGGCGCCGATTCGGAATCAATCGTATTTTATAATAAAGTAAAAGGCGAGGTGGAGCGGGAAATCTCCAAATTAGGATTCGAATATCTAGGTATTTTCCGACCTTCTCTATTGGAGGGGGATCGAAAGGAATTTAGAATAGGCGAAAAAATCGGGGCAATACTCGCAATATTCTTAAATCCGATTTTAATCGGACCTTTGAGGAAATATAGGTCAATAGAAGGATCGGTAGTCGCTAAAGCGATGTTAAACGCTGCCTGGGCGGATTTAAAAGGTAATATCATAATCGATTCCGATAAAATTCAAGAATTAGGTTCCTCGAACGTTCGGGCTAAAATATCGGAAGTTTTGAAAAAAGAAGTTTAGATTAAACGCAGGAATCGATAGTTAGATTCCCTTCCATCGTTTAAGATCATTTTTCAAAATGTATATTCGAGGTTTCATATCGAATGCAGCTCGATAAATTCCTACGTTTTCCATAGGACATATCGAGCTATAGAAAACGAATCTCTATAAATAGAGAAGAGCCGACTGAAGTACGGATACTTATCGTTTTTTATTTTGAATCCGAATCCGGTTGCTTTCCAAGATTGCTATGCTATCTAAATTGTAACCGTTTGCTAAAGCGAGGCGAGTTTCCTTTCGTTTTCCGGAAAGTTTATTCGCTCCTCTTTCAAGCAGGAGTCCGTTAACGGTTCTGGCGGCGGACTCGACCAACTCGAATGCAACTTCGTCTTTATCTTCTCCGCTTTCGAGGGAAGTATATAAACCGTAATTGGTTTCTAATTTCTCTTTTACTTTGGAAAGCAGCGCGCTACTAGGGAAGTTTGCGATTTCCTCGTCCAAATACTGCCTTAAATGTCCTTTTGGGCTTAAGCCTGAAACAACTCCGCCGATCGCTGCGACTATTTGTAATTGCGTTGTCCCCTCGTAAATATTGGTGATTCGCACATCCCGTACGATTCTAGAAATGTCGTAATCATAGGTATAGCCGGCACCTCCATGTATTTGCAATCCATCGTATGCGATTTTGTTGGCTTGTTCCGTGATGTAGTATTTCGAGAGGGGAGTGAAGAGGTTTGCCAGCTTTTCCCATTTACGAATAGTTTCGTCTTTCTTAATTTCTCTTTCATCCATTCCGGTTTCTTTGAGATGTTCGGATTTCCAATGATAAAGATCTATTGATCGGGAAGCTTCTTGCAGGATGGCTCGCATTGCGACGATTTCCCTATCCATCGATTCCAACATTTTTCTGACGGCAGGAATATCCTGAATTTTCTTTCCGAATTGCTCGCGCTCTTCGGCGTATTTTTTCGCTTCGTAGTAAGCCGCAGTTCCGATTCCTAGGGCTTGAGCCGCGATGGAAAGTCTTGCCCCGTTCATCATTGCCATCGAATATCGTACTAAACCGTAGCCTTCCTCTCCGATAAGAACTCCCGGCGAGTTCTCATAGACTACTTCGCAGGTCGGAGAACAATGAAGCCCCATCTTCTTTTCTATCCCGGCGATCTGAACATCGCTGCTTTTTACTAGAAAAAAAGAAAGTCCTCTCGCTCCGCTCGTCGGACTACCGGTTCTTGCAAGAGTTAGAATTACCGAAGGAATATTACCGAAACCGCAACCATGAGTGATAAATCTTTTCGCTCCTGTGATTCTCCATGTTCCGGAAGGGTCTTTGATTGCCTTGGTTTGCAGATTGGGAAGATCGGAACCGTAGTTAGGTTCGGTTAAAGCCATCGCACCGCAAAGGTCTCCGGCTGCCATCTTAGGAACATATTCCCGGACCAATTCCTCCGATCCGAAGCGCTCAATCGTCTCCGCTAAATTCATGCAACCGATTGCGATTGCGAATGCACCGTCCGCTCGGGCAAAAATTTCCATAAGCATCGCTTGGATGGTGGCTGGAATTCCTAATCCTCCGAACTTTCGTCCGATTGAATACGGTAAAATACCGGCCTCCTTCACTTTTGCGAGGCATTCCATCATGGTCTGCGGGAAGATAACTTTACCATTGGAATACTTTAAACCTTCTGCATCCATTTCCTTTGCTTTTGGTGCTATTTCAAGACCGGCAATTTCACCCGCGGACTCTAATATGGATTTATAATATTCCACGGCCTCTTCGACGGAACTTGGTGCCATCGCCAATTCCTCTTTACCTGAGCGCTCGAATTCTTTTTGGTCTTTAAATCCCTGTTCGAATGAGTCTACTATTTCATTCCAATCAATTACTGACTGGACTTGTTGCGATAAATCCTCGTTCTCAATAAAGTAATTATTTTCGATCATTTGAACACTCCCGGTTTGCCTGGAATTGAACGTACGTTTATTCACGTAACGTTTCTGTAAAACTTGGTTATACTACCTTAAATTTAGGAAAAGGTAAATTCATAGATTCTCTTTTTTTATTCGAGTGTCTGAAAGAAAAGAACGGTGTTCGCTAAAAAAGTAATGGACTAAGGTTGTGTGGGAACTCCCACTGAATCTTCAGAAGAAAAAGTGTTGGCGGAAGCGCGGCTTTCTGATATGGAGTCGAAACTATCGAGGCTAGCGGGTACCACCACACCGGCCCCCGCCCAGGAAGGGTGGGGATACCAAATTTTACACCAAAACAAACAATCTGTGCCGGGTCTATCGCAATAGCTTAATAGAATCTTCCCAATTCCAATTAATGAATTTCGAAAAGGCTGCGAGCATAAAAAAGCCGCCTTTCGGCGGCCTTCCGGGTATTTCCCGATTTATATAATAAGTAAGCTTATTTTTTAGCACCAGAAAGAGCTTTCTTAAGAGCTTCTTCTGCGGCAATAGCTTGCTTTTCTAATTCAACAGGATTGGAGTGAACAATCGGAGAAAGTCCTGGAGTTCCTGGAACACCTAAAACACCGACCGTAGCAACGAACGATCCTTTCACTTCACCTGGTTTGTAGGTGGTGAAAGCGATTCTATATAAACCGCGAACTAAAAGTTTTTTAGTGTCGATGTTTTTCAACTCGTCCAAGCTTTTTGGAATATTCGGAATGGTGATCCGAGTTAGAGAGTTGTATTTTGCGTGACGCTCTTCATGGTAAGTGTCATCGCCGTCATCATCATCTTTCAGTTTTTGAACAGCTGGTTTTTTAGAAGCGGCCTCGATTTGGTCTGGCATAATTGCTGCCATACGCTCAACACGGACCCAAGTATCGAACCAGTTCGGCATACTTTTTTCTTCTGGAGTTGCAGCTTTGAAGCTATCACTCACGATGTCTGAAGAACTTGGCTCTCCGATTTCACCGGTAGGAGAAATCATACGAACACCGATTTCAGCAACTGCAGCAGGAACCCAAACATATAGATAATATGCTTTTTTATTTCCGTCTACAATTCCGTCACTTTTTTGACCAGGCTTAATGAATCCCCAGTAGTTAACAGTTTCAGAATAACCTAACATCGGTTTTGGAGCGGCAACACCCGGAACTGACGGAGCGCTAAGTCCGGTGTCTGGGAGTGGGATGGAGCTTTTAAGGGATGGTAATCCGCCATGGCAAGCAGTAAAGCTCGCAAGAATTGCAGAAACCATAAGAATCAAAGACTTTTTCATTCGGGAGACTCTCCTTGGTATGGATTGCTCACACTAAGGAACCGTTTTGTTTTTGTAAATCGAATTAATAATTTTTTGTTTCTAAGGTTTTTGGCAGCGCAAAAAGATGGAATTTGATTGCCGATTTTTGAACAATAAAAAATTGAATGATCGACGTTAATAGGCGTGAGTCTTTTACGTATAGTTAGGTGAAATTGAATTACAGGAGGATGAACGTTGAAGTGCTGAAATGAGAAAAGGTTTCGGAACAAGAACTTCCGAAACTCGTGCTTGATAAGGCTAACAGAAATATTATTTTCTGGAAATCCAATCCACGAACCAGTCCCAAAGATCCAATATCCAAGCCCAAAGCCTTCCTAAAAAGCTTGTGTAAGAATAGCGTTGCAAGAGTTTTCGAACTCTATCTTGCTCTTCGGAGGAGAATGGTAGGCGGACATTATTTTCTTCCGCCTCGATCAGGATTCGTTCTTTTTTGCTCCGAACGTCGACGATTCTCACGTCCACATATTCCCAGCCCAAAGACTTTACACACTCAAGTCGTCTTTCGCCGGAAACCAGTTTATTGTCTAAATCGATAATGATCGGATGTAAAAGACCGAGAGTTTGAATAGAAGTACGAAGACTTTGGAGGTCGCCTAAATCCTTTCGAATTCGATTTTTGACCTTGATATCGGATACCCGAATTTTCATCTCAGAAAAGGTTTTTCTTCCATGGAAAATCCTACAAATCAATTTCCGAACGATTGCTTTAAATTTGCCTGATAGGGGGAAAGACCGGAAACTTCCGGATCGGATTCACTTGACACCGTCAGGTTCCGGAGGTTTTTAGTTTTATGGCGGGATTGTAAATCCCGCTAAGATAGAATTAGTAGGAATTAAGCCTAATGTCCCTGAAAGACTTTATCTTCACTTCGGAATCGGTCTCGGAAGGCCACCCAGACAAGGTCTGTGATCAAATTTCAGACGCTATCCTCGATGCATACCTTGCACAGGATCCTAAATCAAGGGTTGCCTGCGAATCTTTGGTGACGACTAATCTCGTCGTAGTTGCCGGCGAGGTAACTAGTAAAGGAAAAGTAGACGCTGCCGAAATTGCCAGGGACGTGATCCGCGATATAGGGTATACGGATATTACAATGGGATTCGACGCCGATTTTGCTGTCGTCTCGACTCATATACATGCGCAAAGTCCCGATATCTCTCAGGGAGTTACCGAGGGGGAAGGGCTTTTTAAAGAACAAGGCGCAGGCGATCAAGGACTGATGTTCGGTTTTGCGATCAACGAAACTCCGGAACTCATGCCGATGCCTATTTACTACTCTCACGAACTAGTCAAATATCTTGCCCAACTCAGACACGGAAAGAAATTCGCGTGGCTTCGTCCGGACGTAAAATCTCAAGTTACCGTAGAATACAAGGACGGAAAACCTGTTCGTGTGGATACGGTCGTTATTTCGACTCAACACACTCCGGATGTAAATCACAAGACGATCGAAGAAACCGTTATCGAAGAATGTATTAAGAAAGTAATTCCGGCGAACTTTTTGAAAGATACGAAATTCTTTATTAACCCTACCGGCCAATTCATCATCGGTGGACCTCATGGAGATACCGGGTTGACCGGTCGTAAAATCATCGTGGATACGTATGGCGGTTACGGTCGTCATGGTGGAGGAGCCTTCTCCGGAAAAGATCCTTCTAAAGTGGATCGTTCCGCAGCTTACATGGGACGTTACATAGCTAAAAACGTAGTAGCAGCCGGACTGGCTTCGCAATGCGAGGTTCAACTAGCGTATGCGATCGGAGTTGCCGATCCTGTTTCCGTTCACGTCGATACTTTCGGAACCGGAACACTTTCCGAGGCGGAGATCGTAAAACGAATTCGCGCTAATTTCAAACTCACTCCTCGTGGAATTACCGATTCGCTCAAACTGCTAGAAAAAGGAAGAAAATACCGCGAAACGGCTGCTTACGGTCACTTTGGTCGTAGTGGAGAAACCTTTACTTGGGAAAAAACCGACAAAGCAGAGGCTTTGAAAGGCTAATGGGCGCTCCTTCCGTTTCCACTTCCGATCAAAAGGCTACCCGTGACGGGTACGGAGACGCTCTGCACGAATTGGGAGCGGAACGAAAGGACATTGTCGTTTTGGATGCGGACCTTTCCGGTTCGACAAAGACGAATAAATTTGCAAAAGCATATCCGGATCGATTTTTCAATATCGGAGTCGCCGAGCAAAATTTAGTGGGGCATGCGGCCGGTCTTGCTTTGGCAGGTTACGTACCGTTCGCCTCCTCCTTTGCGATGTTTCTTTCCGGGAGAGCTTGGGAAGTCGTTCGCAACAGTATCGTTTATCCGTTTTTGAACGTTAAATTGGTCGCTTCTCATGGAGGAATTACCGTCGGTGAAGACGGCGCTTCCCACCAATGCATCGAAGATTTCGGAACGATGAGAGTCATTCCGGAAATGGTCGTAATTTGTCCTTCGGACTATAACGAAACTAAGCAAGTAATCCGCGCAATCGCGGATTATAACGGTCCGGTTTACGTAAGAGTAGGACGCCCAAACGTGCCGCTCATCGAACGGGAAAATTATAAATTCGAAATCGGTAAGGCAGAGGTAATTCGCGAAGGTAAGGACGTGCTGATTATAGCGAACGGCGTACTTGTAAACGAAGCAATGATTGCGGTCAAAGAATTGGAATCCTTGGGTGTACAAGCGACTCTTTTGAATATGGCAACGATTAAACCGATCGACAAGGATGCTATTCTAAAATACGCGAAACTTTGCGGCGTCGTTGTAACTTGCGAAGAACATAATGTGGTTGGTGGACTCGGATCTGCAGTTAGCGAGTTTCTTTCGGAGGAATATCCGGTCCGAATCCTAAAATTAGGAATGAAAGATACGTTCGGAAAATCGGGAACCTGGTCGGGATTACTGGACTATTTTGGCCTAAGAGCTAAGAATATAGTGGAATTAGCCCGGAAAGCTATTCAATTAAAATAGCCCGCATTTCTTCCGAAGTAAAACGCTAATCGACCCGGAGAATGCTTCGGGTAAGAGTTAAAAAGTCCCAGACACCCGTCATCGAAGAGACTACAGTTGAGGACCCTGCAAAAACAGGCGGCCCGTGGAAAGTAGTACTATGGGACGACGACGAGCATACGTATGACTATGTGATCGAAATGTTAATGGAAGTCTGCACCATGACTATGGAACAGGCGTTTCGTCATGCGGTGGAAGTGGATACGCAAAAAAAGACTGTCGTTTTTGCGGGAGAATTTGAACACGCTGAGCATGTTCAGGAACTTATTTTGACGTACGGACCCGACCCAAGAATGGCCGTCTCAAAAGGTTCCATGAGTGCAACATTAGAGAAATCTTAATTCTTTCTAGTATTTAGGGATCAAAGCGGTTTATTATAAAAAATTCCGACGGAAATTGCAATTTTTTAGTCTTCTATATTTTTGCCAATTATGAACCCTTCTCTCAGGATCGAAGATGTTAAACAAGTAAGATTAAACCCGTAATTTTCCCGGTTTGTAACTTTAGGAAAAACGACGGAATAGATGATTCCGTCGTTTCATGCGATTTACCACTTTTTCTTAACAAGAATTTTCCGCTCGATTTCGAAAATCTTTTCAGGAAGTTTTTCTTTTCCTAATTTCTTCTTATCGTTTTCCTTTAAGAAAAGTTCTTCGCCAAATTTTTCAAAAGCGTCGTTTGCTTTGATATTCTTCAAACCGATGAACTGGATATGAACTTCTCCTGCGGGAATTCCGAATTCGTTTCCTCTATCTTTTACAGCGAGGATTCTTGAGATAGCCGTAACCGTATCGCCGCTGATTGAAGGTTGCGTGTGATATCCCTCGGTAAATCCCAAATCCCAAAGAACATTCTCCGTTGTATCCCGAGACGCTAATCCGCATAACCAGGCAAATACGAGTCCTCCATAAACGACGGGATCTCCTCCCATCGGCCCGGAAATTCCGGCGGAATATAACCGATCATAATGCAAGGGATGAGTGTTACCGACTCGATACGTCCAAGGGAAATGTTCGTCGGTTATAGTTCTTCCATTTTGGTGAATATAAATTTGACCCGCCTCGAAATTTTCAAAGTAAGTATCCGACCAAGTTGCGGTCTCGAAACCTTTCGGAAGTTTTAAATTCGGTAATTCGATTTGAGGCTGATTTGTCTCCGGAAAAAACGCTTCTTTTACTACCGGTTTTGGAGTGCCTTTCGGTTTTCCGTTCGAATGATAGATCATGATCTTTCGTTCGTACTGCAGAACTAATTCCCTATTTTGATTCAGGCAAATCGTGCGCACATGAACGATTCCCGGTTTATCGGGACCTTTATCGTCCACTTTCAGCACTTTAGTTTTTGCGGATAGAGTATCGCCCGGATGAACGGGTTTTAGAAATTGAACATCGTAATAGCCTAAATTCGCGAGCGCTTTTTCGGAATCATTTTGTACTCCGAGCGAGAGGGCTAGGTTGAAAACCATTAACGGGGAAATTAATAAATCTTTAAATCCATGCGCTTGAGCATAAGGAGCGGAAAGAAAAAGAGGATTTGCTTCCATGAATGTGGTTGCGAATTCCTGAGCAAACGCCCTATCGATCGTTAATTCCCGAGGATGTTCAAAAATCGCTCCTTCGGTAAATTCTTCGAGATAACGTCCGTAGATTTCCCTTTTGACCTTACCGGTGTCCACCGGAGTTTTAGGTGCCAGTTCCGCGAACGGGGTGGTTGGAATTTTTGCCATGGAGCTCCTGCCTTTTCTTTAATTTTTCCTAGGATTTCCACACTGGGTCCTCGGAAAAGGCTTTTTCACAACCTTCCTTTGAAATAGCTCTCGAGCAATTCTCTGGATCCGTATCTCAATTCTCCGCCGAGAATTTCCATTTTCGGAAGATCGGGGTTCGTGTCCTTTTCTCCAAACATATGGTTCCAGGTGTTTACGAAAAGAACCGGTCGCAAATTTCGAAATTCCATTTGGGGTGGTTTTAGAATGGAATCATAATGTTCGACAGGGTCCTGCAAAAAGATCTGATCGCCGGAATAAACATTTGTCAGATCGATTTCCGAAAGTTTTCCTTCCGGATTCAATTTTACTCGAATCGATTCTAAATCGGAAGTGCGTCCATATTTGAATCTTCTATAAATTCTGTAGAAGAAGTCCTTCAGGAGATTTGGATGAATCTCATCCTGGAATACATACGTAATTCTTAATTCGACTCCCGACGGAGTAATTTCACTTTTGCAATACGTCGTCAGCAGCCCGTTTCCGGCTAGAATATCCTTTTCAGGTTGAACCAGAATCGGTAGATTTTCCCCATTACATGGGCCGTCTGCAAGCGGGAACTTCGGTAGACTAGTACCCGAACATTCGAGTAGCAATCCTATACACAATAAAATAAGAATGCTCGGATTATTCATAATGCGGGCTCTCGACGGAATTGGAATCGATGATTCGAGCTTTGTCAAGATGATACCGCAAAAAAGGATGCGGCTTTTTGAGGTTTTAAGGATTCTGTTCTTGATGGACAAAACTCTTCCTTTTCGTGAATTCCCGAATGTGCCTTTGGAAAATCTAAAAGATTCAATACGCGCGAAGATTTCCTTTTCTAAAGAACTCCTATCACGATTATTAGTTCAAGATTCGCCTACCTATGATTCCTTAATAAGACCGTTAAACGACGCTCTTCAGGACCTTCATTTGGATTTTACCGTATTGTCTCATCTGAATAGCGTTAAGAATAACGAGGAGTCTAAGAGCAATTATACGGAGATTTTACCCGAAGTAACCGAATTTTATTCCGATCTCGGTCAGAATGAGCAACTCTTTCAGGCTTATACGACGATTTTTAATCGCGAGAAAAATTCCTTAAGCCAGCCGCAAAAGAAGGTATTGGAAGACGGAATATTGCAGTTTAAATTAGGCGGCGTGGGACTTCCACCGGAACGTAAGAAGCGCTTGCAGGAGATCCAACTTCGTCTTTCGGATGTGGACAATCAATTTTCCCAAAATCTTCTGGATGCAACGAATGCGTATGAAATGAGAATCGAATCGGAGGAAGACGTAAAGGAAATCCCGGAATCGGATAAAACCTTGTACAGGAATTCGGACGGGTCCTATTCGTTCACGTTACAGTTTCCTAGCTATATTTCGTATATGACGTACGGTACGAATCGAAATAAGCGGGAAGAATTATATAAAGCGTACGTGACCAAGGCGCCTCAGAACGGAAAACTTATCCAGGAAATTTTAGCATTGAGGGACGAAGAGGCTTTATTGCTCGGTTATTCGAACTTTGCAGAACTTTCTTTGGCGACGAAAGTCGCGGATTCCCCAAAAACCGTTTTGAATTTTTTGGAAGAATTAGGAAAGAAAGCGAAACCGTTTGCGGAAAAAGAATTTAAAGAATTATCGGAATTCGCAAAGACATTAGGCATCGACGATCTGCAAGCTTTCGATACTGCTTACGTGTCAGAGAAATTAAAGAAGCAGTCGTACGATTTCGACGAAGAGGAAACTAGACCTTACTTCGAAAAAAATTCGGTCGTGAAAGGTGCGTTCGAATTCTTTAGGAAGCTTTTCGGTTTTGAATTGATAAAAACCGACGCGCCGACTTGGGATTCTAAAGTGGAAGTATATCAGCTGAAAAGCGAATCTCAAATACGAGCACAGCTCTACCTAGATCTTGAATCCAGAAAAGATAAGCAAAGCGGAGCCTGGATGAATAACTGGGCTTCTCGTAACCGATTGCCGCAAGGCGTAGCGCTACCGACGGCATTCGTGGTCTGTAATTTTCCTCCTTCGAAGGAAGGATCTCCTTCTCTATTAAAGCATAGCGATGTCGTGACTCTATTCCATGAAATGGGTCATACATTGCACCATATTTGTACGAAGGTGGAGGAGCCGCCTGTCAGCGGCATCAACGGAGTCGAATGGGATGCGGTGGAATTTCCTTCGCAATTTCTGGAGAATTTCGCGTACGAACCGCAGGTTTTGCAATTCTTCGCGTTTCATTATCAGACCAAGGAGCCGATGCCGCAAGTCTTAGTCCATAAATTGAAAGCGACTAAAAATTTTCTAGCCGGGCTAGGAGTATTACGTCAGCTAGAATTCGGAATTTTTGATATGCGAATTCATATGGGAAAACATACGGAAAACGAAGTACAGAGAATACTCGATGAAGTACGTAAAGAGGTGGGTATTTTACAGCCGCCTTCCTATAATAAATTCCAAAACGGATTCTCGCATATCTTTTCGGGAGGTTATGCTGCGGGCTATTACAGTTATAAATGGGCGGAACTTCTGGCTGCAGATGCATTCTTTGCTTTCTTAGAGAAAGGAATTTTCGATGCGCCGCTCGCGGAGAGTTATAAAAATAATATTTTGGAAAAGGGCGGTTCCGAAAACGCAATGAACTTATTCAGAAAATTCCTAGGTCGAGATCCTAGCCCCGAGGCTCTATTACGGCTATACGATTTAGTCGCCTAAGCCGGCTATTTAACGGAGGGCGGAGATTTTTCGACGACTAAAATTGCTCGATGAAAGGAGTCATCGGTCGTCGATGTTCGGGAATTTAAGAAAGGTTCTTGCGGAAGTTCTGAAGTAGCTGTTCGGTTCCCGAAAGCAGAAGCTCGATCTGATCGGAATCGATATTATAGACAACGCTGGTTTTTAAAGAGTCCTTAAAAGCGCTCGCGTCGATTTTTTTTTGGTCATAGCTGTCCTTAAGGAAGTTATACCAACCCGCGAGGATTACTTTCAGGTGAGGAAGTTCTTTGATTGGGACTGAAATGACTTTCTCTGCTTCCATAAGGCCACTCGAAGGTTAATTTCAGAACGGCGCGAGTCAACCAGATTTTTTGAAATCGAATACAACTTGAGTTTTATACGAATTCAAATCCGAGATTTTGAAAATCAGATCGCGCCGCACAATAAATTGCGAACGGCCTGTAATTAGGAGAAAGAGTTCCCTTATTATCTACTTCTGCGTAAAGCTTTCATAATCGTCGCCCTTGCTTTTTCCACTTTCGCAGGTCCTGGAAGAGAATTCATCATCTCTAAATAGGCCTTTAAACCGGATAATTCTTCTATAGGACAGGGGGAAATCCACTCGCTTAGATTATCAATGACAAGTGGAAGCGTAGCGAAAGCGGCGCAATCCGCGGCTGTAAATTCGGATCCGGCGATAAAAGGAGAGAATTTGACGACTCTTGCCAAAGCCGATGTAGCCATCCTTAACGAGGTTCGCACCTCCTGAATCGCTTCCGCCGGAACGGATTCTTGCTTTAAGCCGGGAGTATACACTTTCCTTGCGGGGGTATCGATATAATTTTCTATAATCGTAATTATGGATCTTACTAATGCGGCTTTTAACGGATCTTTCGGAAAGAGTGGCTTCGTATTCGGGAAACTCGCCTCAACGAACTCGATGATCGCCTGAGATTCGAAAAGATAGTTTCCGTCGATTTCAATATAAGGGATCTTTCCCATCGGACTCCTCTTCAAAAATTCTTCGTCCTGGGAATAGGGAGTACGTATCTCTTCGAATTCGATGTTCTTTTCCAACAAAAAGAGCTTCACCTTATTGGAGTAGTTGCTGATAGGATATCCGTATAAACGTATCATAGGTTATCGGATCCTTTCGGGAGAAATCGGATCGTAAAGCTTTTTTCTTCAGTTGGCCGGACCAACTAATCTATAAGTTCGATTTTTATTCTTTCCCCGCTTTCTAATTTCGCATATTATTGCCCCCACGCCTGGAATTGTCAGGCGGCTTTAGGGAGAGCTTATTTAATGAAAAAAACGGCCATAATAACCGGCGCAAGTACCGGGATCGGTTATGAAATTGCGAAATTGGCGGCGTCCGACGGATACGATTTGATACTCGTAGCCAGAAGCGCAAAAACATTGGCAAAAGTGAAAAAGGAAACTGAATCTTTGGGCGCAAAAACCGAATTTCTTGCGCTCGATTTGTCGGATCCTAAAAGTCCGAAGAAGATCTACGATTTTGCGAAAAAGAAAAAAGCGATAGTCGACCTGCTCGTAAACAATGCGGGATTCGGTACGAATGGTCGCTTCGACACCTTGGATTTGAGCGAAGAATTATCACTGATCCAAGTGAACGTGACATCACTCGTCGCATTGACTCATTTGTTTTTGAAGGATATGGTCGATAGGCATTCCGGAAAAATCCTAAATGTCGCTTCGACCGCCGCCTTTCAACCGGGTCCGTTGATGGCGAACTACTATGCGAGTAAGGCATATGTACTTTTTTTCTCGGAAGGCATTTCCGAAGAATTGAAGAAAGTAGGTGTCACAGTAACCTGCCTTTGTCCCGGACCGACGAGCACGGAATTCTTTAAAAGAGCCGAAATGGATAATTCCGCTCTTTTAAATAGTCCGATGGTTCCGAAAGCGACCCCTCGTGATGTTGCAAAACTGGGATACGAGGCCGTAAAGAACGGACGGGCGGTAGTTATTTCAGGTTTTGCTAATAAAGTTTTGGCGCAATCCGTGAGAATTACGCCGCGTTTTTTAATTCGAAAAATTGCGAAAATTTTCAATACGGTAGGATAATTTAAGTTTCGACGAGGTTTGATAATGGGAGAATCGATTATAGACTTAGCGGTTCCGTTCTTTTTGATTCTTATATTGGCCGAGGCTTATATTGGAAGAAAGCAAAACGTTTATCGCTGGAATGATACGATCACCGATTTAGGTACCGGCATACTCTTCTCTCTTACGGGAGTCTTCGTGACTCTCGGATCTCTCTGGATCTACGAACAAGTTCGAGTTCATTTTTCGATTCAGCAGCTTTGGGGTTTTTCAGAGCTTCCCGAGGGATCTCCTATAATTCGAGGGGCAGGTGGCTTAGAATTCAGGTGGGCTGAGGCGTTATCCTGGCTGTTGATTCTTTTGGCGGTCGATTTTATCTACTACTGGTTTCATCGGGCAACGCACGAAGTTCATTTTCTTTGGGCTTGCCACGTAACTCATCATTCCAGCGAGGAATTCAATTTATCGGTGGCATTGAGGCAATCCAGTTTTCAGAGAATTTTCGAATATACCTTTAATCTTCCCCTTGCGATAGCGGGAGTTCCCTGGTGGGCGTTTTTGCTTTGTCAGGGGATTCTCAAAATCTATCAATTTTGGGTTCATACTCGCCTAATCGGAAAGCTTGGCTGGGTAGAGAGAGTCTTTCTCACACCCTCGCATCATAGAGTGCATCATGGACGAGATCTCCAATATTTGGATAAAAATCACGGAGGAATACTGATCCTTTGGGATAAATGGTTTGGAACTTATGCGGAAGAAACATCCGAGCCGGTGTACGGTCTGACTACACAGTTAGGGACCTTCAATCCTTTAACCGCGAATCTGCATGTTTATTTAGATTTATGGAATTTGATAAGCCTTGCTCCGAATTGGAAAGATAAGTTTTTACTTCTTATTCAAAAGCCGGATTGGAGGCCGTCGTCATTGGGGGGAACAAAAGAGATTCCTGTAGTAAGTCGGGAGCGATTGAAAGTTTATGATCCGCAGATTTCTTCGGAACGGAAAATATATACGATCGTACAATTTTTTATTTTGGCGACGATTACTTTGCTAGCGCTACGATTCTTTAAAAAAGGAATTCTGGACGTTGAAATTTTCCTGCTTGCCTCGCTCTGGATTACTTTCTCATTCTTCTCCTTAGGAATTCTATTAGAAGGAGGAAGGAAAGCAATCATCTGGGAATCCGTTCGATATGCAAGCCTTCCGATTCTTGTCGGTTATGCGATGATCAAAGCCGGTTTTTAATTTTCCGTTTTTGTTCGTATATAAAACTAAATGAGTCGTTTTCATATCAACCAAACTTAATGGTTCATTTTTGAATCGCAACCGCTTGCTATCTAAGGGGGGAAGGAGAAAACTAGGCCAAGCATAGGGAAAAACCCCATAGCGAAATAGCCAAGGAGAAACAACTCTTGCAATCAGCCCTACAATTTGATCTTCCGGAAGAACTCTTACAATTACGCGATTTAGCCCGCGATGTCGTACGAAAGGAAGTCGTTCCTAATCGAATGCATTACGACGAAAATAACGAATACCCTAAGCCTATTTTACAGAAATTTAAGGAAGCCGGATTATATCAGGCTCTATTCGACGAGGAGCATGGCGGATTAGGTTATGGTATGATGGGTGGAATTATCCTCGCCGAGGAAGTTTCTTGGGGATGTCTCGGCGTAAATACGGCTTTTACATCCACGAAACTAGGCGCATTACCGATTGATGTCGGAGGAACGAAAGCACAGAAAGATAAATGGCTACCTCTATTAGCATCGGGCGAGAAGACGGCGGCCTTCGGACTATCCGAGCCGAATGCAGGATCCGATGTTCCATCTATGACGACGGTTGCAGTTAAGAAAGGCGATCGATACGTTCTAAACGGGACCAAGCAATGGATTAGCAGCGCGGGACAGGCAGACGTATATACCGTTTTTGCAATGACGGACAAGGATCGGGGACCGAGAGGAATTTCCTGCTTCATCATCGAAAAAGGAACAAAGGGTTTTTCTTTCGGAAAGAAAGAAGATAAGCTAGGAATTCGTTGTTCCGAGACTAGACAATTGATTATGGAAGACTGCGAAATTCCCGAGGAAAACCTTCTTGGTGGAAAGGAAAACCAAGGTTTTTTACATGCCTTTAAGACTCTGATTCTATCTCGTCCCGCAGTTGCGGCGGGCGCGGTCGGGGTTATGCAAGGAGCGTTTGACGCTGCTATCGATTATGCTCGCCAAAGAGAACAATTCGGTACTACTATTTCATCCTTTCAAGCGATTCAGCATATGCTTGCTGACATGGCTATTAAGATAGAAGGATCCCGTTTACTGACGTATAAAGCGGGAGTTTATGCCGAGTCTATGCATAAGGATGCGGCAAAATTCTCAGCCATGGCAAAATGCTATGCGTCGGATTCTGCGGTACAAGTCGCTTCCGACGCCGTTCAGATTTTCGGGGGATATGGATATACCAAGGAATATCCGGTAGAGAAGTATTATCGTGACGCGAAGATTCTCCAAATTTATGAAGGAACCAGCCAAATCCAAAGAAACGAAATTGCAGCCGGCTTAATAAAGGACGCGGCGTCGAAAACTAAAAAAGGGTAAACTCCGATTTTGACTTGATGCCGATCGGCATCAAGTCAATCTTCTCCCTTCAATTACGAATTTAAGGAGAAAGAGTGGGCATTCTTGAAAGTACAATGGAAATTGGAAAACGCTCTATCCTTCTTAGAAGCATTATATTCCTATTATCTTTCCATACCCTCCCGGTTTTAGCCTTTGATACTTTCAAAATTCCGTCGAACGGGATTCCCCTAAGCAACCATTCGGAAGTTTGGGAAGATTCCGGCCGCTCGACTCCATACCCTCAAGTATTAAAGATCGCTGAATTTCAACCCGTTTCTTCTCCCTCCTTCGGCTACAGTTCGTCGGCATATTGGTTCTCTATTCCAGTCGAGAACTCGGGTAACGAAACTCTTTCCTGGATTTTAGAAATTCGATACGCTTATCTGGATAAAATCGAAGTGTACCAAGCCTCGGGGAGCTCCCATCCGATCTATCGTGCGGGAGATTCCATTTCTTTTAAGGAGAGGCCGATCTTTTATCGGTTTCCAAGTTTCCCATTCGAAATTCCTCCGCATTCCACGGATCGAATACTCATCCGAATTGAAACGACTAGCGCGGTAAATTTTGCCGCCTTTGCCTATAAACGGCAGGATTTTTTTTCCAAAGTAAATTCGGAACAAATTCTGCAGGGCTTATATTTCGGTGCGATTTTGGTTATGGTGTTATATAATCTTTTTCTTTTTCTTTCGACAAAGGAAAAGATTTATTTTGCGTTTTCTGCCTATGTAGCCGCCGGAATTTTTGTTCAATGGATTATGTGCGGCTATGCTTCGCAATTTTTTTGGCCCGGCGCCACTACATGGGCGAGTCGTTGCGTCGCATCGTTTACGTTTTTATCAGTCGCAACCGCCGCCGATTTTATTCGAACTTATTTCGATACGAAGAGACGCCATCCTCGATTCAATATCCTGATTTTAGGCGTCGTTTATTCTTCCGCGTTTTTAACGGTAGCCGGATATTTCTTGCCGGTTCGAGTCGGATTAGCCTTATATTTTCCGATCGCTTTCTTGGGATTGATTTGCCTCGTCTCTGTAGGATTTCAGAATTTATCCAGAAATTTGAAATATGCCGCCTTCTTTTTAGGAGCTTGGTTTGCACTTATCATCGGAACATTCCTATACCTATTAAAGTTTTCCGGTATACTTCCGCATACGATCGGAATCGTAAACTGGGGAGTTGAAATAGGATCCGTATTGCATGTGCTACTGATCGCGATGTCCCTCGCGGATCGTGTGAACGAACTTTCTATAAATTTAACGAATAAAGTCGGAGATCTAAACAACGCCAAGCATGCGATAGAGCAATCCGAAATGCGTTTTCGGAATTTATTCGAAGGCGCTGAAGAACTTTTACTAACTTTAGATCAAGAGGGAAAAATACAAGATGCCAATCGAACTCTATCGAGATTAACCGGACATCGTCCCGCGGAAGTAAAGGGAAAGAGCTTATTGGATTTGATATATTCTCCCGAAGGTCCGGAAGGTTCCTTAAATCTATTTCTAGCGAAGGAAAAATTAGAAGAGCATCTCAAACTCAGAAAGACGGTCGAGTTTCATTCGGAGTTCAGTCAAAAATACGTTATGGAACCTAAACCGGTAAAAATTCGATTACAGTCTTTCGATGCGGAAGGAACGCGAATGGTTTTAGGAAAGGTTTCCGAAATCTCCGAAGATATTCTTTCTCGATTTTTGCAAAGTGAAAGTATGAATTTTACTGTGAACAATTATCTAAGGAACGCGGATATCTTGAGTCGCCAATTAACCGCAAATTTGACTCAATTCGTGGGCTCCGAAGTCGTGACAGCGGTGCGTATATGTCTAAGGGAAGTTTTGATCAATGCGATCGAGCACGGAAATCTAGGCATCAGCTTTGATGAGAAAACTGATGCAATGAAATCAGGTAATTATATGGAGTTCATTCAAAAGAGACAGAAAGAGGTGTTTTACGGGGCTAGATCCGTAAAAGTCGCGTATTCGTTAAATTCGAAGCGAATCGGGTTCGAAATTTACGACGAGGGAGAAGGGTTCGACTTTAAGAAAATCCTGAATCTGGACGGCGAAAAGCTGAACGAGCAAAGCTATACTCATGGTCGTGGGATTATGATGACTCGGAAAGTCTTTGATGTGGTTAAATTCAACGATAAAGGCAATAAAGTACTTTTGATCAAATACTTGCAAAAACCCTTAAAATACAAGCGGGAACCTTCCTCCTTCGATATATGAAAGGTTCCCGTTAATTTTCAACGATCCGAGAAAATCGAACGCTCGCTTACGTTCGAAAAGGTATTGACGATTTTCTTTTTCGAGTAAGAATCCAACTCCGATCGATGGGGCGATGTCAATGTTTTATAAAATCATTCTTTTACTATTTATTTCCTTTTTTCCGTTTCAAGTTTTCGCTTGGGATTTGGCTAAGGAAAAGAACGGAGTGACCGTTCACACGCGAAATGTGGAAGGCTCCGAACTAAAGGAATTTCGTGGAAAAACGAAAGTCAAGGCGAGTTTGAATTCAGTGCTGGCTCTACTGGACGACAATCCTTCCTATACGACTTGGTTGAAGGATTGCAAGAAGTCGGAAGCAATAAAAATTTTGAATCCAAAAGAGAGATATATTTATATTTTAAACGGGGTCCCCTGGCCGTTAGACGATCGTGATTTTATAGTTCACTCGACCTTTTCCTTAGATAAGGCGACTGGTGCTGTAACTTACACTCTGAGACCTGCCGCTAATTCTATCGTACCGGAAAAAAAAGGAATCGTCCGAGGTAAAATCAAAGGGTATTGGAAATTCGTGCCTAAGGGAGACGAAGTCGAGGTTACATACCAGGTTCATAGCGAACCGGGAGGCAGCATCCCTTCATCGATCGCTAATTTTGTCGTAGTCGATATTCCGTACGAAACTTTACGCAAAATGAAAGATAAATTGGAAGAGCCCAAATATAAAAACGCTCCCCAGTTTCATCTACTCTCGGAATCGGCAGCTAACTAATCGGGGAATCTTAAAGCCGGTAATTGACTCCGAAGAATATTCCCCCGTAGGCTGATTGCATATCTAATTTGCGGGAATATTGTTGAGAGAGTAGAATATTCGTTTGATTTGCGGATTCGGTTAAGGGAGTGACCCGTCCGTCTTGTCGAATATAAATACTGGATGAGCTTCCGTTGAAGGAACCGTCAAAGGACGCGATGTTAATCCAGGAAAGAAATACGCCTGCACTCAAAGAAATATGATTCGTAACGGGAGTGGATAAGGAACCTTCTAAACGAAACTCGATACCGGTGCCGCTTAAGTTTCCGTCTTGCTGAAAGTATTCCTTTCCGTTTGTCGCATAACCTCTCGAAATCCATAGGGCTTTGGTGTATCCGCCGCCGAATCCGGCCTCCCAATTGAGCCACCTGTTCACGCGCCCGTCTTGCCAAACCATCGCTAAAAAATATAGGCTTTCCATTCCGAAGTTTAAACGAGTGTAAAAAGGATCACCGGTAATATTTGTGAGTCCGAAATTTCTAAAGTAATGAAACCCGCCAAGCACACCCACTTTGAAATTACCCGCGAATCTGGTCCGAATAAGAATCTCGCCTTGAGTCATCGTGCGGTCGTTTCTTTCCCTAGTTTCTGATGGAACTCGAGGATCTAACGTCGAAGAAAAACCGTTCAGATTATGATCAAATCGATTTTGTCCTCTCATTCCTGCGCCGAATCTTGCCCCGAATTCCCAGTTTCCTTCGGGTGGGGCAGGTCTTTCCTCCGGGAGTTCTTTGAATTTTGGAATCGCAGCGTCCTCACCGTAAAGTAGAGTAGGGAGTAGTAAGAAACCGACGAAGAGAAAATAGAAATTGCGTGAGGTTGAATTAGATTGCATTTCCGATTTAAAAAGGAGTGGTGATTTGGTTCTATTCGGGAAATCCTTGCAGGAACCCGGCATACTGGCACCGTTTTCCCGGGATCTCTATTCTAAAAGTCTTTATTTGCAAGGAAACGTAAACTGGGATGCTAACTACAAAACTATTTCCTTTTTTGGATTTGGACCTTCTCAAACCGTATTTTTACTTCCTTCTGTTTATAGGATTGTACCTCACAATACGATTAAGGTTCCCTCAAATTCGCTTCTTATTTTTAGCCGTGAAAATTTTTTCCGGAAATATGGATTATAAAGGTTCTCGCGGAAGATTAATTCATTCCCAAGCTTTCTTTGCCGGAACCGGTTCTTCCTTGCTTCCGGGCGCGGTATTGGGTTCAGGCTTAGCTTTAGTTTTGGCAGGCCCCGGCGTCTTACTTTGGATTTGGATTTCTAGTTTTTTAATCATGCCGCTGCGATTCGTTTCTTCCACGCTAGCGATACGATTTAGAATCAAATTAGAAAGCGGCCGATACTTGTCCGGCCCAATGTATTTTATTGAAAAAGCTCTTCGCGCAAGATGGTTGGCAATTGCGTTTTCTCTAGCGGGGTTGTTGACGGTTCTTTCGATGGGCGGCGCCATCCCCATGCTGGGGGTTTCGTTTTTTGCACAGCGAGGTTTTGATATCCAGGGTATGACCGTCCCTGTGCTTATTTCCATCATCGTTGTCTTTGTCGTTTTAGGAGGAATCCGAAGAATCGGAAGAGTAGCTGGATATCTCGCACCTATCGGATTACTTCTTTTCTTTGCCGGTTTTTTCCTACTTTTCGGGAGTCAACTGACTAGTTTCTATTCTTTTCTTGAAGTGGTGGCAAAAGACGCCACTAGTCCGGTCACGTTGTTATTAGGCGGCGGATTTTCGATAGCTCGGATTTTTAGTACGGGAACCGGTATGTTCTTCCTGTCTACGGAGACCGGAATCGGTAAGAGCGCCGGAGTCGCCGGAGTCGTCCGAACGGATCATGCCGCAAAACAAGGGCTCGTCAGCATGCTGGCTACTTTCTTCGAAGGGTTTATCGTCGCTACCCTAGTCATTTATGCTTTGTATTCCTTCGGAGTTAGAGATCTGGAAGGTGTTCTTTCTTTTCTGAGAATTTTAGTTAACGGACCGACGGATTTGGCTCATATCGCTTTCTTTGCGTCCTTTCTAATGTTCGCAGTAGTTGCCATTGCCGGCTGGTTTTATACGGGAGAACAAAACGCTCGGTATATTTTCGGAGAAAAGTTCGCCAACGCCTATAGAATCCTGTTTATCGTTTCGATTTTAGGATCCGCGTACGGTTACTTAAAATTCGGAGAGGAAGTCCTACTCCAAATATTTGGAATCGGCTTTTCTCTTGCACTGATAACGGCAGTGCCCGTGTTAATCAGTCTAGTACTACTCGTAAAGGTGGCACAGACCGAGCTAAGAAAATTGATCGAGGGCGGGGCACATTACGAAATTTTCAAAGACTTCTATTTGCTACTTCTTTCAATTCTCCCAAAAAATTTAGTGTCTCTACTTTTCGGTCTATTGGCGGCATTACGCCTTCCTCGATATATTATGATTCCGATTTTAAAGGCGTTTGCGAAAGCGTATAAGATTAATTTGGACGAAGCCGAATTGGGGATTCGGGAATACAATTCCTTGAATCAGTTCTTCACCCGTGCACTAAAAGCGGGCGCGCGTATAATCGATTCTGATGAAAACGCCCTAGTTTCTCCCGTCGACGCGAAGGTAACCGGATTCGGAGACATTCACGAGCAGGTAATCCTTCAGGCAAAAGGTGTGGATTACAATCTGAAAGAGTTATTAGGCGGAGAAAAATATTTATCGCGATTTCAAAACGGAAAATACATAACATTTTATCTCTCTCCGCAGGATTACCATAGGATTCATTCCCCGGCATACGGGAGAATTTTAGGATATTATTATGAACCTGGAAAGTTATTTCCTGTCAACGAGCTGGCGGTTTTCGGTATTCGAGGACTTTTTCCTAAGAACGAAAGATTAATCACCTTTCTGCAAACGGAATACGGATTAGTTGCCGTCATAAAGGTCGGAGCATCCAATGTCGGCAGGATTCGAGTAACGTATGATAAGAAAATCGTAACGAACACTTTGATTCGCACTCCTAAGGAAGAGGAATATAAGGACGTTTCGATCATGATAGATAAGGGAGCCGAATTGGGGAGATTCGAAATGGGCTCCACTGTCATCCTGATATTAGAACGAGATACATTTGATTTTTCTGATATTCCTTTGAACGAAAAAATCACTTACGGAACCACCGTCGGACATTTCCGAAAAAAACTCCTGCAGTTACCGAGGTAATGGCTTTGACTCTGAGCTTAAAATCAACCACGCCGGATACGATAGAATTCGACGAGGATTCGTTATATATTGCGTGGAAAGACGGAGTTCTTTCGAAATATTCCTTATTGGATCTTCGTAAGCGTTGTCCCTGCGTGGTCTGTAGAGGAGGGCATGGAGGAAAAGTCGGCGCAACGACAGGAACGATTCAAGAGGCAAGACTACTTTCATTTTCCAAAGTCGGTCGATACGCTATCAATCTCGTTTGGGGAGATTATCATAATACCGGAATTTACAGTTTCGACTCCCTTCGATTGCTTTGGGAAGGGCAGGAGGGGGATTTAGGAATTCCTTAGTCGGGGTGTTGTTTGGGTCGGAAGGATTCCCCACCCTACTGGGCGGGGGCCGGATCGGTGGTACCCCTCCCCGCAAATTCTTTTAGCTTCGTATCACAGAAGTCTGTTTTCGACAATCCATTTTCCTGTCCTCCCTATGTTGGAGCTCCTGCCTTTATTTTTACTTTCTCGCGCGTTCCCTTTCGAAAAGATACACCCTGTCAAAATCGAACCTTTTTTTCTTGTTTTTGCTAATAACGAGGTTAAAATTCGATAAGACATGCTCAAAACGCCCCGTTTTTCGGTGCAAGAGAAAAAAGGGGTCGACAAAATTCTTTTTATTATGTCTCCTTATCCAAAATTCATAGAGAGTCCTTAATATGGGTGAAGGGTCCCTTTCCCAAGAAGAAATAGATGCACTATTAGCGGGTGCCAATGAAACATTCGATCCAGGTAGCATGGCTGCTGCAGGAGGATCGAAGGAAGTTCCGGGCTTGTCGCCCGTCGACCGGGATCTCCTGTCGGATTTTCTTTCCCAGTGTTTTCAGACTGCGGGTAGCACGTTAGGCGCGATTCTTTCAAAAACCTCTAGCTTCATGAATCCTACCACGGAAGCTAAGACTAGGAAAGACATAGAAGCCGAATTGAAGGCAAATACGCTTATTTTATATTCAACTTATTCCGGTAGTTTAAACGGTCGAGTTGCATTAGCGATGGGAGCTGATAATGCCGCTCGTATCGCTAATATGATGATGGGCGGTTTCGATTCGGGTGGATTGGACGAGGGACAGCTACAGACTCTTAAGGATAGCTTGACTCCTATTATGGGAGCGCTCCAGTCTCAGATAGCCGCAAAGACTGGCGGCGGTGTGAACGGATCCCCTGCAGAAACGAGACATGTCACTTCGCCGGCAGCTCTTGTTTTACCGGAAGGCGATCCAATCGTCCGAACGTTCTTTAATTTGGCGATCGAAGGTTTGCCTTCCTTCAGAGTCCAATTCCTGCTCTCACTGTCGATGGCTAGCGATATTCTTTCCTTATCTAAACGATCGGGTGGCGGAGGCGGAGACTTCAGCGGAGGCGGCTTCCAAGGCGGAATGGGTGGAGGCGGAGGTGGTGCTCAGGTAGGAATGCGTTCAGTGTCCTTCCCGAATTTAGCCACTGCAAGCGGGGCCCAGGGAGCTCCGAACTTAAACCTCCTCATGGACGTTCAAATGTCCGTGACAGTCGAGTTAGGAAGAACGAAGATGTATATAAAAGACATCTTGGGATTGGGCGAAGGTTCGATTATAGAATTAGATAAGCTTGCCGGTGAACCGGTGGATTTACTTGTTAATGGAAAGTTGATTGCCAAAGGGGAAGTAGTCGTCATTGACGAGAACTTCGGTGTGCGTGTAACGGACATTGTCAGTCCGGCGGATAGGATCAAGCCGGAATCAGGAGGCGGATGAACGGAAGGATTCTTTTTTACAAATCTCCGCTTCTTCGCTTCGGCTCCCTCGCTTTTGCGATCGGAGTCTTTTGCGTTTTATCGGGATCATTAAACATTCATGCTCAGGCTACCGATCGGGAGGCAATGGATGAACTCCTAAAAAAAGAACTAAAAGGAGATACGTCCAAAGCCGATGGCGCCGAGAAGTCGGAAAAGAAGCCTGCTGAGACAGGAAAGGAAACCGGGACGACTCCGGCAGTCAATCCTGTGGAAGAGCGATATAAACCGGTCTCGGAAGGGCCAGGCCTGGGCGGTATTCTATTTAGAATCGTATTGGTTCTGGGAATCTTATGCGGCGGCGTTTATTGGATTTTAAAAACGATAGCGGCATCACGTGATGCAAAGCTGCCGGTTAGAGACGAGATGAATTTATTAAGTAGTCTCTTATTAGGACCGAATAAGCAGCTTCAGATAGTGGAAGTAACCGGCCAGATTTTTGTATTAGGCGTTGCCGATAGCGGAATCAGCTTAATTTCGGAAATAACCGATCCTGAAACAAAATCCAGACTCCAACGAATGAAGGATGAATTCCGGCCTCCTGAAGGCGGTTTCTTGGTTTCCGTCTTGGCTCAGTTGAAGGATCTAAACACCAAAATCAGCGGAACTTCCTCTACGGAAGAAACTCTACTGAAGCCACAACCTGGAGCGAGGAAGGAAAAGCAGAAAAAGCTGAAACAAAAATTGGACGAGATCAAACGAGAACGGAATAACCTTGAAAACGGGTTATTTGATGTGAATTAGGGTGGGTAAGTTGGGTGGATATATTGAAAATAGGACGCGAATTTTGGTTTCTTCATTAAAGAGACATAAAAAGATTATGTGGGCGATAGGCACACCGATCTTCGCAGTTTCGCTGCTATTTCTTTTCTCAGGAGGGGAGATATTCGCGCAATCAACCGCGCCTAGGATTCCCATCCCGAATCTAGGTATTAACGTGAACGAAGCAAAAGGCCCTCGAGAGACGAGTCTTTCTCTCATGATTCTTTTCTTAGTTACGATCCTCTCTTTGGCTCCGGCAATCGTGATGTCTCTGACTTCCTTCACTAAAATTGTTATCGTATTGGACTTTGTTAGGCGAGCTCTCTCCATCCAAAACCTACCTCCCAACCAAGTAATGGTCGGTTTGGCATTATTCATGACCTTCTTTATCATGGCGCCGACTTTGAATATCGTCTATGAAAAGGCGCTTACGCCTTACATGAACGGAAAGATCGATACGAACGAATTTTTCGATAAATCCATGGTTCCGATGCGCGAATTCATGATTCGTCAGATAGGTCCGAGCGGCGCTAAGGACGTGGCTCTTTTTTTAAAGATCGGAAAAGTGGAAAAAGTGGAATCCTTTGACGATGTTCCGAGTTATGTTTTAATTCCCGCCTTTATGCTTTCCGAAATCAAAAAAGCGTTTTGGATCGGAATCATAATCTTCATTCCGTTTATCGTAGTGGATCTGGTTGTCGCTTCGGCGCTATTATCCATGGGCTTAAATATGCTCCCTCCGGTCATGGTGAGTCTTCCTTTTAAACTTATCTTATTCGTCTTAGTGGACGGTTGGAATTTAATCGTCTACGAGCTGGTAAGGAGTTATAAATGACCGAAGTCGATGCTATAACATTGATTCGAGATGCGCTCTTTGTCACATTAAAGCTTTCATCGCCGATCCTTCTGACTGCGATGATCGTAGGTTTAATTATCGGAATTTTACAGACAACGACTTCCATCCAGGAGCCGACGATCGCGTTTGTTCCCAAACTTCTCTCCATTTTCGTCGTAATCGTAATTTTTGCGGGTTGGATGCTTCAAACGGCTACGGATTATACTAGAGATTTATTTTTAATGATCGAGAAATTTTAGAGAAATTTAATGGAGTATTTCGTCGGTAATTTCCAAGTTTTTCTTCTGATCCTTGCTAGGATAGTGGGACTCTTGTCCGTTGCTCCCGTATTCTCATTCGTATCGATTACGTTTGCCCAAAGAATTTCATTAGGTTTTCTGATAGCTGTAATCCTTTTTCCCGTATCGGCGGGTTTTGTTCCTCCTATTCCCGGAAATATGGTGGATTACGGCTTGGTCGCGATCGGCGAGGTCTTGATCGGAATATTAATGGGATTTTTAATAAGTCTCGTTTTTGCCTCGTTTCAGATGGCTGGAGAATTTTTCAACGTGCAGCTAGGTTTCGGTTATGCGGAGATTTTGGATCCGATTTCCCAGACGAGTCTTCCGGTTATCAGTACTCTAAAAAATATGCTCGGGATGTTGCTATTTTTAACTCTAGGCGCTTATCGTTTCTTGTTCGAAAGTCTTGCATATTCGTTCGAAAAAATTCAGATTCTAAAGCTCGTCCCTGAAATTCAAGACGGTTTGTATCGAGCAATGGAAGGCGCGGTCGGGGCGATGTTTCTTGTAGCGTTTAAGATCTCTCTTCCCGTTCTCGGCGTTCTTTTTCTTGTCACAGTTTCGGAGGCATTGATGGGAAAAGCGGCGCCTCAATTGAATATTTTGCAATTGAGTTTCCCGATTAAGATTGCGATCGGCCTGATCGTACTGATATTGATCGTTCCCTTCATAGTCTCGCAAATGGACTCGGCGTTTCAGCTTTCCTTTGAAAAGGTGAACCTCTTACTAAAGGAATGGCCGACTTTATGAAGTGCTTATGGATCCCACTTGTTTTCCGGCTCTTCCCTCGAAGATGTGAGAACGGAGAGATATCCGACCTATCTTTTGCCGCTGAAAACTTTCGAATCGATCTGCAACTGTTTGCGGCCGAGGACGAAGGTCGTACTCAACCGGGTAGCGAGAGGAGAAGAAGAGAAGAACGGGAAAAAGGGAATGTCCCGAAGAGTTCCGAAGTTCCTTCCGCAATCGTTCTACTCGCCGGTGTAGTACTGATGTATATTATGGGAGAATACTTTTTCATGAAGTCGTACTACCTACTTCGAAAGTATTTTTTCGGAATTAGATCTGCGGATTCGGTAAGCTTGGAAGCGGTTTCAACACTTATGAATAACGCACTATGGGATATCACCCAATTACTTTTGCCGTTAATGGGAATTACGGTCGTTGCGGCTATCGTAGGGAACGTTGTCCAAGTAGGATTCTTATTCGCGCCAAGGGCCTTGGCGTTTAATTTCAGTCGGATTCGACCGAACTTTAAGAAGGTTCTTCCGAATCGACAAACCCTATTTAATTTGGGAAAATCTTTGGCCAAGGTCGCAATCATCGGCTGGGTTTCGTACTTTATCATCGAGAAGGATTTCTTCAGGATCCTCATGTTAGGACATATGGGATTGGAAGAGTCGGTTTCTCTGATCACATATACTGCATTCAAAATATTTGTAGTAGTCGGGATTCTACTATTGGCGATCAGCGTAGGAGACTATTTCTTCCAGCGTTATGAATACGAAGAATCGTTGAAAATGACCCCATCTGAAGCCAAACGTGAAATGAAAGAACAGGACGGAGATCCGTCCTTACAAGCGCGTCGTCGCCAGATGGCTCGAGATACGATTAAGAAAAGTCGAATGCTTACCGAAGTTCCCAAGGCGGACGTCGTCATAACCAATCCGACCCATTTTGCCGTGGCCTTGGAATATAAACCGTCCATTCATAAGGCTCCGATCGTGATTGCGAAAGGTGTCGACGATTTTGCCCTACGAATCATTCGAGTCGCAAAATCCAACGGAGTTCCCACAGTGGAGGATCGCCCGATGGCCAGAACCTTGTACGACGAAGTGGAGATCGGGCAGGAAGTTCCGGCACGCTTCTATACCGCTCTCAGTGTGATCTTTACAAAACTCGAATCCTTCAGGAAAGCGTTCCGTAACGCATCGTAGACGACTAGGAGAAACGTATGGAAAAGAAATGGTACATGCAGTCGGACTTTATCCTAGGCGCCGGCGCGGTTTCGATCGTCGCGATGTTAGTCGTTCCCTTGCCGGGAGTGATCCTGGATTTATTGATTTTGTTCAGCCTAGCAATCAGTCTTTTGATCGTATTGACCTCGCTTTCGATCAAGGAGCCCGCGGAATTCTCCGTTTTTCCCAGTCTTTTGTTGATAACTACGATTTATCGACTAGCATTAAACGTATCGACTACTAGGCAGATTCTTTCCAAAGGGCCAGCGGTAAATAGCGCGATCATAGACGCATTCGGGTCCTTCATAGTCGGAAGCGAATCAGGTTTGAGTAAATACGTAGTAGGATTCATAATCTTTCTTATCTTAGTGATCGTGCAAGTATTGGTGATCACCAAGGGTGCGACCCGGATTTCGGAAGTCGCTGCCAGGTTCACGTTGGACGCCCTACCCGGAAAGCAGATGGCCATCGATATGGAGCTCTCTACCGGAAATATCAACGAAGAAGAAGCCAAGAAACGGAGAAAGAAGATCGAAGCCGAAGTGGATTTTTACGGATCCATGGATGGTGCGAGTAAATTCGTCCAGGGAGACGTTCGGGCCGGGTTGATCATTACTGCGATCAATTTGATCGGCGGGGTCGTCATTGGAGCCAGTATTAGAGGAGAATCCTTTGTTTCCGCGATAGAAACTTACGGAAAATTCACCATTGGAGACGGATTAGTATCGCAGATTCCAGCTCTACTAACGACGGTTGCCACCGGTATTATCGTAACTCGCTCAGGTTCCGAATCCGATTTGGCAAAGCAGTTCAAGACTCAGTTGTTTGCAAATTCGAAGGTTCTGTATGTCGTAGCTGCTTCGATGGGATTGGGCGCTTTTATTCCGGGACTGCCGTTCATACCTATGCTTTTGATGTCGGGCGGGCTGGCTTATTTGGCCTATTCTATGGAGCGCACCGTCCAGGAGCAACTGGACGTTTTGGAGAAGAAGGAAAAAGAATCCGTTTCGGATCGCAAACCTAGAGATTATTACGACGAACTTAGAATCGAACCGATCGAAATCGAATTCGGTTATCATTTGGTTCCTTTGGTCGATACGTCGCAAGGCGGAACGCTTATGGATCAGATTTCCAATTTGCGTGCAAAGTTCGCGAGAGAGAGCGGGATCGTCATTCCACCGATTCGTATTTTAGATAATTTGGAAATTCCGCCGGATCAATTTACGATCAAAATCAACGGCGTGGAAGTCGGTTCGAGTACGATCAGACCCGATAAGCTTATGGCGATGCCTTCGGCGGAGAGCCAAGAGATTACTTCCATCGAGGGAGAAGCTTTCGTCGAGCCTGCATATGGAAGAACGGCAAAATGGATTTCCTCGGATACGAAGGGCGACGCCGAATCGAAAGGATTCATCGTCGTGGATGCTTCTACAGTCATCATCACTTACCTGCGAGAATTACTTGCGACTCACGCCGCAAGTTTATTGGGAAGAGAAGAAGTTAAAAAACTCCTGGATCATTATCGTTCTCAATATCCGACATTGGTCCAGGAACTGGAAGCCGACAAACCCGGAAATCTAGGAATGCTCCAGCAGGTTTTACAGAATCTTCTTCGGGAAGGTTTGGGAATTCGCAATTTGGTACCGATTTTGGAAACTATCGCAAACAAGATGCCCAAGTATCCGAATCCTTACGTTCTTACCGAATTCGTAAGACAAGCCATCTCGAATACGATCGTGAAAGATTATATGGTGGATGGGAAGTTACAGGCCGTCGTTGTAGAAGGAAGAGTTTTGGACCGCCTGAACAAATCGTTGGCGCAAGACCGACTCGAAGGCAGGGATATTTTGGTTCTTCCTCCCGAATTTCAGAGACGTCTTTTAGAATCTGTGGCGGAGATGAATCGGAAAATTCAGGAGAGCAGAGGCTTTCCTATTTACGTCGTGAATCGAGAGGTGCGGATGCCTTTTGCATATTTCCTGGCCAAGGAATTTCCTCCTCGAAATTTTGCAGTTCTTGCGCTGGAGGAAGTTCATTCTTCCGTTCCCACCGTCATAGTTGGCGAGTTGCGAGTCACCCAAACGCAGGCAGCCGAGACCGTCGAGACGCTTTGATCAAAAGAATTATATAAGCTTAATAGAAAGGGAGGATGTATGGATTTCGCAAAGATTAGAGGCAAAGACCTACAAGATTGCTTAATGCAGATGAAAATGAAGTACGGACCGGAAGCTCACGTTATCGAGCATCGAATCCTTACGGAAGGAGGAGTTTTCGGAACTGGACTCATGGCGAAAAAAGTCATCGAGATCCAGGTCGGAATCCCTGAAAAAGCGAGTTCTCGCGAAAAGGTCGAGAAGAAGCTTCAAGACTTAAAAGAACTCCTAAAACAGAAATCGAGTCAAACGGTCGAAAGACGAAAAAGCTTGGACGAAATTCCTTCCTGGGAAGAGCGTTCTCGCCGGACGATTCCATCGGTTATATCCTTGCCGGAAGAATTTATTTCCGACGAAGGGAATGCGGAGGAAAAACTCGGAATCTCCTTTGCACAGGAATTTGAACCGAGACTCAGAAACGTTAGAAAGTCCGAACCTGATTCCCATCTAGGTCGATTGAAAGACCGGCTAATTCAAGAAGGAATGAGCGCCAGATATGCGAACGAAATTGCATCTGCCGTCGAACAGCGCCTGTCTCCTTTGGATAGATCCAGGTCCGTTTCCGTTCAGGAAAAAGCGATCGAAGTACTTTCCGAAAGAGTGCAAGCCGAGGCGGATATTTTCAAGGGTACCGGGCGTGGACAGAGAAAGGTGGTCTTTTTTGTCGGTCCGACAGGAAGCGGTAAAACCACCAGTATCGCAAAGCTCGCAGCGAAATATCATCTGCACATGGGGAAGGCCGTTTCTCTCTATACGACTGACAACTATCGGATTGCCGCAATCGAGCAACTAAAACGGTACGCAGATACCATGGAAATGCCATTTTATGCAGTAAAGGATCTAAAACGTTTCCAGGAGACTCTTGCGAGAGACGGTTCCGAATTGATTCTGATCGACACTGCAGGTTATAGCCATCGAAATATGGATCAACTAGGCAAGATGCACGGTTATCTTTCGGCTTTCGGGGAAAAAGATAGCGTTGAAAATATCCTTGTATTATCGTCTACATCATCGTATCATCATTCCCACTCGGTGATGAAAGCCTACGAACCTTTGGGTTTCCGCAGAATTTTATTAACCAAATTAGACGAAGCGGAATTTTTAGGTGGATTTCTGGAACTAGCCGATACACTAAATAAGGGTTTTACCCATCTAAGCGTCGGTCAAGAAGTGCCTTTTGATATGATCCCTGCGGATAAGCATCTACTTGCCGAGTGCGTGGTAAATCCGGAAAGAATCAAAGATATCAGAGGCGAAATCTTCTCTACAATCGGTTAAATCGATCAAGGACGAAGAACGTTCGAGGAAGAGGTTAGGATGGACCAAGCGACCCAACTACGGAAATTAACCGAGGGTAATACGAGTCTTAAACTCGTTTCTTCAACCAAACCTATGACCAAAATTATTGCAATAGCTTCGGGAAAAGGCGGGGTCGGAAAAAGTACGATTTCCGTGAATCTCGCTATCTCGATGGCTAAAGCTGGACAGAAGGTTTTGGTTTTCGACGGAGACTTAGGTCTCGCAAACGTAAATGTTATTTTGGGGATTATTCCCAAATATAATTTATATCATGTTGTTAAGGGACATAAGAGTTTAAAAGATATTATCATTCAAGCACCGGAAGGCGTGGATATTATTGCGGGAGCGAGCGGTTATTCGCAACTTGCGAACCTGAACGATACGCAAAGAAATAATTTAATCAAAGGTTTTGCGGATCTGGAATCCTACGACTATATGATCATCGATACCGGGGCTGGGATTAGTTCCAACGTAATCGGATTAACACTGCCTGCGGACGATGTCATCGTAGTGACTACTCCGGAGCCGACCGCAATCACCGATTCTTACGGCTTGATTAAGGCAATCGTTTCTCAGAGCAGGGACAAAAACCTGAAAATGGTCGTAAATCGAGTTCGCTCCGCGATCGAAGGGAAGAAAGTCGCCGATCGAGTGATCGATATCTCCGGCCAATTCCTGGAAGTCAGAGTTGAAAATCTAGGCTTTATCTTTCAAGACGACGAAGTGGAGAAAAGTATCCGGGAACAAAAACCGTATATCATTCATTCACCAAAAAGTAAGGCGGCTGCCTGCCTCAATCGGATCACTTATTCTCTGCTGAATCAAGAAATGGATTCGCAAGAGGATTCCGGAATCGGCGGTTTCTTTAAGAAATTCTTCAATTTCGTGGATGTCCGTGAGAAGCAGCAAAGTTTAGACGACAATTGAACCTTCAGATCGGCTTTCTAATTCTTTTTGCCTTCCTTGGCTTAGTGATCAGCGCAATTTGCGGATTCTTAGCGGGAAATTACGTTAGCCATATCCTTTTCATCACGATTCTTTCTACGGTCGGAATGGCAGCCTTTGGGTTCGGCGTATATACGATTCTTGAGATAAAAGTTCCCGAGTTTTTAGAACTGTTGCGGAACTTCGGAGGTTCGTATGTATCTGCCGAAGACGGGGAAGCGAGAGAAGGAGGGCATTCCGGACTTTATGGAGAGAGAATGGACAGCGACATGTCCGGGGTAAACTTCGATTCCTCAAGCGGGCCGGAAGAAATTCGAGCCACAGTTGCGGGAATTCCCCGTAAAAAGGCGGATAAATTCGGAGACCATATCATGGTCGAAAATATCGCCATTAAAAATGAACCGAAACTTATGGCCGAAGCTATTCGAACGATGCTCGCCAGGGACGACGGCAGTTCGGAAAAATAATATTTCCAAGTCGATGCCCTAGGTTGAACATCCGGGATTTTTATAAGCTTTTTTTCTTATTCTTCTTTTTTTTCATGAAACCGAGACGTATTTTATCCTAGAGCGGCATATTTCTCCCGCAATCGGCTCTCATTTACTAATGAGACAAAAAACTGCTTGATTTCCCCTTTTTTGCGACAAAAAATGCTATTGCAAATCGGTTTGGTCCACGACACTCTTAAACGAGGGACCTTCCCAGTCCGATGTTATGTCCAAACTTTTTGATAAATATAATAATACGGATGAGACGGAACTGTGGAAGTCCTATCGGGACACCAAAGACCAGAACATACGCAGTTATCTCGTAGAAAAATATTCTCCCTTGGTCAAACACGTTGCGGGTCGCATCGCAATCGGAATGCCTCAGAATGTCGAGTTCGACGATCTAGTTTCCTACGGAGTCTTCGGACTTCTGGATGCGATTGAGAAGTTCGATCCGGATCGGCAGATCAAATTCAAAACCTATGCAATGACTCGGATTCGCGGTTCTATCTTTGATGAGCTGCGTTCTATCGATTGGATTCCGCGTTCGATCCGCCAGAAGGCGAAACAGCTCGAACAAATCATCGGGATGTTGGAAAATAAAGAAGGCGCTCATGTCGAAGATGAGGCCATTGCAAAGGAAATGGGTATTTCCGTAGAAGAGTTCAATACTCTTTTAACTAAAATCAGCGGTACCTCTCTAGTTTCGCTTAACGATATTTGGTTCCTCGGCGATGAGAACGACGAAGTTTCTTTTATGGAAACTTTGGAATCTCCGATGAATATGAATCCGGATACGATTATCGAAAAGGAAGAAATCAAGAACGTAATCGTCGAAGCCATCAAAACTCTTCCGGATAAAGAAAAGAAAGTAATCGTCCTTTATTATTACGAAGATCTAACGTTGAAAGAGATCGGAGAAGTCCTGGAAGTTACCGAATCAAGAATTTCGCAGTTGCATACTCGCGCAGTCGCGAGGCTTAGAAGTAAACTGGGAAAAGTGAAATCGGTCATAACTAAAAAGTAAATTCTCCCTCTATCTTCGGTGAGGCGAGCAACAAGGTAGTCGGAATTGCTCGGTGAATAAGGGCCTATTCGTTTGGGAGGAATCGCAGAATGATAGCAACAACTCCAGGCTCGAAACGAAACCTGTCTTTACTTTCCTCGGGTAAATAATATGTCATCCTTAACTTCTTTCTTAAAAGACCAATCCAAGGAATTAGATCGGCTCCAGAAGGAGCAGGTAGAAGTCATTGCCGAAACATTAGAGAAGTGTGTTCAACTTGCGGCTTCGCATCTTCGGAAAAAACCCCACGAGATCGATTATATCGTATTAAAGCGCGGGAAGAAGAAGCTCTTCGGTTCCGAACCTTGGCATATTCGAGCCTCTATCGTTCCCGAAGACAATTTTCTGGACGAACTTTCGGAGTTGGATCAAAAACTTACTGGCGGGTCCGGTAAATTAGTTTCCAAAGATCTAAAGGAGTTCCTGCAACCGAAAGATAAGGACGGCCGCATTTTAGTGCAGATACTTCGCAACGGAGTTTATCTGACAGTCTTCCCTCCGTCAGGGGAAGGAAGAGCCGTCGAAATTTCCGAAGTTTCTAAAAAGCTATCCGTTAGGGGCGTTGATCAGGTTGATGACGTTCAAATTCGGAAGTTGGTAAAAGAAGCTAAAGGAGAGCCGACCTATATCTCCAACATGAAAGCTAGGCCGGGAATGGAAGCTAAACTGGTCCTGGATGTCGCTATGGATCGGATGAAGGCGAAAGTAACCTTAGTTCCCCCCAAACCCGGGGGTCGAGATTTAGAGGTTCGGGACGTGATCAACTATCTCAAGAATGCAGGCATTAAATACGGCATCAAGGAAGATGAGATCCAACGACGTCTGGAGGAAGAGTTCTATAACCAACCCTTTACGGCAGCCGAAGGTGATTTACCGATCAACGGAAAGAATGCTACGATTACCTATCGTGTTCGTACTCAGAAGAACGTCATATTCCGGGAAGATGAATCCGGCCGTGTCGATTATAAAGATATGGACCTCATTGAGAACGTTGTGGTAGGCCAGTTGCTTGCGGAAAAGATTCCCGCGGAAAAAGGGAAATACGGTCGGACCCTGTTTAATGAACTCCTACCGGCCAAAGACGGATTGGATACTGAGCTGAAACAAGGAAAAGGAACTATCCTTTCCGACGATAGAACCAAGCTCACCGCGGAAGTAAACGGACAAGTGGTCTATGCCGCCGGTCGTCTCTCCGTAGAGACCGTATATAGGGTAAACGGCGACGTAGGAATTAAAACCGGAAATGTTACTTTCCTCGGCTCGGTCATTATTACCGGCAATGTGGAAGATAATTATTCGGTAAAAGCCGCTGGGAACATCGAGATCTACGGAACTGTACAAAAAGCCAATGTGGAAGCCGACGGCGATATCATTATTAGGCAAGGGGTTTCAGGACGCGACGAAGCTCGCATCGAATCCACCGGCGGAAACGTGATCGCTAAGTTTATACAGAATGCAACCGTGATTACCGAAAAAGACGTAATCGTGCAAGAAGGGATTCTTCATTGTTTCATTAGCGCAGGCGGCAAAGTAGTTTCGAACGGGAAGCGAGGTCAAATTGTAGGAGGAACGATTCGTGCAGCCGAACTGATTGCCGCAAAAGTAATCGGCTCTTCCGCCAATCCACCGACGGAGCTCGTGGTCGGAACCGATCCGAAGGTCTTGAAACAGATCGCGGACTATGAGGAAAAGCTGGCGGAAAACCAGGGGAAATTCGAACAACTTACCAAAAGCCTCAAGACCTTGAAAGCGAGGAAGGAAAGCGACCCGGCTTCTTTTACTCAGGATCATGAGCAGCAATTGGCTAAGACGGCTAAGGCAGTCGAAAAACTGGAAACTAGAGTTCGAGAATATGATAACGAGATCCAGAACCTTCAAAACTATATGGAAGATAAGGCCGCCAACGGTAAGATTTGTATTGAAAAGACTTTGTACGGCGGCGTGACTCTCAAAATTCGTAATTCCGACTTTAAGACTCGAAACGAAATCAAGCATAAGACTTTCGTCGAGGAAAACGGTGTAATTAGGCAACTTCCGTACCAAGACCCGGAACCCGAGAAAAAAGACTGGAGAAAAAATCGAAGTCGAGTAAAATAAGAGGCAATGAGGCTAAATGAGCCCTTATTGGGATACGGCGCAGCTACTGAGATCCTTCGTCGGACGATGGTGGAGCATCCGCATACTCTGACAAACGTAATCGCCCAAAACGAAAAGGCGGTTCGAGAGTATAATATCGATAAAAAATATGCGGTGCAGATGTATGCTGAAACGTTTTCGCTTTCTCCAGAGTATAGAGAAAGACTGAGAACGACGTACACTCAAAAAATCGGCGAGATCGAAAAGGAAATTCGTTCGTTTAAGGGACCTCGTCCCGAAGGCGGCAAGGACAAAATCGTCTCCTATGATAAGTCCGGAAGAAAGATAGAATACAAAACCGCTTCCCGCTCATCATTGGATTTGATAGCATAGGAAATCGCAATAATCTAAAATCCACTCGGAGGAATGTTGTTGGAAACCCTCTCCCGAGGTTGGAAAGATGGAACTCTTTGCCGTATTTTTTTTAAACATAGTTCTCGGTGTGGGATTATACATCGGAATCACCGCTCAAGTCACGAAGCGGATTCGTACTCATATGATTCGTCGTATAAACGAAGAAGTCCGCACCCTCGTAGACGAAATTCAAACTGAAGCGGAAAATCATATCGAACTCTTGAATTCGAAGGTCCAAGCCTACAAGATTCTAGTTCAAAAAACGGATTCACTGGAAGAAACGTTACGATCCATTCTCAGAAAGGTCGAAGATTTGCCGAATCGAGTTGTGGAAAAGGTTTCTATCGATTTCGAAACCCATACGGATTCTATTACGGAATTTGAAAGCGAACCGGAATTAGAAATTCATTCGGAAGAAACCGTTTCCGCTCCGAATAAAGTCGATTGGGAAGAGATGCCGAAATCTGCAGAGGCCGCCTTTCGAGACGAATACCTCACCTTGATTCGCGAGAAACAAAAAGAATTAAAGAAATCGCAGGATCCTCTGGAAGACAAACGCACTGTATTGACTTCCAAAGCAGGAACGGGTGTCGGACATTTGTATAAACAAAATCTTCCGGAAGGAGTTCCCGTCATTTCCGGCAAAAAGTCCGCAACCGATACTTCTACTAGAGTTGGAAACCTCGAGACAGATGACCTTTCGGAGCCGGATTCCGGAACCATAGGAATCCTCAAAAATTTCGGGAAAAAAATCAAGGACGCTCTAGGTTGGAAAGATCCGGAAGAATTATTGGCATCGCCGTCTCCGACTCGACCTACTCAACCGATTTATAATCCTAGTTCTACCTTCGATATTTCTTTGGACGGGGACCCTTTCAAAGAAGGGAGTTCGCTACCATCGGAGCTAGGAGGAACGGGAAGTCTAAAATTCCAATCCGGTTATAAAGCCGGATTCGGATCGGAAGATTCTGGAGCTCCTTCGAACACGAGAATTCGAGATAATAAGATTCCGGTGGAGCAGGATTTCGGAAGACTCTTAGAGAGGAAAATTTCCGGCAGAGAACCGCAAAAGCCCGATGTTGCAAAAATTTCTCCGGAAGCGATCTTAAAGGATTTACCTGTCGGAACGACGAAGATAGAGAAAGTAGTTTTCCTCTTGAAAAAAGGGTACTCTCATGCGGATATTTCAGAAGCACTGGATCTTGCTACCGGAGAGGTGGATATAATTGAACGATTCAGACTTGAAAGAAACCGGAGGGTTTAGATGTCTCAATTCAGCGTCCTGAACGTTGGTTTCGGAAATATAGTGATGGTCTCGAAAATCGTCGGCATTATTCATTCCGATTCTGCATCCGCGAAACGGATTCGAAACGAAGCCAAAAGTAATAATAGTTTAATAGACGCTACGCAAGGAAAGAAAACCCGTTCCATTATAATCACCGACTCGAATCATTTGGTTCTTTCAAACCTTAGAGTGGAGGCCTTGACTCGCAGAATCGAAAGCAGAGATAATTCGATTGCCGAGGAAGAGGAAGAAAAAGACTGAAATTGTCTGCGAAGCTTTTTGTCCTTTCCTCTGTAGCGGGCGGAGGCAAATCCACTCTGATCGATCGAATTCGCGAAAAGCATCCCGAGATTGCTTTTTCCATTTCTTGTACGACTCGGCCTCCGCGTCCAGGAGATCAGGAAGGCGTCACTTACTTCTTTTTAACCAACGAGGCGTTCGAAAGGGGAATTCAAGAAGGCGAATTTCTAGAATGGGCCCGAGTCCATGATTTTTATTACGGTACGCCTCGAAAATATATCGAAGACTGTTTATCGAAAGATCGGTCGGTCATCATGGATCTTGATGTGCAGGGAGCCGCGCTTGTTAAGGAAAAACTGAAAGAGATCGCAGTTACCATTTTCATTCTTCCTCCGAGCGAAGTCGAATGGGAAAAAAGACTTAGAGGACGCGGAACCGATTCGGAAGAGAGTATTGCTACGCGAATTCGAAACGGTAAATTGGAATTGGCTAGAAAAAACGAATTTCAATATATTATCGTTAATGACGATTTGGAAAAAGCCGTCGCGAAGTTGGAACATATCCTTCTTTCCGGATCGAAGCCTTGACGAACTAAATTTTTACAAGAGAGTTTTTCGTTTTGGCGAGGCTTGACCGGAAATCGGAGTTAGGGTAGCTTTGGCGAATGAAATTTCTACGAAATTTGCCGGTCACTTTCCTTAATTCTATACAGCATCGATTTCTTTTATTCCTTTTGGGGCCCGTTTTGTTCTGCGGAATTTCCTGCTTATTTTTACTTAAACCTAAGGAAAATATTGAGATGAGTAACCGGTTAACTCCTCCGGATTATTCTGATTTGAAAGATTGGGCTTCTCATCCGGATAAAATCGACCCCGCCGATGATGTACCTAAGAATTCAGGATTTGTGGATCGACAATCCGAAGCGAAAGCGGACGTATTTTTCATACATCCAACCACGCTTATTATCGGCGGTAAATATTGGAACGCGGATATTGCGGGCGAAAGTTTAAATAATAAAACCGACAAGGGACCCATTCGATCCCAGGCGAGTGCATTTAACGATTGCTGTAAGATCTATGCGCCTCGTTACAGACAAGCAACGTTTTATGTTTTTGTGGAAGAGACTCCACAAGGAAAGGAGGCTATCGATTTCGCATACGCCGACGTCAAAAAAGCATTTCTTTATTATCTAAAAAATCTGAATAAAGGTCGTCCGTGGATCCTTGCTTCTCATAGCCAGGGGACGAGACACGCTAGTCGACTTTTAAGGGAAGTCATATCGCCTTCCGATATTAAAAATAATTTGATCGCAGCCTATGCAATCGGATTTCCATATCGTGCGGAAGAAGTGGGACTTCCTGCTTGCGAATCGCCAGAATCAACGGGATGCGTAATCAATTGGAATTCGTATAAATGGGGGAAAACGCCGAATCGACTTGTGGATCGTTTTCGCACTTCCTTATGCATGAATCCTCTTACCTGGACGAATGATGAAAAACACGCGGCTAAAGAACTGAATTTAGGCAGTCTTCCGATAAACTTTGATCGAATCTTACCGGCGATTGCGGATGCGAAATGTAACGAAGGAATCCTTTGGGTGCACGACCCGGATAGCAGAGGATTTCCGGCTATAGGGAAGGACGATACGTATCATCTGGTCGATTATCATTTATTTTATTCGAATATACGACAAAATGCTAAGGCGCGAGTGGAGAAGTTTCTCTCTTTAACTTCCGGAGCAAAGTAAACTGAAAGAGAGAAACGTTGCTAACTAATTAAAATTGAACTCAGTTCGAACAATAAGGTTGTTCGACCACTATGGAAGGCATATCCGTACGCTTACCGTCCAATTCGAGCTTTTTATTCTTTAGATAGAATCCGCATACTTCCACGTAAGCGCCTACATTGACTCGATTAATTAATCCGGAATCATCGGAATCTAGCACGACCGGCTTGCCGGAAAATTGAAGTACGAATCTTACTGAATTTCCCTTATACAGAACATGAGAAACATTGCCCGACAATCGGACCGTTTCTCCTACCGCTTTGGAAGGATTTCGGACTAAGTCCTCTCCGCTCACGTACTTTGCCTTTTTTCCTTTCGCAGCCAAGGAAACAATGCACAAAAGGAGAAACAGGAATATAAAAAATGACCGTATCGGTCTTCTGTTAGGGTTCATTACAATTCCTCGGATTCAGGTGAAGATTCAGGCGCTCGAATCGTATCGGAGCGGGATAACCACTTATTCGTAATAGTAGCTCGACGTTCCGCTGGAAATAAAGTCAGTAAATAAGTCGTTATCGTTTGGCGTCCGTCTTGTTCGGCATCCTTATCCATTTGAATGAATACGTCGATGATATCCTTATCCGGCCAGTTCGTAAGCATTTGAACCGCGTTGTCCGGAGGCATATTCGCGACCTTGTCGGCTAGAACTTTGACCAGTTTTTCCCTGCTATTTTTTTCCGCTTCGGCTGACTTCAATTCTTTTTCTTTTGTCGTAAGTCCGCGTTTTAACTCTCCGATTTTTTCCAGTTCTGCGTCGAGACGTTCCCGCTCTTTTTTTATTTCCCCCTCTTTTTGAAGAATCTCATCCCTATCTTTCGCAAGCCTCTCCATTTCCTTTCGGAATTCGAGTTTTTCCAATTCCGACGGGGATTCCGCATCGGCATTGACCAAGCCCGGTTCTTTTTTTAGAAACGGAAAGAATTCGGACGCATCGATAATTTGGAAATAATCGAACGCAAAAAAACCTATGAGTAAGAGAAAAACTATCAGTAAAACGAGATAAACAGCTCGTGCTTTATCGGTGAGGCTTGCCATAATCCTTAAACCCGGATATCCAATCTCGATCCGGAAATCCTTTTTTCCAATTGGTCCGCTTTAGTTTCAAGGTCGGTTATTTTTTCCCTTAGGTTAACCATCGAACTTACGACCGGATCCGACTGGGCGGTTTTTTTCACTTCCAGAAAGGGTAGTTCACTTTTTAAAACGCTCATAAAGCTTTCTGAGTTCAGAAAGTCCCGCATCTTCCGTACCGGTCCGCTCGACGCCTCCCGTATCGTAGGTAAATACTTTCGGATCCCTTCTAGTTTTTTTAATTCCATCCCTTGCCTCCCGTTGTTCCCTAAAATATCCGACTAAGAAGAGTTCTTCGGCCTCGACTTGTTCGCCTTTCTTATAACGCTTAATGTATTCCTCAAAGCGCTTCTCCTTGAGGAGCTCCATCACCTTTTTATCCTTTCTCGCTTCGGTAACTTCCGCCCTTTTTTTCGATATAGGCTCGTCGTAAGAATGGATTTCTTCCAGTAGTTCGGTATTTCGGGTAATCAGCTGACGAATATAAGTTTGCATATATGAATATTCTCGCAAGCCGGAACTTCCTTCCAAAGGGGTCGATGCGATGCTTTGAATCTTGGACTCGTTTTCTTCGATTTCAAGGTTACGAAGATTAATTTCCGCGACTAGCTCCGATAATTCTTGAAGCTTCTTATCTTCCGCAATTTTACGAAGACGGAGAACCGGATCCAGTCTAAACCTAAATCTCTTCATAGATTAGAATTCCTCCTCTTCGCGTTCTTCCCTTAGGATATCCCGAAGTGCGCTTAAGGTCTGAGGAAACGGACTTTTTTCGGACAGCTTTTGCCGGAGAAATGTGTCGATCTTTTCTTTCTTACGAATCGCTAGATCTACTTTTGCGTCCGAACCGCGAACATATGCGTTAAGAAGTATTAATTCTTCGACCGAATTGTATGTCGAAACTAACTCGCGTATCATACCGGCTCTCATAAAATGATCTTCGTCGGTAATCGATTGCATTACCCGTGAAAGAGATGCGGGGATATCGATAGCGGGGTAATGGTTACGCTCGGCGATTTTTCTGGACAGAACGATATGACCGTCTATATAACCTCGAACGGCATCCGCTACCGGATCTTCCATTTCATCGGTATCCGTAAGAATCGTATAAAAGCCGGTGATGCTACCGCCGCCTTTGGATGTTCCGGAACGTTCGACCAACCGCGCTAGTTTGCTAAAAACGGAAGAACTAAATCCTCTAGTTATCGGCGGTTCATGATTGGAAACCGAAATCTCACGGTTTGCATGAGCGAATCTAGTGAGAGAGTCCATCATTAAGTTGACATGCAGTCCTTGCTCTCTGAAATATTCTGCTACGGAAGTCGCGAGAAGAGCGCAGTTAACCTGCTCCATTTTAGGGGAATCGGAAGTTGCCGCAAATACGACGGATCTCGCGAGACCTTCCTTTCCTAAGTCGCGCTCTATAAATTCGTTCACTTCTCGGCCGCGCTCACCGACTAAGGCGATTACGTTTACATCCGCATCGGTGAAACGCGAGATCATTCCTAAAAGGCTGGATTTTCCCACGCCTGAACCTGAAAAAATTCCTAATCGTTGGCCGCGACCGACCGTTAAGATCCCGTCGATAGCTCGCACACCGGTTAATAGGATATCGCGAATGATCGGGCGATCTAAAGGATTGATACTTTCGCCTTCCGGGGATTTTTCGTCGGAAGTAATGATTAAGCCTTTCTTATCGATCGGCTTTCCGACTCCATTTAATACGCGCCCGAGAAGTTCCCTGCCTACGGGAACATTAAGGCGCCGACCGGAAGAAAAAACAAACGCGTCCGGGTAGACTCCTTCGACAGGGCCGAGAGGCATCAGAGTATAAACATGATTTTCAAATCCGACTATTTCGCATTGAAGATAGCCTTCTATGCCCGCTTTTTCGACGTCCATGATTTCCCCGATCTTCGAATCAGGAGGTCCCTCAGAATATATTACGTTTCCGGAGACGCGAACGACTCGACCCGATTTGCGGATTGTCTCCGTTCGATCCAGGATGAGGAAATACTTGGAGATGACGTCGACCTTCTCGTGAAATTTCTTCTCAATCATTACAGCTGGACCGGGCCTATGAATAAGTTTACAGTGGGGAAAAATTTCTATAGAGTCAAGTTATAATGTGAATATAATAGAATTATGTCACATAGTATCCAGCCTAAATTACTTGGAATTAAACCAGTAAAAAGACTCCAATTCGGATCATATAGTTCGACTCGTATAACGGTTTGGGGAGATAATACGAATGATCTCAATTTCTTTCTTTTCGGAGATGAGGAAAATTCCGTAGGAGCTCCTACACGCGGACTCGCTAAGAAAAGCGTTGCAAAAACGTCGGGAAAATTGTACAGCGCGTACTTCCACCACACCGGCCCCCGCCCAGTAGGGCGGGGAATTTTCAAAATGCCGTTCTCTCCCCCCTTTCGCGAGGGGCTTAAATGAGAAGAGACTCTCCCTATCCTAAAGAAGAGATTCCCCATACCCGGCCCCCTCGAAAGGAGACCGGGTAGGAGAGTAGGGATGGACGTGAATGGTAGATTATATCGGCTCCGCATTTCGGATGGCTTCTTCGATTTCTTTGAGCTGAGTGGAAATACGGGCGTCGATTGCGCCGACATCGGTTTCGATAATGACTCCACCTCTGTCCACGCGAGAGTCTTCGTAAATATTAACTTTTCGTAGAGACTCCATGAGTTTAATGAGTTCATCCTTGTGCGCAGTGGTGATCTCGAGATCGGCAAAGTTAACACGAATGTCCACTCTATCCCGGTCCTTGATTCTTTTTAGAGCTTCCCTGATATTGTTTAGCACGATTTCTTTACGTTCGATGATTTCGTCTTTGATGATTTTACGTGCGATAATCAGGATCATTTCGACCATTTGTTTTTCCGAAGCCTGGATCAATTCGGCTCGAATATCGATGGCTTTTCCGACGATAGTCCCTAAACGATCGATCAATCGTCGAACCTCTCCTTGACCTTTTCGGAAACCGACTTCACGACCTGCTTCAAAGCCTTTAAGGTAAGCCTCATGCTCGATTTCAGCCGTCTTCATTTCGGCTTCTTTGATCATCCGCTCAGCTTCCATCTTGGCTCGTTCCAAGATTTGTTCCGCTTTTGCTTTACCGGAATCCTCGTCTAATTTGATTTTCTCTTTCGAGTCCTGGATCATTTGGAAAGCCTTCTTACGGCCTTCCTCTTCGATTTCCTCAGCTTTACGACGGGAATCTTCCAGCATCTTTTTGATGCTTTCTTCCGTTTCTTCCTTATAGCGGTTTAGCTCCGCCTCGATCTCTTCGATTGAAGGACCTTGGTATTGCTCGATAATGTTTCCTTCTTGATCGACTTCGAACTCTTCGGCGTCTTCGTCCCGGTGAAATTTTTTATACTTGTCCGGTATTTGTAGCTCGACCTGATCTTGCATGTCGGCGATTTGAATGGGTTTAAAGACGAGTTTTGCCATAGTTCAGATGTTTCTCCGGAACTTGATTCTTCCCGATTCTACGGAATCCTTGAAAATTTCAAGAATACCGTTTTGGGCGGTTTCGATCTCCGCTAGGGAAATCGGACCCATGGAATCTTCCTCTAATCGGACGATTGAAACCAGAGAAGGTTCCATCCTTTCTAAGAGTTGTGCTCGGGTTTCCGGTTCGGTTCCTCTAAAGGCGACGGCGACCACGATCGGGTGAATATCTGAAAGAAATTTATTCAGATTCTCCCGATTTAGCTCTAGAAAATCTTCCATCTTAAAGAAGTGTTCGTTTATATTTTCGGCAAACGCGGGGTTCTTTTCGCGTATCCTCGTGAATAATTTCCGAGAATCTTGGGGGTCCATTTTTCCCAGCAAGTCCGCAGCTCGTTTTCCCATTCTGTCTCTTACCGGAGTGCTTATCCCGGGATGCTTTACGGCTTCTTTTTTAAAACGCAGAAATCGCTCCAGGGAATCCTTGCCGGATTCGGAGGATAAATCCAAATCTCGAATTTGGAGCAGAATGTTTTCCTGAAGCTCGTACGGGAACTCCTCCAAGACGCGGGCGGATACGTCCGGATCCGCAAAGCAGAGAATGAGCGCGATTCGATTGGGTTCCTCGCCTGCGACGATTCTGGATAATTCTTCCTTATTAAACTCCTTTAGCTCGTTAAGCCAGTCTGGTTCGGTTGAAAGCCCTTCTTTAAGAATGGATTCCAATTCTTGGATGAGAGCGAACGTGTCCTTATCCAATCCTTCCTTAGGAACGGAAGAAATTCCTTCCAAGAAAGAACCTAATAATTCGCGTTCTTCTTTGGCATCGAGCTTTCCGCTTTTATGAAAGCTCTCTAAAAGTCTGCTCGTATCCTTGGGACCGAGGTGGCGAAAGACTTCCGGGGGAAGGTGCTCCCCCAGAATTCGGAGGAGGCGACCCGCCCGGTTTTTATTACCGGACAGGGATTCCATTAGGTTGCTTCCTCTTCAGATAACCAGGTGCGAAGAAGCTGTGCAACTTCTTCCGGTTTTTCTTTGGATAGATTGATTGCGTTCTCGAGAAGTTCTCTACGAAGTTTTTCATCGAGAGAGAGTTCCACTTCCGCACTACCGTCATCCATAACTCTGAGCGCGGCTTCCCGCATCATTTGTTGCATTGCGGCAAGTTCTTCTTCGCGGAGTCTGCGACGTCTTGCGATTTCTTTCTTGATCGCTCTGTAGATGAGGATTGTAAGAATGAGGAATAGGATGATTACGAGAGATGCGATTACCATTTGACGGATCGCTTTTTGTTTCTTAAGTTCCTCGTCCTCGGCCGCAAATTGTGCCGATCTATCCTTGGGAATGCTTATGACGGAGATTTGATCCCCTCTTGCTTTATCGATCCCGACCGCAGCTTCTAGGTTCTTACGGATTGTCCTTAGATCGTCGTCGGAAACTGGTATATAAGTCCTATCGTATCCTGTTCCGTCTTCTTTTTCTTTTTTGGTCCATTGCCCGTCGATAACCACCGAAAGATTGACTTTTTCGATTTTCCAAGGCTGCTTTTGGACTTCGCTTACCCGGCGATTAAATTCAAAGTTATTGATGTTTTCGGTCTTCTTATATTCGGCTTTTTGGTAGTCGGTGTCTTTGTAGCCGGGCGGAAGATTCGGCTCGGTTCCTGCAGGGCCGTCCGGGGTAAAACCGCGACCGTTGAACTGTTCGCTTGTTTCTTTCGAAGAGACTTTTAGGCTATACCCGTCGACTATTTTCAGTTCCGAATAAGGGGTATTAGGATCGTCGGGTCTTTCCACAACGGGTGTAACCGTATTGTCTTTGTAAGATTCCTTGTCCCAGTTGAGCATATATTCGAAGCGCGTAATATCCACACGATCTTCTCCGCCTAGATACCAGCGCAGAGTGTTCCTGACATCGATTAATCTTTGAATCCTTTGCTCTTCCTGAATCCGCAACTTTTCTTGCACGACTCTAAGCTCTAATCTCTCTTTCTCAAGATCTTCCTCGAAATCGGAGATGATTTTCCCGTCCGCATCGGCAACAACTACGTTCTCCGGCTTTAACTTAGGCACAGCTCTTGAAACTAGGTTTACGATTCCTTTAACTTCTTTCTTTGACATCCCGTCGACGCCAGGGATGAAATGCAAAATCACCGAGGCTTTTACCGGGGAAGCGTTCGAACTGAATAGTTCGTCTTCCGGAATCGCGATGTTTACGAATGCCTTATCGACAGGACGTAATGTCATCAGAGATTGCTCGATAGCTCCCTTTAATGCCCTATATTTTTTGATATCTTTGTCGAATTGGGTCTCGGTGAATTTCTCGACGTTGAATAATTCCCATCCTTGAACTCCAGCCGGAATTAGGTTCTCTTGGGCAAGTTTGGTTATGATTTCCTGTCTTTGCTCCGGATCCACGCTCACGACGCTGGTATCCGAGGTCCCATACTGGTATCCCATTGAATCCAGCTTTTTGGTGACTTCCGCAAAATCCTTGGACGTCATGTCTTTGAACAGGATGATCCTATTTTTTTGGGAAGAAACGGTCGCTAAAAGTCCTACGGCTATTAAAACCGTTAAGGCGACACCGCCCAGAATCAGCTTCTTGGTCATATCCAAGGAGCCGACAAACTCCTTAATATTATTCAGAATCTTTTGCAATTGCTCGGGCATATTTCTTCACCACCGACAAGATAGGGGACATAATAGATTTTCGGAAACAAAGTACAATCCCTTTTTAAAAAAACTTTAGAATTTTTTTTTCTTACGTTCTAAATGTATAGTATTGTTTTCCTTTCCTTAGTTCGCGATCGACTTGTCCGTTTCTATGTTTCCTGCATATGTTGAAAATATGCGGCCAATGATTGAATTTGATGAAGTTCCTAGCCTGATAGAGGCCCGAGCTCTCAATCGATACTTCGCGGAGATGTTATCCGAGTCTCGACGTCAAAAAATCGAGGAAGTTCTCTCGTTTCGCACAAAGTACTTAACAATTGTATTGGAAGATATATTCCAACCTTTTAATGCTAGTGCAACGTTGAGAACCGCCGAATGTCTAGGCTTAAGCGACGTTTATGCGGTCGAAAATCGGAATTCATATCGACCGAATGCGGGAGTCGCAAAGGGAGCTCAAAAATGGTTGAGAATACATCGCTACCAATCAATGAGGGAGGATAATACGAGGTTTTGTCTCAATCATCTGAAAGAATCGGGATATCGAATCGTTGCGACATCGCCCCGGAACGTCGAAACCCTTCATACGCTTGAGAATCTCCCCTTGGATCGACCGACGGCCGTGCTATTCGGAGCCGAAGAAATCGGCCTTTCGGAAATCGCCTTATCTCAGGCAGATCTTCACCTGCGATTACCGATGTTCGGATTTACCGAAAGTTATAATCTATCCGTGACTGTCGCCATCGTTCTCTCTCATCTGATTCCTCGCGTGAGAAGAGAAGTCGAAGGGTGGGCGCTTACCGAAGAAGAAGCCGTTCATCTACGCAATTTTCTATATAAGAAAACGATCAATAACGGTCCGGTTATCGAAGCCGAATTTTTGCGTCGTTGGAGAAGAGGTAATTTGTAATTCTCTTTCCGATCTATTTTATGAGAAATTCGGAACGTGAAAAAAAGAATTGGAGTAATTTCCGCATTTGAGGTCCTGAGATGCCGGCTCCCAGATATTCTCCGTCTACCCAGATCTCGAAATGTAAGTGAATATTTTCATCGGATTCTTTCGCTTCCCCGATTAAGCCCGAGTTTCCGGCTGTGCCGATTTCTTCCCCTGCCTTTACTTTAGAGCCGATTTCAAGTCCTTTTTTAATCGAGGATAAATGATTGAATGAGGACATCACTCCGTTTCCATGATCGATCCAAACCTGCCTTCCTCCAAAATCCCTCTCTACATAAGTGACCCCGTTTTTTTGAGCCTGAGCGGAATGATACTGAAATTCGGATACGGTCATCGGTACGTAATTTAGATCCGCGCGTACGATGATCCCATCTCCGGGGGATATTAGAGAATCGGAAAAGGTAAGTCTCCTCACGGTTCCGTCTTTTTCCTTTTTGAAATAAATATCCAAGCCTTTGTGAATTCCATTTCTATACTCTCTAGGCGCACCCGGTAGTTGAGCTTCTTTCGGCGGGAGCAATCCATCCTGAACCGGATACATATAACCAGTTAGCCGCTGCGGCACCGCATTCAGAGGAGTGTCGTTTAGTAGAATTTTGAATTCGCTGATTACGATACTTTTATCTTCCTTCTTCGGAAAATAAATTCGAACCAGGGAGGCGTCCATTGGAGGAATGCGATGAGTGTTTACCAATTCCACTCGATCGTTTTTGAAAATCGTTTTCCACGTTTCCTGGTACAATACTTGAATTTCATACTCGTCCACCGAGCGTTTACCTCGGAAGACCGGCACGACTAATTCGATGCCATTGATGAGACGTTTGGATCCGAAATCGACTGTTATCCATTCGGGATTGGGACCTGACGAGGAATACCAATGAGTCTTCGGGTCCGAATCGAAAAGATTGAATGCTCCGTACTCCTCATGAAAAATCGAAGAAACCGAATAAGAAAACGGTGTGACCAGCAATCTTCCAAAATCCAGGTAATCTATTTCGGAACCTAACGAGCCGAACGTTTTGGGAGCGGCTTGAATCCTGAAAGAGAATAAGAAGATAAGAAAATAATAAACTACTCGTTTCATGCTTTGGCTTTGAACGCGTCGCCGGGATTTATTACGGCTCCGTCTGAAAGCAATGAATTTGCTTCTTCGATTTTCCATGAATCAAGATAGGTTGCGTTTTCTTGACTCAAATCGGGTCGTAGCGCGATCGGATTTCCGTCCTTCCCGAGATACAAGGATCTGCGTCCGAAGAAGCGCCCTGCTTTTTCTTCCGGCTGAACGATTTTTTTTCTCTCGCCTCTCATTTCGAATGCGAGCCGAGCGTTTTCCGCGTACGCGGAAAATTCTGCAGGATCCACAGAGATAGTGTGGTCGGGACCCGGGAGACTTTTATCCAGTGTAAAATGTTTTTCTAATGCAGTTGCGCCCATACTTACCGCTAATGCTCCGGCCAAGGTCCCTCCCGTATGATCCGAAAACCCTAACGGACCCGGGAATAGATGTCGGTAATAAAATAAGGTTCTAAGATTCGCCTTTTCAGGCGGAGTGGGATAAAGGGATACGCAATGAAACAGTAATAGATCTTTTACTCCCTGGTGTTCCAAAAATTCCAAGGCGCGCAAAACTTCGAATCCCTCGGCTGCACCCGTCGATAAAAAAATCGGGAGTCTAGTCGAAGCGCATTTTTCTAGAAGTCCCTTATTTACGATGTCCCCGCTTGCGATCTTTATCGCGTTCACTCCAAGAGACACTAACAGATCGACACTTTTAGAATCTAAAGGCGTCGAAAAGAAAAATAATCCCTCGTCTTCCGCAGTTTTTTTGAATTCGCGATGAAGAGCCTCGGAAAGTTCGTACTGTTTGAATATATCCACTAAAACTTTCGCTTTGGAATTGGAAACATCTAGGAAGTCCTGCGTGCGATAGCTTTGAAACTTAACCGCATTCGCGCCCGATTTTTTTGCGGCCTGTATGGATCTTTTTCCGATTTCCGAATCTGCGTTATGATTGAGCCCGATTTCCGCGATTAGAAACGGAGGAGTATCCGAACCGAGTTCCCGTTGACTATTCAATTTAAAATGTTTTGAAAATACCATTCATATATACCTGAAAGTTCGTATTCTAAAGATCGGTTCTTTTTCCGTTAGAAAGCCGGAATTTCTGCCCAAATACATCCAATGAAATTTTCGGATAACATAAGGGATCAGAAAATCGGGACCCTTTTTACTTATTTTTCCTTAGGCGGATAAATCGAGTTAGAATTTAAAAGTTCGTAGCTTAAATTAAAGAACGCTTTGGCTTTCTTTTCGTATTCATCGCAAGTTAATTGGGACGATTGGCAGAAATTCGTTTTCTTTGCGGGAGGGAACGGAGTCGCATCCCTTAGGTCGCCGTCGGTGAATCGATAGAAAGATATACCGTTCTCGATCCAGCCGATCACACTCGAGAAGGCGAAATACGCTTTTCCTTGTTCCTGGTCCGAAAGTAGATCTCGACCCATTGCGGAGAATTTTAATTTTTTCCCGACCAATCCCAATACGGTAGGTAGGACGTCTAGCTGGGAAGAAATTCGATTATCGATTCCGGGTTTCACGAATTTCGGAGAATACAGAAGGAATGGAATATTTCTGTCCTCATACGGGTTTAGATTTCTATGATGCGTGTGGTCGGCAACGAAAATGAATATCGTATTTTCGAAGTAGGGAGATTTGCGGACTTTCTCCATAAATTTACCTAGGGCCCAGTCGGAATAATGATACGTGTTAAAATAATCGTAGTCTTGAACCGAATTCGGAAAAATCTCAAATTCTTTTTTTGGAACTTCGTACGGATAGTGCGTGGTCAATGTAAGAGATATTGCGAGAAAGGGGGGTTTAGTTACCGCCATTCTTTTTTGGAGTTCGTCCAAAACGTCCTCGTCGAAGTATCCCCAAGCACCGGAGGTATATTCGTTTTTTTGCCTCATTTCTTCCCGTCCGATGATCGATTCGAAGCCCCAATGAGGAAAAAGAAAACTCATGTTATCGAAACCGATATCGCCGCCATGTACAAATAACGTATTATAACCCGCCTGCTTTAATACGGTTCCAAGTCCTCCAAAATTACCGAGAACCTGATGTGTACGAATGACGGTAATTCCGGGTCTGTCCGGAATGCCGGTGAGAACTGATAGAAGCCCGTTAGTCGTCCTTCCGCCTGTGGCAAAGAAATGAGGGAAATATTTGCCTTTTGAAATGAGGGAATTAAAATTAGGAGTCAATTCCTTCCCTTCGATGAGACCCGTTCCGTTGGGGCGGATAAATTTTCCCGTCCAACTTTCGAGCAAAATAATCACTATGTTTGGAGGAGTTCCCTGTCTCGTCTCTTTTGTTTCCCGTAAAATCGGATATCGATCGTCTGTGAAATTCGCCCCCGGATAATCGATTTCATTTTTAACTATCGCGAGGGATTCGGAATGAGGAAGCTTTAGATTCGGAGAAATCGCCGTGGACTTTAGATCCATCAAAGTGGTAAACACTCCGTTCAATGGGAGGTTATTCAAGAATCCGTTTTGCGAATGAATCGCCTCGGTCGAACGTAAAGGTCTCGATTGGACACCTCCCCGAAATAACAAAAACACGACTAATATCGAAATCGGAATTTGAATTAGCTCCGCTTTCTTATTATCGACGGAGAATCGATAACCGTTCCATTTTACGAAGGACCAGATTAGTAACGGGAGTCCGAAAAAAATTACGAAAAGGCCGCTGACGACTAATACCGGCGTGTTCTGCAATGCTGCGGAAAGAATTACAAAAAAGTCTTTACCTAAAAATACGAAGCCTTCGTAGCCGAGATGCTTATTCGCTTCCCCGTAATAAATCGTATCGCCGATCAGATGTCCGAACATCCAGAGGACCAGGATAATCGGAGGGATGCCCCAGATATAACGATAGAATTTCCAACGATTGCCGAAATAAAAACCGGAAAGTAGCCAAAAGGGACCGACTGTGATCGCAGTTACCGAAAGATCGAAGCGGATTCCGATCAAAAACGAAAATAATACTTCTCCCCAGGGAGAGGTATCGATCTTGTCGAAATAGATTAAAAGAAGGACGATTCGAAATATCGTTAAAAGTAAAAAAATTACTGCGGAATAGAAGCCGATGATTTTAAGATTTGGCGGGATTCGCTTCATTCAATTTTCCAAAAAAGATGACCGAGGTAGTTTTACTAGACATGTCCGCGAAACGTCAAGGATAGATTTTGAATCCTTACTAGCTCCACCCGAACGCTTTGCTGGCCTGAAAAACGATAAACGAGGAGATATATGCAAGAATCGTCATATACCCGAATAGAAAAAAAGGCCAAAATAATGAATTTGTTTCCCGTTTTACGACCGCCAGTGTGGACATACATTGGCAGGCAAAAGCGAAGAAAACTAGTAGACTTAAGGCGCTTGCAAGACTCCATACCGGCTTTCCGGTTTGAGGATCTTTATCGTTTCGTAAGGCGCTACGCAAATCTTCCTGTTCCGCTTCTTCCCCTTGGACCCCGTAAATGATGGAAAGAGTCGAGACCATAACTTCTCTGGCTGCGAAGGACGTAATTAAACCTATACCCATTTTCCATCCGAAACCGATCGGTTTTAAGATGGGCTCCATCGCTTTACCCAAATGGCCCGCATACGATTCGGATATCTGCACCGATTTGGCCTGATGCGGCGGTAAATTCGCAATTTCTGATTCTGCTACTCTAGGATAGTTGGCTAAAAACCACAAAAGAATAGAAATGGAAAGTATCACTTTTCCGGCATTCAATAAGAATGTTTTAATTTTCTTATATACCACGATGAAGAGGCTTTTGATCGAAGGAAAATGGTAACGCGGTAATTCCATCAAAAAGTAGGATGGCTCGGAAAGAAAAAAAGCTTTTTTAAAAATGAATGCCGCCGTCATGGAGGCAATCATTCCAAGTACGAAGAGTCCGAATAAGACGAGAGCTTTAGTCTGGAAGATTCCGAAAACGGGTCGATCCGAAAATACGGTGCCGATGACAAGGATATAAACCGGATACCTCGCCGAACAAGTGATCAAAGGGGACACGAGAATGGTCGTAATTCGATCCGCTTTGTTTTCAATAGTTCTTGTACCCATAATAGCTGGAACGGCACAGGCCGCAGATGAAAGTAGGGGAATGAAGGATTTACCCGACAACCCGAATCTTCCCATAAAGCGGTCCATTACGAACGAAGCGCGGGCAATATAGCCGCTTTCTTCCATGACTCCGATAAAGAAGAAGAGTAAACTGATTTGCGGGATAAATACCAGAACGGCGCCCACTCCGCCGATCGCTCCTTCCTGTATGAGAGATCGAACAGGGCCTTCCGGCAAAAGACCTCCCACAAAAGTGGCTAACGCTCCCACCTGTGTTTCTATCCAATCCATCGGAATTTCCGACCAAGCAAAGAGCATTTGAAACACAAAGGCCATGATTGCAAGAAAGGAAACTAATCCCCAAACCGGGTGCAGTAAGATCCGATCCGCGAACCGTAAAACGCCATCACTCACATTCTCTTTACCTAAAAGGGCGCGAGATAATAATTTTTTGATCCAGAAAGAATTTTGAACCAATTCATCCCGATAGGAGAAATTCAATCCGGCATTCTCCCAGGCGTTCGTCACTAAAGTTCGAGCTTCTGCGGGTAGATAGGATAGTCCGGGAATTCCGGTCAAAAGTTTTTCTCCCGAAAGTTCTTTTAGTGAATTCTCCAAGATGAAACGAAGTGCATCCGGATCCGAGCTCGTGAGTCGTGAAAGAATCGAGTCCAAGAGTCGCTCGCGTTTTTTATCCCAAGTGAATGTGGCGGAAGGAATGCGGAAGGAGGATCTGTCAAACAACGCCTCTTTCAGTTCTTCCGTTCCTTCGCCCGTCCTCGGATTAATAAACAGGAATTTCGTACCGAAAGCCTTGATGAGAGGATTTAGATCCAATTGTAATCCCTTTTTTTCCAAAACGTCTCGCATCGTAACAACAACTAACGTAGGGACTTTAAGAGAAGCAACTTGTAAGAGAAACTGTAGACCTCTCTCTATAGCGACGCCGTCCAATAGGAATAATATGTGATCCGTTTCCTGTCGGGAAAGTAATACCCTGGTTGTGACTTGCTTATCCTCGGACTCCCCGCCTAGGCTATATGCTCCCGGAAGATCCATCAATCTTAACGCCTTATCGCCAAGGCGAATCGTGCCCTCGGCTTTTTCCACAGTAACACCGGGGAAATTTCCCGTCTTTTGCCTCAATCCGGTTAAGCGGTTAAAAAGTGTGGATTTTCCGCAGTTGGGATTCCCTGCCAATAGGATCCGAAATGAATCCATTCCGGTCTTCAATCCTTCCCGAACGGTTTCCTTTTCTAAGACTTTCACTTCGATTCCTCTAATTCCAATAATTCCGCCTCTATATTTCTTAAGGCTAATTGGACTAAGCCGATTTTTACGATTATTTTATCTTGGCTAGGATATTTAGCAAGTATCTGGAGCTTTGTTCCGGGAAGAAACCCCATGTCCAATAAATTGCGAACAAGGCCTTCTTTTCCGGGGAGTTCCCTTAAGCCCGATAGAACGGGTGAATCGCCGGGCTCTAATTCGAAAAGGGTCTTTTTCATCGGATGAATTTTTCTCTATCTCTTATTAGATCGATATCCGGGGCGAACGCCTTAACATAACGATCGAAGTACAGAATTTGTTTGATTAAAAGGCCGAATTCTTTGGGGATCTTGAGACCATTTCTTTGAGCTAAAGCCCGAAATTCGAATAAGATTGCGTTTAGCTTTTTCTCATCGAAAGCCTCTAATTCTCCCATTTGAATCCCTAAAACCATCTCGCTCATTTCACCGAAAACCTTTTCAAGGTCTTTTGCTAAGCGCGCTTCGTCGATACCTTGCGCAGTCGAATCCATGAGAATTAAACCGCTTGCGATTCTGGCCGCACGATTCGTCGCGAGACCTTCTAGGAAAATCATCAACCCTTCCCATATTTTAGGAGAAATTCTGCCGACAATCCCGAAATCGATAAAGCCGACCGTTCCATCTCTCAGGATCATTAAATTCCCTGCATGAACATCTGCGTGAAAAAAGCCGGACCTAGAAAGCGTAGAGAACCACACTTCCAATGCGTCGGATAGAGTCTTTTGCGGGTCTTTGGAATACTTTCGGAGAGATGTTTCGTCGGTAATCGGAGCCCCGTAAAATCTCTCCATGACCAATACTTTCTTGGTGCTTAAATTATGATAAACTTTAGGAACTCTCGCTCTGGTTTCTCCCAATGCAAGTAGTGCTCTTTCGAATTCTTCGATATTCGCGGCTTCCTTATAGAAATCGATTTCTTCGAAGATGGAAGCCTGGAATAGCTTCATCATATCGGATAGTCCGGAACGACTGAGGCCGGGCACAAAAATTTCAAAAACGAGACTGGCTAGATAGAGTAAGTTTAGGTCCGCGCCGAGAGCGGACTCTATATCCGGTCTTTGAACCTTGATAACTACGTCCAAGCCTTCTTTGGTAACTGCAGAATGAACTTGAGCTATTGAGGCGGAGGCAAGGGGATCGGCATCGATGCTCAGAAAATGGTCTTCGAGCTTCCCTCCCAGCTCCCTGCGGATGACCTTTTCCACTTCTTTAAAGGAAATAGGGCGAACGGAATCCAGGCATTTTTGCATCTCCGTAACGATTTCCTCGGGGAAGAGAGAAGGAGCTGAGGCAATAAATTGCCCGAGTTTAATATAAGTTGCCCCCAATTCCTCGAAGGCTTCCCGTAGACGCAGTGGGAGATCCTTCGATGTGCTTCCACCTACGGCGAGGTCTTTCAAAAGCAGAAGGGTCTTAGTTGAAAAGACGAAACCGCTCGATATCATTCTCGCAGCTCCACCCAACCCGAGGCGAAGGTTCTCTAGGAATCCAGCCATACGGTTCCAAATTAGAAGCGAAGGCTAGGAGGACAATCTAAATCGAAAGGCCGACTCGATTGTTATAGGTTTTTCTCCCGAAAACCGACTGTGGAATGGTCATGCCAATCTTTCCAGAACTGAGAAGACCAAGACTGTATTTTGGTTTACGAATCAGTCAAGAATTAGAGGATGGCTCTCGAGCGATTAATTCGGTCAACGGTATGAGCGGCGAAACAGTTTTGTTACAAGAACTCGAGAAACTCGAACTAAACGACTTAAAAAAGATCGCCGCACTTTGGAACATTCCTAAGCCGCCATACAAGGAAAAGAATAAAAATCTTAAGTTCTTGTACGACACTTTTTTAGATGAGTTTTATCTAAAAGGTGTTCTGGAGAAGCTCACAGTTCTCCAAGTCAATATTTATACTTCGATTCTTAAAAACAAGAATGTCCTAACGTTAGGTGAGATTTCACGTAAAGTGAATATTCCACCGATTAACGTCGAGATGGAATTGAATCTTCTACGGAAGTATCATCTTGTTTATCAACGTAAAAATCGCGAACGTCTTACTAACAATTTAGATAAATATCATGCTTTCGACGAGCTAGCGGATCTTGTCCCCTTAGACCAAAATCTAAAAGGGGATAAGTATAAGATTAGCATTGAGAAACTTCTCGATCATAAAAAGCTAACCGATATCTCCGCAGAATGGAAAAAGGCCGTAAAGGCACCTCCTAAGCTTGATACGATTCGTAAGTTCTATTCCCACGCGACGACCCCTGAAGCTTTCGAGAGTGCGATTACTTCCATTTCTGAATTGGAAAGGGATACCGTTGTTCGCATTTATCTGAGCGGCGGCGTAGCGGATGCGGACGATATTCGCAGTTTCGTGGTTATGAATCGCGGAAAATACGAAGTAATTGTTCCTTCTTTGATCGAAAAAGGTCTTGTGGCGGACGTTTGCTTTGTGGAGGAAAAATTCGTAAGAGTTTTCGCGCTTCCCGAAGAACTATTAAAATACATCCAGCATAATCCGATTCTTCCTTCCGTTAAGAAAGGAACTCGTCAGCGTCAAGAAAAGTCCGCCACTAACGAGTTGGATTTCTTCTTAAATACTAAGAAACTCCTCTCTTATATAAGTCGAAAAGGCTTAGTTCTAGCAAAATCTGGAAAAGTCAAGCAGGCGGATCACAAGAGAACCGAGCAGGAATTGCTGAATCCCGATATCAGTATTTTCCCCGAAAAAAGCCAAATCTATCAAATGGAACTGATTCTTCCGATATTGCGCCTGCTGAATTTGGCGGATATCAAGGGAGAGAACATCATTCTTAGGGGTGATGTGGAAGGCTTCTTAAGTAAGGATATTTTCGAGATCATGAAGCTCGTGATTCATGAAGTCAACGAAGCCAGAATGAAGCGCATTAATCCTCCGGAGGTATTCCAACCGACCGAGATGCCTTTTTACGATAAGATGATTTTAGACAAGTGCGTGAACTTAATCATCAAATCGAAACGTATTCATTTATCCGTGATTTTCTCCACGATTATTCGGGATCACCTGATCATGTCTCCCGGATTTAGGACTAAGAATTTTCAAACCGATTTAGCGGATCTGCGCAAAGAGATCATGAGCGCTATTTTCTACCTGCACTTATTCGGTCTCTTGGAAGTCGAGTACCCCAATCGGTTTCTCGCCTTATCTAAATTAGGCGAATACTTCTTCCAAACGGGAGAATTAACGAACGCGACCGAGAAGGGCGGTATCACTATAAACCCGGACTTCTCCGTAATTGCTTTCCCTGAAAAGGTTTCTACGAACGGTATTCATTTGCTCAAGGCCTTTACGGAGCTTAAAGATTATGATCGAGTTTATACCTTTGTCCTGACAAAAGAGGCGTATCAGCTCGGAATTCTACTCGGTTATAAGCCGTCGGAATTTATCGACTTCCTTAAAGCTTCGAGCAAGGCGGAATTGGCGCAAAACCTTCTTTTTCTCTTGGAAGATTGGGGCGGGAACTTGCCAGTCGTGGAAGTTGCGGAAGATTGTGTGCTTGTGAGAACGAAAGATCAGAACGTTATGGAATTACTTTTAGGCCAGATAAAAGGCAAGAAGATCGTTCTGGACGAAATCGGCCCGAATGCGGTTCTGGTTGATAAAACCAGAGTTCAGGACGTAATAACTGTCGCCGAAAAGCTTAATCTGATCATCAGATTAACCCGCTAAATCTCGATTTAATTGACGGTTTGAATCTCGACCTCCGGGATTATTCGGTAACCACTTTAATTTTAGTTTTGAATTCCCATTTACGGAACGGGGCGAGCGCCTGCAGGCGTTCGTCGCTGACAAAGAAAAGTCCTTCCCCGTATTTGACAAGACCTCCCTTATAATGGGCGTATTTGGTTTTATGGTCAACCAAACCGATTTCTTTCACTTTGTTCCAGTCGTCGCAGGTCTTGAGAGTTGGAACTCGTCTAAGGTATAACTCTTTGATTACGCTGTCCTTAACCGAGTCCCGGAGAATCTTTTCCCATTCCATATATGCGCAAATTACAAGCAATTCACTAAAAATCAAGGAGTTTACTTTCGTTTTGTAAACTCCAAAATTGCGGAACCCTAGAATCGCAACAAAGTTTTCCGGGAATCAAAAACGAAAGTATCCTGAGTCCTTTTTGAGATCTTCCGCGAGATTTGCGAGACCGACAGAGCTGGAACTTAGTTCTTCAGACGACGCTGCATTGGATTGAGTTAAATCGTTGATGTTCGATATCGTTCTTGCGATTTCCTCAATCGCCAATTTCTGTTCCTGAACGGCCGCTCGAATCGAATCCGACCTGCTCTTGACTTCGACACCACTTCGATTAACAGATTCGTTTCGTTTCAATTGTTCGCCCATAAAGGAGGACACTTCGGACATTCTATCGGAGATGATTTGGATATCTTGAATAATCCCGCCTATGACAGCTACGGTTTCTTTAATATTACCGACTCCGATTCCGATTTCCGCCTCGTTGGATTGGATGATTTCTTCTATATCTTTGGTACTATTCGAGGTTTTGTCCGCAAGTTTGGAAATTTCGTCCGCAACCACCGCAAATCCTTTTCCAGCATTTCCGGCCCTTGCTGCCTCGATCGCTGCGTTTAAGGCAAGTAAATGAATTTGCTCGGATATATTCGTGATAATTTCGATCACGCCCGTGATCTCATCGGAACTCCGTGAGATTTTTCCGATACTCGCGTTGGTCAGTTCGAGCGCTTTACCGCCTTTTTTGGCATCCTCCGTGATTCTCTTTACCTGTCCGAGGGTATCTTCCACGTTTTTGGAAGTATTGCGTATCGATGCGGAAAATTCATTCATCTCTCCGCCGAGGCGATCCAAGAGTCTTACTTGTTCTTCCGTTTGGTAAGAGATGGAATCCATTCCTGCGGAAATTTCCTCTATCGAGGCGGAAATTTCTTCCGCAGAAGCCGCTTGTCCCTGGGCGTTATCCGAAATCGACCTCAGAGTCGCCGACATTTCCTCCGACGAAGAGGCAAGGTTGGAGGAAGCATCCGATATTTTACGAAGAACGTTCTTTACTTTTTTGTTAAATTCGTTGATGCTAATGGACATTTCCCCGATTTCGTTTCGGGAAAATACGGAAATCGTATGTCCTAAATCCCCTTCGGCCATCTTTTCGATCAGGTCCCGACTTTCCTTCAAGGGTTGCAAGTTTTTAGTTAAGACGAAATAGATCAAAGCTCCTACGAAAATCAATCCGACGAACGAGATCGCGATCATATAGAAAGCGGTGTTTAATGCCTGACTAGAAATTTCCTCGTTTTCCACCGCGACGAACGATTTAAAGCCGTATTTCTGATTCGTTTTATAGATCATAAACTTGAATATACCGTCCAGAGTATACCGAACCGGAACTGAATCCACGCTTCCGGTAAACGCGTCTCTAAATGAAAATTCTTGAATATTCTTGAGTCGAAACGACGGGTTAATATGATTCAGAAAGGTCATCTTCGAAGACATGATTCCGGGATAGCCGGTCTTTCCGACTTTGATCGACTGCAGGATCCAGGTAGTCAGGTCTCCGATCTTGAATGAGAAGAGTGCGAACGATTTCGGACCGTTTGGAATTTGTAACTCTTTTATATAAAGGATTACCGGAGCACCGGTGACCGAGGAGGCTCTCGGTTCGGTTAGAAATATTCCGCTTTTTTCTAGAATGGATCTCAATTCGTTAGGAGCCGGCAGGTCGAATTGATTCGAGTAGGTTGCGGGTGCTTCAACCAAAGTTCCACTTGCGGACAATTTCCTATAATTACCGTTTTCTTCCGTCCAAACGGCGATTCCTTCGAATTTTAAACTGGTTAGCAAAAACCGATTCAAGGATTCGGATGCATCCTTATATTGAAATTTCGACAATAGGAATAATAAATTTCGATTTTCGGTCACATCCTTCGTTTCCGTTTCGGCTTCTCGATAGAGAGTTTCCGTTAGAAGATCGAGTGTTTGAGAGATGTTCTTCATTTGCCCAAAATAAGCGATTCGAATAGAATTATAGGTAAGCTTGTACACCACCGTAGAAACTCCGATCGATAACACGAACACGATAAAGAAAAACGTTAAGGATAGGGTTCGATTTAGGCTTAATTTAACTAAAGAGCCGGAATCGATGGATCCGAACAGATCCGTACGGCTTAAATTGTCTTTTAAGCGATCTGTCGTCAGATAAAAATGCATCGCCAAACTGGCGGTGATGAACAGAAGAATCCCGGAAAGAACGTAAATGTCCGCGCTTATTTCGGGCGAAAAATAATCGAAGAGAATGGCAGTGATTGCCCCTCCCAAAAACATTCGAAATCCGACATCGATAGAATGAATGAACGGAAGTCGGAATAATGCCTTCTGCGCTTTAAAGACGACCTCCCGATTTACGGCTCCGGTCTCGAATTGGTTTCTATAATTTAGGAGAGGCGAAAGTTTCCAACGAGTTGTAAAGAACGTAAATAAAAGTGCCACCAAAGATACTAGTGAAGCGGAAAAAATCAGGCTCTGCATTTGATTAGCATCTATGTCTAGGACAAGATAAAAAAGCAGAAGACCGATCGGAACTGCGACGGCGTAACCGACCACTTCCGTAAAGAAAATGAAACGAAGTATGAATCTGTTAATATCCTTACTAATACCTTGCATGCGCCTTCCTTTTATCAGGTTGATTCATAGGATTTCAATTGTCTTATCTACCGGATAATTTCTTTCTCGGCGAAAAGTGGGTCTGTGCAGTTAGACTCGAGTGACTCACTAGAAAATTTCTTTCTTGGTAGAATACAAGGAATTATTAAAGATAAGTACATATAATACTTTTAGGGTAATCAAATTGAAAAATCTTACTCTCGCTTTGATCGGAGACATTCACGGTTTTTGGACTTCGGTCGATACAGACTATTTCTCGCATAGCAAGTATGATGCGATTCTCCTTACGGGAGATTTAGGTACTTATACAACGGCAAGCGCTTACAGAGTAGCGAAAGAAATTGCGAAGATTCGAAAGCCGTGCTATTTGATTCCTGGTAATCATGATACGACTTCCATCTTTCAGCTGCTGGTCGAAATTTTCTCAATGAATCCGTATTGGACGATGTTAGGTTTGCCCGCCCATCTATACCGTTATTCTAAGTTTCGTCGATGTTTGGGTGATGTAAAAATGTGCGAATACTCTCTTCATTCTGAAATTTCCGATCTTGCTCTAATCGGCGGACGTCCTCTGTCCATGGGTTCTCGTTTGAATTTTCTCCCGTTTTTGAAACGACGGTTCGAGATTCGAAGTTTAGAAGAATCTTCCGCTAAATTGATGTCGTTGAGCATGGACTCGACTACAGTAAATAAAGATATTTTAATATTGGCTCATAATGGACCCGCCGGTTTAGGGGAAAGAGCAACCGATATCTGGGGTTGCGATTTTCGGAAAGAGGAGGGCGATTTCGGGGACTTGGATCTCGCAGAATGCCTGGATGCCGTTCGCGCGGAAGGCCGGATCGTAAGCGTAGTCGTAGCCGGACATATGCATCATCATGCTAAACGATCCTTTCTATTCCGAACTTGGAAAGTTCGAAAAGGGGGGACCCTTTATGTGAACGCAGCAAGAGTTCCAAGAATTTTCAAAGATAAGGAAGGGCAGGGTTGGCATCATCATATTCGACTCACGAGGACGAACGGATATTGGGATGCCGAAGCGATTTATCTAAAAGACGGAAGAGAGGAAGTCGCTCTCCTTCCGAAAGAAATCGAAAAGGAGAGGACTCGGATCAAGCAGGAGCCTTAGTTTTCCTGGGTGATGAAATCCAGTCTTGCCTTGACTTCTTCGTTTAACGGTTGCTTGCGATGGAATTCTTCCAAAATTTTTACGGCATCGTCCTTTTTAGAGATGTCGTAATATAATTCCGAAAGCTCGATTACGGGCCTCGGGTCCATCGGGAACTTTTTATGAAGATCTAGATAAATCTCTTCCGCCTTGTCTCTGCTTCCCTTTAGCTTAAGCGAGGAAGCTTTTCCAAGAAGAGCAAAATAGTCCTCCCCTTCGGAAAGAATCCGATTGAAGCACTCAAGGGCTTTATCGTATTCTCCCATGCCTCGGAGGCTATCAGCGTAGCGATTGATAATGAGTTTATTATCCGGATCGAATTCCAAAATTCTTTCCCAGAATTCGTTGGCTTTACGAAAATCCTTTTTACCGCGGTAGGATTCGGCTAATCCATATAACGCGAAGAAATTTCTTGGATCTAAATCCGCCGCTCGACGGTAATATTGTATCGCTTCGTCAAAATCCTTGATTTTTCGATAGCTATTCCCGATCTCCGTCAGGATCTTTATGTTATCGGGTTGGATGACGAGTAGTTTTTCCCACCAATGAATCGCGTCTTTATATCTCTGGCAGGCAAAGAAGAGATGTCCTAATCCTACGATCACATACTGATCTTTTGGATTGATCTGGAGCGCCTGCATATAATACACTTCGGATTCTTTAAAATTTTTAAGTTTGCGATGCGCATCTGCCACTCGGCTAAGAATCGATGCGTCGGTGATAGTTATATGTCGGTATTCTTCCGCGACTTCGATGACTCGGTTGAGAAGATTCATTTCTCTATAGCAATTCATCAAGCCCATTAAGGAAAATTTATTAGAGGAATCTTCCTTGATACATCTATTATAGTATTCTAATGCTTGTTTGAATTCCTTGCGCTTGAAATGGAGATCCCCCATTCCGACCAATCCGTAGGTGTTCGCCGGTTCTTTCGCTAAGAGTTCTCTGAGTTTGGATTCGGCTTTATCCCATTGTCTACTGTCCAAATAACGATAAGCTTCTTTGGCTAGGTTTTTGATCTGCGCAAAATGCGAGTCCTCTTCTTCCTTTCCGACTTGTGTCTTTTCAATAGGTTCACTCATAAGACCGAAAGTTCCTTTTTACATTTTGAACGGGAGCAACAAGTTCCTCATTCAATATTTTATTTAATATATTACTTTGACGATTGAGTATAGATTTTCCGCTCGATGAAATCCGTAAAGAATATTTGAATTAAGGAAAAAAAGATGAAATATGCCGTTTCGTCGTTCGTTAAAGGACTTCGCGTAACTACAAAAGGTTAGGGCGATGCTGAAACGATAGCTTCCTTACGAACGATTTCTATAAGAAAGCAGAATATATCTCCGCTATGAAAGGCTCTCTTACCTACTGTTAGGACGATTGTGAACCTCTTGACAGGCCCTTGCCAGATCATTGAATGGACCTAGGCGGGGGGAACAATGCCTAATAGCGAAGGTAAAATAACAGGCGCGAGACTGATGGTCGAGCTACTGGAAGAATACGGAGTCGATATCGTATTCGGTTACCCGGGTGGGGCTATTTTGCCCTTTTACGACGAATTATATAAAAGTACGAAGATTAAGCATATTCTTGTTCGGCATGAGCAAGGTGCAGTGCACATGGCCGAAGGATACGCCAGGTCAACTGGGAAGTTAGGAGTTTGTATTGCTACGTCCGGTCCTGGAGCGACAAACTTAGTCACAGGGTTGACCGATGCTAAAATGGATTCTGTTCCGATTTTAGCGATTACCGGACAAGTAGCAACCAATACGATCGGAACGGATGCCTTCCAGGAAGCAGATATTTATGGAATAACGATTCCGATTACGAAATATAATGCTTTGATTAAATCGGCAAACGATCTTGCCAGACATTTCAAAGAGGCTACTTTGATTGCAATGGGAGGAAGACCCGGCCCTGTCTTGTTGGATTTTCCAAAGGACGTTCAAACCGAACTCACGAATGTTCGACAAGCAGGAACCCTAAAAATCAATCCTCGTCATTATGAAAAACCGAAAGTCTCCGGGGATCTGGAATCTTTTGCTACGGCTTTAAATAATGCGAAACGTCCCCTTCTCTATGTAGGAGGAGGAGCAATCAATTCTAACGCGCATAAGGAAATTCGAGAACTGGCGGAAAAAGGAAATATTCCGGTAACGACTACTCTTATGGGAATCGGAGCTTTTCCGGGAAATCATATTCTATCGATGGGCATGCTTGGCATGCACGGAACGGCTTACGCTAATAAGGCGATTTTGGAATGCGATTATATATTGAATTTGGGAGCTCGATTCGATGATCGTGTTGCCAAGCCGGGAGAGTTTGCGGAAAAAGCGGTGCGCGCCCATGTCGATATTGATTCCGCTGAATTCAATAAACGCGTTCCTGTCGATTACCTGCTTCACGGCGATCTACGAGACGTATTGAAGGTTTTAATTCCGAAAGTAAAAGAAACCGATCGAAAAGAATGGGTAACATTCTTAAACGATATAAAGAAGAAACATCCGCTTCAATTCGATGATTCAACGGATACGATCAAGCCTCAGGGATTTTTAAATCGTCTCCACGAAAAGACGCAAGGAAAAGCTATCGTTTCCACAGATGTCGGTCAACATCAGATGTGGGCTGCGCAGTATTTCCTTTTTGATGAACCGAACCGATGGTTAACGTCCGGCGGACTGGGTACGATGGGGTACGGCCTGCCTGCCGCAATCGGGGCTAAATTCGGAAATCCGGATAAGACCGTCATCTGTGTTTCGGGTGACGGTTCGATTCAGATGAATATTCAAGAACTTGCAACGATAGCCATGTATAAAAAAGGTGTAAAGGTTGTAGTCTTCAACAATAACTTTCTCGGAATGGTTCGGCAATGGCAGGAGCTTTTTTACGAAGAGCGATTCTCCGAATCGGAATGGAATTATAATCCGGATTTCGTGAAGTTAGCGGAAGCTTATTCTATGAAAGCGATGAGAATTTCATCCAAAAATGAAATTGAAGCAGCAATCGATTTCTTTTTGGAAGACGACGAGGCTTGTTTTCTCGAAGTGATGATTCCGGCGGAAGAAAAAGTGTTTCCGATGATCCCTGCGGGAAAATCGCAAAAGGACATGATAGAGTTTGCCGATTTAATCGGAACGCGTAAGAAATGAAGCATATTCTTAAGATTTTAGTCAATAATCACCCGGGTGTTATGAGTCATGTCTCAGGATTGTTTACACGCCGTAGTTATAATATAGATTCGATCGCAGTAGGCGTAACCGATCAGCCCGACGTTTCCAGTATGGTAATAGTAGTAAAGGGAGATGATTCGGTAGTAGAACAGGTAAAAAGACAGCTTCTAAAGTTGCCTGATGTGATCGATGTGGAAGATCTTGCTTATCATGATTGTATCAGCAGAGAGTTAGTTCTTGTAGTGGTCCGAAGCGACGATAAGAACCGAACCGAGATTATTTCCATATGCGAAGTCTTTCAGGCGAGGATTGCGGATTTGACTCAAGCTTCCCTGACCATCGAATTTTCGGGCAACGTTCGTCAAGTGAACGCATTTATCGAGATGATGCAAAAATACGGTATTGATGAAATCGCTCGGACCGGTCAGATAGCCCTTCGTTACAGGTCGATGTAAGTAAGCGATAGTTTGGGGCCGGCGTCCGGCTCCCTGTCTAAGAACTTTCCAATTCTTTAATTTCACTTAACAGCGAATCCGATTATTGTATTTTTGTTACAATCGGATTGCGTCCGAAACCAGGGTATATCCGCCGTCTTCGACTTTTCCGAGTATCCTTAATCCGATTGCCGTATTCTTTTTTTAATATTTTTTTTACAATTTGATCTCGAGATTTTGAATTAGGGTTCTCATTTTTTATGAAAGAAAGTCGAATTTGGTCATGAGTATTCGCGCTAGGATATCCCTCTATCTTTCCCTAGTTTTGTTTATCGGTTTCTCCATTCTGACCGTGATCAACTCGATTCTATCCTTCCGAAACCTTCGAGCGGAAATAGATTCAGCGTCGGCTGTTACTGCGGAACGTTGGACTTACGAAGTAAAAGATTATCTGGATTTGGCGATGGGCATGACTCGAGGTTTTCGAATGCTTTTGATTTTCTCGAATCCGCAACGTTCCGAAGTAGTAGAAACGATGCGTGAAATATTGAGTAGAAATCCTCAATGGTTCGGTATGTGGACGGTATACGAGCCGAACGCCTTCGACGGTAGGGACGCCCAATTCAAAAATTCAGCGGGCCATGATTCCTCCGGAAGATTTGTAAGCTATATCCATCGTAAAACCGATACGGATGAATTGGTTCTGGATGCCACCGTCGGTTACGACGACGATAATATGGAATTTTATCAGGTCCCTAAGAAAACCTTGGAACCGCTGGTTACAGATCCTTACTACTATAAAGTGGACGGTAAGGACGTTCTAATGATATCACTTTCGGTTCCGATCAGTCATGGCAAAAATTTCTGGGGTGTTCTAGGAATGGATATCACTACCGATCAATTACAGAAAGTAATGGGACGCATCAAACCGTTTCGCGATTCCGGATTTATCGCTTTGCTTTCGCCGCGCGGCGTCTATGCCGCAAATGGACAGGATTCTTCTTTAGTCGGTAAAAAAATCCGGGATCCGAAAGAATTGGAATTAATTCTGGAAAAAGGGCAAGGTAAGGAGAAATTCTCCCATTCATCCGACAGTTTTACTCATTACTTTTTCCCTTTTAAAATCGGCAAGGGAAAAACAAGTTGGATCATGCAGGTCAGCATTCCTGATAAAGTATTTTATAACAACCTAACGTCCGTACTTTTGCAAAACGTAATATCCTCATTAAGCATTGTTTTAATTATTGTCCTCGTTCTGAACCTGATTTTCCAACGATTGATTTCTTCCGGGCTATTGAGAGCTATAGGGTTCTCGCAGGAAATCGCAAAAGGGAATTTGACTGTTCAATCGGACTACCGGCGACCTGACGAGATCGGTTCCCTTTTATCTTCCATGAGTTCTATGCGTGATCATTTGATTTCCGTCGTTAAGGAGATCGGAAACTCTACGTCCGAATTGACTGCATCTGCGGAAAACATGTCCAAATCTTCCCGAAATTTTTCCGAGGTCGCTCAAACCCAAGCTTCCGCTGCGGAAGAATGTTCTGCTGCCGTAGAAGAACTGTCCGCGTCCGCCATGAATGTAGGAAAGTCGATGCAGAAAGCGGTATCAAGCATGAAGGAAATCGACGGTAACGTCGTTCGCTTGCGCGAACAAATCGCTAGTATTAACGCGGAGATGCAAGGTCTCGTAGGAGTTGCGATCGCTTCCAAGGAAGAAGCGGTTACGGGTGAAAACGCAATGACGATGTCCACTAACGCTATGGGAGAGATCGGGGATAGCGCGTCTCGTATAAGCGAAATTCTTTCCATCATCACCGAAATTTCCGAGAAGACGAATCTATTAGCCTTGAATGCAGCGATAGAAGCAGCAAGAGCCGGCGAAGCAGGAAAGGGTTTTGCGGTTGTTGCCGAGGAAATCGGCAAATTGGCGTCACAGACCTCCTTGAGTGTCCAGGAAATCGGCGGTTTGGTCGATTCTACCAACGACGCAGTCTTGAACGGAAATAGAAAGGTTTCCGAAGCTTCGGAAGTACTGAGAAGATTGCGGGAGAGGGTAGAGGAATTTGACAGGTCCGCTAAATCGGTCCTTTCTTCGGTTAGGACTCAAGAGGATAATACTCGGGAGATCGCTGAAAACGCGACCACATTGATGAGCTTTAGCTTACAAATCGAGACAGCGGTAGTGGAGCAACGGCGAGCAACGGAAGAAATTACGAAAACGATCATAAATATTTCCGATGGAACCCAGGAAATTGCGAGAGGAGCGGACGATCTAACCTCCTTCTCGGGAGAAATGCATAAGCAAGCGAATCAGCTTTCAAAGCATATCGGAAAATTTAAGACTGACTGAACGTTTCATATTCGCAAACTTCTCTATGTCCGTATTTTTGGGGTTTGCTTGGGAAGTCGTACTCTATTTGATGAATTTTAAATTTGGGCCAAGTCCAAAATTTGAGCGTCAAGAAAAAGGACCGCCTCGGGCTTCCACTGAAAAACGGTTCCGTCTAACGTGCTAAGGCCGGATGCGGATTTCTCACGCAATTTTTTTAGTAGGCTAGGGGCTTTTTCCGGAATAAGATTTAGGAATTCATTAAGTTCCACGGGGAGAAAGACTCGAAACAGGGATAAAATTAGCTCTTCGAACGGAGTCGGAGGCTCGTAGACTTCCGCACGATTCCCTTTCAGATATGCGTTAGTATTTCTTGGGTTGGAATATCGGCCCGACGGTAAAAAACCGTGAGCTCCCGGACCGATTCCTAGGTAATGTTCATAAGTCCAGTATTTCATATTGTGTCTGGAGTAAAACCCCGGCTTGGAATAATTGGACACTTCGTACTGTTGAAAATTTTTCCGTTTCAAAATTCCGGGTAGATCTTTTAAAATTCTTTCTTGTATCTCTTCTTGCGGAGGTGGAAGTTTACCCGAGATCACGCTTCTACTATATTCCGTTCCTTTTTCTAGGGTAAGAGCGTACAGACTTATATGAGAAACCCCCGAGGATAGGATCAATTCTGCGTCCGAATAGAATTCTTCCTCGGTCTGATCCGGAACCCCGAACATTAAGTCAGCCCCGAAATTTTTTATTTTGGATTTGGACACGATTTCCAGAACTTTGGGATAATTCTCCGGATCGTAATAACGGTCTAAGAATTTCAACGTTCTAGGTTGAAAGGATTGAATTCCGATATGAACCCGATTTACGCCGGCATCGCTTAATTCGTGGAGTAGACCGTCCGTTAAGTCCTCCGGATTACACTCCAAGGAAATCTCCGCGTTATCAGCTAGGTCGATATTGTTTTTTAAAAAGTTTAGGAAATCGGCGTATCGCTCTGGAGACGCCTTTGACGGAGTTCCTCCACCAAAAAAAACGGTGTCGAAAGAAAGATCGGAATGATTCGGGGACGCTTTCAGTCTTGAAACGATCTCCTGTTCGTACTTACTGAATAAACCTTTTTCTAAAGGAGATGGTTCGAGCCCGATTCCCTCCGAGTAGAAATCGCAATAGGAACATTTCTTAATGCAAAAAGGGTAATGTACATATACTCCGCTCTTCCCCGTTTTTTTTATCGTAGGGAGGAGCGGATCCAAACTAGGGAGTTCCTGGAGCGGCTTTGATTTCCTTTTCTTTTGTGCCGTTCTTTAACACTAGATCGACTTTGGGAATTTCCTCTTTTCGATCTAAAATGGAGTATAGTAGCGCTTTTTTGGATTCGTTGGTGGGCGAAAAGGAAAAAAGAATTTTAAGGTTTGGAAGTTCCGGCAAGTGCAAAAAAGGAGTTCCGTAGTGTAAGACCACTATCTCGACTTTAGGAAATTTTTTTGCGAGACTCCCCGCCATATCCAAATCGACTTGTGCAGCCCCCGTTAAGATGACTCGCTTTCCTTTTCTTTTTTCTATAGCGGCTGAGACTTGCGAGAAATTCAGATTTTGCAAAGATCTTGCGGCCAATTCGGCGGAAAACTCGGAGCCTTTGGCGGCAAATAAAGTCTCTGAAAGGGGAACGGTTGCAGGATTATAGGAGTTCGGATAGGAAACGATGGATTTTCGACTCACGTCCCTGTTCAGCTCCGGTAGGTTCCAGTTTACGTTCAGGGATTCGCGATGAGTCGCCTGGTCTTCATAATATTTACGTAATGTTTCTGAAATATCTTCGGTCAGAATATCTTTCGCTCTTCCTTCCTTTTGTTTTTTGGAAAAGTCCCAGACGATTCCGTGTTTTAGTTTCAATAAGATTTGTCGCTTGGCGGCTTCTTTTAATACGTCTTTCCCGTCTCTATGAAGGGTTCCCTTCTTATAAGCTTTTAAGATTTTTTCCTTCATATCCTGAGTGGTTTTTCCCCAACTGGTCATCAAGATGATATCGGCTCCTGCGAGTAGAGCAAGCACTCCCGGATCGTATGCTTGGTAGTGTTCGTCGATCGCGTCCATTTCCATCGCGTCGGTGATAACGATTCCCTTGAATTTGAGTTCTTTTCTGAGGAGATCCGTCAAAATTCTGGAGGAAAGAGTCGCTGGAAAATCGGAATCGATCTTAGGGTAGAGGATATGAGCGCTCATAACGGCTTCGGCTCCGTTATCGATTGCCGCCTTAAACGGGACTAATTCTAAGGAACGAAGTTCTTCCAGATTTTTCTCGATTTTCGGAAGGCCTAAATGGCTATCTACGTTCGTATCGCCATGACCCGGGAAATGCTTGATAACAGGAATGGCTCCGCCTAAACGGGCGCCTTCTTCATAGGCGACACCCGCGCTTAAGACCGTCTCGAGGTTGCTTCCTAAAGACCGAGTGTTTATGACCGGGTTATCAGGATTATTATTGATGTCTAAATCGGGAGCGAATAAAAAATTCAGGCCTAACTTTCGAAGCTGGTAGGAAGTCACGAATCCGACTTTTTTAGCGTACTCCGAATCCTTGGTTTGCCCTAAAGCCATGGCACCCGGAAATTGAGTCACTCCGTCTCGAACCCGAATGACCCGACCACCTTCCTGATCTACCGAAATCAATAAAGGCAGGCCGGTCAGTTTTAGGGCTTTCTTTTGCAGGGAATCGTTTAGAGTCGTAATTTCTTCCCGATTTCCCAGATTTCTTCCGAATAAAATCACGCCTCCGGGTAGAATCGCTTCTAATTCAGTTTCGGCTACGGAATCCAGAGTCGTACCTGGAATTGCAACGTGAATCACTTGCCCGACCAATTCTTGAGGACTGAGTTTATTGACGATCTCGTCGGCTTGACGAAGCATTCCTTCTTGGATTTCTTGGGCTTGGAGTTCCGCACGATACTGCCCTAACCATTGGAGTGAAACTAGAAAGAGTCCGGCAAAAACGACAGCCAGAAGGATACGCTTGATCATGAAACCTAATTCATATCCGACTTGGTATCCGTAAAGCATAACTTGGCGGCTTTCAATCGGGACCCTCCTTGAAAATTCTGTGTCTAAGGAAAATCACGATCTACTAGCTTTTAATGAATTCGAGGAGGGTGAATGTTTCACCGATTGAGAACCGTATGTTTCTATGCTCTTACTGTCCTATGCTTTCATAGTCTGGAAATGGAAGCTGAAAAAGGGAAGGAACCTTCTTTGACAAAACGCCAGGAGCAGAAGGTCGCAAAGAGAATCCTTTTTTTTGGAGATAGTCTTACTGCCGGGTTCGGCTTGGATTCGCCCGACCAAGCGTTTCCGCATCTTGTTTGGAAAGAGCTTTCGAAGTCTAATCCGGGGCTTGAATTTACGAACGCAGGAGTGAGCGGAGATACTACTTCCGGAGGATTGGCTCGACTCGATTGGGTTCTCTCTTCTCCATACGATATTTTTGTGTTAGAGCTTGGCGCTAACGATTCGATGCGGGGGGTTTCACCTAAAGTCACCGAGGAAAATCTAAGATTGATCATTCGCCGAACAAGGGCGAAATATCCGAAAATTAAAATTCTGCTCCTCGGGATGAGGACGTTTCCGAATTTAGGAAAGGCCTACTCGGATGAGTTTCGTGCGATCTATCCTCGAATATCAAGGGAGGAAAAGGTAGATTTGCTTCCCTTTCTTCTGGTTGGAATAGCGGCGGAAAAGAATTTAAACCAGAAAGACGGAATTCATCCCACTTCCGCCGGCCACATGATATTAGCCAAAACCGTACTACCTTACGTAAAGAAACTCATGAACTAGTTGGGCATACAAAGGATTTAAATTTAAGTTACAATTTAAGTTAGAAATGCTTGCCCTTCCTATCCGGCGGAGGTTACAATAGCCTCCGTTATACGGGGAAAATATGGGCGAAACACATTATAGATCTTGTACTTTATGCGAAGCGATGTGCGGTTTACGGATCGAAGTGGAGGATCATGTCGTAGTCGCGATTCGCGGCGATAAAGAAGATGCATTTAGCCGCGGTCACCTTTGCGCGAAGGGTCCCGAATTGAAGAACCTGTATGAAGACGGAGACCGTCTTAAGTATCCGATAAAACGGACCGAATCAGGATGGGTTCGAGTTTCCTGGGTAGATGCTCTCTCTGATATCGCAGTCAGATTGCTCGCAATTCAGGATCAGTACGGAAACGATTCCGTGGCGGTCTATAACGGAAATCCTACGGTTCATAATTACGGCTCGATGCTATTCGGGCAAAGATTCGCTAACAGACTCAAAACGAAAAATATGTATTCTGCGACTTCGGTGGATCAATTACCGCATCAGCTATTATCCTATTTTATGTTCGGACACCAATTACTGGTGCCGATACCGGATATCGATCATACGAATTTTTTTCTGATTCTGGGCGGAAACCCTTTCGCATCTAACGGAAGTTTGATGAGCGTCCCTGATGTAAAAAAAAGACTGAAAGACATTCAGGAAAGGGGCGGTAAATACATTGTTGTCGATCCGAGGCGGACCGAAACTGCCGTTCACGCGGACGAGCATATTTTTATCCGACCCGGCTCGGATGCGTTTTTCCTTTTTGCGATAGTTAATGTTTTATTTAAAAAGAATTTTGTAAAATCATCCGATCTAGTTTCCGCTTCCGACCTACAAACGATTCGAACCTTAGCGGAGGAATTTACTCCCGAAAAGGCTCAGGAAGTCACGGGAGTTCCTGCCGAAACGATAGAGAGAATTGCGACCGAGTTCGCAAATGCAAAAGGAGCGGTTTGTTACGGGCGAGTCGGAGTCTCGACTCAAGAGTTCGGCGCGATTTGTCAGTGGTTAATTAATTCCATTAACATTCTTACCGGAAATATGGATTCGCGCGGCGGAGCCATGTTCACTCTACCTGCAGTGGATGTGATCGATCCTAAGAGCGCGATGCGTACTTCTCCCGGAAGTTTCGATACTTTTCAATCCAGGGTCCGGAAATTGCCCGAGTTTAACGACGAATTACCGGTCGCTGCTCTTGCGGAAGAAATCTTAACCGAGGGCGAGGGGCAGATCAAAGCCTTCGTTACCTCGGCGGGAAATCCGGTCCTTTCCACTCCTAACGGAGGAAAGTTGGAAAAGGCGTTGTCTACTCTCGAATTTATGGTAAGCGTCGATTTCTATTTGAACGAAACGACAAAATACGCCAATTACATACTCCCCCCAACGTCTGCTTTGGAGCACGATCATTACGATTTGATCTTCAACGTATTTGCAGTTCGAAATACCGCTCGGTATTGCCAGCCGGTCTTCGATCCCGAAGAGGGAATGATGCACGATTGGGAAATTTTTTCCGATTTAACGAAGCGGGTTGAATTATTGCGTTCGGGAAAATCGCTTCCGAACGAATTAATAAAAACTAAGTTAACTCCGGCATCGATCATCGACCACGCTCTTCGATCGGGACCTTACGGATCCAAAGGAAAGCGAAACGTGGATATGAGTCTCGAATTATTAAAGAATAGCCCGCATGGGGTGGATTTGGGGCCGTTACAACCCTGCTTTCCGGAGCGACTCTACACCGAAAATAAGAAAATTCATTTAGTTCCTGAACGGATTCAGGCGGATATGAATCGACTACGAAGAAGATTTCAAGAGTTGAGGGTCTCTTTTCAATCGCAGAACGGTTTCTTACTGATCGGAAGGAGGCATTTAAGAAATAATAATTCTTGGATGCATAATATGCCCAAATTAATGACCGGTAAAGATCGTTGCACCTTAATGATGCATCCCGAAGACGCAAGTTTACTCGGAATTAACGAAGAGGAAGAAGTTCTGGTAGAGTCTAGGGTAGGAAAAATTTCGATTCCTGCGGAATTAACTGACGATATGATGCGCGGAGTGGTCTGCATTCCTCACGGATTCGGACACGGAAAGGAGGGAACGACTTTGCATGTCGCCGCCCAATTCGCGGGCGCAAGTATTAACGATTTGACCGACGATCAGGCATTGGACGAACTCTCAGGTAATGCCGCCTTTAGCGGGATTCCTGTTTCTATCCGACGTAAAACCGCTTAAGGATTTTTTCCCGCAAGAAGAGAATGAAGGTTTCTTCTTCCGCCTGAGAGGGAATAAATATCGGGGAACATTTCCCGTAAAAGTTCCGCGGCCCTTGCCGATCGTACCCCGGATTCGCATACGAGGACCAAAGCCGTTTCCGAGGATAGTTTCGGTTTTTCTCCCGAAACTATCCTGCTAAGAGGCAGGCTGATTGCACCCTGGATCGGGGTCGCGTTCTGCTCTTCTTCTTCGCGGACATCCATTAGAATTATTGCATGCTTTTCTCTCCGATCCAAATAATCTTCAGGCGAAAGTTCTCTGATGAAATCGGTATGAGAAAATGATTCTCCCTTCGATCCGCAAGTCGGGCAGTTAGGGTCAGATTTGATTTTGCTTTCGTAAATAATCGGAGACTCCCATTCGAGCAAGTATAACGAATCGGAGGATACTGAAGTTGGATCTATGAGATAACGAATTGCGAGGGAGGCCTGTTGCAATCCTGCCAAAGCAGTTTGAATTCCCAATACTCCTGCATCAGCGCAATTCACGGTATCGTTCTCGCCTAATTTAGGATATAGACAACGGTAACAAGGTTTTCCATTCGGGGAAAACAAAGAAAATTGAGCGCTGGTTCTATAAACTGATGCGGTAACCAAAGGCTTTCGCGCATGAATGCAAAGGTCGTTGATCGCATACTTAGCGGGGGCGGTGTCCGTACAATCAATGACGAGATTCCAATCGTTTAAAAACTCCGGGGGGACCATCCGGGAAAACGAATCCGAAAAAAGTCGAGTAACTAGATTGGGAACCCTCGATTTCAGAAATTCCGAAGTGACCTCCGTTTTTAATCGCCCGATATCCGAAAGGGTAAAGGCGGTTTGCCTGTGTAAGTTCGTCAATTCGACTCGGTCGAAATCCATTAAGCCGAGTTTTCCTATACCAGCCGTTGCTAAATGAAGTGCAGCGGGAGAGCCTAAACCTCCTAGGCCGACTATCAAAACGGAGGATTCTTGCAGTTTTATTTGCCCGGCTTCCCCGATTGCCGGAACTCGGATCTGCCGCGAGAAGAATTTTCTTTGTTCCGAGTTCATATAGAATATATGTTCCATTCGTCGGGAATTCGCAACTCATTTTGTTTGAACGTTAAACCGATCTTCGGAATTTCCTACTTATTTCGAATTAGATTATTCCCTACGATTCTATTTTAGCTTCCAAGTTTTCGTATGAAGAGTAAGATGGGTATTGCAAATCATGAAGGCTAGGAAATTCGAAGTATTACGAGTGAGCGTGACATCTTCCTGCGGATTCGGGTGCGTGTATTGCGCGCCCGGAGGTAGTGAGAATGAGGCGTCCGTTCGCCAGTATAAACCTACGGCGATTTTTCTTTCTCCGGAAACATTTCAAATAAAACTGAATACATTAAAAGATCAATTGGAAATTAAAGAAGTTCACTTAACAGGCGGCGAACCGACTAATCATAAAGGACTGCCCGAACTGATCCGAGTCGCGGTAGACCAGGGTGTTCCGGAGATCGCATTGACTTCCAACGGTTTTTTTGCGGACGGACTGATTGAAACTTTAAAGATTTCCGGATTAACTCGAATGAATTTTTCTTTGGATTCTTTGTCTTCGACGGGTTTCTCTAGAATTTCGGGAAAAGACTTATCTATCGGAAGACTCTTACGCAGGATCGAAGAGGCAATTTCGACCGGACTCCAGGTAAAATTGAACAGCACGATCGTAAAAGGTTATAACGAAGATCAAATCGTTCCTTTATTAGAATGGGCGGGATTAAGGCGGGTCCCTATTCGGTATTTGGAATTAATGAAAATGGGCCCCTTGCATGACGACCATTCCGATCTCTTTTATTCGGCAGAGGAAATTCGGACAAGAATTAGAGAAAAATTCACCTTCAAGTCCGTCGAGACTCCGCTAGAATCCACAGCCAGATATCATCAAACAGCCGAAGGATTTATTTTCGGTATTATAGCAAACCATACCGAACCTTTCTGCGAGGGTTGCAATCGACTTAGGATGGACGCCAACGGCCGGATATACGGTTGCTTAAGCGATTCCACCTCGTTTCATCTACCGACCGACAAGATCGGAGCAGCCGAAGCATTGAAATCGGCGATGCTTACGAAAAAAAATCATTTTACCGGAAGCGAGTTATCCATGAAATATATCGGGGGTTAAAGAGTGAAGATAGAGCTACTTTGTTTCGCTGCAATGAAGGATTTCTTTCCCGCTAAAGAGAATATCGATCTGGAATCGATTCGGACGATCTCCGACCTGCGTTCCGCGTTGGAATCAAAAAACCCACTTTCGGCTCCTTTACTAAGAATCAGTCGTTTTGCGGTCGACCAAGTAATCGTAGCTGAAGATCATTCCCTAGTCGATGGACAAACGGTTGCGGTTTTGCCTCCATCTAGCGGAGGTTAAATGGCCTTCCTTCAAGAGCTGTCTTATATCAAATCCCAGCCTTTAGAGCTTCCCCATAACGTGCCTGACCTGCCAGAAACGGGAGGCTTGGTTCTGTTTGCCGGAATTGTTCGAAATATTAATGAAGGTAAAAAGGTCAGATATCTGGAATATGAGGCGTTTCCCGAAATGGCCGATAAAATGATTCGATCCATATTGGAGGAAGCGGGAAAGAAATGGGGCCTACAGTATATAGATTGTCAGCATCGGCTAGGTAAATTAGAAATTTCTGAGATAGCGGTCATTGTAGTGACCGGCTCGATGCACCGGGAAGAGGCATATACGGCAAATCGTTATATAATCGATCGAGTAAAGCACGAGGTCCCGATTTGGAAACGCGAGTTTTTCGAAGATGGAACTTCCGAGTGGTCCCAGGGTTGCCAGCATGACCACCGACATTGAGCCGATCGGAGTCGTACTAGCCGGCGGATTTAGTTCGAGGATGGGAAGAGATAAAGGGTTACTTCCTATCGGAATCGGGAAATATTTTCTTACAAGATGTATTCGTAGATTGAGTTTCGTATGTTCTAGAATACTCGTCTCGGTACGTTCCGATCAAATTTCAGAATATTCCACTTTTGTTTCGAAGAAAGACCTGGTTTGCGATTTGCCGTTTTCCTTCGGCGGACCCTTGGTCGGCTTACTAAGCGTCTTCTCCTTTTGCAGAGAGAATCGTATACTATCGCCTTTATTAACTCTCCCCGTCGATATGCCATTCGTTCGAGTTAGGAGCCTGGCTAGAATCAAGAAAGCCGGGGAACAATTTCCTCAAGGAGTATTTTGCCGCATAAAAGGAGAACTAGAGCCGATTTGCGGGTTATTTCCTTATTCCTATTTGGAAGATTGGATGAAGGAATGGGAGGAAGGATCTCTTTCGGAGGTTTCTCCCAAATCGAAGCTTGAAAACAGAAATTTGGTTTTATTCGATCTCTCCGAGCAGGAGGAAAAATTTTTTAAAAATATCAATTTCCCGTCCGAGTATATTCGGATTCGTTAATATTACTTTCTTCTCCCCTTTTTTGAGTAGTAGCTACGGCTCTTTTTTGCCCTGGACCCTTTTGGGTATTTGACAATTCCAAAATTACTGAATATTTTTAGCTAGAAAAGATTTCTTTAGGATTACGCTGGAGCCAAACCTTATTTATAGGTAGTACGTGCCGATTTACAAGAATGCCAAAGGAGTCAAATTGATGATTCATTTTGTTTGGCCTGTATCAAGTCAGCTCCGCTTTAACCCCTTTTTTCATTTCAAAATCCCGCTAATTTCAATGTAAAAACCTGTTTACAGGTCGTTCCGGGCCAAAATTATGGTTTTTACCAATCGTGCGGGAATAGCTCAGTGGTAGAGCACCTCCTTGCCAAGGAGGGGGTCGCGGGTTCGAATCCCGTTTCCCGCTTTTTCTTTTTTCGCCTTTCGGCGCCTCAATCCATGGAATTCAAGACAAAGAAAAACCCAAACGCATCCGTAGAACTCAAGCTTACCTTTGACAAAAGCGATCTAGAGAAAGCTTTTGAAAAAGCGTATATTCAAAAACAGAAGGAACTCAAAGTCCCTGGCTTTCGTCCCGGCAAAGCGCCTTTACCAATGGTAAAGCGTCACCTTGGCGACTCCGTTGCTAGCGACGCGATTAATATCCTTCTTGTAGATTCTGTCGACTCCCTAAGAGAGCAGTTGGAGCATAAGATGGTTCGCTTTCCGAAGTTTACCGTCGATGATTATGTTCCGGAAAAAAGCCTCGTAGCGACCGCAGTCTATGATACCGAACCGGAAGTGAGTCTCGGTAAATATAAGAAGATCAAAATCAAGCTCCCTGAAGTCAATGTGACCGAAGAAGATATCCTGGAAGAACTCGAAGGTGTAAGGAAACAGTTGGCTCGTAAGCTTTTAAGAGAGCCTGAGGAAACTGCGCAAGCCGGAGATACCGTCGATATGGAATTTATCGTAACCGAAGACGGTAAGGAACCCCAGAATGCTAAGAACGGTTCCAGCGATTATAAATTAGGGGATGCTAATAACCTTCCCGGCTTCGATGAAAATCTATACGGTATGAAAGCCGGAGAGCCTAAGAATTTTTCCTATACCTATCCGCAAGATTATCCTCGAGAAGATCTGGCAGGTAAGTCGATTCAATTTGAAATGACTCTTAAAGCCATATACAAAGAAGTTCTTCCGGAGCTGGACGACGACCTTGCAAACGAGTATGACGGTTCGGAATCGTTAGCCGCTCTGAAGGAAAAATTTAAAGAAAGCCTTCGTAAGAATTATGCGGAAGGCGTAAAAGCCAAGAAGTTAGAAGAAGTATATAAGGAACTTGTGGAAGACTCCAAATTCGTCTTTCCCGAATCGTATCTTTCCGAGGAATCCGAGCATGTTTATCGGAACATGATGAGGGATATTATGGGTCGGGGACAAGGAGCAAAGTTTTCCGAAGAACAGATTCCATCCATGGAAAAATATGCCGAAATGGTAAATAAGCCTCTAGAGGAAATTCGGACTTCCTTTTCCGGTATAGCAGAAAACCGACTCAAGGGCTATTTTGCGCGTCAAAAGCTGGCTTCTATAGAAAATATCACCCTATCCGAGGAAGAATTCTCTAAGGAATTAGCCGATCTTGCGTTAAGATATGGTATGGCAGAAGCCGATTTTAGAAAAGAATTGGAAAAAGGTAAACTTCTCGAGACTTACCGGGACAATTTTTTGTCAAAAAAGATAGACGATACGCTCTTCGAGCTTGTAGAAAAGAAATACAACGAGAAGATGAGTATCCGACAACTTAAGGAATTCCTGTCTAAAAAGGAAAGTGGAGGAGTATGAGCGTAATTCCAGTCGTCATTGAGCAAACAGGTCGGGGAGAGAGATCCTACGATATATATTCACGTCTTCTAAAGGATAGAATCATTTTCCTTGGGAATGCGATCTCTGACGAATACGCGAATGTAGTGATTGCTCAGCTCCTCTTTCTCGACGCCGAAAATCCGGATCGAGACATATATCTCTATATTAATTCTCCTGGCGGTTATGTTTCCTCCGGGCTTGCAATTTACGATACAATGCAGTATATTAAGGCGGATGTCAGAACTCTTTGTGTGGGACAAGCTTCCTCAATGGCTGCGCTGCTTTTAGCCGGTGGAGCGAAAGGAAAACGTTCAGCGCTTCCTCACTCCAGAATCATGATGCACCAACCGACCGGAGGCGCGACCGGCCAGGCTTCGGACATAGCGATTCAGGCAAAAGAAGTTCTAAAACTTAAAGAAGTTCTGAACGGTCTTTATACAAAGCATACCGGCAAATCTATGGAACAAATCCAAAAGGATACCGAGCGCGATCTTTATATGACCGCAGAGGAAGCCCAAACCTACGGCATTATTGATTCCGTGATTTCTATAGAACGCAGTATTAAGAACTAATAGAGAAAGGATAGGCATCGTGGCAAAGAAACCGACCGGAACCAATGGCAAACAAAAACTGTTTTGTTCTTTTTGCGGAAAGGAGCAAGATTCGGTCAAACGTCTTGTTGCGGGTCCAGGCGTCTATATCTGCGATGAATGTATTTCTCTTTGTAACGAAATCATCGCGGAAGAACCGGAGCAAGAAAAGGAACGCACCGAACTCTTGGGCGAAGTCCCCAACCCTGCAGCTATAAAATCCATACTAGATCAGTACGTGATCGGACAGGATCATGCTAAAAAGGCCCTGTCCGTCGCGGTTTATAACCACTATAAACGGATTTATCTGAAAGATAAGAAAGCAGAAATAGAATTAGAAAAATCAAATATTCTTTTGATCGGGCCGACAGGATCCGGTAAAACCCTCCTGGCCCAAACTCTTGCCCGAATCATTAAAGTACCGTTTGCAATCGTGGATGCTACTGCATTGACCGAAGCCGGATACGTCGGCGAGGATGTAGAGAACATCATCCTTAAATTGATTCAAAATGCGGACAACGATATTAAAAAAGCCGAAATCGGTATCATCTATATCGATGAAGTCGATAAAATCGCGCGTAAGTCTGATAGCGCTTCGATAACGAGAGATGTGAGTGGGGAAGGTGTCCAGCAAGCCTTACTGAAAATTATCGAAGGGACCGTTGCTAATGTGCCTCCGCAAGGCGGGAGAAAGCATCCTCATCAAGAGTATTTACAAGTCGATACTAAGAATATCCTATTTATTTTAGGCGGAGCCTTTGTAGATCTGGATAATATCATCAAAACTAGAACCGGAGTCAAAACCATCGGATTCGGCAGTGATGATAAGGAAGGTAAACAGTTACGAGACGAAACGAAAGGAGAAATCCTTTCCAGAGTTATTCCCGAAGACTTAATGAAATTCGGTTTAATTCCGGAGTTTATCGGTCGTATGCCTGTAATTGCCACTCTTCAAGATTTGAGCGTGGAAATGCTGAAGAGAATCTTCAAAGAACCGAAGAATTCGATTCTTCGCCAGTATACGAAAATTATGGAAATGGAAAACGTAAAACTTTCCTTCGAAGACGCGGCCATAGATCGGATCGCGCAGCTTGCGATTCAACGCGAATCGGGCGCCCGGGGATTGCGGGCTATCGTTGAAAATCTTATGCTAGAACTTATGTACGAAATCCCTTCGAGAAAAGATGTCGAAGAAGTGATTATTACCGAGGATGCGGTAAACGGAATCAAACCTCCCGAGTTGATTCTGAAGAAAGAACCCAAAATCGCTTAAAGAATCGTTTAAGCTATAACTGCATAAACGATTTCTAAGTTTCCCTATTTGGAAGAAAGTTTATTAAATAAGGGATTGCTGTCTCTGGTAAGGTACCATTGGCTTAAAAACCCCAAAAGAGCAATCGTCGCTGAGATTGTTCCCACTCCGGCCTCTCCAGAATAGCCTAAAACCGAGACGTGGGCCGCTAATGCTCCAAGCATAATACAGGAACCGAGACCGGCTCCCGCCCATTGCGCTTTAGGAATGAAAATCAAAACGACCGTTAGTAATTCCAAGCTTCCGGTAAAATATCTTCCGATCGGTTCCACGCCTAGTTTGGAAAACGTTTCTATCGATTTTTCGGCGCCTGAAAATTTTAATAAGAATGCCGGTATAAAGATTAAGGCGGTAAGTATCCTAAGTATCCAGTTGAGAATATTCGTTTTCATAACTGCTCCTATTTGACCAGAAGCTTTCTCCGTATTCGGGAACTGGCAAGGTGATTTTAAGGCGTATTACGGAAAGTTTCCTTTCGCGAAGTCAATTCCAAACTCGACCGACTGAAAGGATAGAGGCCTTATACAGCGTTTTTTTGCCTGCCTCTGCCTCGAGCCATCTTCCAAAATCCAAAACGAGTTCTCTTGTGTTACGGAATTCCTTACCGGCAGTCCAATTTTGCAATTTACTTAGGAGGATTTTCCTTTCTCCTCCCGCCAGTTCTTTTAACCGATCGCTTAATACTACGATGAACTCTCCCTGCTTTAAAACCGTCCTTTGAATATCTCGAGAAGCGGCTCTAAAATCGTAGAATCTCCTTTTGGGCTGCTCCAGCGACACTGTCCGATTTTGCCGATGGATAAGAATCGGAAGCTCCTGGCATTGTAGAAATCCGATTTCTCCCGTTCTGGTTTCAATATAGAAAAGAGTAAGATTCAGATACGGAATCGGTGTGGAACGAAGAGCTCGGTCCAACTTATAAAGCAGATCTTCTCCTCTAATTCCGGTCGTTTCCTGGGCGAGGGAAATCATTCCTTCGATTCTGGCTTTCATTCCTGATTCTAAGAAGCCGTTATTCGGAAAGCCTGCAAGAATTCCTAAGCATCCGTCCGCCGTGGGAATGACGTTCCCATAATCGCAACTTGAATCTTCCGAGGTACGCGGAAAAATCGTGATATCCAAATTTCGAATCTTATGCAAACGAACTCTATGGAAGAGGGCCTCTAATTTGTTCGAAAGTTCTCTCTCTCTTCGTAAAAGCGAATGGTGGGAAATATCCGCTTCCTTTTCTTTTTTCTGGAACAAAGCGATTCGAAAAGACCTTGCCAATTCTCCGATTTCATCGTTCCTTTCGGATTCACCGGTTTCTTCGTAAACGTCTTGCGTCCAGCTTTGGAAAAGGTGAGTGAGAGATCGTAACGATTTATACGTTAGATGAAGAATAAAAAGCGTTAATCCCCCCAATGCGGACGAAAATACGAACGCGGTACCTAACCGGAGCCATAATAAAGATCGCAAGGCTAAAGCCGTTCCGCCCTTAACTACCGCGTCGTCGATGAGTACGAAAAGTAAGAAGAAAACGAAAGCGATCGTGAAAATCGCGAACGATAATTTATATTTCGTATGAAGCTTCCGGAACAAATTCTCAATCTCTTTCGATAATTTTCATCAGAAGAATGGAAATTACAAATAGAATCACGAGCGGAATGAATAGCATGAGCATCGAGACCACGTCGGGACCGGGCGACAGAACGGCAGCGGAAACGGCTAATCCAAGGATTGCCTCCCGCCAATGAGCCAATAGGAATGATGACTTCAGAATTCCTAAGGCGCTCATAAGAACCAAGACTACCGGTAGCTGGAAGGCTAAACCGAATATTAAATGTATGTTAAAAAAGACATCGTAATATTCATCGATGGGTAACTTCGTTTCGATGTCTAGGGGGCGAAACGTTACCAGGAAAAGTTTCAGAAAATTCTCGAATGCCTGGGTCCAACAAAGCCAGACCCCTAACCAGAATAAAAGAGTGGAGAAAGCGATCAGCGCCTTACCGAGTCTCGCAGTCTTAGATTCGAGAGCAGGGGCAACGAACCCCCATAGAAACACGAGTGTAAAGGGAAAACTTAAGAGTAGCGATACCATAAAGCTCGTTCGAAGATAAACCATGAACGGCGCCATCAATTTGATCTGATAAAAAGTAGCCGATTCTCCCAGTACCTTTTTATAGGGGCGGGTAAAAATTTTGTGAATTTCTTCTCCGAAAAATAGGGAGGCTATAAAGAAGACCGAAAAAACCAGGATCGTTCTAACAAGAACGAGCCGCAATTCCTCGAGGTGTTCCCCCAAGGTCATAAATTTTTCCTTATCCTGCGCGACCGCTTCCCGATCCGGAGTCGGATTCGGAATTTCTGCGGCTCTATCCTGAAGTTTCTTTTTTTTGGCGGGCATTCCGAGGAATCCGATTCAGTTATTAATGAGAGATGATGCCTGTAGAGACGATGACGTTCGCCTCTACGGTTTTATGTTAAGCGGACTTTTTAGACTTCTTTGTCGATTGAGTTGTCTTAGTCTCAGGTTCCTGGATTTTAGGGGCTTCGCTTTCCGGATCCCCGGAGATCGACTTGCGGAATTGTCGAATTCCATCCCCTAAATCCTTAGCGAGCGAGGGAAGTCGCTTGCCTCCAAAAAGTAGGAGTGCTAAAAACAGGATAATGAGGATTTCCGGCCAACCTAGGTTACCGATGAATGCCAGTGGTAAATACATGGATCTTCCTCCTTTGTTAGGATTTCTCGCCGGTTTTATATGTCAAATAGATAGTAGCAAGGAACCGATAATTCTATGAGAACCTATTGGGACCAAGGAGTCTGGAAATGAGAGTCGAACCGCCGGTTTTTGATGCGATTTATTCCGCTCCACCCGTTATTCAACCGGGTTCGGAAGCAGCCAGGGAAGACGAGAATAAAAAGGAAGACAATACCCAAAATTCCGATTATATGTATGCACTTTCCACCGGTAGCATTATTAACGTGCAGGTATAAATGAATGGCCTTAACTAAGGAACAAAAGCAGGAATTTCAGGAGAAGCTTTCGGATTTCCGCGCGTATTTGGATGATTTAAAAAAAGAAGGAAATCTTCTTAAAGCGCAGTCCCGGAAGGATCCCAAAATGGAGCCTTATTTCAATATAGCGCTTTCATTAAACTCGATCAAGAATATCAATACCTGCCTGCTTATCAACGAAATCTCGGTGGCTATTCTAGACCTGAAGTCGGACACGTACTTGAACCAAGGGAGAAAGGAAATCTATAACGCGATCTCCTTTATGGAGAAAGTAGTCGGCTTGGATTTTGAAGGCAGTTTAGCGGAGAATAAGGATCTTCTTGTCAAAATTCCGGAATTTAATCCTCTTCAGAGACTGAATTATATAAAGGGACTTCGCCTTTCGACGAGTAAAACCATCGAAGCTTTCGGATCCAATTCAAAGTGGAAATGGAGTTTTCCCGAAATCCATTTTAAAATAGCCATTCTTAGTAAGAATCTTTTTGACTATAGGGCTTTCGAGAAGGAAAGAGACTTGGAGAACCCGTACTATTATCCTCGCCAGGAACACTATAACCTGATTCTGGAACTGTGTAACTTTGCCGCTCAAGAATATCGGGCAAAATTCGATTTATCAACGCAGGACGTAGGCGATCTTAAAAAGTCCATCGTTCTTTTGGAAGTAAACAGGAAAATTCTTCAGATAACGGGCGAAACGGAAGATCTCGGAAAGACGAAAACATTAATAGAATCGTTAAAAGAAAAAGTGGAATCCCTGGAAGCTGAGAAGGAAAAGAAGAAAAAGAAGAAATAGACCCGTCCTATTTGTTATAAAGAGTGGGAAAAAAAGGAGTAAAAACAAACCCATGGCATTGTCCGAAATCAACGACGCAACTTTTAATACTGAAATCTCCGGCGGAATGGTCCTTGTGGACTGTTGGGCCGAATGGTGTGGTCCTTGCAGAATGGTCACTCCCGTTCTCGAAGAACTCTCGAACGAACTTACCGACGTTTTGAAAATCAAGAAATTGAACGTAGACGATAACCAAGATACGGCTCAAAAATTAGGAATCCAATCGTTACCTACATTACTTCTTTTTAAAGAAGGACAGTTAGTTGATAAGATCATAGGCGCGTTACCTAAAGCGCAGATCAAAAACTTTATAGAAAGGCACAAATAAAACGCGCTTCTGAGAGCGATCCGTCAGGAATCTTTCATGCTAAAAGAACAGTCTAGGGAATATATCGAGCTTCAACGTGGAGGCTATCTCGTTGAAACGAGTGAGGGCTTTTTTCAAATCGGGTCGCCTCCCGAAACCATCAAAGACACGATGGCAGAGAAAAAAACGCCTCTCGTTTTTATTTTGCCGAACAAGTTCTTTCATGTAGAAAAGGGAATCAGCACCGCAGAACTGGAATTTCCTATTTATTTCAATTTCTTTCTTCGTCAAAGAAAAACCACGATCATCTGCACCGAGGAACAGAGAAAACAGCTCATCACCGTACTTAAAGAATCTTTAATGGGTCCGGAAGAAATTAATTTGGAGTCCGAATATCTGAACGGAGCCGAGTCCTTCGGATTTCCGGATATGAAGGCGGAAATGACCTACTTTCGAAGCTATAAAGGCTTGGATGACGTAGTCGATTTTAAAGTTTTCGCTTCGGACGATATGGTCACTCTCGGTAAAGTGATCGTTCATAAGCTTCCCTCCGGAGATTTTCGAATTACGGACGGAAACAAGGAAACGGAATTGCCCGGCGAGGTAGGGTTCAATATCAAATATGATATCGGCACTCGACTGAAAGAACCGTTTCAACCGCCTTTATTAGGAATTACTTGTTTAGGCCCTTCGCATGGGTTTGACCCGGAGGACAATACTTCCGGTTTTATCATTTGGTTGAACCATCAGGGTATAATGGTGGATCCTCCGGTCAACTCGACCGAATGGCTGAGGAGTTCCAACGTAAATCCGAAATTGATTAATCACGTAATTCTAACGCATTGTCACGCCGATCACGATGCGGGTACTTTTCAGAAAATCCTTGAAGAAACTAAAATCACCATTCATGCTACGGCGACCGTGATGGAAAGTTTTCTTCGGAAATATTCTTCCCTTACCAAGATCCCGAAAAAGGAATTGCTGGAATTATTCAATTTTCAACCGATTATTATCGGAAGACCGTCGATGATCATGGGCGGAGAATTCAATTTTCATTATGCGCTGCATTCCATCCCGTCCGTCGGGTTCGAATTCTTTTTTCAAGACCAATCTTTCGTTTATACGTCCGATCATTTGAACGAGCCGGAAATTCACGATAAAATGTATAAGGACGGTGTTCTGCCGGAATCTCGCTGGAAGTTTTTGAAGCAGTTTCCTTGGGATCGCAGAGTGATCTATCACGAAGCTGGAATTCCTCCATTACATACTAGAGTCAGTTATTTGGCGAGCTTGCCGTCCGAAGTTCAGGAAAAGATCACAGTGTATCATATTGCACGGAAGGACATGCCTCCCGGAACAAAATTGAATCTTGCGAAGTTCGGAATTGAAAATACTCTGTACCCGGAAATCACTCCTCCTAAGCACATCGAAGCATATAATTTGTTGGATATTCTGAGTCAAATCGATATCTTTAGCGGTTTTGCAATCGAAAAAGCGAAGGAATTTTTACTGATCGTAAGAGAGGAGAAATACAAACGCGGAGATCATATCATTCGCAAAGGCACGTTAGGTGATAAGTTTTATATTATCGCTTCGGGCAATGTGAAGTTCGAAGGTCTAGAGACTTCATCCGAGCAAGTTCCGATCAAGCGGTACGGTCAGTATGAGTATTTTGGCGAGGCATCCTTAGTGTTAGATTTACCGAGAGCCGCGGACGTATATGCGGAAACCGACGTAGTCGCGCTTACTATTGACAAGAACAAGTTCTTACAATTTATTCGAAACACCGATCTTCGCCAAAACTTAATTAGACTGAACAGTATTCGGGATAGTAACTCTTGGCAGACTCTTATAGAATCCCGTCATTTTAAGGGATTAACCAGTTATCAAGTGACTCAATTGGAAATGATCATGAGGCTTTCCAAAGTGAACGCTGGTTCAGTGTTAATCAACGAAAAATCGTTTTACCACGAAGCCTATATTATTCGTGATGGAAAAGTAAGCGTTTATCAGAACGGTAAGAAACTCGCCGATCTGACCAACGGGGACTTCGTTGGTGAAATTTACGCGATTTCTAAAAAGCTTTCTGCGAATTACACGTTCACTGCCGAGTCGGAAACAGAATTGTATTCCATATCTCAGAACGAACTGATCCAGTACATAAAGAGAAATCCCGGCGTTTACATGAGAATGAACACCGTCTACTAATTACGAGGGAATATTAATGGAAAGAGTCCTGCAATTTACCGAAGAACATGAAGCGTTCCGAGACATGGCACGTAAATTCTTTGAAACTGAAGTGGCGCCTCACCATCACGAATGGGAAAAAGTGGGAATGGTTCCCAAGGAACTTTGGAGGAAGGCCGGAGCAAGCGGTTTGCTATGTCCGGATGTTCCGGAAGAATACGGCGGCTCCGGAGCAGATTTTCTATATAATATAGTTGTAATAGAGGAATCTTCTAAAGTCGGAAACAGCGGTTTTTTCGTATCGCTCCATAACGACGTAATCGCTCCGTATATTTCCGCTTACGGGAACGCGGAGCAGAAGAAACGTTGGCTTCCCGGTTGTTGCTCCGGAGATAGCATTCTTGCCGTGGCCATGACCGAGCCCGGCTCCGGATCGGATCTGAAAAGTATTCGAACCAGCGCTGTCGATAAGGGTGACCACTATTTAGTCAACGGCCAAAAAACGTTTATTTCGAACGGACAATTGGCAAATTTAGTAATTACCGCCGTAAAACATGAAAACGGAACGATTTCACTTGTTATGATAGAAGAGGGAATGAAAGGTTTTGAGAGAGGTAGAAATCTCGAAAAAATCGGACTCAAGGCCCAGGATACTTCGGAGCTATATTTTAATGACGTAAAAGTCCCCAAGGAAAACGTCATCGGAAAAGACGGACAAGGGTTCCGTTATTTAATGATGAAGCTAGCTCAGGAACGTTTAGTTCTTGCGGTTGCTGCAGTCGAGGCCACGGCGTTAGTTCATAAGATGACCTTGAAATACATCAAGGAACGCATGGCCTTTGGAAAGAAGATCGGAACCTTCCAGCATATCAAATTTCAAATGGCTGAGATGGCCACCGAACTTGAAATGTGCCGTACGTTCATCGACAAAGTCGTGACCGAACATATGAAAGGAAATAAATTGACCGTAGAGGCTTCTATGGCCAAATATTATTCCACAGAGATGCAAAAGCGTCATACCGACCAATGCCTCCAATTCTTCGGAGGATACGGTTACATGATGGAATATCCTATTGCGAGAGCTTACTTAGACGCGAGAATCCAAACGATTTACGCGGGCACGACCGAGATTATGAAAGAAATTATTGGCAGTAGCCTAGGTCTCTGAAAGAATCTGGACTTTGCCGTCGTCCTAAGTTAATATGGACGAGATGGTTCCTGTTAAGAGAATTCTTAGGCGGTGTATTCATTGCATCGCCTTCATTATTTTAGGCGTTTCCGCGTATGTAGTTCCGACTTCTCCAGTTCACGCGCAAATTACCTGTACTCCTCCGCTTACGGGTAATAATGTGTGTACTATAATTCCGGCGAATATCCAAGCGGATTTTAACGGCTTACAACAAGCAATACAAACTCAGTATCTAAACGAAATCACTAAATCGATGGCCAACGCGGCGGTAATGAGTAACATTAACGCTTCGATGATGGGGCCGGGAACGGTAAATCGGTTTCAAATCGGAGCTGGCATTTCCGCCGGTGGCGTTAAAAATAGCGATATTACCGTTTCTTATAATGGGACAACGCTTCCTGCTATGCCGAACGTAGGGGCTTCCATCAATCCGTCTCTAATGTTGGGTGTAAATTTGGGTTGGCTATTAGGCAAAGGTCAGTCCGATCAGCCGGATAAATCCGATAAGGTTCCCGAATCACAGAGATCTTTTTTGCACCGTTTGAATTTCTATGTTCACGGCTTTCACGGAAATATCGGATCCGGAGATTTAAAATCTCTTACCCATCAGGCTTCCAACGGTCTACATTTGGATGGAAGTGCGAATTCATTCGGTGCAACATTACGGTTTCAGCTCGCGCGAGAACGTTATACGCGCCTTGATTTTTTCGGTTTTACGGGTCTGAGTTTAGGAGTGGGTTTTCATCGACAGGACGAAGGTATCAATATAGTCTATGCGCCCGGGATTAATTCGGCCGCTCAGGTAAATTTCGGTTCTGCGTCCGGACGATGGGATGAGACCGTTACCTTCGCCTATCGAAATAAAGTTCAATCGGTTCCCGTAGATGTAAGAACCGGAGTTCGCCTCTTTTATTTTTTAACGATATTCGCAGGCGGAGGAATTAGCAATAATACGGGATATGCAAAAGTGAATTTGGATATTAACGGTCCTTTATATTTAGCGGCGAACATACCTTCATCGTCAGGATTACCTGCCGCAGTGATTCAGCAGTTGAACGGCGGGGCGACTGGAACTTTAAGAGTTCATACAGGAGGCTCTGCTTACGTCAAAACCCAGACGAGCTACGTTTTAGGCGGATTTGAAATCAACTTACTGACATTTAAGGTCTTGGCAGAAGCAATGATGACCACCGACAAATTATATTCGGCGAATCTAGGGGTCAAGTTTGCGTTATAGAAGAGCGGGGGAATGGATACCTGAGCAAAAGACAAAGTTCCATTCTTCCGTATAGATTTCGCAAAATAAGAAGAATTTCTTCCTTTTATCAATATAGCTGCTATACTTGGGCATGAGTTTTGCAATATCTAAAAGGGGAAGTCGATCGACTATATAATCTTATATGTTTTGTATAAGAATTCAGCAGTCCGCCCCCAGAGGTGAATAATGATTCATACGCCAGAAAAACCACTTCACCTTTCCTGCATCCCAAGAGGCGAGTCGTACGCTCTTAAGGTCAATATTTCCAGAAATGAAATAGGGATCATATATAGAGTCACTGCAGTTTTATACGTGCACGGCTGGAATATCGAAGAGGCGATTGCGGAAACTTCCATGGACGGTTATATTCAGGATATTTTCATCGTTCGCAGGATAGACGGTGAGGCGATGACGGACGAGCATCTTAATGCGATCCATTTGGATTTAAAGGAGCTCTTTTACGGAGGAGTTTCCGTGATGAATTATTTATCCAAGCATCCTGAAAAAATAGAAGGTTTACGCGCGAAATTAGAACAGATTCCCGAAATATTTCTTTTTAATTCCGAGATCAGCGATTCGACCGTGATGGACTTACGAATGGAAGATCGACCCGGGATTCTATTCGAGATATCTCAAATCCTTTTTCTTTTCGGAATCGATATCCTCTCCTTTAAAGCGGTGACCGACTCGGGCCAAGTAAGAGACACGTTTTTGCTTCGCTTGGAGAGTGGAGCAAAGCTGGATGAGAAATTACATTTTAGTAAACTGAAAGACGCTTTGCTATCAGTTCTATAAGCAACGTATCGGAACGCTTCAATAAGAAAAATAATTACTCTAATTTTCCATGTTGTTCAAGCGTGATGTTTTTTAGGCTGACGTAAAAACCAGAAAAGAATTAAAAAAACGGCGCTTAGAACTGCGGAAACCAGGAATGAAATTTGCGGACCTCTCTGAGAGTAAACGAGGCTAAACGCGATCGGCGAAATTCCCCTACCTAAAGAACCTAAGCTTCGGAGAAGACCTATGTTCTTACCTTGATCTTGAGGCGGAGAAAATAAGGAAACCATAGCGGATATCGACGGATTCAAGAAGGCGCTTCCCATCGCTAAAAGCGTAAGAGCGAGAAACAATTGTGTATGGGAGTTTGTAAAGGAGAGAAGTAAAAAACCCAAAGTGAGTAATCCGCAAGCAAAGAGTCCGATTTGCTTTTCCGGAATTTTCCCGCTGATTCTTCGGATAATTCCTCCCTGGACGACTACAATGATCAGTCCGATATAAACGAATGTATAACCGATTTGGATAGGCTTGAAATTTAGGAACTGATCCAGATAAAAGTTTAACGAGAATTCAAAACCCGAAAAGAAAAATAAGAAGAGAAAATTCAAGAGGCTTAAAAAAAGGACTTCTCTGGAACCTATATCTAAAACTCCTAATATAGGATGAAGTCGTCCTTCCGGTTTACGTCTGAGAGTAATCGGAAGAGTTTCCCTGAATCGAAACAATACGAATAGTAGGTTTACAAGTGCGGCGGCGCTTGCGGCCAATGCAACGGATGGGAAAACAGTCATTTTCGACCAGGGGAAAAATGGGAGCAGGGTGGACGGATCGGTATGCGCTAAAATACCTCCGATAGACGGACCGGCAATGAAACCTAAACCGATTCCGGCTCCGATCATTCCCATTCCTTTTGCCCTATCTTTTTCTTCGGTCAAATCGGCCATAGCCGCGGTCGCAACGGAAATATTTCCACCCATTAGGCCGGTAAGTATTCTAGATAAAACAAAGAGAGAAAAACTTCCGGATGCAAGCCAAACCAAGTAGCCTAGAAAACTTCCGGTGCAAGTAAAAACTAGAACCGGCCTTCGTCCCGTTCGATCGGAAAGCTTTCCCCAAATGGGCGCAAATAAAAATTGGAGAACGGAATACAGACTCGCGACAATTCCGCCAAAAAGAGCCACGAAAAGTTTCCAGTCGCCGCCCGAGTTATCAAGCAGGTGCGAGGTCCAACCCGCTAAAAGATCGAGTACCGGATCGCCTGCCTGAGCTAGAAAATGATTTAGAGTTTCCGGGAAGATCGGAAAGATGAGGGAAAACCCCATCATATCGATAAAGACTGTAAGAACTAAAATGAAAGATTGCTTCCTCATGGGCGGACGTGGCTCTTCTTAGGTTACTGACAAGAGGACTTACTCCTCTTATTTTTATTGCCTAGTATTTGGGCCGAGTCTTCCTTGTCCCGAATTTTTCTCCACCCAGGAGGAACTATAGGTTCACTGTTTTTTTGTTAACTTGCTAAGTTCGTCGATCGCCGATTTTGCCTTGGCTTTTAAATCTTCCGGAAGCAAATCGTTTACTTGCAGGGAAATTTTTTCAAAGTTTTCCTTAAGCTGTTGATAAATCTCTTTCGTTTCGGCATTCGCATTTTGCAGTTTGGATTGGGCGTCGAAAACGGTTTTTTGGACCAGATCTCGGAATCGATTCGCTTGCTCGGATTGGTCTTGAGAACCTTTCGTACGTAGTTCTTCATAAAGCTTTTCCAGATCGGCGAGAGATTGTTTTAGCTTACTCTCTCCCGACTGAAAAGCCGCAATTCCTGCGTTTAAGATATCCATTAAAATCTTTTCCATCGAAAACCCTCCAGCATAGGGGTCCAATGATAGAAATTGAATCCTATTTCTTCAAGCTAAATCGAAAAAAGGGGAAATTTGGACGGATTAACCAAAGCCATTTCAGGAGGGATTTTCTAACATTTTACGAATTTGGTCCCTAATTTTGGCGGCAGTTTCGTAATCTTCCGCCTTTAATGCGTTATCTAAAGAATCCTGCAAAATTTCGAGCTGCGATTTGGGAAGTTGAGAAATCTTTTCCTTGCCGATCGTTTCGCCCGGGATCTCGTCGTCTTTCATAACGATTCCCGCTTCTTCGATGACTTTCTTAGCTAGGTAAATCGGTGCGCTCGCACGGAGAGCAAGTGCGATCGAGTCGCTAGGCCTTGCATCCAATACGATCAGCTCTTCGTCTTTCCGCAAGGTAATCTTAGCGTAGAACGTATTATCGATAATTTCCTCTATGGCAATCTTAACTATCTGCACGCCTAGCGTAGTGAGTAAAATCGTCATTAAATCGTGGGTCATGGGTCGGGGAGGTTTGGTTCCTTCTAAAACGGAAGTGATCGAATGCGTTTCAAGGGGGCCGATGAAAATAGGTACGACTCTTTGATCGGAGTCGTCTTTTGCTTTCAGGAATACCGCGAATCCGACGTTGGTTAGGGAAATATTGTAAATGTTCGCTTCTATTAAATCCATTCCTAATATTAGACCCTATCTTTCGATTTCCGAAATGTCAAGCCTTCTAAACTGACAATTCAGGTCGAGTCTAATCCGCGAATCCAGGAATCAATTTCCGCGCACATTTCTCTGACTACCGGCATATGGAAAACGATTCCCAAATGACCTTGTTCATACGAGAGAATTCGGTTTTTTTCATGAGGCAAGGCGACAAGATCCGCCTTGATCGTTTCGCTCGGAACTACCTTGTCCAGAGAGCCGAGAATGGAAAGGAGAGGAATACTTAAATTCTTTTGGAGGGCAGTGTAGTCCAAATTTCCGTCATAAGATAGAAAGGAATGGTCCTGACTGAGTTGAGAACGAAGAAATTGTAAAACGACTTTGGTCGACTCTTCGCAGAAAATATCCTCGATCAAAAAATACCATTCCGGCGGAGAAATTTGTCGGTAGCCGACAAAATCCCTGAGGTTTACCACCTTCGTGTGCAGATCAAAAGAAACGGCTCGCAGGGAAGAGTGCAATCCCAACAGAAATTTAAAGAATTTATTTAGGTCTACCGTAGGAAGTGTCGTTTGCAAGGAAAAGGAAGTAAGGTCAAAAAGGAAATCCGAGATCGACTTGGACGGGACGAGCCTCAATCCCATTTTCAAGACATCCAACCCGGGAATTTGCGCTTGGAGTCTAATGAAATTCGGAGAAGTAATCGATACGATTCCGGCAATCGTATCTTCCGGCCTTGGCAGGGGAACGACAGGATTTCGCTTTTTTTTCACGATCTCTTCGTAAGCAGCGCAGTAGAAGCGAGGAATCATTCCTCCCATACTATGACCTAAGACTACGTTCTGTTCATTTGGAAAATTCTCCGTTAGCCAATTTAAAACGGCAGGAAAATCCTCCTGGATAAAATCATCGACTGTCCAGCCTTCTCGAATTCCGAACGGAGGGAGAGTTCTGCGCGAACGTCCTCGCATATCCATGGAAAAAACGCGATATCCATGTTTGAGAGATAATTCTCTGGCCACCTTATCCATTACCGAACGACGACAGAAAAATCCGGGAATCAAGATTAGGTTTTTTCCAGTATCGTTTCTGTCTTTCGGCTCGAATCTTTTTAAACTAACCGAAAAACCGTCTCCCGAGGGAATGATATAGCTTGCGTCTAAACGATAAGACCTTTGGTAGGTGTGAGAATCGAATATAATTGTAGTTACCGGGTCATTTTGTCCGTATCCACGAGTATAAAAAAGATTCTTTGCGCGGGAATTTAGATCCGATTTTTCGATATTCTTTCGAGCGTAGTAAGGATCTCCCTTCGGACCCATTTCTCTGGAGATTACGAAGTCCACCACGTCATACAGGCAATAGAGTTGCTGGCGAACTTCTTCTTCCTGTTCTTCCGTCATATTATCTCGACGGATTCCCCAAAGCATTCCTATCGGATATCCCTTAACAAACAGCGGGATGCCGGCGGCATAATTCATAGTCTCCGTGAGAAGTTTTTTTAGATTAGGGTGGATTCGTACGTCTTGCAAACTATGAAAGTACACTTCCGGTCTGGCTTTCTTTTCCACGGAAAGAATTGCTTCCCTAAGATAGCGTGCGGAAATATTTGCCGGATCCTGAATGGAAATCGGAATCGTATTACGAATAAACTCATCGATACTTTGGAGTCCAACTCGGTTGGCGACTTCCTTCATTTTAAAGTGAGTGGCGGATGCGACGATTTTTAAGTCTTTTCCCTGAATGGATTCGAAAATCGAATATTGAAAAACCGGTTTGCCGTTCGGCAAGGTCATCGCGACCATTTTATTTACGAAGGAAGTCCAAACTTTCTGTAAAAAGATACTCGTGGGTTCGGATACCGGAAATATATAAATATCATCCGGACTGACAGTATAAGAGCTGCCTTTCCGACGTGGTTTGGGGCTGACCTTTCGGGCGGTGGTCTGGTCCATACGGTTAATTTTTTAATTCAGGTCTTTTCAATGCAATCTGGATTCTCAACTCCGACTAACCCTTTTGGGGGATGTCTCTAAAACAACCCTTTGGAAAAAAGAAATTGCCGAAATTGGACGTCTTTTTCGCGCCTTCGTCCCTCCTGGACTCAGGTCGCGTTTATTTACGCTCCCTATCGTTTATTTTTGTTTTAAACTCCTGGTAAGAATTTACAAATTGGCTTCGCTTTGCTTAGCCACCCTCCGGGTATTTTGCTTCCTATGGGTCGCTATAAACGCTTTCGCTCAAAAGCTTCAAGTCCTTTAATGGATCTGTAAATGAGAGTTGTCTGGACCCGGAAGGACTTGCCGTTTCGCAGTTTGCCGTCGTGGCAAACTAAGCTCCACGGCGTCTTTTTCGCGCCTTCGTCCATCCTGGACTCAGGTCGCGTTTATTTACGCTCCCTAGGGTCGCTATAAACGCTTTCGCTCAAAAGCTTCAAGTCCTTGATGGATTTGTGAATGAGAATTGTCTGGGCCCAGAAGGACTTGCCGTTCCGCAGTTTGCCGTCGTGGCAAACTAAGCTCCACGGCGTCTTTTTCGCGCCTTCGTCCATCCTGGACTCAGGTCGCGTTTATTTACGCTCCCTAGGGTCGCTATAAACGCTTTCGCTCAAAAGCTTCAAGTCCTTGATGGATTTGTGAATGAGAATTGTCTGGGCCCAGAAGGACTTGAACCTTCGACCCGCAGATTATGAGTCTGCCGCTCTAACCAACTGAGCTATAGGCCCGACCACTCCAGTTTTTCCGAGAGCCGGACCACATCAAGCCCATTTCATGGTTTGATAGGATTCTAGTTTTTCGTTCCCAGATACCGTTCCGGAAGGGAAAACCAATCCTCCAGGTCCTTGCGTTCTCGATAAAATGCAGTGTAGACCGTGTAGGCAAGGTCATCCTTACGAATCAAAAAAAAATACAATCGTAGAGGGTTTTCTCCCGAAAAATCCTCTTTGGTCCAACGCAAAATTTCCGTGTCGTTAACGGAAAATGTCTCCGGCTCCTTCCCGGGAAAGACCGCTCGAATAGAATCTTTCGCGGTGTCCGCTTCTCCCACGCGATCTAATTTTCTCCATATCAGAATCCAAGGTCGATCCTTTATGGGAATTGCTCGCCAGCGTTTACGCGATTCGGTTCGAACTAAAGCTTTCTCGGGAAATGAAATCGTCAAAAAATTTTCCCGAAAAATTTCTCCAGGCTGATAAACCTTTTGATCGGGGTCTAGGGGAACGGCAAACTGCATGTTTTGCAAAGATAAAAATAGTATGAAAAATAAAAGGGTCCGAGAACACTTTTTCAAAGTAAAATTTCCTCGAGGATGAGTTCCTTATACTCTTTTAGTTGAAAGACGGGAATCGAATGCTTTTCTTTCCGGTCGACTAATGTGTCTTCTCCTTTCTTTTTAAAACGCCGGATGACTTTGTTTTCAAAAACGAATACGCCCAAATAATCCCCCGTAACTTCGTAGGGGGCGCCCCCGGAAAGTCGGGAAGCGTACTTCCGGAGTCTCCGATCGAATTTGTTTTCACGATACTTAAAATAGAAGGTATGTCCGTTCCAGTCATAGAAGATTGCATAATTTCCCTCTAAGCCCTGAAAGAAAAGTTTCAACTTTTCAGGAAAGTTCGGAGAGGAATCGCTCAGGCCCTCTTTCATATCGAGAGATCGGGGTTCATCCAGAGAAATCGTTCCTCGATAGGTGTTTCCGGCAGGTTCGGATGCCAAACTAAATGTGAATACGAGTACGATTGCAAAGACGGCTGCTATCTCACGATTTCCGCAAAGCCTAACCATAATTAAGGATTCTCTAATTCTTCCGACTCCTCATCGGCAAAAGGAACGACTTTCTTGTCGGGTTTTGAAGCCTTAGAAGATTTGCTTTCTTCCGTTTTAGAAGCATCTTCCTTAGTTTTAGAATTCGCTTTCAAAGATTCGGCTTTAGGCTTCGAGGTAGTATCTCCCGATTTTGTAGGTGGAACAAAGTCCGGTGAAATCTTTTTGCGAAGCTGATCTAGAGCGGCTTGAGCAGCCCGCTTCACTTTTTCACTAGGATCTCGTTGGGCTTTATATTCCAAAATTTCTATGACTGCCGGGTCTTCCGTCTCCGCCAAATGTTTGATCGCTCTTAATCGAACGACTGCATCGTCGTCTCTCGCGAAAGAATAAAGCTCTTCGATGATATCCTTATCGCCTAAGGAAACTAAGGCGGTGATCGTGTGAATCTTTAAAGCCTGGTAGTCTTGGATATCGGTTTTGGATTTTAAATTCCGAATTTTATTAAGTAATTCTGTCATCGGAGCGATTGCCGCAGTCGATTTCATCTTGCCCAAAGCATTCACGCAATATGCGCGTAAAGTGATCGGTTCTTTATCGTCCTTGAAAGTCGTAATCAGGAGATTCTCGACCGATCTATTCTTTACTTTACCGAAATATAATGCAGTTTGGGCTCTCAATTCCGGATCGTTGAATTTTTCCTGAAATCTAGCTTCTAAAACGCGAAATGCCTCGTCCGCTTCCGGGAATTCGGCCAAGGTATCGATTAAAGAAACGGTAAGGTTCGAATTTTTCGTAAAATCCTGGGCCTTGAGTAGGTCGGTTAATAAGGGAATTGCGGATTTGAACTTTAACTTTTTGACCGCATAGACGGCTTCCTTTTGGACGTCGGGTTGCTCGTACTGAACGAGTGCGACGATCTTATCCTCGAATTTATTTAAACCCAGAAGGCTCGAGATTCTTAGGGCATAGATTCGCATCGACCAATCCGGATCTTTTACCAGGATGATTCCTACCTGATCGTATAATTCTCCGGATTCCTCTTTCGGAAAATCTTCCAGCTCTCTTAATGCACCCGCGCGTTCTTTCGTTGTTCCATATTTCAGAATTTGCAAGAGCACTTCTTTTTTCTTTCGAATTTGTTCGGCGGTATATTTAGGCTTTGTCGGTTCCTTTGGCCCGGCTTCCATTTGAGAGGAACTGAGTAATACGGTCGCCAATACCGTTATAAGGGCAAGCTTCCGGATATGAATACGGATGATTCCGAGTTGAAAGGGAGGTATATCAGTCTCCTGTCTGCTGGAGCTTACGATTTTCTTCTTCGAGTTCCTTGATTCTGCGGTTGAGTTCATTGACTAGGTGTTGGTTCTCCAAGTTCTGATGGAACTTTTCAATCAGGGAATGTATATCCCTGCTAAGGTCTTCAATATTCCAGGGCTTTTCGACATAACGACTAAGTCCTCCGAAATTAATGGCATGAATGGCCGAATCTAGACCGGCCTGGCCGGTCAGTAAAATCTTAATCGAATCGGGCGACTTCTTATGAACGGCCTCCAGAAAGTCGGCGCCTTTCATTCCCGGCATCACTTGGTCCGTGATGATTACTTCGATAACAAAGCCGGAATTTTGGATTTCCTCCAAAAGGGAAAGTGCTTCCTCTGCGCTCCTGGCGGTTTCGATTTCATGAGTCTTACCGAACTCGTTATGGAGCTGCTCTTGGAGTGTTTCCAGAACCGATACTTCATCATCGACACAAATAATATAACCTTTATTCATAATCCTAGACCCAAGGGACGGTTCAATTTCCTGGAACTATAGAATTTTGGAGACTATTCTAAGAATGTCAATAAGAAGAATTTATAAAGAGGCCGAAGAGACTATCCTCGATTCGCGGGTTTTACTCAAGAATTCGACTTTCTCTCATCAAGATAGAACGAATTCTCGAAGGAAATTCGGCTACAGATACGCTTGCGTTCCTCCAAAAACTTCCGGTTCGGGGGAATTCGGAAGAAATTTCCAATAACGCATTTTTCCAGTAGGTAGAATGGGAGGCATCCTTCGGCAATTCTTCCAATAAAGTTAAAGGGCTCCACTGTTTCCAAAGATTAAGTACACTCGTTCTTCGTATCCAGCTCGCATTTGGAGAATACCTTCCTAAAAAGAGACTCCTCCTTCGAGTTAGAAAAAAACGATCGTATCTTTCATAACCGCTTCCCCTACAATGCGTTTTACCTGCTGTCCTGGAAAAATCGAATCCCTTAACGATACAGGATTCGAATCCTAACGCATCCAAGACAGAAACAGCCATTCCAGCGATATTTAGAGTGGGATTTTCCAATATCGGCGCCTCGGGAAAAAAAGACATTCGAGCTAGTTGGTCGAGAGGGTGGGTGGAAACATATAAAATTTTGGGATTGGGGAGATCAAAGATTCTCGCCGATCCGCCCAACCATGTAATGATCGGAATTTGATCCGGGGTATTTTCCGGAAAATGGAATCCAGTCCCGCGCCCACTGTCGATAGAAAGAATGGAATCCGGCAGAATATTATTTTGGAGTAGAAAGCCTAGGCTGGTATCCGAGGCGAGCAGATAGACTTTGGTCCGGTTTTTTTCGATCCAGTCCCTCTGCAATTCCAGATTTGGGGAAGCTCCGATAAAGCATCCGATTTGATTTTTACGCACTGGAAGCTTTTTACCGATGATTCGAAACGCGGATGGATTTTCTTGAAATCGTTTTGCATGACGAAAGAAATTATGTATCCAGAGTTTTTCGTACGTATCCTTTGCGATTTGATTTTGGTCGGCGAATCCTATATTTTGTAGAAAGGAAAGAATCTCCTGGGAAACTTCCGGAAATTTTCGAGCATAAGTAGGATGTAGGAAAACTTTGAGTGAACGGATTCCTTCCGGGATCCAACTAGAAGTAGGAAGCGTTTGAAATTTCTTCCAATCGTACCAGATCGGAATCGAGCCGATTTCTCGACGAACAAAATCGCCTACAAGTGGTTCGAACTCTGCAAATGGCTCCAGGCAGAGAATCCGGGTATTCATTCCTACTGTTTTCAAATAGGCGGAAACGTGGTACGCGCAACCGATTCCTACGAATAGAATGACCTCGGTATCAGCGATACTTTGGGGAACCGTCGCGGCAATTCTCTCGCCTTCTTTACGCGGGTCTTTTTGGGAGTGCAGGTGGAAGGAGGACGAATCCTCCTTTAGATTCGGTTCGCCGTCAGGTTGGCGGACCAGGAGAAAAATAGGTTAATCTTCCTCTTTTTCGACGGTTTCTTCCTCGTCCTCTTCTTCATCATCGTCTTCAGTTTCTTCTTCATCCTCTTCTTCCTCGTCGTCTTCATCATCGTCGTAGGATTCTTCGCCTTCTTCACCATCTTCCATATCCATCAGAGGTTTCGGCGTTTCTTCGGGGATAAAGTCTTCTTCGGTATCTTCCTCCGCTATCGGAGCTTGAGGAGCCTCGAAAAGACCGTTAAATTTGGAATAAGCTGGATCCGTGATACGAGCGTCTTGCTCGATTGCGGCTCTTTCTTCTTTAGTAACGTATTTGTATTGAACTTCTTCGTTGGAGAGCGCAAACATGGCTTGCACGGCAAGTTTTCTCGCCTTAATTTTCTTAGGTAGGTCCAGGCGATCGATCCTATCCAGAATTTGAAAACCAGCTACGGCTCTTTCGTACTTGTTTTTCTTGGCTAATTCGATAAGAGTAACAATATCAAACTCAGAATTCTGGTGTTGGGTCATTTTTTGTTCCTGGAAAAGGATAGGAGCCTTAGATTTTACCATTCTCCTCCGTTTCGGCGACCTGTCAACAACCTTATGTCTTCGTTTATTCCTTGAATTTCCGGGAGAATCCACAAATTTGGTAATCGCCCAATGGATTCTCAGGCAAACCTCGATTCCAGGCTTAATTTCTCTCGCTTTACAGCGGGGATTTTCTTCCGCCTTTCTCTCCTACTCTTTTTGGTCGGTAGTGCGACCTGTGCCCCTTCCGAACAATCCAATTTAGGTGTGCAGTCATTCGAAGGATTAACGTTAGACGGACAGACGATCCGCTTATCGGATATCCAAGCCGAGCGAATCGCTTTGAATGTCTACGGCCCGAACTGCGTGCCTTGTATTAAAGAAGTTCCTGTTTTGAATTATTTATACAAGGATTTGGCATCGAATCCTAGGATTAAGTTGTACATGGTCGTGGATCCGACCGTGTTTGTGGATTCTCCCGAAAAAATGACCGAAGAACAGATCATGACGGAAGCGAATATTCAGATGAGGGAAGAGATCCGTAAATACGGCATAAAGCTTCCGGTTTTGATTATGAAAAAGCCGTTCCGAATTTCTAGAAATGACGGATTGGTAACCGGAACGCCCGAAACCTTATTATTCAAAACCAAACCGCTTGTTCTATATTATAATTTTATCGGGCCGATCAGTGAAGAATCGGACGTACTTGCGATACCGAAAGATAGAAAGGTGATTTTCTTTAAGCGAATGGCGGGATCCGTATGAGATGTTTGATTGTTCGATTCAAGGATTGCGAAGGACCGGGAACCCTCTTGGATTCCTTGAAATCTCGAAATTATCGGATAACGTATCATAACGCGTACGATTCTAATATTCGAATTCTACCGGACGCGCATCAGGTTTTTGATTTAATCGTACTCCTTGGCGGACCGCAAACGGTACACGATCCGGCTCAGGCGGATTTTTTTAGGCCGTGGCTGGATCTCGCCTATAACCTGACTCAAATGGAATCTCGAAAGGTCATAGGAATTTGTCTTGGATCTCAGATCCTGGCGAAAGTTCTAGGGGCAAAGGTTTCTGTGGGAGTAAAAGGGCCTGAAGTCGGATTTTCGGATATAAAGATCGTAAATTCGTCGCATCCTGCCTTTGCCCGTTTAGCCGGGAAATCCATGATTCCGGCCTTTCACTTGCACGAAGATGTATTCGAATTACCTAGCGGTTCGGAACTTCTTCTGGAAGGAAGCTTCTATCCGAATCAGATGTTCGCCTGGAAGAATCGGGTATTCGGAATTCAATGCCATTTGGAAATGACCGCACCCATGTTAGAAGTTTGGAAAACGGTGCATGGAGAATTCATTCAAAAAGCAGGCTGGATTCCTGGACCGGAAACGGGCCAAATTAGGTCTCAAATGGAAGAGGCTGGGCGTGCGCTTTTTGAAGGAATCTTGGATATATAGAATGTTCCATCCTCGAGGGAACGGCGAGATCATTCGGGGAAATTTGCAATACTCTCATAAGAATCGAAACGAAAAAACGGTGCGTACATGATACAGAAAGTTCTAAAGGTTCTCTTTGGAAGCAAATACGAAAGAGATTTAAAACGTCTTATTCCAATCGTTCAGAAAATTAATGAATGGGAAGAGTCGATTCATTCTTTGAGCGATTCCGAGCTGACTGCCCAAACCCAAAAGTTTAGGGAACGTCTCTCCCAGGGAGAAACGTTAGACGATATTCTTCCGGAAGCTTTCGCCACTGTTCGGGAAACTTCGCTACGCAAACTAGGCATGAGACATTTCGACGTTCAGATGATGGGTGGAATTGCCCTGCATTGGGGAAATATCGCCGAGATGAAAACCGGAGAAGGAAAAACTCTGACTTCCACTCTTGCCGTTTATTTAAATGCCCTCGCAGGTAAAGGCGTTCACGTCGTTACGGTAAACGATTACCTTGCTAGACGGGATGCGTTGTGGATGAAACCCATTTACGACTTTCTAGAATTGAAAGTCGGAATCATTCAGCATGATATGGATCATGATGATAGACGGAAGGCTTACGCTTCCGATATCACGTACGGAACGAATAACGAGTACGGGTTCGATTATCTTCGCGATAATATGGTGACTCATATCGATCACAAAGTTCAAAGAGGGCATTTCTTTGCAATTGTGGACGAAGTCGACTCGATCTTGATCGACGAAGCTAGAACGCCCCTGATTATTTCCGGCCCTTCGGACGAATCGACGGACAAGTACCTTCGAATCGATAAAATTATTCCGAAGTTGATCGAAGGGGAAGATTACGAGAAGGATGAGAAAGCAAAAAACACTCTTCTAACCGAGAAAGGCGTCGCGCATGTCGAAGAGATTCTCGGAATCGAAAACCTGTATGCTCCTCAGAACGTGGACCTAGTACATCACGTTCATCAAGCTCTAAAAGCGCATAAGATTTTTCAAAGAGACGTGGATTATGTGGTTCAAAGCGGTGAAGTGATCATCGTGGACGAGTTTACAGGTCGTCTCATGTCAGGTAGACGTTATTCCGACGGCCTTCACCAAGCCCTGGAAGCTAAGGAAGGAGTCCCGATCGCTCGGGAATCCCAGACTTTGGCGAGCATCACATTCCAAAATTATTTTCGTTTGTACGAAAAACTCTCGGGTATGACCGGAACGGCGGATACGGAGGCGGAAGAATTTCATAAGATCTATCATCTAGACGTGATCGTAATTCCGCCTAACGTTACGGTTCAGAGAACCGACTTTGCAGATCGCGTATATAGAACGGAAAAAGAAAAATTCACCGCCATACTGAGTGAAATCAAAGAATGTCAATCTAGAAAGCAGCCGGTTCTAGTCGGAACCATTTCCATCGAAAAATCCGAAGTGCTTTCTCGTCTCCTGACCCAATCCGGAATTACTCATAACGTTCTAAATGCGAAGTTCCACGAAAAGGAAGCCGAAATCATCGCAAATGCGGGAAAACCTGCAGCGGTCACTATCGCCACGAATATGGCTGGTCGGGGAACCGACATCGTCCTCGGAGGGGCGCAGCTCTTTAAGGAAAATTTGGAGACTTGGAGCGATAGTGATCCTGTGATTACCGAGTTTCGGGAGGCGACTCTTCGCGCCAATTTCGAAAAGGCCGAGACTTTGCTGGGTAAGCTGGATTCACAAAATAAGAAAAACAGGGCCAACGAAATTTTAACCTCCGCAAAAATCTGGAAGAAGAATCATGATGAAGTTTTAGAAGCGGGCGGATTGCATATTCTAGGAACCGAAAGGCACGAGGCTCGTAGGATCGATAATCAGTTACGCGGACGCTCTGGTCGACAAGGAGATCCCGGTTCGAGTCGCTTCTACCTTTCTCTCCAAGACGATTTGATGCGAATTTTCGGGTCGGATCGAATTTCGGGCATTATGGAACGCTTGAAAATGCCCGAAGGCCAAGAAATCGAGCATACCATGGTTTCGAATGCGATCGCTAGGGCCCAAAAAAGGGTGGAAGGACATAACTTCGATATTCGTAAGCATCTATTAGAATATGATGATGTAATGAACCGTCAGCGGATCGTTATCTATAAAATGAGAAACGAGGTTCTGGACGGAGGCGATGTCACCGGACTCGTGAAAGGGTTCTTGGACGAAATTATAGAGTCCCAAATCATCGCGACTTGCGAAGGCGGAAATCCCGAGGGCTGGGAATGGGAGACTTTGAAGGAATGGTTCCTAGGTTTAGGACTCCCTTGGGAAATAGATGTAGATTCAATTAAAAAATCCAAGAATGCGCAATTATTCCTATTCGACACCTTGAACGAGATCGGTCAAAAATTTTACCAAGACAAAGCTGATCGGATCGGTGGCGAAGTTTGGAAAGTTTTGGAAAGGAATATCTTCCTGGATATATTGGATCATCGCTGGAAAGAGCATCTATATGCGATGGACCATCTTCGAGAAGGCATCTGGACCGTCGGATATGGCGAAAAGAATCCTCTAGTCGAATACAAACTACAAGGATTCCGACTTTTCGATCAAGCTATAGAAAATATGAAATACGAGATCGTTAGCTTCCTGATCCGTGTTGAAGTTACGGAAAAGACGCAACTACCCGAAGAGAAGAAAGAATATAGGAAAGTTGGCGAAGAATTAACCGGTGGATTCCAGGAATTACAGGGTAATAAACCTAAACGGTCAAATTCTGCAGCTGAACCTTTACCGGTCGCCTCGGGTGGGGGAAGTTCGGAGCGTAAAACAAGTAGGAGAAAACGAAAATGAAACTAAAAGGTATCGCTGTTCTCTCACTTTTACTACTCTTTGATTGCAGCTTTCTAACACCGACAGGAAGAGAGGCTAGAACGCCTAGACAATTGTACGACGAATGCATGACCACGTTTTCCGATGATCATAAATGTAAAGAATTTGTCTTAAAGTCGATTCCGGATGCAGATGTAAGCGTTTTGGGGGTTGCACCGACCCAATTATCTGCCGAGGAAAAATCGAAGCTTCGGATTCGCTCCGAACTCATCCATTCTCTTCTCTACCAAAATCAATTGTACGTGAAAAACCAGATAGGTGATCCGGACGAGAAGATGACCATTAACAATTGGGCGCCTGGAATGGAAGAATGGGTATACACTCGACCGATTTGCAAATATGCCGACGGCTCCAGACCGGATAAAGAAATTCGAATTCGCTTTCAGCGAGGGGCAGTGGTAAAGGTTTTGCATACACCACCTGACCCAATCCGCTAATCTAAATGCTTTAAAATATAGGCTCGATTCGGGGTAAAAATCGGTCCTCTTAATTAGCGTGATACTTGGCTGACAAAGAGATCATAATTATTTAAATTGAAAATACTTGACTAATAAGTGGCCCATAATTTCCTGACATCATAGTGCAACGCTTCCTTTACAGTATTCTAGTCGTCCTACAGGTCGTCCTAGTACTATTTTCCTCTTCGATCGACCTAATCGATCAGCCGGACGCTGGGAAGTCATTTAGTGTTTTCTCTAAAAAGGGAGATTCGGTTTCGTTTATCGAATCGGATTTAAGCGATTCAGAAGCCTTATTCTTTGCCCCGGCTCGTGAAAGAGATAGCCGACCGGTAGAATTCATTGCAAATAGCCCATCTTATTCTCCTTGGACTCCTTTCGTTTTCTTTTCAGGTAATGTCTTATTCCGGGAGGAAACTTGGTCCAAACTCTTCGTTTCCTTCCTTCTGACTAATCTTCCTCCCCCCGCAGTTTCCTAAAGCATACCAAAATAGACATAGCAAGGGTATTTCCTCGTAAAGGGAAATTGTACCCGCTAAAATGTCTTATTGGCATGAATCAAGCTAAGCGACCTGAAAATTCGATCTTATAAGAAACGGAAAATCCAAACGTAATATGAAGAAAAAAGTACTCGCGCTGCTCATAATAGCAACAGCAAACGCTCAAAGTTCCGAAACAAAAACTCCGGATAAGCTGATTGCTCAAAAGGACGCTCTTGTTTTTGAAAATGGCGTTGCAGCGGATCAAAACATATCTTCTGAAAATTCGGAGCCTGAACGATTGAAAGTTCGTTTGGATATGGCAAAAGCCGAAGAGCTTCTTTGGAAGAATAACCTGCTTTTATTAGCCGCAAAATACGATATCGACGCTAGAAAAGCGGGAATCGAGCAGGCGGGATTGTATGCGAACCCGAACATTTTTATAGATCAAAGTATTTTTGCCGAACCGACTCGGAGATATTTCGACTTCACGCGGTCCGGGCAGACAGTCTATCAAATCCAGCAGCTATTCCTATTGGGCGGTAAAATCGATAAGCGAATTCGTGTTGCGGAACTGAATGCGAAGATGGGGGAGCAGGAATTCTACGATTTGGCTCGCGCACTTCTCTCTAAACTGAGAAGGACGCTGTATTTTATTCATTATTACAGGGAAGCGATTTCCTTCTACGACGGAAGTTTGGAAGCCTTGGAAAGGACAGTCTCATCAGCGGAATTAGCCTACAAAAGAAGGGCGATTCTACAGGCGGAACTTTTGCGTCTGAAAGCGTTATTATTTTTTCTTCGTAAGGAAAGAGAAGACTTGAGAATCAGAGTTCTCGAGAAAGAAGCCGATCTAAGAGTTTTATTAAACGAAGAAAAATATATGGATCAGGGAATCGCTATCCAGCCGGTCCTAAACCAGGATTTCGTGGAAGGAATCGATCTCGCTAAAATAAAACTCGCAGAAATCGTTCAGACTGCGAGGGAATATCGGCCCGATTTACGCAAGGCGGTGCAAGCCTTACGTTATGAAGAGGCGAACCTAGAACTTCAACATGCGAATGCGATTCCCGATCTATCTTTCGGGCCTATGTACAACCGCGGTGGAACTGCGTTTCAAAACTATTGGGGTGTGACCGCGCAGGTGAATATTCCGATTTTCGATAGAAATCAGGGAAATATCAAAGCTGCTGAAAAATCCATTTTAGTCAAGAAACAGGAATTGAAAAACAGAATCTTGGAAGTCGAGAACGAAGTGAACGTTGCTTTGGCCACCGCAAAGGCCAAAGACGGTCTTTATCGTCGTTTTAGAAATACGTATACTAAGGATTATACCGATTTAGCGCAGGATATGATTCTCAGCTATGAAAAGCGTTATATATCAGTTTTGGAATTTGCGGACTTCTTCGAGACGTATCGTTCGAGCATTGTAGAGATGCTTAGACTTCAGACAGATAGAATGGATGCAATAGAAGGCGTAAATTACTCCGTGGGATCGGGCGTGCTGGTTCCAAATAAACCCTCCGTAGAATCCGGAAATAATTAGGAAGCATTCGAATGAAATTTAATTTATCTAAAAAAAGTCGCTTTTGGCTAACTATAATCGTTTTGACTGGAATCGGTTCGGTCGCTTCCTTAGGTCTCAATAGGGGGCAGAAAAAAAATGTTCGTCCGCCAGGAAAACCCATCGTTTCGGAAAACGGCGAACGTATCGAATTCAAGGAAAATAGTCCGGGTTTAGAAATCATCAAAACGATTTCGATAGGTAAGGACGGCGACTTTGTGAATGTGGAAGCGCCTGCTCGCTTGATTGCCACTATGGCTCCATCCGTTTCCGGAGAGGGGGAGCGAATCGTTTTGTTCGAATCCGCAGAATTAAACGATCTCTACGTAGGTTATATCCATTCGAAGAACAGCCTAAACCGCTCCCGGAAGAATCTCGCCAGGATTCAGGATATGTTTAAGCACAGGGTTGCGACGGAAAAGGATTTGGTGGAAGCCGAGACGAACGTGGACAATGACGCCGCTGAACTTGCGGAATTCGAGGGAAAATTAAGAGCAGTCGGTTTAAACCCGGCAATCCTCGGAAAGTCCGGACCTAAAACTGCATGGATTATGTGCGATGTTCCCGAGTCTCAACTACAGAATCTAACGAAAGGGAAAAGGGTAAAAGTAAAGTTTTCTTCCTTTCCGGACAAAGAATGGAACGGTATCGCGGAAGCTTTGGGAGATAACGTAGATCCATATACTCGAACCGTAAAAGTGCGGATCGAGATTATGAACGAAGGCTATAAATTAAAACCTGGAATGTATGCCGTCGTCAAATTCCCTGAGGAAACTAGCGGAGAGTCGGTCGTTTTACCGTTCAATTCGATCATTACGGTAGAAGGCAAAAATTTTGTTTTCGTTGAGGAATCGCCAGGCGAATTCTTTCGCAGGGAAGTTATCTTAGGTATATCCAGCCGAGAAAGAGTGAATGTTTTAGAGGGACTTACGCGAGGTGATCGAGTCGTCATAGAAGGCGCGATTCTTTTAAAAGGATTGAGTTTCGGATTCTAACTTTATGCAATATTGCCGTACATTAATCTTTTTAGTTATATTACTTTATTCGGTGCTTCCGCTGTCTGCTCAACAAACCGGCGGATCTTCTTCCAAAGAATCGGATCAACCCGAATGGACGCCGGAACCGGATCGGAAAACCAGATTCGGTAAAGACGAACCGACGGTTATTTCCGACGGTAAAAAACAACCTAAGATCACAAACTTTTTAGTTTACGGTGCGACGATCGGATCTCCTGGAAGCGCAAATTTGAATTTAGGATATTATTATAAAGATATAGTGATTCGAGCTTCCGGTATGCACTGGAGACCTCATTGGTGGGGAGGGCAAATAGATCTAGGTTATAGTTTTTGGAAGACACCTGTAATTGCCCATAGTATTTCCATCGTTGCAGGAGCTTTTGCAGTGGATCCTTATGCCCCTCAAGTCACTCACGGCGGACAAAACAGCTATCCTACAGCCTTAGACGTACCCGGATACCAACATCGAAATCCGACTTTCGAAGATACGATTATTCGATCGGCCGTGGCGAATCAAAACCCGACATTAGAAACATATTTAGAATACAAAAGTCGAGACAACCAGAAAGTTCATCTTAGCCAAAGATACATAGGCTTGACATACGATATTTTACTCGGGAATTTCTTTTTGCAAGTTGGAGCGGGAATCGGCCAAGGGAATTACACGAATCCTCAATTACTGCTTCAAATGGGCTATGTGTTCGACACAAGGTCAAGCCAATGATCCGCAAACTAATCGAAGGAGTTCTAAATTTCAGGATATCCACTTTGATTGCGGCCGGATTGGCAGTAATCTTAGGAATTTGGGCTTGGATAGATATTAGAAAAGAAGCATATTCCGATATCGCGGATACGCAAGTACGTCTGATAGCCAAATTTCCCGGGAAAGCCGCGGTCGAAGTTGAAGAACGCGTGACTTTGCCCATCGAGCGTGTATTGAACGCGATTCCAAGGGTTGTGGTTCGTCGTTCGAGAACGATCAATGGATTGGTCGTTTTTCAGTTCGTATTTGAGGATGGGACCGACGATTATTTCGCCCGTATGCGACTCTTGGAGAGGGTGAGGGATGCCGACATTCCTCCTGAAGTCGAACCTTCGCTTGGACCGATGAGTTCTCCTGTCGGCGAAATTTTTCGCTACGTTGTTGAATCCTCTCAGAACCATACTGCGATGGAGCTAAGATCGATCCAAGACTGGATCGTAATGCCTAAGATGCTACAAATTCCCGGGATAGCGGACGTGGTCACCTTCGGCGGTTTACCGAAGCAATTTCACGTTGTAACATCTCCTGACAAATTAGTTCGTTATAAATTGACCATCAACGATGTGATCCAAGCTATTCAAGCGAATAACTTAAATACCGGTGGAAACCTGCTCTTGCAGGGTGAACAAGGATTTCCGATTCGTTCCTTAGGTGCGATTCGGGAACCTAAACATATCGAAGATATCGTCGTTAAGACTGTGAACGGTGTTCCGGTCTATGTTCGCGACCTGGGAACAGTAGAGATTTCGCATCCGATTCCGAGCGGGGTCCTCGGCTTTACGATTCAAAACGACCATGAAGGCTTGATCGATGTTGATTCGTCCGTCCAAGGACTGGTTGCCATGAGGCGTTGGGGAGATCCTAACGAAATGGGAGAACGGATCCGCGCGAAGGTAAAAGAGATCAATGAAAACTATCTACCGGACGGGGTCAGACTGCGGACTACTTATGACAGAACGGATCTCGTGAATTACACTTTACGAACCATCGGGCGGACTCTTATCGAAGGGATCGTTGTAGTAAGTCTTGTCTTGATATTCTTTATCGGAAGCGTCAAAGCTTCTCTTGTAGTAGTTGCAACCATTCCATTCGCCATGCTTTTCGCGTTCTTGCTCATGAATTTAACGGGAATTCCAGCAAGCCTACTCTCGCTGGGAGCAATCGATTTCGGGATCATAGTTGATGGCGCCGTCATCATGGTCGAAAATATCATGAGGCGATATAGGGACGCGACTCCTGCGGAAAAGCAAAGAGGCATACTGGCGTTTACGCGGGATTCTGCGGCGGAAGTCGGCACTGAAATCCTATTCTCCATTTTGATTATCGTCCTTGCCTATCTACCGATTTTCTCTTTTGAAAGAATCGAAGGCCGCTTGTTTAAACCTATGGCATTTACGATTTCCTTCGCGATCCTCGGAGCGCTTGTTTTTGCTATGACTGTGATTCCGGTCGCGATGTCGTTTCTATATAGGAGATACTTCGAATCGGCTAATCCCGGGCCTATCGAATGGCATAATCCGATTTACGGATGGGTAGAGATTCGTTATAAAAAGTTAATCGAATATTTAGTAGAACGTTCCAAAAAAGTCGTTACCTATTGTTTCACAATCGTTCTCGCATTATTGATCATCGGTGGCTTTAAGTTAGGGACGGAATTTTTACCAGAGATGGACGAAGGCGGATTTAATTTAAGGATCTTCTTCCCTGTGGGAATTTCTTTGCCTGAATCACGCAAGTTCATTCCTAAAATACGACAGCTTATTTATAAAAACGAGCAGGTCAACGTAGTATTATCCCAGCTAGGTCGGAACGACGACGGAACCGACCCTCTTCCTCCAAATCGTCTGGAGGTCCTTGTCGGTTTAAAGGATTATGACGATTGGAAGGAGAAAATAACCAAACAAGAACTTCTACTGCGTATGAGAAACGATCTGGAAGCCGGGCTGCCCGGAGTTCGGGTCAGCTTTTCTCAGCCGATCATGGATAATTTATCTGAAGCGATTATGGGAACGATTGCTGACCTTGCGGTATTCGTTTCAGGAAACGATTTGAAAGTAATGCGCAAAATTGGCGAGGAAGTTCTTGATATCGTCAAGGATATGGAAGGGGCTAGCGAATACGGAATTGAACAGGAAGCGGATAGTCCTCAGCTGACGATTCGTATCGATCGAGAAGCCGCCGCCCGTTACGGAATCAATGTAAGCGATGTTCAGCAAATGATCGAAGCGGCGATCGGAATGCAGAGAATAAGTACTCTGTATGAAGGACCTTCGGATATTCCTCCTAAGACTCCTGCTAGATTCGGCATCGTTGTTCGCTTTTCGAAAGATTACAGATCTTCGCAGAGAGCTATCGAAAATATGCCAATCATTTCTCCCAAAGGAGAACGAATTCCTCTTTCAGAGTTGGCGAAAATAACTCTGGAGGACGGCCCCACGATGATTTTCCGCCAGGAAGGTCGGAGGACCGTAACGGTTCGGACCAACATCCGAGGTAGAGATCAGGGCGGTTTCGTAAGCGAATTGAGAAAGAAAGTTGAAGCGAAAGTTAAGCTTCCGGAAGGATATCAGGTTCGGTACGGAGGCCAATATGAGAACCTAGCGCGAGTCGGATCGCGTCTGGCTACGGTTATTCCATTAACGATTTTGATCATTTTCGGAGTTTTATACTTACTTTATAGAAACCTTAAATATGTTTATGTAGCTCTAGCATGTCTTCCACTTTCACTCGTAGGCGGAATTTATGCACTGCTCTTGAGGGGATATTACTTTAACGTATCCGGCGGGGTCGGGTTCATCTCGCTTTTTGGAATCGCGACTATGTCCGGAGTTCTTTTCGTTTCCAGAACGAATCACCTTCTTAAGGATGAGCCTGATATATCCACGAAAGAAGCGGTCGCTAAGGCGGCCGTGATTCAACTTCGACCCATGTTAATGACAATGCTTCTTGCGTTGCTCGGATTGATTCCGGCTACGTTAGCCTCCGGAGTAGGATCGGACGTACAAAGACCGTTAGCTACGGTAATCGTGGGCGGACTCTTTTCCGCTATGTTGCTAGTGTTAACCGTTCTTCCATCATTGTACTTGATTTTAGTCGGTGAAAGAAATGCTCCTGTTACAGGATCGAATGTAAGAGGAAATTCTCTTGCTCTTCATCCGGAAGCCTACGTATCCGTTTATCCCGATGAGGAGGAAGAATTTAATCGTCCTTTAAAGAACGGTGGTGGCGGTGTTCGAAACGGGAAGGGGACTAAATCGAAGGGAGTTCTAAAGAAAGGTCGAAAATCTTAAATCCTTTTCCTATTCATTATCAAATGATTGAAAGGCGCCAAATGTAGGGCGCCTTTTTGTTGATTTGAAAATCTATCGACATTTTCCTATTCGGCCGCAGTTATGAATGCCGAAAGAGATTCATATCGCACTGGCCGTTATTTCCTATTTATAATATTGAATCGCCCGGACTCGCCGCTACTTCATAAAAACTAAGCGAATTTTCTAACGACCTAATTCTTATCTGTTTTGCAATCTATAGAAAAGCACCGGGGCTATTGCAACCCAAACAAGAATAATGACCCAAAGTTCGCCGACTAAGAAATTATGGGCATGTAGGAATTCCTGAAAGGATCGCTTCATAGAGACAGTGATCATTAGAAACTCGAAAGTCTCGGTCAGGATCACCCAAACGATTCCTACCTGAATAGCCTGCGATTCGTTTCGAAAAGGAAGATACTTTACTATAAACCAAATCGGAACCGCAAGAAACAGAATTCCGGTAAGAACGGAAATCTGGTGGGATAAAAATTCTCCGAATATGCTTTTGTAAGTCAGCTCACGAACAGTCGCGTTTAAAAGTGCGAAGATGAGCAATAAAAACCAAGAAAGTATATATTTGATCATTTGAATTCTACCGATGCCGTTTATTAAAGCCCAGCTTCCCGATGAATCGCCGACTTGGAATTCGATTTTCACTCCTGCGCGACTGATAATTGTTAAGGTATTCTGAGATATCCTTTACGGTTTCGAATTTTACTCATGGACGGAACGCATGTTTTTGTACGGGAAATCCCCACCCGTCCTGGGTGGGGGCCGGAGCGAAGCGGTGGAATTGCCTTATTTCACAAAATCGCGATCATCGCAAAGCTTTTTCTGCAAATAATTATGTAGGAGTTCCAACACGGTTCCTATTTCTAACGATAAACGGATAGAAGATATTTGCCTGGCAAAGACGGGAAGGGGAATTAAGGTTCTCGGCAAGTCTCGAGGCAGTGAGAGTATGATTTCTTTATTTTTTTAATCATGGTTGCGGAACAAAGAATTGAAAAAGAAAAAGGCGCCCTTTCGGACGCCTCCTTCTTTCTTTTTCCATACCTTAGGAAAGAATACTGTTTAGAACTTAGCTACAACCCCGAGAGTAAACCCGATTTGGTCGCTTCTTCTATGACCGGAAGAGTCGACGAATTGTTTACCTAAGGACCAGTCTCTTCTCATATCCAATTTAATGAGAAGGTTTTCAGTAAAGTTCCAAACAGGAGTTATCGTGAAGGTTCTGTACTGTCCGTAGTTGTTCATTCCGTTGTAATGCTTATAGTTATCGCTCAGTTTGGATTTGACCCAATCTGCTGCAGTGGCATAACCTTGGGCATTGATCTCAGCTAAACCGGCGGTACTATTCAAGATTCCGTTTAGCTTGGGACTTGCTGCAAGAATCGCGTTTGCAATTGCCGTATCGGTAGCCACTTGGTAGGTACTGACGGAATTATTTATCCCAGACGTACCGAATGCGCCGGAAGCGAACGTATTTAACGCACCGTTGTTTAGCTTATCGTCCAAATACTCGTAACGAATATTGACTCCCCAAGATTCGTTGATTTTGAATTTGGAAAAAATACCGTAAGCTTTGTAGATACTCTTGTTGTTTTCGCTCGTCACCTGACCCATTGCGAGTCCGCCGAGAGTCACCGTATTGTTCGGGTTATAACCTTGTTGGTTCAATCCACCGTTAGATAGAGTTCCCGCTTTCTGGCTCCAAGTATAATCCAAGTCGATCTGAATTCTGTCGGTAGGTGTAATCGATAAGATCGCATGGTTCATGAACCAATAGTCTTTGTTATATCGATTACGCGGTGCCGTCGGAAGAATACCGCCAGGCTGGGCAGTTGCGGCCGCGTTAACGTCACCGTTTTGGATAATGTTAGCGAGCAGGGCTTGACCTACATCGGTACGTCCGTTTGCCATATCCGAAGAGTAGATCGTATTCCAGGTGATCGCGAGTTTATTTTCGATCAATTGGCCTTTTAACTGAGTACCTACTGATTTGTGCTGAGTGTATGCTTCAACATACGGGCTGTGAGTGGTGTCAGTCAAAGCCGCCGTGGTTGGAGCAAGGTAACCGGTTCCCTGTCCACTGTTATAGAGATAAAAGGTTCCAGACCATTTATCGCTAAACTGAGTGGTTAAACGGGCACCGGTGTGAATGAAAGGGATTGTATTCTGGAAGATGGCCCCTATCGAGTAGTTGGGGTTGTTCATCGACTCGAGAACCTCGTAGCCGATATGCGTTGCCATCTTTCCCACATCCAATGTCATCCCCTTTAAGACCGGGAAATAAAAGCTTACATATGCCTGCTTTAGCATGTTCATATTGTAAATTTGGTTTGAGGTGGTGTAAGGTGTTTCCTGGAACGCGTTGTTTTGTCCGTTCTGGAAGTCTACCCGGAATCCCCAAGGATTTGATTTCTCCGCAACCTTCTGAACAACCAAGGACACTGCGTTGATCGCAAAGTTTTTGTTGTTCGTTTCGAAAGCGCGGGTCGTATCTACAGAGTTTCCTTGAAGCGGGTTATTGTTGTACATATAGTACACATCCACGAATCCTGAATACTCTACCTTATCGTACCATTTTTGCTCGACTGGCTCCGGCTCGGCGGCGGCCGGAGCTGCTACCGCGGCTTCTGCTGCGGGCTTCTTGGCTTGGGCAAAAACCGAAGAAGCACTCATCAGGGCCAGGGAAGCAATGAGGCTGATTGTTTTTGTTCTCATCATTCTCCTAAATCTCCTATGCCGCTTTATATGCAACTAGCGTACCAATAGAAAAAAATTAAGCAATGAGACAAAAAATGCCTCAAAAACCTATCTCCAAGGGAAATTTTGTGTATTAGAAATGGTCTTACTTTCTCGAATCAGCTTTAGATTTGCAGTGTGCTTAATTATTGGGCATGATTTGGGTGCTTAATAAATGGGCATGCTAAGGCTTTAATACAGCTTTCGACTGTTAGAACTCATCCGAAAGGTGTAGATCAGGCGGGAATTCTTATTACATCGGAATAAATTATTTCATTTAAAAATCTAAGTCCTTTTTAAAGACTCCTTCCTGGATCGGATCAAACTATATGACGGTTCTTTAATTTAGCTGATATGTCGTTCTAACGAATTCTAGTAATGTTCCTTGTCGGTTCTTTTCAGGAAAATTCAAAACTAAGTCCAGACAGGATCTTAATATTTCTCCGATTTTTTTGGGGGGAATTTCGGGTAAGTCTTCTAAAATTCTAGTGCCGTCCAGTGCCAGATCGCTTAACAGAAGGGGAGGATTCGTCTCCAAAACTTCTTTGGTTTTATCGATCCAGAATGCCTTCTGTCCCGTCCAGGCTTTCCAAAAAGATGTTAGCTCCAAACATAAGGGCCAGATTTCCGACTTTCCCGAATATTGTGCAACCGGATGTAATAATATTTTTCTGAGTCCATTTGGAGAAGAAAGGTAATTCTCCGAGGAGAGCAGGTTTTCCAAGATTCCGCAGAGAAATTGGGAATCCTTGGTCCTCTGATTGGAAAAACGGAGCACTTTGCAAAACCGCTTTCCGGGATCCATGATTGCCGACGATCCGAATGTTACTTTCAGAAAGTAAGAGATTCGCAACCGATCCGGTACGGGCGCCAATTCGGAGATCGATTTTATCTTTTCTTCCCAAACAGGATTCGAATTTTCGTATAAATCTTTTCCGTAGAAAAGTTCCAAGATTCCGAATTTACGTAGAAGCGATAAGGATGTGCTTGGGTCATTCGCTTTCAGGATCTTTAGGAATTCGTCGTGAATTCGTTCCGCGGAAACTTTGGCCGTGATCGGCTTACTTTCTTGGATCGCTAAAGCCGTTTCCGGATGAATCGTAAAGCCGAGTTGGGATACGAATCGAATAGCGCGGACCGGGCGCAAACCGTCTTCTTCAAATCTGGAGTGGGCGGCTCCAATCGTCCGTATTATTTTTTCCGAGATATCTTTCAGGCCCTCATGCTCGTCTATGAGTTCTTCGTTCAAAATATCGAGCGCCAACGCATTCATCGTAAAGTCGCGTCTCTTTAAATCTTCGCTTAGACTGACGCCGAACGAAACGTGTTCGGGACGTCGACCGTCCTTATATTCTTCATCTTTACGAAAGGTAGTGAGTTCGTAGGATCGATCCTTGATCAATACGGTTACGGTTCCGTGCTTAATGCCGGTTGGCACGACTCTCCTAAACAATTTTTGAATATGTTCAGGTAGAAGAGAAACCGCAATATCATATTCCTGGGGTGTTTTTCCCAGAACGAGATCCCTAACGGATCCTCCCACAAGATAGGATTTACCGCCGGAGCTTTGAATGGTACCCGCGATTTCTAGGAGGTCTTCCATGTAGGAGGAAGGAATCCTTTGGATAAGTTCTTTAGCGGCGGGGAATTTCATTCTTGGATAAACTTTTTCCAAAGGGGAAGATACTTTTCGCGAAGTTGAGGGTTTTTGGCGAGGAGTTCCTCGACCTGTTTCCGAGTTTTTTCGTCCACTGAAATTCTTAAGAAGGGTAGATCCGCTTTCTGTGAAAGAATTCCGTCTATGGTCAGGCTAGTTTCTTTCCAGGCTTCGTTGCAAATATCTTCGTATTCCTGTTCCGTGTGTTCGGCACAGAGAATTGATAGTTCCAGGAACTTTCCGTTTTTCTTTAGTTCTAACATTCGGCTGCGGACATTGCTTCCGCAATGAAAGAAAAGTAGCAAAGAAACGGAGAGCAAAATGGATTTGATCCGGACCATACGATAGAAAGATTTAAAAGGAAAGTGGAAAGGGAAAGTCCTTTTTCTGAATTTTACTTATTCAGTCGTCGGCGAAAATGCTAAATTCGCGAGCTTATCGGCTCTCTTATTTTTTTCCCGCATAACATGAGCAATTTTGAAAGAGTCTAATTTAGAACTTAAAGATATTACTCTCCTTTTTGCTTCTATTAAGTGAGGGGATTTGACTTTATATTCACCCTTTACTTGCTTGACCACTAATTCCGAGTCCAAAAATGCCTTCACTTCGGACGCTTTGTTTTCCAAGCACCATATTAGCCCGGCCTCTAAAGCGGCCCATTCCGCAGTATTATTCGTTCCATCTTCGATTCTTTCGGAAATCGAGTGAATTTCTTCTTCATCTTCAAAAATTGCGACACCGATGGAAGAAGGACCTGGATTTCCCTTCGAGGCGCCGTCGCAGAAGATCGTGAATTTTCTCAATTTTGCTCTTCCCGCTTCCCTAAAAGAAAAAGAATCGGTTTCCAAAAAAAGACGTATCCGATTAGAATCAGCAAAGATACAAAAAAAGATAGGCTACCCAAAAGAATCGATTGTGAGGTCCTATATATTTCGTCGAAGGCGATGGGGAAAAAGATCCCTGCAAGCAAACAAAGCAGGCCAAGACCTAAACAGATAAATAAAAGCCAGGGCAGGCCAAGGTAATAAAATAGAAAGCTTAGCCCGGTTAAACCGAAAGCCGTTCGATAAGCGGAAGAACGTGTAAAATTTTCTACGAAAAGACGGAACACCATCGAATGTCCTATCCTACCGAAGCTTTTCCTTGGCAACGGAAAAAAAGATCGGCTTTGAGAACCTTGCAGGTTACTTTCGATTCCGTTAAAAAATTTATTTTGGAAGGTTTGATGCGATGAATCTAAGATATCTACGTTTTCTGGAATCGATCGGCGTATCACCTTCAAGCGAATGTTCATATTACCCTGGAAGACAATCGAAGGTTAAGGGGTTTCTTCTGTCCACTCCACCGGACGCGTTGGTCTTGGACTTTTTACTCGCTTCCGGTTTTAGACGTTCCGGGAATTCCTATTACAGGACAGCATGCGAAAATTGCAGTCACTGTTTGAGTTATCGACTTCCCTTGCAAAAATTTACGATTTCCAAAAATCTAAAAAAGCTTCTGAAAAAAAATTCAGACTTAACTGTTAACGTCTCTGGTCCCGAAATTACGTCCGAAAAGATAGAGCTCTATATAAAGTACCAAAAATCCCGTCATCCCGGAAGCTATGGTAGCACGGATTTAGAATTGCATGAGACGAAGGTCGCACAAATGTACAGTGGATCCGAAAATTCGATAGAGTTACAAATTCGAAGAGAGGAAATATTGCTAGGATGGATCCTACTAGATCGAGGTAAGCTTTGCGTGTCTGCCGTCTATTCCATATTTGATTCCGAGTATCAGGACAGAAGTTTGGGAAAATTTTTAATCGGTAAATCGATTCTCTGGGCTAAAGAGAATGGTTACAGGGACTATCATCTGGGCTTATTTCTTCCGGGTCACAAAAAAATGAACTATAAAGGTAATTGGAAACCGGCTGAAATTTTAGATCAAGAAACGGGGGAATGGATCGAATCTGAAAAATTCTTAAAGGAGTACTTTTCTAAGGTAGGAGTAGACGGTAGTCGCTTGTGATGTCGAACTCGTAAATTCCTTTCAAATATAGTAACGGATAAGCTTTGGGACCGAGGAGAAAGCTCCCAGAAAGACTTGTCAGGGGAACTCAATTCCTTAAAAAGGCAGGTATGGCTAAAAAGATCATCGTCGTCGGGGCGTCTAGCGGCATTGGGAAAGAAATCGCCTCCCAACTTATCGGACAAGGTAACAAAGTGGCCTTGTTTGCTCGACGAGACAAGGAATTGAAAAAAATCGTAAGCTCTTTCAAGGATTTGAAAGCAGATCAAGTTATCATAGTTAAGCACGACGTCACCCAGTATTCGCAAGTTTCGGCGACGTTTACGAAAGCGATTAAATCTCTCGGTGGCCTAGATGAGATTTATTATGCCTCCGGTTTGATGCATAGGATTGAACCTGAAGAATTCTCGGTCGAAAAAGATTTGGAAATGCTGGAAGTAAATCTTCTAGGCTGCGTTGCTTGGTTGGATTTAGCGGCCAAATTTTTTCAAAATCAAAAGTCGGGAAAAATCATCGGAATTTCTTCGATTGCCGGGGATAGGGGACGACGTGGAAATCCAGTCTATAATGCGTCGAAGGCCGGAATGACTACGTATTTAGAAGCTCTTAGAAATCGACTAGCCGTAAAAGGAATTCAAGTCGTAACGGTTCGTCCCGGAATGATAGAAACACCCATGACGGCCGGATTATCCGGGCTTCTCTGGCTAATCACTGCAAAGGAAGCGGCCAGCGTGATCATTAATAAAGTCAACGCGGGAAAGGAAGATTTTTACGTTCCCGCTCGCTGGGCGCTTGTGTCTCTGATCATTCGATCTATTCCTTCGTTTATTTTTCGAAGACTCTCGATATAAATCCGAACAGCTACTATTAAGGTAGGCAAGATAATGGCTACTGCTCTTAAAAAAAAATCTACACGACCTTCTCCTAGTAAAAAGAAAAGCGATTCGTTTAATATCGCAACCTTTGAATCGAAGCTCGGATCTTCTCGAAAAATCGAAGCATGGGGAATGAATCATTTCTCCATTAGCCCGGTTTTTTATCCGAGTTCCGACAAGGATTTTCATGATGTCTTCGAGTATGCGCGTAAAACAGGTACGAAAATTACGTTTCGAGGCGGCGGATGCAGTTACGGGGATGCAGCTACTAATCAAAAAGGATTGGTCGTCGATATTAAGGATTATAATCGGATCCTATCTTTCGATGAAAAAACGGGAGTCTTGAAAGCCGAATCCGGAGTAACCATTAAACAACTTTGGGAGTTCGGTGTGGAACGCGGTTTTTGGCCACCCGTTGTCAGTGGTACGATGTTTCCTACCTTGGGTGGGGCACTGTCCATGAACATTCATGGTAAGAATAATTTTGCGGTTGGACCGATCGGAGATCATATTCTAGAATTTACGTTTCTCACTGTCGATGGGAAAGAGAGTGTCTGCAGTCCTAAAAAAAACTTTGATTTATTTTACTCCGCTATCTCAGGCTTCGGAATGTTAGGCGCTTTCCTGACGGTTTCGATTAAATTAAAAAAAATTTATGCGGGAAAAATGAAAGTTTGGCCCGTGAATACTTCTAACTTACAAGAAATGTACGACTATTTTGAAAAGGAGTATAAAAACTCCGATTATTTGGTCGGTTGGGTGGACGGGTTCGGTTCCGGTAAGGGGCTCGGTCGAGGACAAATCCACAAAGCGGTTCATTTGAAACCCGGAGAAGACCCGGATTTCCCGGAGAATTGCAAAATAGAGAAACAAATATTACCTCCGACATTTTTAGGAATAATTCCGAAAGCTTGGATGTGGATATTAATGTACCCGTTTAGCAATAAATTCGGTATGCGCTTCGTTAATTTAGGAAAATGGCTTTCAGGTTTCTTAAACAATAATAAACCGTATATGCAAGGTCATGCAGAATATGCGTTTCTTTTAGACTACGTTCCCAATTGGAAATATATGTACAAGCCTGGGGCGATGATTCAATACCAGAGTTTCATTCCTAAGGAAAACGCAGTCCGTGGATTCGAGGAATTACTTTCTGCGGGTCAGCGAAAAGGGATTGTCACTTGGTTGGCAGTCTTTAAAAAACACCGTCCGGATAAGTTTCTACTCACCCATGCACTGGACGGATATTCGATGGCGATGGACTTTCCGGTTACGAAAGGAAATAAGGAAAAACTGTGGGAATTGGCAAAAGAAATGGATGAGATCGTTTTAAAATACGGTGGACGTTTTTATTTTGCTAAGGACAGTACTCTCCGTCCTGAAATAGTGGAAAGGGCTTTTCCGAAGAAAAATCTCGATAAATTCCGATCCTTAAAGAAGAAGTTAGATCCGAAAGGTTTACTTGAGTCCGATTTGTATAGGAGGGTTTGGCGATAGGAGGGATGATTTTTCCCAAGTAGTCCCTGCGGTATGAAAGGAATTTTACATAATGCTTAAAGCAAAGCTTGGCTTCTTTCGCGAACACTCTAAGTCGCTAAAGCGTGCCGTAAATATATTCTTTTTCTCCGCGATTCTTCTTCGAATGGGATTTGATCCTGCGGTTTCTAAAACCGCATTTTACGAATTAATCGTAGGCGGGCTTTTCTTCGTAGGATTGGGTTACGCGTATTTGAGATTCGCAAAGGATCCTCGAGCGAATCGAATTTTCAACTTAGGCTTTGTATTCGGCCTACTTTATTCGGCCGTATCGACAGCGCTTTTTATCGCATATCTAATCAATACGGAAATACCTCGCTTAAAGTTGTTCGGGAGGTTCGCGTATCTCGGTACGATTATTTTCCTGATGGTACGATATGTTCAGGGACGGTCGAGAGTAGGTACCAATCTTATTCTGGCATGTTTTTTCGGAAGTCTTCCATATTTAGCCTTACAGTTGCAAACTCCGTATAAAGCGGCATTACCTTTCTTTTTATTGTTGGCAACTCTTTCGGATCGACTACTCGGATTCGGAGAAGTACGAGTCTTTCGAACAAACGTTTCCAAATTCTTCGTATTTTCATTCTTATTGTACGCGTTATTACCTTGGTTCTACGGCGGCTTCAAAGCCCCCATCGCGGATTTTGCAGACGGCTTTTTTCTCCAGGGAATTCCGATATGCGCATTCATCCTTTTTTTAACCATCAGATATCAGACCTGGGAACAATTGGTAGAGAAATCCGTAGGAACGCTTTTTATTCTAAGCGGTTTCTTTTTGTTAGCCGCCCTTTTATTCTTTTCGATTCAAAACGGATTCCTATCCTTAATTTTCGTAAAAAAGACGATACTCGCCGGTACCAATACGAACGATATTGCGACTTTGTTGTCCCTCTCGATACCTTGGGTCGTTCACGGGTTCTTTAATTCTAAGAGCTGGAAAGGTAAGATCTTCTTTTTGTTCAGCTTCGGATTACTTTCGGCAGCCGCATTCGCGATTCACGTTCGCGGACTCTATATCGCATTTTTTGCAACCGTATTCGTTTTCTTTTTTCTCAAATTTATCTCGGAGAAATTACGTTTATTGTACATCGGGATACTGCTGGTCGGATTGCTGATTTTCTCCTGGGTATTCTTTCACAACTTTAAACTTCCTTTATTCGATAATTTTCATTCTCTCTGGGCAAGAACTCTTCTGTGGAGATTGGCAGTCAGGGCCTTGATGGACAATTGGTTGTTCGGAATCGGCGAGTTCCAATACAAGGGACTACTTGTTTGGGGCGATCCGCAGGACCTCCCTCCCGGAATTTTTATGCAAGAAGATTTAGGTAGAATTCATGTTCATAACCTTTTTTTACAAGTCGGATTAAATTGGGGAATCCTTCCTGTCATAGGACTGATCGGGTGTTTTCTCTGCGCACTTTTGCCTTTCCTTGAATCGAACCGTATTAAATTTCAAAGCAAATCTTTTGGATTTCGTATCGCATTATTTTGTTTCGGGATCTATTCATTAGCGAATTATTCTTTCAATATTCCGGGTTTGCATATGGCATTTTCGTTATTGTTATTGGCATCGCTGCCAATAGATAAGGCGAAAAATGTCGCACCGAATCTGGAATTTCTATCTAACGGAGTCGGAAAATGGGGTCTGATCGTTTTAACGGCCGCTTTTATTCTTTCGGCCTGCGTTTTACTACAAATTCAATATTGGCACTCGAACGAAATCGCACTAACTAAAGGGTTTCGTTATCGAAATCTATTAAACGACCTTGTCTTGGATGAAAAGGTCCTACCTGAAGGAAAGATCCCTCTTCTGCGTAAATCTTACGAAATATCCGAGAAGCTTGTCGGGTTATTTCCTAAGGATGCGATATTCTTGCAGGAGAATGCGGAGTTAAATCGGGTTTTGTTTAAGAAAACCGGAGATAGTTCGTACTACAATCTCGCAGTGCAAAGATTCGAAGGCTGTGTAACAACTTCCTCCAATCCTTGGTCTTGCTATAAACGTCTAGAGGAGCTAACGCCTGAGAACGACGCTCTTTATCGCGAAAATATGAAAAAGTTTAATCCGTTCGTTTTACCGCTAGAGAAGAATTCTCCGTTTTAGCGAGAATTACTTCCTTACCGTATTTGGATTCCTTCCAGACCATAAACGGTCTTTCTGCCACAAGATGAAATAGATACCCGAAACCGAGGATGATGAATCCGGCAGGCACAAACCATATTGCGAAATCTATGTATCGAGGATCTTTGACGTTAATGACCGCCGGAGTTATAATCCCAACTAGGAAGAAGTGGATTAAATAAGAGCAATACGATAACTTTGCGATAGGTGCGAAAATTCGCAGAGAGAAAATTTTTGCTACGAAAGATTCCGGTCTCAATGAAAGGATGATTATGATGATCCATGCGAGATTATTGAGATTGAATCGAAATACCATCGACATCAGGGAAGATTGGAATTCGAATACAAAAATGGAAATATAAGCGATCGAAGCGATTGCGATTCCCAATGCAATCGTTCTTTTTCGTTTGTCGGCCAGGAAGGCATATACTCTTTCCGGATAGCGATTTAGGGTATAGGCCAATATGATTCCTGCAAATAGGGAATCGAGGCGTCCCTGTAAAGGATAGTAAATCCATCCACTATAAAGTTGCTTTACGCGGATGGGATCGGCAACTCCTTCGATTATATATTTGTAAATTAAGAATCTATAAATGGTGGGAATGATAATCCATAGTAACAGGGACGCGAATCTAAATCTTTCGGGTATTCGCTTAAAAACCAACAGTAAGAAGACTGGAAAGAGTAGGTAGAACTGTTCCTCGAGCGATAAGGACCATCCATGCGGGACTGTTCCGTAAAAGTAGTTTGATATATATAAAAAATCGAATATAGCTGTGCTTTGAAACTTGGTTAAGGCTTCCATCGACGCCGGCTGGAGTCGCATCAATATCGGTATGAATATGAAGGTTTGAATCGACAGAAAAATAAAGTAGGGGGGAAATATCCGAATCGTTCTTTTAGAAAAGAAGACGCCCAGCCGAATATCGTTCGTTCGATCCAATTCCCTAAATAGCGGACCGGAAATCAAAAACCCGCTCAAAATGAAAAAAATATCCATACACAAACTTCCCGAATTGAAGACGTTTCGGGCGATATCGTTCGGTTCTTTTATATATGGTTCGAAAGGCCGATACATGTGCGTGCCGATTACTAAAAAATACGCGAGTGTACGGAGTCCGTTTAACGGAGCAATTTCTCTAGGATCGTATTTGAATATTCCAAAAAGATAACGCTTAATAGCTGACATGAAGATTGTCCTGGGTCATTTTAAAATTGGCCGAAATTCCACGGTTTCCATGTTGATAGAAGGACTTTTTTTGAAAGTTATCTTGGAAATTTTGAATTTGTGCGAATGAGGAATAAGTGTTTCCGGGGAATAAAAATCTTTGGCGCCGATCATCGTAAATCTTACGATTCCCGACTTATAAAGTCCGTTCAAAAGGGTGTCGAATTCCTTCTCATCGGAAAGTTCGAATACCATTCTTTCCCTTTCGAAGGAATTCGGCGGAAATAGGGCGGATCCGTTGCGATAGATGATTACCTTTTCGGAGAATAAATCCAATTCCTGGCGTTCCACGATGATTGATTTCGTAAATTTTCTATAAAGAACATCGTAGGTAACGGAACCGATTATGGAATAGGATAAAAGTGCAATTGCAAGGATTCGATGAATTTTCTTTTCGAAGAATTTCGCTTCTTCCAGAGATTTTATCGCGTAAAGAAGTAGAATTGGAGTGACGGTCAGTAAAAAACGAGGACCGAATAAGACGCCCTGCCAGAATTTTGTAGAAGTCAAAATCGCCGAAAAAAGGATGAAAAAAAGAATTCCGATATATGCGATTCGATTGCCGTTCTTTTGAAACGCATATCTCCAGGTAAAAATCAAAATCGGATAAGCTCCGAGCAACCCCAAAGAACCGTGGCCGAACGCTAGCAGTTCCCAGAGAAAAGCCGCCTGTGCAAGTAGATCGTATTCTTGGGAGTTAAAGGATTGAAGATATCCTCTCGATCCGAGCGGATGTCCCACTACCAGGTAATTGATGATAGCCTGGATTAAAAAGAGAAATCCGAACGAAAGAGGAAACCAAAATAGGCGAATATCTTTCGGCTTTAGAATAGCTTGCGCCAACGAAAGGGATCCTGCAAGCAAGAGCACTTCCTGGCGAAAGAAAGCCGCAAATCCGAATAACAGTCCGGCAAAAATCGAATCCCGGGTTTTTCCATTTTTAGTATCGCGAAATAAAAAATAAAAACCGTAGGTAACGGTTCCGATCGAAATAATATACTCGGATAAATCCGTTGCAAACAGAGTGAATGTGGAACCGGTCAACAGAAATAGTAAGAAAAGAAATCGAAATCGATAGCCGAGCTTTAATTCACGGGTCAGCAAATATAGGGAGTAAAGAGTTAATGTGCCGAAAATTATGGAGACGAGAAAACTTCCGAACCTACCTAAAAGAAAAACGAAAGGAGCCTGAATTAACGCGTAGTAGAAAGGGAAGACGTAATAGCATTTGCCCTTGTAAGCATGAGCCATCGTTGCACCCTTTTCTATCGTTAAAGGTAAAAATCGAAATTCCGGATCGAAATTTTTTCCAAAGTATCTGCAGGAAAAATCAGGAAACCCTTGGATAAGCAAGTCTGCAACTTGTTGTTGTTTGATCGCGCCGTCTCCGACTCGGATACCGGTCTGATATTGCCACGCCAAAAAAAAGAGTAGGAACACCACACCTAAGGTCACGAATCCTTTTGCCGTATTTCCGAAGGAAATCAGTCGAGACGATGCGGCTTGAAACATTGTAGATAGGAAATGTCCGTTCGGACTGAGGTCAAGTAAATTCTCCCGTCGCTTTAGATGCGGGTTGCAGATTAGAGTCGAGGATTTTCCTTTACATCATTAGCTATATCGGCAAGGATAATGGCGATTCATGTCTCTTACTACTAAAATCCAAAGAAGCCTAGTTCTCTTTCTTTTAGCGTTTGTCCTGTTCGGATCGGTGACTTATTTAAAGCCGCAATATTCATTCAATTGGGACATTCACAATAAAGCGGTTCAGTCATTTTCTATATTGAAAAATCAATTTCTTTCCGAAGAATTATTTTATCCCGGCCGAGTCGTTGATCCTGAATTCCTATACTTTCCTCAACAGGGAAACGTCTTCCTGCAAATTCAAGGTAGGAATTTGAGCGCCTTCCCGATAGCGTTCGCTGCGATTTCGGCTCCGTGGATTTGGCTTATAGGATTGTCGTCCTTACCGTATGCGAGTGCTCTCGGCCTATTACTTTGCCTTTTTATTTTTACGAAATACTGGAAACCGACTTCGTTCGTTTTGGCGATCACAGTATTTGCGACTTTCTTATGGATTCTCAGTGTAGAATATTCGGAACATAGTGTTTTCATCTTATTTTCATTACTCGCATTAACTTTTACTATTAAAGGACAAAGCGGAAGAGATTGGAAGATTCTCTTCGCAGGCCTCTTTTGCGGCCTTACCGTTTGGTTTCGTCATGAGGGGCTTGTTTATTGCGGCAGTCTCGCTATGTGGATTTTCTTAATCGAACCGAAAACAAAATCCAAGTTTCCCCTCCGTGTTCTACTTTTTTGTATCGGTGCAGGAATTACGGTCGGAGGTTTTCTTCTTTTTAATTATTTAGATTATGGCCATCCTTTGGGGCCTCGATACCTAATCAATCGCGAGGGATTGGGTGTGCCGTTCTTGGTGCGCCTTGAATGGGCCAAAAGCCTACTATTCTTCGGTGGATTTAAACTGGGATATTTCGGTTATATGCCGGGGGCCTTGATCCTTTTTCCGATTCTCCTTTTTTCCTGGAAAAAATTATCCCGAAATAATCGTCTTATCTTCGGGTCTACGATTACTTATATTTTTTTGGTGCTTGCAATAGTACCCAACGACGGATTCACGAATTGGGGACCTCGTTTTTTCGGGCCTGTCGTTTTCCCTTTCGTGATTCTTTTTTCTAAATACTTTTATTATATGAAAAAGAAACGGAAGTATTCGGTGATTAAATTCGTTTTGCTGCTTTGCCTTGGATTTTCCTTTTTGATGGGAATTTTAGGGATCAAATTCATTGCAGAAGGTCGAAAACAGCAGGCTCTCAATAATCAACTGTATAATTCTACCGAAACGGATATCTGGATTTTTCCCGACGATTCGATCGCCTATATGGCCGGAACGGATTATTTTAAAAAAATCATATTTAGGGTATCTAAAACTTCCGACTTGGAGATTCTTTTGCCGAAACTCCAAGCTAATTGGCCGCAAGCCAAAGTCGGATTCTTTCATATGGATCTGAATAAAATAGATGCAAGAATGAAAGAGGCGATGAAAGCCAACCCTACATTTGCCGAAAGTTTCCGGAAAACGGTATGGAACGATGTCGAGCTGGAAAGAATCGTTCGGACGTATTTAATTTCTCCCAAAGAGATCCGTTCGGATCGTCTCCAAATATGGACGGGAAGTTTAAACACCAAGTCTCCGAAATAAGAGTGACAGGATCCATTTAAACGAATTTTTAAAAGATACTTGTTAGTTTTTAAATAAGGACTCGAATGACTTTTTCTTTCTTGAATCGTATTTACGAGCGGATCGTTTCTTCTAAGTGGCTTGGTCCGGTCTCTATCTTACTTTTTATATATATCTTGCTCGTTAATTCTTGGGTGGGGGAAGATTCGTACATCACGTTCCGTACGGTTAAGAATTTTCTAAGCGGCTTCGGCCTTCGCTGGAATACGTATGAAAGAGTGCAGGCATACACTCATCCGCTTTGGATGTTCGGGATCTCCTTCTTTGGAATGCTTCGAATTCCGCTATTCTATGCCGTTCTATTATTATCCTGGACCTGCATAGCCGGTACTTTTTATCTTTTAGCATCTAAAGAAAAATCGATTCAAAAAACCGATATCGTCTGGCTGGCTTTATTATTAGTTTCATCTCGGGCATTCGTCGATTATTCCACTTCCGGTCTGGAGAACCCGCTTTCCTTTTTTCTTTTGATTTTACTCTTTTTAGAAGGAGAACGCTTTCTTAAGGAAAGATCCGATATTTACATTTTTCGTTTCAGTCTGATTCTAGCCTTATTGTATTTGAATCGGCAGGACACGGTTCTTTTCGGTTTCCCCTATCTTGTATATTTTTTTCTGTCTTCGTTGAAATCAAAAAGAGTCTTCCGCACAATCTGTTTGGGATTCTTAGGTTTGCTTCCCGCTGTAATCTGGACTCTCTTCTCCATTCTTTATTACGGTTATCCGTTTCCAAACACGGCGTACGCAAAGTTGAATACAGGAATTCCTTCGAGCGAACTTTGGCTGGCGGGATTGTCGTATCTACGAAATTCTCTCGTGTGGGATCCGGTTTCAATTCTTACCTTAATTTTTCCGGCCGTTTATTTTCTTCAGTCATTTAGAAAAAAAATTCGGCCGGAATTTTTCCTACCGCTTTTGGGGATTTTGTTATATTTACTTTATATAATAAAAATCGGCGGTGATTTTATGGCGGGAAGATTCGTTTCTTTGCCTTTTGTAGCCGCAGTCTTTCTTTTAACAAGAATTCAGCATCGATCCGTGCTTATATTCGGATTTCTATGCTTTATTCTTTTTACTTTGTTGAACAAACGCTCTTATTTGTATACGACTCCCGAATATCATAGGCTTCGCGTGGACGGACATATCGTCGACGAAAAGAGCATGTATTTTCCTAAGGCTAACTTTCTTCGCTCCTTATACATCAAGGACTTTCCCGATCATGTTTGGGCCGAGTTTGGAAGAAAGTATCGAGACGATCTAAAAGCTTCCCCGTCTGAATTCCCGGTTTGCGCGACTTTGAATGTAGGGTACTTCGGTTATTTCGCCGGACCCGAGCGAAAGATCATTGACGTTTACGCGCTGACCGACCCCTTCCTAAGTAAGTTGCAGGCAGCAAAGCCTTGGAGGATCGGTCACTTCGGAAGAAATATACCTCAAGGGTATATTGAGTCCGTGGCGAGCGGAGAAAACAAGATTAAGGAAAAAAATCTTAAAGAGTACTACGAAAGGCTTAGATTATTAACCGAAGCGGAGGATCTTTTTACGCGAGATCGGCTTTTTGAAATTTTCCGTGAAAATATCGGCATAAATAAGCAGCTAATCGATCAATATAAAGACGATTTGGAATTGCAACCGATCCCTGCGGGTACAAGTTGCGGTCTCGGAAAGGGATTTTAGAAAACGATTTTTAATTTTCGAGAAACTGAATTCGTTTTTCATCAACTACTTTAATAAACTAGGAATTTCCTTGATCCGTCGAAGCCTGGTTCCATCTTAAGTGGAGAATGGGTGAAAGCCAAGGCCTATGGACAGTCGATCGTTGGAAAGAATGGTTTTCTAACGGCGAACTTGTCCCGTTTTTTCAGCCCATTCTTTCAGTGGAAAACGATTCGATCTTCGGTTTCGAAGCGCTCGGTCGATTTAAAGATCAAAACAATAATATTCATAGCCTAGGTCCCTTCTTTCTTTCGGAACCGTCCCATACCTTTTCCCCGGAAGAAAGACTTCGATTTCGCAACTTAAAGCGGGACGTGGATCGTTCGATTCGAACCAAGGCGTTACAAATCTTATCGGAGAATACGAATTTACCGCCGAGCACGAAACTATTTCTGAATATTTCTCCCACGTTCATGCAGGACTATCTCATATCCGGTTCGAATGACGATCCGTACACTCTAAAATCTGCGAAAACTATCGGAGTCGATCCCCGGAAAATCGTCATTGAGATTGTCGAGGAGCATTTTTCGGGAGAAATCGATCAGTTAAAACCGTTGATAAACCTTTACAAAAGAGAAGGGGTTCTTGTCGCGATCGACGATTTAGGTGCAAGATCTTCCAATCTGGATCGAATCGGCGCCCTCCATCCGGATATTATAAAAGTCGATCTGGGATTGATACGAAGCTCGGTGGATTCCAGAAATTTTCAGGAAATCCTTTATACGTTGTCCAGGCTGGCGGAAAGTTTGGGTTGTTCCTTATTATTCGAAGGAATCGAAACCGAAACGGAGTTATACAACGCTTTGACTTATGGCGCTCGCTTTCTCCAAGGGTTTTACTTTGCCGAGCCGAGCCCGAATCTTATCGATATTTCCGGCTTGAGTATTCGATTTTCCCAGTTACACGAATTATTCTTTTCCTATAAAAAATACCAACTACTCAGAAGAATTAAAAAAGAACGAGAATTAGAAGATAGGCTCGAATCGGCGGGAATCCAAGTTTCTTTCGAGCAGGAGTTTCTTAAAATTCGGATTCGCAACGCTTATCTTCTAAAAGATTCGGTTTTTAGAATGTACGTAACCGACCAAGAAGGAAGGCAACTCTCTCCGAATTATACGGAATTATCGCAAGAAATCATGCAAGAAGACGAGAGTTATTTGGGAAGAAACTGGAGCTGGAGACCGTATTTTCTGGAACAATTCTATAAAAACGCGAAGAACCCGTCGGAAGGTTGGATCGCTAGTAATCCTTATTTCGATTTGGATAGCCGGATCCTATTGATCACTTATTCCAGAAGATTAACGGACGGTAATGTACTCTTCGTAGATGTCAGAATGTGGGATTTTCCCTAAGACGGGGAAACTTTTACGCCTGCATCGGCTAGGAGGCGGTTGACGTTATCTATATATCTTTTTTTCTCTCCCGGTCGAGCTGAGTTCCCTTCCAACGATAACCCTACATACAAATTATTGTCGGCGTCTCTCGCTACGGATCGGACGACTCCATACGCGGTCAAAGGAGCTTGCATTTTGAAGAAGATATCGAACGTAAATCCGATTCGTCTAGGTAAATCGTCATTCAAGTCGGGGTGATTGATTTTTACTCGTAAGCCGCCTGTCGATAGATCCAGAACCGGGAATCTTTCTTTGACCAAAATCGTGTTGGACTCCCGTATTCTATCCACCATTTCAAACGAAAGGGTCTTGATCTCCATTACGTCAGTCATATCGATTTCGCGTGTACGATTTTGAGCCAGGACGTATCCGATCGGAATCGCCTGTTCGTCATGATTGATGTAAACGATCGGAACAATTAGTTCCGATTTGATCTTCTGATTCGCATATTCGATGATTTTTCTTCGAACATCTTCGTCGTCGCCCAATTCATGTTCATAATCGATGTAACCGTTTTTATCGGAAGTTCTGTAACTTTCCGGTTTTTGAGTATTCGGAATAAACAGAATTTTACCGCTTTTTTTGACTAAGTCGAATTTATCCCCTATGGAACGGAATACGTCGATTTTAAGAATATCGTACTTCGGCTTTAGGGTTCTCTCGTAATCGGCAAAGTTCACTTTTACCGAGGTCGGGACATTGAACAAATTTGCATCAATCGTGGTTTTACTGGTACGAAGATTTGTAATCCAGACGGAACCGTCTGGAGGTTTTATCCTGGGAAATTTACGCTCTCGACTTGCGATAGAAACGGATTCGACTTCCAACACATACTGATTATTAGGGCGTTCTTCCAGCACTTCGCATTCCAATTCCAGGTAACGAGCCAGAAGTTTGTACAAAACGACGCGAGAATTGAGTTTGAATTGATCCGGAGCCTTTCCTTGCACCAGAATCTTTTTTGCGTCCTTGCTGACCGAGAGAAGTTCGACCGAATCGTGATCGTCCGTATCTCGAACCAAGAGCTCGGTTTTCAGCAGGAATTTTCCAATAATATGGAGTCTTTTTTCAGGTTCAGATATGAGTTCCCGATCTCTCTGTTTCCGATCTACCTTTTCCATTAAATTCCTAGGTGTGGGGGGCGGAAATTCTCTTGATTCCAGCCTTTCGCTTCGTTTTGATGTAATAGGTAAGGTACACTAATGTCAAACCAATCTTACCGCAACTCCCAATTTTTAGACGGCCTCTCCGGCGAAGAACTTTTCAGCATGCAAATCGGGCTGACCTATCGGGACTTTTTAGTTCTACCCGGTTTTATCGATTTTCATCCATCCGAAGTCGAGCTTGAAACTCGGCTCACCAAAAAAATTCGATTAAAAAGACCTTTTGTAAGTTCTCCAATGGATACCGTAACCGAGTCCGCAATGGCAATCGCCCAGGCGTTGATGGGAGGAATCGGAATCATTCATTATAATAATACGATCGACCAGCAGGTGGCCGAAGTAACGAAAGTCAAACGTTTTGAAAACGGATTCATCACCGACCCGGTTGTACTCGGCCCGAAAAATATCATAGAAGATTTGGATCGGATTAAGGAGCGCCAAGGATTTACGGGAATTCCAATTACGGAGGATGGGACAAGAACTTCGAAGTTGATCGGAATCGTCACCAATAGAGATATCGACTTTGAACGAGACAGATCCATCTCACTGGATAAAGTGATGACAACGGACGTCATTACCGGGACGTCGGGGATTACGTTAAAAGAAGCGAACGATATCATTAAAAGAGAAAAGATCGGTAAATTACCGATCACCGACAAGGACGGAAGATTAGTATCCTTGGTAAGTCGTTCGGACCTGAAAAAAAATAAGGATTTTCCGGATTCCTCCAAGGATGAAAGCAAGCGGTTACGTTGCGGAGCTGCCGTTTCTACATTAAACGAGTCTAGAGATAGAGTTGCCGCGCTTTACGAAGCGGGTGTCGACGTGATATTCATAGACTCGGCCCAGGGAAATTCCATCTATCAAATCGAGATGCTTCAATTCATTAAAAAGAATTTTAAAAATTTGGAAGTTGTAGCGGGGAATGTAGTTACTAGAGGTCAGGCCGAAAATTTGATCCAAGCCGGCGCGGACGGTCTTCGTATAGGAATGGGGCCGGGATCGATTTGCATCACGCAGGATACTATGGCAGTCGGGCGAGCGCAAGCAACTGCAGTTTATCAAACCGCAAACCATGCCGCAAAGCACGATGTTCCGGTTATTGCCGACGGCGGAATCACGAATATAGGCGATATTGCGAATGCCCTAGCTATCGGAGCTTCGGTCTGTATGATGGGATTCATGTTTGCCGGAACAAACGAGGCTCCCGGCGAGTATTTTTATGAGAATGGAATCCGTCTCAAGAAGTATAGAGGAATGGCCAGTATTGAAGCGATGAAAGCAGGCGGGGATAAACGGTATTTTAACGAGGGACAAAAAGTTAAAGTAGCCCAAGGGGTCAGCGGGTCCGTCGTAGATCGAGGATCAATTCTGAACTTCATTCCTTATTTGAGCCAAGGAATCCGTCTTTCTTTTCAGGATATGGGTTATAAAAGCATTCAGGAGTTGCACAAAGCTCTGCGTGAAGGAAAACTCAGATTCGAAAGAAGAAGCGAATCCGCCCAGGCCCAAGGTTCCGTCCACAGCTTGTATTCATATAGTGCACCGAGTCTAAGGGCCGAATAATTTCAGGATTCCCTTCTTAGAACAAATTAGAGGCCAGAAGAATTGCTACGATTCCTTCCTAAATCTGTTTTTCTTTCGGCCTTGGTAGTACTGTCGGGATCGCTGAGTCATGCCCAAAGCACCGCGGAAAAAACGAGGGTAGCTCAGGAACTCGTAGCGCGTTTGGACCAAGCCTTACTAAAGGCGGACGGATTAGTTAAGGCTAATCTCATTTTAATTAAACGCTCCGGAGATACTTGGACTTGGGATATGAGCGTTTTTAGAAAGGGAGAAGATTCCCTATCTCTTTTTGAAAGTAAAGGACGCGGATTGGAATATAAGATTCTGTTTAAGGAAGACGGGGAATTAATTTATGCATTTAACGCCCTTTCACGAAAAATATTCCGAAAAACTGACGAAGAAAAATACGAAAATCACCTAAATACCGGTTTCAGTTTCGTGGATCTTTCCGGAACATCTTATCAGGCGAATTATAATCCGATCGTACAAAGCGACCTCGAAGTCGGAGGTAAGAAAATGAAACGAGTATCTATGCGTCCGATCGTTCCGTATTTTTATTCCAAATTAGTTCTACTTCTTGAGCCGGATACTTTAAGACCGACTCGATTGGATTTTCACGATAAGGACGGAGTTTTATACAAGACCTTAAACATCAAGTACGGCCCGGTAAAGGTTAAGTCTAAACAAAAAGTCACCCGGGATGAGATTGCGAGCCGACTCGAAATGCTCGATTTAAATTCCGGTTCGATTACCGTACTTGAATACACGGAGGTGGATCGAGACGTTAAGCCGGATCCGTCTCTTTTTGAATTGGAAAACTTGAATCGATTCTAAGATGTCCGATTCGGAAACCGTTTTTTTTCGCCCGAACTTCCTTCCCGATTCAAATTTGCAACTGGATCCCGAGGAAATCTCTCACCTCAAGGCTCTTCGTATTTTTAACGATAAGAAAATCGTAATCGTTAAGGACGGAAAAGGAACTAGTTATCTTTTCGAGGTTCTTCCTTCTGCTAAGACGGGAAAGATACTCAAAACCGAATTTAAAGAAAATACATCTCCGCCGGCCGTAATTGCGACCGCAATTCCGAAAGGAAATAGACTCGAGTGGTTGATTCAAAAGGGAACAGAACTTGGAATAACGGAGTTTGTTTTTTTAACCTTCGCGCATTCGGATCGAAAGGATTTGAATGCCGAAAGGTTACTCCGAGTCGCTGGCGAGGCATGTGCCCAAGCTAAAAGGGAATTTCTTCCGGAAATCATCGGGCCTATTCCTTTAACACGATATTTGGATTCACTACAGAATGCGGGTAACGAAGTTCTGCTGCTGGATCCCAAAGGATCGGGTAAACTTGATACGAATTCCATTCGAGGTAGAACGGTTTTGATCGGTCCCGAAGGAGGTTTTCGTGAGGAAGAAAAAGAATTGTTTAAGAAATACGGAGTTCTCGGTTACAAAGCAGGAAATTCGATACTAAGAATAGAGACTGCAGGCATTTATGCGGCAGCTCTATTTCGGGCGTCGTTATAGCGAGACAGCTATTTACCAACTCCGCTTGCCCCTAAAAATAAAAGACAATTCGTATAATTATGACCGCAATCGCGCGTACAAGCCTGTTGAAGTTGCAAGCAAAGCGTTACGATACTGCAGGCGACATTGCAATTGGAAAGGCAGGTATTCAGTTGCAATAAATTGCTTCCTGTAACTGTCGCACCGTACTGGTTCTGGCAATTGGCCGAGCAAGACCCTAATCCTCCCCCGACGCAACCAGCTAAGAAAGTATTGACAGCCGCTCCCTTTATATCCCGTTCTTTATGCTCGCAAGCCGTCAGAAAAATTGCCGTAATGATCAAAAGAAGCCGTAGGGACAGGGTCATATAAGTAAAAGGTTTTCGGTCGTTAGGTAATGGTAAACTAAAAAACATTGGACTCGACAAACTGGAAACCTGGAATAGAAGCAGAACTAGACCGAGGTGCATCAATGTTGGTCAACGGTAAACAGGTGTCTCTAAGCGATCTCACTTCCCCTAGTTTGATTTCTCTGCTCGAATCTTTAAAACTAAAACCTGAAATGGTAGCGATTCAAAGAAACGGTGAAATCGTAAAAAAAGCGGTTTGGTCGGGAGTGGTTCTTCAAGACGGAGATCGAATTGAAATTTTAAAATTCGTAGGCGGCGGATGAATCGGAATCGAAAAAATCTTTCTAATATGACTCGTCCTCGCGTCGGACTTTGGAAGGCGCCAGGATTGTATCCTATTCTGGATTTGGAATATTGCTCCAAATTCCGAAAAAATCCTTTCGAGTTAGTTTCACTATGGTCGAACTACCGAGACTATATTCCTTTTTTTCAATTAAGGGCAAAGAAAGAAACCATTGAACAAATTACGATTTTATACCGAAGTCTGAGTGAAAAATTTCCGGATTTTCCGATGATTTTGAACGATTATTGGAAATTAGCTCTCGATCTAGGTTCCTTCGGCTTACATATCGGAAAGGAAGATTACGAGGATTTGGATCAAGAGGCGAGAGAGAGAATTCAAGCTAGCGACCTTTTTTTAGGAACTTCATCCCACAACGTAGAGGAGCTGAACAATATTGAAATCGGAGCCTGGGACTACACCGGCTTCGGTCCGATTTTCGATACCTCTTCCAAAGAAAAAACCCATCCGGTTCTTGGAACTGTCGAACTTTCCGAGGCCTTGAGAGTGAGTTCCGTTCCAGTGACCCCTATCGGAGGGATCGTATCCGAAACGTTGCCCAGGGTCTTATCGGAGGGAAACTTCCTAGTCGCTATGATCTCTGGAGCGGCGGAGAAGGAAGATGTTCTAAAATCTTTACGCTTGCTCAAAGAATCCGGAAACGTATAGTTCTCAAAAGCAGGGAGAACTTTCAATTGACTCAGAGATTATGTCCAATAGGATGCTCCGTATGAAGCAACCTGGGGAAATCCGTCATCTCTCGGCGAAAGACGACCGAGATTACCTCCTCGATTACCAATCGATGGACGTAGACAATCTGGAAAAGACGGAGATCTTAGGAGTTCCTTTCGAGAACGCCAGCTTAGACGAGTCCGTGGCTAAGATCTATCATCTAATGGAAGAGAAGGATCATTATCATCATGTTCTTCTTTTGGATCCGGTCAAGACTATGGCCATACGAAAAGGAAAGAAGCTGCATCGAATCGCGCAAAAAGCCAGCCTAATTCTTGCGGAAGGCGCCGGATTGCAATGGGCCGCTAAGCGACTTGGCGGCGAGTTGAAGGAAAGAATTCCCACCATCGCATTAATGATGGACCTAGTTCGACTTTGCGAATTGAGAAACTATTCCATCTTTCTTCTAGGCGGAAAAGAAGATATTATAGAAAAAGTATATTTTAATCTTTCCAGACATTTCCCAGGCGTACGCATCGTCGGTCGTCATGCTGGATATATGAATTCCCAACGGGAATTACTCGTTAAGGAATCGATTCGTAAAACTAGTCCTAATATTATATTTCTTGCAATGGATTTTCCTGAACAGGAAGTCTGGATCGAAAATAACACGGCTTTCTTCGGGCACGCGGTAGTGATCGGCGTTGGGGGAGCCATGGATATTTTGTCCGGAAAAGTGCGGAAGGCTCCGAACTATTTTAAATTACACGGACTGACTTGGTTTTGGAGAATACTTGTCCGACCGTGGAGATTGATCCGCCTCAGCCGTATGATCGGCTTTTTCGTTTTCGTTTGGGTTAAATCGCTATTTCGTAAAAAGAAATAGCCGATCCCCGAATTCAAGCGGACACAGGACAGTTCTATTTCCGAACTAAATCACGAATCGATTCTAGAGTCGGGGAGACCCAATCTTCCAAGATCGGATCCTGCTTCAATGCTTCCCGCTTAAACAAGAGATCCTTATTCGAGAGGGATATCTCGCTGGATTCTCCGATTTTTCGCGCGGTTTCGATCGCTTTCCAATAATTTTGTAGGGCTTCCGCAGTATACGATTCGGATTGTTGTCCTGTCGCTTTCTTAGCCAGAATCTCATAGCAAGCGCCTATATTATTATAAGCGGCAGTAAGCGTCTGGTAAACTTCCTGATGATACGGATCGTCCGCTTTCGGGACTCCCATTGCGGGAATTTTTTCTTCCATGTCGTCTTTGACTCTTAAATAATAACCTAGAGCCGTCTTGGTCTGTCTGGTATAAAAGAGAGCATTCCCTTTGCCCATTAGTAGGGTGGGATTATAATATTCATCCTTATCTTCGAATCCGGTCCAATCCGCCAATGCCTTATCGAAGTCGGCGTCCATGTATTCCACCCAGCCTTGAAAGAATTTCATTTCGCGTAGTATGGAATTAGGAAGTTCTCTTCTCCATTTGCGGATCAGATCGTATTTTGGTTCGTCGGAATTGACTTTTGCGAATTCCGCCAAAGAGGCTTTTAATTCGTTTCGACGATTCTTTCTTTCCTCTTCCTCTTTTAGAACCGAAAGACTCTTTCCTTCTTCTTCAAATCTAGCACGGAACGGATAGATCTTTCGCCCCGGGAATTCCTTGATGGATTCCTTGCCGGTTAGTCCTGCGGAAAGCAGATATCGAATTTTTCCTTGATCGAAATAAATCCGAGTGGGATTTCCTTCAAACAGAGTTTCGTCCTCGTCTTTCGTTCCAAACCAACGGACGTTTCTATTATATCGATTTTCCGCTTCTCGCAAAAGGTCTCCGGCTTCTTCGAAGTTGCCGACGCGAATGGAATGCTCCGCTAGTTCCAGAACGGCGAGCCAATGTTTTTCGTCCAGACTCGCCGCTTTTTCAAAAAACCGGCGAGCTTGCACGTTTTCTTTTAATGCTAAATAATAAATGCCGCGTTGGTAATAGCCTTCCGCATAATTTTTGCCGTCGATTTCCACTTTAGTCCGTTCATCTTCCTGGGATTTACGATAGATCGTATCCAACATTCTGAGAGCGCTTTCTTCGATTTCGATTCCTGAAACCTGATCGACGGGATTGATATTATATTTGATTCGTAATTCTTCGGGATCCAACGCGGTGTAAAAGGAGGCTAATTTCGTGAGGATGTAAAAGGGGAGATCCGACTCCATATCCAAATTATTCCTCAAAAGTCTGTGGTGGTTTAGCACGAATTGAGGATCTCCGCTTTCCTTCCACATTTCTATATAGGTGGAAACTAAACCTGCCTGACCTGGAATGCTTTTCGGATTGGCTTCTACGATTCTATTATAGAAGGAAGCGGCCTTTCCGAATTCTCTTCGATTATAATAGATTTTCGCGATTCCTGCGGTCGCTTTCTCGTCGTAAGGACTCTCGCCGTCGGTAAAGACTCTGCGATAATAATCGATCGAGAGAGAGTCGTTTTTGAATTTTCCGCGTTTTCCATCCGGCTCGGCAAAGTCGGGCATGACTTGGGAATGGAACCAGCCTAAATTCCTATATGTATCGTTTTCATGAATTCTTTCCTTGAGTCGCATCACCAAAAATGCGCCGGCAGCCACTACTTTTCTAGGATTTTTTTCCTGGTCTAATAGGAATCGAATTCCTTCGGCTCCTTGATTTATGCCTAGATGACTCTTTAACTTCTTATCGTTCCAGGATTCGCCGGGGGCTAATTTAACGAGTGGAGCGTTTTCTCTCCGATTCCATGAATCCGTGGTTCCACTGAATCCGAGATCGGGTTCGATTCTTCCGAATAATTTTCCGAAAGAAAGTTCGTATTCCCCCGCGCGACTGTACTCGACTCCATACAAATTTAAGTATTTTAAATCGTTAGGAAGAATTTCTGCGCCTTTGTCAAAGTTACTTTCGATGGAAATTAAATACTTCTTCCTTTCGTCGTCGCCGAGTTGACCTAGGATTTTTTTAGCACCCATCTCGCGAATTTGTTCCAATCCGTTTTCGTAATGTTGAGCAGCTTGTCTTGGGCGAATAATTCCGAAATATGTGAAATAGGATCCAAATGCCAAAAGGAGTCCGGCCGCGATCGTATAAACGGTTCTGCGGACTCGTTTTCGCCTTTCTAACAATCCTTCTTTCGTATAAATCGGATCGGAGGAGATGATAGGAACTCCGTCCGCCGAATAAGCGCCGGAACGATCCGTTAAATTGATGGTTGTTCCTAATGCGGCGGATAAGAAAGCGGCGACGTCTTCAGGCGTGCTTTCGACCTTAATAAGTTCTAAAAGATCTCGTTGAGCTTTCTTTGAGAGCTTATCTTGTACGATCGATTCTATTACGGACCTTCGTAAGAGAGGCGGATACCTTAGAATTTCTTTTTGAATGATTGCGAGTTCTTCATCGCTTAAGGAGCGATCCAGATCTTCCTTATCTTCACCGCCTAGGGAACGGAGATCGTCTTCGAAAGAAGGGGCGCCTAAATCGCCGTCCGAGTCGGATTCCGCATCCAAATCAGGTGAGAAACTGGTAAAATCCGCTCCTTCAGGAGTCGAACCCAGATCCATTTCCGATACCGGTTCCGAGGAAAAATCCGCAAATGGATCCGCTTCTGGAAGAGAGGTCGCTCCGGAAAGATCCGAGAATGGGTCTTGGCCACCTGCTCCGGATACCGGTGCAAAGTCAGAGAACGGATCAGAATCGGAAGGTCCTGGTTCCGATGCAAAAGGTCCGCCTTCTTCCGTTCCGGATTCGAATCCTAAATCTCCGAAATCACTTTCAGTGGAAGGGGAGGCTCCGAAAGGATCACCCTCGCCCAGACCGAATTCATCGCCGGGTGCATTTTCCATTGAACTAGCGTCAAAGTCGGCGAAGGGATCTTCAGTACTCGTAGTTCCACCGCCCATATCGGCAAACGGATCCTCTTCACCTGAACTTCCAAACGGATCAGCGACCGGTTCTTCCGGACTAGCTCCACCCATATCCGCAAACGGGTCCGAATCTGCCGGGGTAAATTCTTCACTAGGGGGAGAATCAAAGGGAGATTCCAACTCTTGGCTTGAATCCATCCCGGCAAACGGATCCTCTTCTTCCGCTCCGAAATCATTCGCCGGAGTCGATGCTGGCTCTTCACTCGGAAATTCTTCGGCAAACGGATCTTCGGGAGGAGGAGTGGAGAAATCGTCCGATGCGATCGGTTCTCCTTCCCCCATCCGAGCAAACGGATCCTCCTCTTCGGAAGTTTTTCCCGCGGCGGCCGGGGGCTGATTTAATAGTTCATCTAAGTCGATATCGTCTTCGTCGGAAAAAGAAATCGGCTTAGGTCTTCCGGTAGACGGAGTCGGCTCGGCGCTTTCTTCATCTTCACCGAATTCGGTGTCGGACTGTTCTTGGTCTTCTCCTTCCGGTTCTTCGTCGCCGATGGAAATGGGCATAGTAAAACCCATCTTGTCCCGAAATACGGAAAGCATCGGGTTCAGATCTTCCGATGTTTCGGGGTTTCGACTCAGTGGGTCCAGTATAGAGCGTATTTGCTCCAAGTCCTGGGGGGAGTATTCTGGAGATGAGGGCTCAGCCATAAAGTCCTTAGGGATACTATCGGCTTAATCGAAAAAGATCAAAGAATTTTTCCTTATGTCGGATCCATCTATAAGACTCCGGAAATCCGCTTAGGGTTTCCGGGTTTTTCTACGACAATCGCTACAGAATGATTCCGGCCAACAAAACCAAGGCAGTCGTATTTTTGACCCTAATTCTTACTTTCGCTCTAGCCGCCGACGAGGCGGAGGACTGGATCGGCGCTTTCCGATCCGTGGATTACGAAGAAGGCGAGGAAGCCCTCTCGGAGGAAAAAATCTATTATTTTTGGCAGTTTGAAAATTTGAGGCGGGCGGTCCCGCCTAGGTTTATTCGATACGTGGATACTGCCACGTCCTTACAAACGGGGAAATTGCTGAATCGAGGCGTTTTGTTTACTTACGAAGGTTTACAAAACGACGAGGTAAGCGTTTGCGGAGAATTCAACCACTGGCAATGTATCCCGTTACAAAAAAATGATAAGGGCGTTTTTTATGGAATTATAGATATAGTCGGGGATACTTCTTACGATCCAAAGCCGGCCTATGAGTATAAATTTAGAGTGGATGGCCTTTTTACCCACGATCCCGGTAATTCCGATACGTATGAGGATGGCGTGGGCTCCCTGGTGTCTAGAATCGCCTATCGACAAGGCGGGCCGAATAAACAGATTAGTACCAGAATACTAGATGATTCGCCTCACGAAGAAAAAGAATTTAGAACCGTTGAGTTTCGAATTTATCAACCTCAAGCCGAATCGGTGACTCTCGTGGGGGATTTCAATCATTGGGATCCGGAAGCGGATTTTATGGAAAGGGAAAGAAACGGCGTTTTTAGAATCGTGAAGAAATTGAAACCGGGAGAGTATCTTTATAATTTCGTTGTGGACGGTAAGGTGATTCCCGACACCTACAATCCATTGACTTTGCTGCGCGAAGACACCGGAGAAATTTCATCCGCCTTAAACGTACCTGAACGCTCCGGTGTTTTGGAGAGAAAATAAAAAGCACGGTTTAGGAAGAGTATAGTAGGGCTAAAACTAGATTGACCTGGGTCCTTGGTAGCCGGAATCTTTGCTTCCCACCATGGAAAAACTTCGCTTATCGGTTTACTTGGTCATTGCGATCATAGTTGTGATTCTGGTATATGCTCTGTTAAAAAGCTGGTTTGTCTATGATCGGGGGATTGAAATTTCCAAATCATCCTCTAACAAAAGTGAGACGGTATATGTGGAACCGGATGACGATTTGTTGGAGCATTCTTCCGTCGCTTGGGGGCGCTTTCTCTATTATCCCTTAAATCTGAATCGGGATAGGGAGAATTTTGGACCGCGCAAAACTTTAAATCATGCCCAGAATCTAGTCGTTGTCGATTTGTTAAGCGGTAAAATTCGGAAAGTATTTACCAAGAGCGTTTATATTTGGGATTATTTCTACGCGCAGGAAGAGACGGAAATTGTCCGTACTAACGAATCCGTCGAACCGAATCCTGACGCTTTTCCGGGATTGCAAACCGGTCGAAAGTTTATCGTGGTGGGGATGCCCGAGGATACCAATAAGGACGGATATTTGAATCAGAAGGATTCGAAGAAAGTATTCGTCTACGATCCGATTACCGAAGAATTGATCCAGGTGCTTCCCAAAAAACATTATTTGGAAAAATTTCTCCCGGATTCTCCTAAAGATAGATTGGTTATGATCGTTCGCAGGGAAGAAGATATAACTTTGGGGGGAAAGAAGAAGCCCTCTCTACCTACAGTATTTATTTACGATACCGCATCGAAAAAGGGCCAGCTCGTCGCGAGACCTTGACTTATTTCGCGACGTTTCTTTCCTAAGATTATTCCTCTCTAGATTCCAACCAACGCTCCGCCTCTAAAGCAGCCATGCAACCGGAACCTGCCGCAGTAATCGCTTGCCTATAGTTTTTATCTTGAACGTCTCCGGCTGCAAAAACTCCTTCTATATTGGTCTTTGTAGTTCCTGGGACTGTTTTAATATAACCGGTCTCGTCTAAATCCAATTGACCTTCGAAGATTTCCGTATTCGGTTTATGACCGATTGCGTAAAAGAGTCCTCCGACAGGAAGTTCCCTGGTCTTGCCGGAGGGAATATCCTTAATTGTGAGCGCGGTTAATTGGTTACCGTTTCCCGATGCTGCTTCCACGGCAGTGTTCCAAAGAATTTCGATTTTCGGATGGGTTGTCGCACGCTTTTGCATGATTTTAGATGCGCGAAGACTATCCCGCCTATGCAGCAAATATACTTTCGAGGCAAACTTCGTTAAATGAGAAGCTTCTTCTACGGCGGAATCTCCGCCTCCGATTACGGCTAGTTCTTTGTTTCTATAAATAGGAAGTGCGCCGTCACAAACCGCGCAAGCGGATATTCCTTTTTGCCAATAGGAATCTTCTCCTGCAATGAACATCCGTTTAGCCGTAGCCCCGGTTGCGATGATAACGGACTCGGCTTCGATCAATTCATCATCTGACCAGAGCTTGAATGGTCTGGAAGAGAAATCCACCTTCGTAATATTTTGAGTATGGATCGTAGTGCCGTATTTTTCCGACTGAGCTCGGAAAAGCTGAGTTAAGTGAGTCCCGTCGATTCCTTCCGGAAACCCGGGAAAGTTTTCCACTTCGGTCGTAGTCGTTAATTGACCTCCGGCAGCAATTCCTCCGGCCATAAAACCTTCGTACATTACAGGGCGAAGATTGGCTCTCGCTGCATAAATTGCTGCCGTATGCCCGGCAGGACCGGAACCGATAATTACGACTTTATGAGACATATCTGAAAACCTCTATCAATTTAGAATGATTCTAAATTGATTGTATTGTTTAGACTGGTTTCTTGTAAAGTATATCTTTTTTTTGAGAGCAGAATCCGTCTTTTGAAACTAAACCATTCGAATCGAATTGGCTTGCCAGTCTGACCCCTTCGCCGATGCTTCCCGTATCCATGAGTTTTGCGAAAAAGGCAGGATGGATTCTCTTTTTAGTAGGAATCGCATTCCTGGGGACGGAAGTCGGACTTCGCTTCCTCAAATCCCCGTCTCTCCAGTACTATAGAGATCTAAAAGTTCTTCATCAGTACCATCCGGATTACTACGTTGGCTTAGAGCCTAATCAATCTCTCTTTGTAAGGCATTTTGCGGGGAAATGGGAGGGCCAAATTTCCACGAATTCCCTAGGTTTACGCGGAACAAAAGATCCGATTTCGAATAAACCGAAGCTACTATGCCTAGGTGATAGTCTTGTGATGGGTTTTGGAGTGGGAGATCCGGATACGTTTTGCTCTTTGCTGGATGGTCTGGAGCTAAAGGGGGGCGCCCGACAGTCTCTGAATTTAGGAGTGGATGCCTACGGTTCTTCGGGTTCGTATTTGAGGTTGAAAGATATATCCGCTCGACTGGATCATGTTTCCGAAGTTCTATTCTTCATTTCGCCGAATGATTTCGATATGCCGGAAGCGTTGGCTGCTAAAGGAATCCTTCCCGACGATCAGACGGATGCTGCGAGAGAATCGGATCCGAATTATAGAAGAAATTTCCGAATTCAATTCGAACTGACGAAATGGTCTTACGCTTTGCAAGCTATGAAGTTGGCTTGGGAGCAATTATCGGTCACTGCCTCAGTGACCAAAATGAATATCGCGAACGAAATTAAGTCAGCCGGAATGTCCGAAAATTCGCAACCGGGAGAAAACTTAGGATCGTATATTAAGAATTCCTTTTATCATCCTCCTAAGCGGCCGAACTGTTCCCCCGTGGCGCCGGTAATGAAGGAGGCCGCGTTAGGACCGATTTGTCCGGAACCGGTTCCTGCCGATGTTCGCTGTTCGGATACTATACCGAAATTGACCGAGTTAGAACCTTTACCTGAATTAACGCAACGTAGCTACGATGGAATGATCGCTCTTGCAAAGGAGAAAGGGTTTCGATTGATTCCGGTAATCGTTCCCATTCAGGTGGAAGAGATATATTGTTATAATAACGGGAAATATCATAAATTGGAAAATTATGCGATTCGGTCCGCATCCTACTTCGAAAAGAAAGGAATCCCGGTGATGAGACTGAAGAAGGATACCGTAACTATGTGCAAGATCGGAACGGACGGACGGCGCATAGGCATACTAGATCATTTTATTCCGGAAGACGGACATTTTACCAAGATCGGAAACCAATGGTTGGCGGAAGCGATTGCCAAACATTTAAAGGAGAGCCCATTTGCTCTTTAATTCGGTTCAATATTTAATTTTTGCGCCCGTTGTCATCGCAGTTTATTTTCTACTTCCCGCTAGGTTTCAGAAGTGGTGGCTACTTTTAACCAGCTTGTATTTCTATGCGGTTTTTAGGGTTCCGTTCGTCGCGTTATTAATTTATTCGATCGTCCTGACTTATTACTGCGTAGTGTGGATGGATAAGGCAGTCACTAAATCCGGAAAATTATTTTTTTTGAATTTGGTGGTATGGGGAAATCTACTCCTTCTCTATTTTTTCAAGTATCTGGATTTTTCCTTTATCGCTTGGAATACGATTTTAGGTCTGCAGCCCTGCGAATCTTGCTTCGCTTATCCCTCGGGCGTCCTTCTCCCTATGGGAATCTCTTTCTTTACTTTGCAAGCGATAGGATACGCGGTGGACGTCTATCGCGGTCATGTGGAGAGAGCTAAGAATCTTTTCCAGTTCGGTCTATTTTTGAGTTTCTTCCCGCAATTAGTGGCCGGCCCGATCATTCGTGCTCAGGATATGCTCCACCAATTTTTGGAAGAATATAGATTTCAGAAAGAGAATCTGCTTCCCGGGATTCGCCAGATAGCCTGGGGGCTATTTAAAAAGACGTTTGTTGCGGACCCGATTGCCTTAATCATCGATCCTGTCTATGGAAATCCGTCCATATTCGGATGGGAAGCATTATCGATTTCCGCCGTCCTATTCTCCTTTCAAGTTTATTGCGATTTTTCCGGCTACTCTGACGTTGCTATCGGGACGGGACGGATTATGGGATATCATATCCCGGCAAATTTTCGGGAACCGTTTTTATCCCAGTCGATTACGGAGCTTTGGAGGCGCTGGCACATCTCATTCAGTTCCTGGTTGAGGGAATACGTGTACATTCCGCTGGGCGGAAACAAGAAAGGCATTCCTAGAATGTATCTAAATCTGTTTCTTACCACCTTTGTGAGCGGAATTTGGCACGGCGCCGACTGGAATTTTATTATTTGGGGAGCGATTCACGCTTTCCTAATGGTGATAGAACGATTTATTCTGTCGTTTAAACGGATTTCGGACGCTTGGGAAAAAGTTCCGCAAATTATAAAAATCGCATATACTTTCTTTTTCTTTGCGGTATCGATGTTTTTCTTTCGAGCTAAAGCTGCGCCAGGATATGACGGAAGTATCGACGTCGCCTGGACTATGACGACTCGAGCGTTTACTGCCGCTAACGGATTACCTCTGGACGTTCCTCTTCCGTTATTGGTTGCGGTAGTCGCTCTCATGGCGGGAGATTATATCGTGGATCGAAAGATTCCGATACTGGAGAAACTTACGGATAAGCCGATTTGGGTTTACTCGATTTCTGCAGTTTTACTATCCATTTGCTTTATTCTTTATAGCGTAACCGTAAGCCAACCGTTTCTGTATTTCCAGTTTTAACGGCGAGTTAAATCTTCGTTCAGAAAATCGGCTATGAGTCCGTAAGTATACGGATTCGGATGTCCGTCGCGAGCCAGGAAAAACCGTTCATGCTTCTTTTTCCAATTCGATTCCAGCCTTGGTCTCAAATCCAAGACCGAAATTCGATTTTCAAGAGCGAGAGACTGGACGTCGTTTAAGATAGGCGATTGAAAGATCGGTTGATTTGCGGAGTTAGGTTCCGGAAGAAATACGATCACCAAAGGAATTTTTTTATCCTCGCAAAAATCAAATAAGCGCCTCAGTGCCCGGCGATGCGGATGATCTTCCCCTAACGATTCTGTCGCGGTTTCGTCTCGTAAAGAAATTCGATTTTCGGCAAGTGCCGGACGGTAATTCTCCCACAGTGTTTTCCATCCGTTAAAGACGGCGCTGTATCGGGATAAGTAGAAGGAAATTCTGGTTAAGAGTCGTCTTGCTTTAGATTCAAATAAAGCTTCTTCCCGAAAAGAATCGGCGACGTCGGAAATATGATAAATCCAATAAGCGACATTCGGAGGATCGGATTGCAGCAGTACTTCTCCCAGTCTCTCCTGAATGCCGAAGGTGCCGACCGCATCCACTCCTAGATTCCTGACTCGACCTGAAAAACCTATCCTTTCGGCTAATTGCCATGAAATCGACTCTCGATCTTCCACTAAATACCCCATGGCGACGGAATCTCCTAATATCCAGATTCGCTTTTGAACCGCAAGCGGTGTTGTTCCCGGTTCGTAACTGATTCGTTCGCCGTTCTCGTCGGTCCGTATATTATAAGAGTATCCCTTCGCAGGGTGAAAGAGGGTTAGTCGTCGATTCGGACAAAGTCGTATCCAGGGAAGGCGATCTTCAGAAAGACAATGTAGCTCCTTATCAGCTAATTTAAACCGAACGGACTGAAAATAGGGAAGTCTAAGTGATATTTCTAATATTCCAAATACTAATGATACCAGAACGAATATTTTAAGAAAAGTGAATGGTTTCAAAAGATTCTGTTTTTACGATTTTCCGGAAATTTCCGGATATAGTTTCTCTTCGCACTCTCGAAACATTCGCTTGGAAGCCGGGTTCGCATCCGGAATTCGATTTTCTTGAAAGCGCTTTCTTTCGCTCGGATTTTTTTTCTCATCCAATAAACATTCTTTCAGAAACTTTGCCAGGCTTTCCCTATCCTTATCCCATCCATCGGCGAAAGATTTTAAAACCCGATCGGACTCGGTTTTCGATCCTGCCTTTAAATAAATTTCTAATAAATAGAGAAGGATATCCGGATTCTTCGGATCCTTTATATGCGCTTTTTCTAAATAGAATGCCGCAGAGCCCGGCGCTTCGTTGCTTTCCGCTAAAAGAATTCCTAAATTCCGATTCGCGACTACGTTATCAGGATTTTTTCTAAGCGCCAAATCGTAGTAGTAAAGCGCTTCCGCAATATTGCCTTGAGAGTGTTTTTCACGAGCAAGATTTACCCATTCCTGTGAAGAATCGCAGGAAACAAGGATTAGGGACATAAGAATCGCAAATGCGTGTCGGAACTTCTGTCTCATTTCCGTAGGTTTTTTCCGGTGGAGGGATAAAATTTGACTAAAAAAAGTCATTTTCTTCCGTCGAATTTGTATAATTTACGGGCCTTCCCATACCGCAATCTTAAAAAAGTTTCAATCTAGTGGGAGAATTTGTCCGAAGGAATTAGTACTGTAATACGTAGAAGCGGGACTAAGAAAGTGACATCTTCTCATAAGAATTTACTCCAAAATTTCCAGGAATACCTTTCGGTAGAGAAGGGTCTGAGCGACAATTCGATCTACTCATACGGGTACGATTTAAACAAGTTTAAGAACTTCCTGGAAAAGGAACATATCGACTTCTTAGAAGTTCAGGCGAACGACATAGTTCGTTTCCTCAATGAAGAAAGGAATCGAAAAATTTCCGCTAAGACGATCGCTCGTGAGGTCGTCGCAATTCGGCAATTCTATAAGTTTCTCAAAGACGAAAAGAAATTAGATTCGAATCCGACGGAGAAAATCGAAACTCCCGAAGTGATGCGCTCCATTCCCGACTATCTGACTCAGGAAGAAATCGAGGAACTTTTTAGCGCGATTCGCGAAGATCATCTCTATGAACTAAGAGATAAATGCATTTTCGAACTTTTATATTCCTCCGGTCTCCGGATTTCGGAGGCTTGTAATCTTCGCTTAACGGACATGGATATGGCCGGGATGACTTTAACTGTGGAAGGTAAGGGCGGACGTCAAAGACTGGTTCCGTTCGGCGAGAAATCCTTGGACATTCTCAACAGATATCTTAAACAAAGCAGACCCTATATTCTGAAGAACCGAAATTGCGATTATTTGTTCGTATCGAAGAAAGGTTCGTTTATCAATCGTAAGTCTGTCTGGAGACTTCTGAATCATTATATTAAAAGAACGAATATCAAAAAGAAAGTCACCCCTCATACGCTGAGACACTCCTTTGCGACTCATCTTTTGGAAAATCACGCAGACCTCAAATCTGTTCAAGAACTATTGGGACATATCGATATTTCTACGACTCAGATATATACTCACATGGCCAATAAAACCCTGAAGGAAGTTCATAAGAAATTCCATCCAAGAGGGTAATTTCTAATAATGATCCGAAACCATTGAGGAGTTTAGGTTGACTGATCCTAAACAGACGAGCTATTCAAACCAGTTTCGGATCCAGATCCCATCTCATCCGCGTTACGTATCTGTGGCGCGGAACTTCGTTTATAATCTAGCTAGGGAATCCGGCTTCACGTTATACGACTCCGCGGACCTGAAATTGGCGGTCGGCGAATGTCTTCTCAACGTAATTAAGCACGCATATCTAGGCAAACACGGATATCCGATTTTTCTGGAAATCTTGATTTTCGATAATCGAATGGAAGTTAGGATTCGCGACTTCGGGGTTCAGAAAAATCTTTCGGATATGAGAGGTTACGATCTTGGGGATTACCGAGAGGAAGGAATCGGATTATATCTAGTGCGTAAACTCACAGATCACTTTTATGTGGATCAATCCGGGAAGGGGAACCGTCTCATTCTCACAAAAATGAAATAGGATTTAGCCTTAATTTTTAGGCAAAATCTTGTTTCCTAATACTCGTAATCGTTTCAAAAAGGTTATCGAGCTGATGAATCCCAAAATTATCGTATTTTTCCTATTTTTGTCGTTATTCGTTTCGGTCTGTCGAAAAGGACCGTCTCTTTCGCGAGAAGAAGTTAAAAATTTAAGTTCTTCTTATATTCGAGAATTATGCCGGAAGAACCTGGAATGCTCCGCAATGTATCTGGAATCCTTATCCGTATCGGAACAAGAGGAGGCGAAATCCGAATTCTATTCTTTAGAACAATGTATGGAGAACCAGAAGGACCAGAGCATTCTCCCGGACGATTATGAAAAAGTGACCGACGAGCAAATCGCGAAAGTTCGGCGTTGCATGGATGATTTGCTCAAGACTCCGTGCGCATCAATGGAGGAATCCGGGGGGATTCCTTCTTGCCAGGATTTGTTCCGATCGATCGAATGAAATTCCCCGGTCGGGATATTTTAAAATCGAAGTCATGTCGATTAATCGGCACGATTAAGTCGAATTAAGGCCCGGATTCTAAATTCGGAGAATCTTCCTGCAGAATTCCTAATCGTTTCGGCCGAACTTTAGAATGAACCACTTGTCCGTCCGTTCCAAGGAATAAAAACGACGGTCCGGGAATTTCCTTTAATTTAACCTTAAAGCTCCGATTTCTACCCAGGTTTGCATCGACTCCGGGAAAAATCTCCCGCTCTACTTCGATATAAGCGTTTTTATCCGGATCGAAGGAAAGTATGACAGACTGTTCCTGGGCAAGTAAGTTTTCAAGTATTGATTGGTATTTTTGTTTGATCGCTTGGAGCTTAGGTAAGCTTTCTTTTTCCTCGTTAGAAAGAGTTCTCCGTTGCGAATCGTCGTTTAATTTTACGATGCTCGCTTCTACTTTCTTCAAAACGTCGTGATTTTTTCGAACTTCCGCCTTTAAATCTTCGAGTTCGGTTAATAATTCCGGCGGCATTCCGCAGCTCAGTACCGTCTTAGTTTCCACGATGGCTCCGAGTTTGGAACAGGTGATATTCTTTCCGGCGACGCATTGTCCGCCTATCAATTCCCCGCGTCCTCCACGGACCAGGATCGACTCGCCGGCGATCAATTCCGAGTGCATCGAGGCTTCCTCGATAAAGATGGAATTCTTTGCGATCATTTTTCCCTGCTCCACGAACTTGGCGTAGATATCGGCGCCGGATTCGATTAAGCCGCCGTTTCTGCCCATGAAGCCGCCCGAAAGAACGATGTCGCCGCCGGCTTTTAAAAAGACTTTTCCTACCGACTTTTTAACGACGATAGAACCTTCCGTCTCGAGGACAAATCCGTCGGCAATGGATTCTTCTACGATAATCGTTCCGGGAAAGTTGATATTACCCGTTGAAAAATCCACATGGTCGAGGTGACAAACTTCGTCCACGCGAATAACTCCGTAACGATCGACGATAGGTCGTCCGTCTATAAGGGCAAAAATCTGATTTTTATCTTCCGAGATTTTTACATTGGAGCCTAATTTCCACTCCGCAGGTTTTCCTTCTTCAAACGGGAGGAGGTCCCCATTAACGTTCTTACCCGGTTTGCCGGGAGAAGGGGAAATCTTCTCGGCTAACTTCTGGTTTTTTTTCACACTCTGGATAATTTGAATATTTTTGAAATCTACTCTACCGAATTCGTCTTCTTCCAATTTTGGAATACTCGGATGTTGAAATAAAATTCGTAAATCTCCGTCGCTTCCCGGAATCGGAGGCTCGCCGATCGCGATTAAAACCCGCTTTCCGTATTCTTCCGCCTTTGCTAGGCGCGCGATCTCTTCCGATTTAATTCCGAATTCTATCCCTTCTTTTTTTAGTTCAAAAAGGATTTCCACTTCTGAAAGAACTTTCCCGCCGTATTTGGGCGGTTGCAATATCGCGTGCGCAGTCATTTTATCTTCGGAGATTTTTAATTCTATATGACTAGCTTCCGGTTTTCCGGGCCATTTCCCGATAAAATGGGGTTCTCCATCTCTGTTTTTGACGACTCGCTTCACTTCCTCTTCGGAGCTCTCCGAAATTTTAAAGACCTCTAGGCGTTTGAAAACTTCTCTAATTTCTACGCTCTTACCTTTTTTTCCCGAAGGAAAAACCGTTAAATAAGCTAATCCGTCTAAATTCTCGATCTTAAAAAAACCACCCTCGTTTTCCTCTAAATCTCGGAGGAGGGAATCTGTATAATTACGAATCGAGTCAGTCATTCGATAGTTCCGATATTGGAGAGTAGCGCCCATCCTATATTTTACAATCGAAATCCTGCGAAAAGACTTTAGATCGAATATGGAAAAACGGAAGAGAAGAGTAGGAAATATAGGAAAAGAAAATTCGTCTCAAACGGAAAAAGACAGTTTTTTTACGATCTTATCCTGCCTGTAGGAAGTCCATCAATGTCCGTGGTGCGAATGAGATTCGGATGGAGCCGGTTTGTGTCCTGTATGATTGGAATGATCATGACCGAAGCGAAAGAAAATCCATCCGATTCCGATCAAGATGACCAGTGTTCCTGCAAATCTTGCAGTGTTTCCTTTCAACTTGAGGGCAAGCGATCGGAATCCGTAACCGAAGGCAAAAAGTAGCGGGAAAGTACCTATAAAAAAACTAGCCATCACTGCGCCTCCGTTCAAAGGAGAACCTGTTGCGAACGCAAGTGCAAAGGCGGGATACAAGACGCCGCAAGGTAAAAGGCCGGTCACTAAACCGAAATTGAATCCGATTAGACCGAGTCGAAACGGTTTGTCGCTATTTTCACGTAGGGCTTCCAAGATCGGCCGTGCAACCTTTCCCAAAATTCGATTGGCAAAAGAAGCCGAAGCGCTCGAGACTCCTCCTCCGAGTAAGAGAGAGAGCCCGAATACGATTACAAAAATCCCGGAAATCCATGCGGCGATTTCTCGAATAAAACCGAGTTCGGTTGAAACTAGATTCGCTCCCTGGCCGACGAACCCGAGTAGAGCGCCGATCAAAGAATATGAGCCGAGTCGCCCGAGATTATAGCAAAGCTGCAAAAACGCATTTTCTTTTCTCGAGCGTTGACCGGAAGCTAGGGATAACGTTCCCGCAAAAGGTCCACACATTCCCACACAATGAAGAGAACTCGTCAATCCGTGCAAGAACGCGGCGCCTAAAATCGGAAGAATCATTTTTTTGGCGCCTTTTCCGAGTGATCGGGTTCGGTCTGATCATCATCGAAGAGCATTCTATATTTCGGTCCTTCGATATCCTCGTATTGACCGGATTTGTAACTCCAAAGAAAGACAAAGAACGAGCCGAATGCGATTATCAACGCTAAGGGAATCGTCATATATAAAGCGTTCAAAGTGATACTCTCCTTCTCAATGATATGGAATTTAATACGACCGTTATCGAACTAAGAGTCATAAATCCAGCGCAAATAACGGGCAGCATGTATCCGAATGCGGCGATAGGAATCATAATAGAATTATAAGTTAATGATAGCATAATATTCTGAAGAATTATTCGACGAGTCGATTTGGAAATGGAAACGGCTTTCGGGAGTGCATCGAGTCGATTCTGGACTAAAATCAAATCGGAACGATCTAGACTTAAATCGGATCCGATTCCCATGGAAATGCCTAGATTAGCTTGGGCAATACAGGCCGAGTCGTTGATTCCGTCGCCCACCATTACGACAGTTTCTCCGTTTCGCTGTGCTTCGATGATTCGTTGTCTTTTATCTGCCGGCGAAAGGTTTCCGGTATATTCAAGGATTCCTAATTCGTTGGCGAGAGCTTGGACTTTTTCTGGCGAATCGCCGGACAAAAGTTCTAGATTAGGAATTACAGATTTAAGCAATGAAATACTTGCTTTCGCATCGGGCCTTGCCGTATCTCCGAATTTCCAGGCTGCGATAGGATGTCGATCCTTACTCAAATAAATCCAGCCGTCGTTGACGGAACCGATTTGCGAAGTAAATCCTTTGCTTCCGATCCTATATATGGTTCCGTTTTCGCCGGCTCGTTTTGCCTCGATTCCACCTCCGGATATTTCCTTTAGATCCTTCCAGAAAAATTCGTTTCGGGGAGAAGTTTCCTTGGTCTTTATGGAAGTTTCGGTCCCCAATGCACGAACGAGAGATCGAGCTAACGGATGAGAAGAGTTCACCTCTAATGCATAAGCCAAATTTCTGTATTCGAGAGGTTTTTCTTGACCGAGAATTTTCTCTTCTACCAATTCCAACTTTCCCGTAGTCAGGGTGCCCGTTTTATCAAAGAAAAACCTGTCCGCCTTCGCCAGCGTTTCTACGGATTCAGGATTTTTGACTAAAATTCCCGCCTGGGACTGAAGTAAATGACTTACAACCAAGGCCGCTGGAACGCTTAAACCCAACGCACAAGGGCAGGCCACAATTAAAACACTGATCGTATTTAAAATCGCAATCTCTAATGAAACGGCGTTCCACCAATACGCGAATGTGATCAATGCAACAAATAAGACTACCTTTACGAATATGGATGCTAATGTGTCCGTTGTTCTCTGTAGTTTTGGTTTAGTCAGGAGGGATTCTTCTAAAAGCCGACCGATCTGAGCTAACGTGCTTTGCGAAGAAGTTCCGGTCGCGTAAAAATAGATTCCGCTCGAAAGGCAAATAGAACCTGCGCGAATCGAATCTTCTTTCGTTTTGTGAACCGGTTGGCTTTCACCGGTTATTACCGACTCGTCAAAATAAGCATCCGTAGAATCTAATTTTCCGTCGACCGGAACCTTATTGCCGGATACCAATTTGATTTTATCTCCGGCGTCAATAAGCGAAGTCGGAACTTTTTTCCAGTCACCGTCTCTCTGTACCTCGTATTCTTCCGGCAAAAGGGAAAGCAACTCTCCGACTTTTGCACTTGCTTTATATCGAATATGCGCTTCGAGATACTTGCCTAGAAGTATAAAAAAGTAGATCGTACACACCGAATCGAAATAGACCTCGCCTTTGTCGGTGATCGTTACGTAAACGCTATAAAAGTAGGCCATGCTTACTCCTAAAAAAAGGAGAGTGTCCATGGACAAAAATCTTCTTTTCCACGATTCCAGGGCACCTTTCCAAAACGGATAACCGGAAAATACGTAAACCGGTGTGGCCAATATCCAAGAAACATAATGGAATAGTTTTTTGATTCCTAAATCCATTCCTTCGAAATAACCCGCGTATAGTCCGGCGGAGAAGAGCATGATGTTTCCCCAACAAAATCCGGCAACCGCCATTCTAAGTGCTAAATCTTTAAACGGTTTTTCGACTTTTGCTTCCGACTTGTAGGGAGAGTATAAGTTAGGAGTATATCCAAGTTTTCGAATGGAAGAGAATAGGCTCGTAAGGTTGAGTTGATTCCGGTCGAATTCCACGCTCAACCTGGAGGTGGCAAAATTCATTCTAGCGGAAAAAACTCCCGGTAATTTAGAAAGGGCAGTTTCGATCAGCCAAATGCAAGCGCTACAATGGATTCCTCCGACGCTGATCCTCACGATCGATTTACCCGGTTCTGAGTTTTCTACATATTCTTTGTAGACCGATTCGGTTTCGAGCCGAGTATCTCCGGTTATCTCGGATATATCCCCCACAGGATTGAGTTTCTGCCCACCCCTGATATCGTAAAATCGTCCGAGTTCGCTTCCTAAGAGAAGGGAAGAAAGTTCGGCGCATCCGTTACAGCAGTAATGTCTATCGACTCCTAGAATTTTCTTTTCTATCAAGTCCTTCCCGATAGGGGAATTGCAATGATAGCAATATTCAATCACCGTATGATACTCAACTGCTTGGTTCGTTCAAACGCTCCCTCGTCCGTTTTTGCAATAACCGTTGCCGACCAAGGACCGGATATCGGAATCTCTAATTCCGCCTCGTAGGTTCCCGGTTTCAGTTCCTTGAATTCCGCTTGTCTGTTAAACGCATCCGTTGCGCTTTTTTCGAACCGAACTCTTAACTTAGCTCCTATGATCGGAACATTTTGCCTAAGAAGCTTTAGCTGTAATTTTTGTTTTCCGACCTTTATAGGAACTTCGCCCTCAAGCCAAGCTCCTTGGAGTTCGTATCCTTTCGAAATCATACTTCGCTGCTCTGCAATCGCAGCTTCGTATTTAAGTCCCTTCTCATAATAATCTTTTTCAACGGGCGGAGTGTGACTCGACGTAGCTACGTTTACCGTCCAAACGGTCGCGAAAATCAGTCCTGCAAAGCAAAGACCGATTAGAATGAATGCTCGTTTAAGGCTGGGATGCAATATTAGTTCCTCCTATTTGCTTAAATGCGATTCCTACCGGTAGTAGGAAAGGAATCGTATTCGTTTTTGCAAAAACGGGTTTTTCAAGATCGAATACTTTTAAAACAATTTCGTGACTTCTTTTAGAAGCATCTTGTCCCTCAAGATTCCTTAATTCTAGGATTAATCGATAATGCATATTCGAATTAGAAGGAAGGTTTACGACTGCCTCTTCGGTTCCTCCCACTAGAATATGCAATTCCCCATCAATATCAGTTTTTTCGACTTGGAATCTAAGTTTCCTTTCTTCGAATGTCAAATTTTGTATTTGCACTTCGTAGAAATTACGGATGGTCCCTCCGGGAAGCGCCATCGGTTGTAAATTCCGATCCGGCAGCACCGAAAGATACATAGGTACCCGGGTCCACAGCAAAAGACTAGCAACCGTAAGAACCAATGTTAATAATCCGCCGTAAACTAGCGTTCGCGGACGGATCCATCTTATCTGGCGATTACGGGAAGCGATTTCGTTTTCCGACCAGTATCCGATGAGAGTTTTCTTTCCTTCTTTCGCCATCTGATGCGTGCACGCGTCGGCACATTTTCCGCAGGCAATGCAGCCGACGTTGGTTCCTTCTCGAATATCGATCCCTGTAGGACAAACTACGAGACACATATTGCAGGCGGTGCAATCTCCGATTTTAACGGTACCTTTTCGGCGAGGTTCTCCTCTCTTATAATCGTACGTGATATTAACGGAATCTCCGTCCATCATAACTGTTTGAAAGCGAGCATAAGGACAGGCATATTTGCAAAACTGTTCTCGGATGAAGGCCATATCCGCGTACATCGCGAATGTAAAGAATCCCGTGAAGTACGCCCAATTTGGCATTAAATGAGTTTCAGAAACGGATCGAATGTCGGCTATCATCAAATAAGGATCCGCAAAATAAGAGATCCATGCTAAGGATGCTAGTAAGCTAACTAGGATCCAAATGAGATGAGTTCCTATCTTCCCTATGATGGGGGCATCCTTCTTGCCGTATTTCGATCCTAAGGTGAATCTTCCGACGACATCGAATAAATCAGTATAGATAGTCTGAGGACAGGCCCAGCCGCACCAAACCCTCCCGATCAAGGAGGTGAAGAGAAAGAGGGAAAGTCCCATACCCAAAAGGAATAGATGTAAAAAATAACCTTCTTGGGGCGTGAAGATATTACCTAAAAGAAAGAATTTCCTCTCCGGGATGTCCAAACGAATGAGAGGGAGTTGATCCCAACGTAGCCAAGGCGTTCCAAAGAATAATAGGATTAGAAAAGTTTGAACTATCGTTCTGGCACTTCTGATCCTTCCCGACATTGGGCGAGAAATAACCATTTAGATTCCTCCGAATCGACCCGCCGCGAAGCGGCGGGTACGAGCATCAAATTTCACTTGGAGGCTTTTAAACTCGGATTCCTTGAAGCTAACCAAGCGATGACCTGATAAACTTTTTCGGAACCTAAGGAATTTTCGTGCGGAGGCATCGGTCCTCGACCCAACTTCGCCTTATCAGGGCCGATTCCTTTCATTATCTCTTCATAAAGCTCCGCATCCGTATTTCCATGCAGCCATTCTTTATCCATTAAATTCGGTCCGACTAAACCTTCTCCTGTCGGGCCGTGACAGGCGACGCAATAGGTCTGAAAAGTTGCCTGACCTGCGGCAATGGCTTTTTCATCCCCGCGAAACGGGTCTGCGCCTCCGTTCGATACTATCACCTTATTTTTATTCGGAAATTCTTTTTCGTAATCTAACACCTGTGCTTCATATTGCTCTTTGGTTTCCCAAGACGAAAAACCGTGAAAGTATATTGCATAGGCGATTGCAAATACGATCGAGCCGAACCAAACCCAAACCCACCATGCAGGAAGAGGATTGTTGGATTGCTTGATGCCGTCAAATTCCTTATTTGGATCGCTCATAGATCAATCCTCCTCTAACATGCGGTATTTCGGTTTTTCCATGCGATCTTTGCGTTTTCGAGCGTAAACGTACGCAAAGATGATGGCGATTGCAATGACTAAGACCGGAAGTCTTAGCGCTTTGTAGATTTGTAATGTATCTAAATCCATCTATGCTTCCTACTTTAAACTTTTAGAAAGTTCGGCGCTGTCTCGACCCATTTTTAACAGGTAAGCTATTAGCGCGTCGCCTTCGGTTTTTCCGGAAAGTTCTGCGATCCCGGTTTGAATTTCCGCATCGGTGTAAGGAACTCCGACGCTACGTAATCCTCTCAAATGGGCGGCAATCTTTTCCGGATCGAGCTTAGCGCTCTCTTCGAATAGCCACGGATACCCAGGCATAACCGATCCTTTAGCAGTGTCTCTCGGATTGATGAGATGCGTTTTGTGCCATTCCGCCGAGGGCTGTATTTGAGATTCGTGAGCTAGATCCGGTCCAGTCCGTTTCGATCCCCATAAAAATGGATGATCGTAAACGAATTCCCCCGCTTTGGAATACCCGTCTCGACCGAACGCTTTTTGCGGATCGAATCGATCGACTTCCCATTTGAACGGACGGATCATTTGGGTATGGCAATTATTACAGCCTTCCTTTTGGTAAACGTCTCGCCCGGCCAGTTCTAAGGCGGTGTAAGGTTTTACATTCGCAATCGGTTCCGCCGTCTTCGAGAGGAAGAAGGGAGGAATTAATTCGAAGATACCGCCGCATAAAACCGCGATCGTAGTATAGATCGTGAATTTAACTCCGTTCTGTTCCCATTTTTCGGTGAGATTCGAAAAGCGATCTAAAAGTTTATCAAACCAGCTCATGCTTTTGCCTCCTTGAGGCCTACACGTAGATCAATTTCTTTCCATCCACTTCCAGCGGTTTTGATCGTCTTGATCACGTTGTAGATCATCACAAATAATCCACTAACGTAAAGAACACCTGCGATACCTCTGAACAGACGGAACGGTTTTAGAACTTCGGTGATTTGGACCCAATTAGGGTACTTTAATGCTCCTGTTTCGTCTACGGCTCTCCACATCGAACCTTCCGTAACTCCGGAGACCCACATCGAAACGATATAGAGTAAAATTCCTAGAGTAGCGACCCAGAAGTGAAAATTGGCCAACCTTTCCGAATACAGATTTGTGTTCCAAAGCCTAGGAACGAGATAATAAATAGCCGCGAAGGAAAGCATTCCGACCCAGCCTAGGGTCCCCCCGTGAACGTGACCGATAATCCAATCGGTATTATGCCCTAATGCGCTGACGGATCGAATCGACAATAACGGGCCTTCGAATGTGGACATACCGTAGAAGGTAATTCCCACTAATAACATTTTCAGAGTCGCATCCGTCTTGATCTTTTCCTTCGCTTGAGTGAGTGTCAAAAATCCGTTTAACATTCCTCCCCAAGAAGGCATCCAAAGCATTATACTAAAAACCATACCGGTGGTTTGCAACCAATCGGGTAGAGGAGTATAGAGCAAATGGTGTGGACCGGCCCAAATATAAATGAAGATTAAGGACCAGAAATGTATGATCGATAATCTGTGACTATAGATAGGTTGTTTGATATGCTTAGGAAGATAATAATACATCAATCCTAAGAATGGAGTGGTCAATACGAAGGCGACCGCATTGTGTCCGTACCACCACTGGATATTCGCGTCATACACGCCGGAAAACAGGGAATATGATTTGGTTAAGCCGACAGGAACTGCGAGGTTGTTTACGATGAATAGGATCGGAATCGTAACAAACGAGGCAATGTAGAACCAAATCGCAGCATAAAGTTGTTTTTCTTCGCGAGTGAAAATCGTTCCGAAGAAATTCACTAGAAAGATTACGAACCAAATAACGATTAGGAGATCTAACGGCCATTCAAGTTCCGCATATTCTTTCGATTGATTTAGCCCTAACGGAAGGGTCACAGCGGCTAACGCTATCGTCAAATTGTATAATACAAAATGAATATTCGCTAACCGATCGCTCCAAATTCTAACTCGGCACAGTCTTTGGACGGTATGATAGGCCGTCGCAAAAATGATGCTGAGCGCAAAACCAAATATGGCTGCATTTGTATGAAGCGGGCGTAATCGTCCAAAAGTGAAGTACGGACCGAAATTTAATTCGGGGAATACCATTTGGAAAGCGATCCAGGTTCCGATTAGCATCGAAGCCACGCCCCATACCAACGCAGAGATAATAAATCCTTTTACGATTTGATCGTTATATTTTTGGGAATTCATCGTTTCTCCGTTCCCGTGGAAAGGGATACTTCCATTGATTCGATACTCGAATAAAAAGCCAAGCAAGGAAGTGAGTTGGGGAGAGTTTAATTCGGTGATAATTGTCAACGTTAGGATACATTCGATTTATTGAATTAACTGGAATAATTCTAAAATGTAATGAGGTAAATTACGTTAGTCGTTTTGCTTTTGAGAATCTTTCTTAATAGCAATATACGGAAGAGTCGGTTATTTTACTCGGTCTTAAATAAGAGATTAGAAATAAATTATTAAAGCGTTTATCGGACAGGTAATTTTGCACCTGCTTCTTTCTGAACGCTTTTTGATCGAATCGAATGCTTCCGCTCCTTCTCGAGCGGGGAACATAACGGATTGAGGCGTCAAAATCCGAACACTTTCCGGTAATTATGTCCTTGAAAAAAACCGCAAAAAAACCGATGATTCTCATAGGAATTCGCAATGGCCTTTAATCCTTTTTCATTTCTTACAAGTATTCGCGGCTCGATTGACGGAATTTTAGGCGGCTTACCCCCACAAACTGTTAAAATGATCGGAAAGGCCGGTATGGCTCTCGCGGTACTGATCGGATTGGCATTGGCATGGCTGAGCTTTCAGAAAGGCCTAGAGATGGCAGGAGAGGAAGATAGGGCCAAGGTTTTAGACCGAAAAGCCCTTTTTTTAGAGGATATCGAGCGAGAATACAATCGTAAGAGAAAGGAGATTCATTGGAGTGATCCCCGCCTGAACGATTCTAAGCCGAATTCCCTGGATATTGAAAGATATTCTCAGGATCGACCTAAGGCAGGCCCGTCGGCTCCGAAAGCCACTCTGGAAGAGGGAAATACGCTTTCCAATTCGCGAAGAAATGAGGGAGATTCCCGAGTATTTTTTCCAAACGAGAATGAACGGCCCCCACGAGAAGACTCGGCTCCAAGTAATAGTTCCGACAACACGCCCAAGTTAGAACCGAAATCCCAATCCGGGCAGAACTCCTCATCCAAAGGCGACGCACCTTCACGATTGGAAAAACCGCCCGGGAAGACAACTGGTCCACAATTGAGAGAATGAATTTGAAATCGTCCAATATTGCTTCTCTTATTATTTATTTGGCTTTACCGACTTTGATTTGGGCGGACCTGCCTTTACCGTTTCCCGAAGATCGGTCCGGCACGGAAGAAGCGGAATCTCGACAAACTTTAAGTGTGCCTTCGCAATCCCCGGGGGTTGTGGGGGAAGAGCCGATGTCCGCGCCGGAAGCGGATTCTACCGAGACAAGTAAATCTTCGGAAACTGCGATCGGAAGCGATTCGAATCGTAAACCTGCCGAGCTCGATTCTGTGGCGATTCAAACGCCTTCCGTCAAACCGAAGTCGACTCAATTGCCTAATATAACCGGGAAAAAAACTCGGAAAGCAAAAAAGAAGGACGACCAAGATCCGAGTCAGGGTGCCTACGAACGGGGATTATTAAGACTTCGTAATGGAGAAAAGAACGCGGCCCAAGAGGAATTTACGAAAGCTGCGGGAAGCCAAGGAGAAGCGTCCGAGAAGGCAAAACTGGAATTATCCAAACTTATCGATACTCAAACAAATTCGTCCGCCTCAGAGAGCCAGGACGAGGAAATGAAGTGGAAAACCCTACTCGAGTCGGCGCGCTCATTGCGGTCTCAGGGAAAAAATTCGGAGGCTCAAACCTCGCTTTTGCAAGTCGCGACCGAAGCTCCTCCAGAGTACCGCGCGCAAGCTTTATTACAATTAGGTGATTCTCTTTTTCGGCAGGGACGATTTGCCGATTCCCGCGCATATCTGATCGATTTCTGGAATCGTTTCGGCCGCAAATATCCGATTGCATCGGATCCGAATTCGGTCGAATTTAGAAAGCAATTGGAAGAAAGAGATTTAGGCGCTTATCTTCTATTTAAGTCCAGTCACAAGGCAGGTGAAGCCGAGTGGGCAAGAAAATTTCTGGTAAAGTATCTGGAAAAAAGTTCTGAGGATTCTAAGGGAAGATTTTCCCCACTACGAACCGAACTGGAAAATCTTTCAAAAAGAGATCTCTAGAACCTCGGTTTTAGAGATCTCTTTTTGCGGCCTCAACGATTTGTAATCGATCGTCGAGCGTTTTAATCTCTAAAAATTTCCTTACGAAAGGGAAACGTTTACTTCTAATTTTCCGAATTTGGAAAATAGATTAATGGCAAGCGCTTGTTTTTTGGGAATCTTAATCGTCTCGTTTTTGGCGTCTACGATATTCGGGGCCGTGATCTCGATAGATTGGCCTGCTGTCGCGAAAATATTCATAGCATTTCCCGTGGTCATGTTTGCGATTTCGCCCAAGATATCCTTGTACTCGTTTTTAATATCCTGTTCACTCATTCCCGGCATCAGCTTACTTGCGATCTTGTAGGCGGCGTCATAATTCAATCCGTAAACGACTTCACCATTGAAGGTTCCCAAGACGCCAATGACGATTGCGAGTTCCAATGTCGTTTCAGGAGTATCCTTTACTCCGATTTTTCCACGGATCAAATCGGTTTGTAGTACGTCCCGGAAGACGATGGTCGCCGCTTCCAGGAATGGATTTACGAGTTCGGCACGGATTTGCATTATTCCTCCGCTGATTTAGCTAACCTTTCTACGGTCATTTCTTCCGCGACACTTTGAGGGATTTCCGCTAGAAACCCGTTTAAGATTACGGATGAATCTCTAATTCTAAGTACTGTGGAAGTTTCCGGCTTTCCGAAGCGAACGGCTACAAATTCGACAAGTGCGTACTTATCCGCATCCTTATACGGACCTAGGCTCTTTTTCTGACCAAAAGCTTGTGAAGTTAGATCTTGGAAGAACCGTTTATCCGTAAGCAGAGAAAAATTTCCTTTAGAAGAAGCGACTGACTTTAAATCCGCGAATGCCTTGTCCCTAATCGTTACTGTGCCAGTCCCGAATAAAGCCGCTACTTTGTGAAGTCCATCCGGTTCGCTTTGTAAGGCCTTAATTTTTGCTTTTAGGTTTTCGATAGCTGACTTACGGGCTTCGATTAGAAATTTTCCGCGAAGGATGGACTTTCTTTCTTCGAAAGTGGCGATTTTCCCGTCTTTTCCTTTGGGAGCATTAGAATCGGTGATTTCCTTCTGATACAGCTCTCTAAGTTGTAGATCGGTCGGCTCCACATTTTGGTTGGCCAATTTTGTTAGATCTTCTTCCGTATAGACGAGAGCGTTTAAATCAACTCTTGCCGTAGATGCTTCGGATTGTACTAGTAGTTCGTCATCGGTTTTTCGTAGATCCGATTGGAGTAAATTTGCCTGGATAGAACCTTGCACTGCAGCCTCAATACGGAAACGCATCGGCGCTTCCTTTAAGAACTGACGATATACTTGGTCAGGTTTCTCTATCTCGTCGTCGGAATATCCCGCACCTCGATAAGAAAGTTTTACCCTTTTTTGAGCTTCTTCCCAAAGATTTTGCCGAATTAATTCTTCCGAAACGGTATAGCCTAGCGAATTTGCAATCGTATTCGCGACAAACATTCCTTTTAGAATCATGAAGGCGCATTCACCGAGCTGGTTATCCGGAATTTGACCCTGATATATTTGATAGCAGTAACGACGACCCGCATTAAAGGAATCCATGGGCACATCTTTTCCGCCGATTTTTCCGGCTTTGATGTTCGCTTTTCCGGTCAGCATATCCATTCCGGCTTGTTCCACGTCGGAACGGAGAAGAGTAAAAATCAGCATTAAAACCAGAACGCCCAGGAAAAGGGCGGACCCGACTTTGAAAAAAATGTCTTTAAAGGATGTTCCTTCAGTATTTGTCATAAAAATCCGTATGAAAGGAAGGGTGAGAGGCGGGTAGAATCTGTAAAGGAGAAAAACCGACGAAAAACGCTTCAGAAAGGCGATCGGATGGTAGATACATATACTGATGCTTTATATTGCACTCGCACTCGTTCTGGTCGGACTTCTTTGTTTCATTTATGTATCCTTCCAGCCAGGTTTTAAGAATCGCACGGTTCCGTCCGGTTCTGCAAGGATGCCGAATCCGATTCCCAGGGACAGAAAAATTGTCACCGAGGCGGTGACCTCCGCAAAGAAGCCGGTTCGAACCGAATCATCTTCCCATCTAGATAGAGTATTTGCAGAAGAGCGAAAGATTCGTCCTGTTACACACGCGTCCGAACGAAGAGAAGAATCAAATATGATTCCGGAAGAAGAAGTTTGGGAAGAAGAAATTAAGACGGAACCGATTCCTCGCGAGGAATCGTTACGACAAAGAGAGCAACCTCCGGAGGAAACAGTGGAAATTGGCATAGAGTCTCGCGAGGAAGAGTGGTCTATGGAAGGGATTTTGTTCCTAGATCTTTCCGGAAAATTGCCTTACGAAGGATTGAAGCAAAAAATTAGGCCCGAACAACTTAAAGGATTTAGAAGAATCGGTAAAGGAAGAGTTCGAGAAATTCCGGGCGGCTTTGCATTTCACGCGTTAAATTCCGAGTTCAGTTATAAACTGGATGAGGTGGAAAAAGTAATCTTTTACGATGAGGGCTTCGCTCTTTTACCTGCGAAGCGAGAATTTCCTACTCCGATTTTTTTGACGAAAGAAACCGAACGTTTTAAAAACTACTTGGAACATACTTCGAAAATGTAAGTACCGATATTCGCCGAGAATCATCCCTGCAATTCTTATCTAGTAAGATTTGCAGGGCAAAAAGCAATTATCTATCTCCCTTCGACTTGCAGCCAGCGAGTCGTTTTTACGATTAACCTAGTGATAATATAAAATCCGGCTCCGATTCCAAAAACCCAAATTTGCGGTTCGGTAATGACTTCCCATGGCGCAGTCCATGAGCCGAAATTATTCAGGAAGCTCGCACAAAAATCGAATAAAACAAAAATAACGACGATTCCAAAAAGACTAGGGTACTCTCTTTTTAAGACATTCTTAATGGAAAAAGAGAGTTGGGGTTTTACGTAGCCCTTCAATTTCGGAACGAAAGCGGGAACGTTGTCCGCCCAGTCGAGATATTCGCGGCCGAATTTCTCCCGGAGAAATTTTTCCTCCGTGAACATAATTCTTTCGTAATAGAACCCGAAAAAAAGAGCGAATACCAGAAGTAAGGGAAGATCCCGCAAGTAAAGTATAGGTCCTATGTATAGTAGGAAGTTCCCCAAATACAACGGGTGACGAACCAATGAATAGATTCCTTCCCGATTTACCATATCTGCGATCTGCTCTTTCGTATTTCGGCCTGAGGTGCGTGCCGGCGCATATCCTATCACGAAGCAACGAACGAATAAACCGAGTAAGCTTACGAAAAAGCAGGCTGCAGCGTAGTATAAATTGGTCTCGTAGGATCCGTTTAAAAATTGATAGTCTTTTAGAGCGTACAAACTCAAGAGTAGGATAAAGCCGGGAATGTAGGATCTCCAGCGAAATAGGAAAATCCCTTGTTTATCTAGTTCTTCGATCAGAGCCATGCAGTTTCCTTCGTACCGGAGGTTTTTTGGAAGGAAACCTAGGTACGCGGTAGCTGTCAATCAATGATTCCCGGACGTCGTCACTGAAAAGAATGTGTTCCCTTATTGGAAGTAAAGTCCGCCAAATCTTTTCGTAAAATAGGTTCGAGGGTCCAAGGATCTAGAATCAACTTATAGTTCAGGCCTTTACGCTGGAATACCCAGCTTCCTTGCTTTGTTTTACCGATAGGGGAAAGTAGCTCCGTTTCGGACGTGGATTGAAGTTGAACTTGAAAGTTTTCTTCGCTTCGTACGGGAACGATTTCCTCTTTATTTTCGAACAGAATTTCATCCGCTTTCAATCGGAGGAGGGTTTCGGCAAAGCGATTTACTTCTTCCGTCGAGGCGGGTTTGGAGAATTCAGTAGTGGATAAATTCCATTCCCCCGCCGAATTGACTAAGGAAAAATTCTTTTCGGAGTTCCCCAAAAATGTTAAGCGAATCGACTGAATCGGAGCTTCGGACAAAGCTTTCGAAAACAAACTTCTGGAAAAGAAGTAATCCGGTTTACTATTACCTGATAATAGTTTCAGATTTTCCCGTACTAGCCAAATTTTCCCGGATTGCGGTTCGAGCACATGCATGCCGGCATGGCGGGTTGCTAACGAACCTAAATAAAGAATTCCTAGACTAGACCCGGAAGCGTCGAATACCTCCAGGCTAGGCTCGTCTCCGTCTAGTCCGAACTCAGGGGCAAAAGATCGGGGAGCATTTCCCTGAGATAGAAGCGTATATTTTCGTAATGCAAGAATCCCTTTTAGGAAGGTTTCTATCCTCTCGATATCTCCTTGGCCTTCCTTGCCGTTCGGGAGCGAGACTTCCCAGGAATCGATTGTGCGGTTCAGAACGACTGCTTCACCCTTTCTTCCCACTACGACTTTTGAAATATCCGATTCTTTTACAGGAAAGAACGGATCCGCGTGCGTATAGGTATCTTTAAAGGCTTCCCAAGGGTCCTGTACTAGCAAAAGGATTAAGGCTAAAAATAAGTTGGTTAGGAAAAGAGCGATGCCCGAGTTCGATCGGATATATTCCTGAGAGTTACGAAATAATTTTGGCCACCTCATCGCTGCCTGTTCCTTCTTCTTCGACGAAGATGCAAGAATGCATAGAGACTCACGAACAAGGGAATTCCCAATACGTTTATTAAACTTGCGAAAATTTCCATCTTAGGAGAAACCGGATTCATTTTGAGAATCAGGGATTGTTTGCTCCTTGCTGCCAATAAATCGGTGTCTCCACTTAGTATATCGATAGCATTTAAAATAAATGGAATATTCGTATCTCGGAATATCTCTCTGTAATCCGGAAAGGCTAGGATATCCGAAACAAGATACGGTGTGGCTAATACTAGAATTCTTCCGAACTTATCTTTCGGGGATCGGGAAAGGTACCCGTTTTTTCCGACTCCTTTCGGGAGAGGTTTATCCGCAAAATAGGATTCGAGAGGACCTTCAACGATTGCGCCGAGCACAAAGGGGCCTCCGTTAGGTCGAATCGGAGTTTGCTGAAGTTGCTTTTCCCCCAGCATGACTCTGTCCGATCGAATTTCCGCATCGGAGCCGCTAAAAATCAAAGGAACTCCAAGTGCATTCTTCTGCTTTCCCGGAATCAGTTCAATACTGGAACTCCAAGGCAGAAGTAAATTTTCCTGTTCCTTGGTAAACGGGCTATCGTCATTCAAGGTGTTATTCTTATGGCTGGCTACGATCCAGGCGGGATAGGGATATCTACCTAGAACGCCGGGCTCGACTTCGATAAGCGCCCCCATCGGCAAGGAATTATCCGGATCTAAGACGATATTCGAGAGAATTCGAATTCCATAATGTTCTAAAAATGAATTCAAATCGTGGGCAAAGGGATCCGTTTGAGCCATTCCTGCCCCAGCTTCTCCCGTTAAAATTCCCATTCTATTACCGGAGGATTCCATTCGGAAGTCCATGGTTTTTGAAAGAAGGATCAAGCTTCCACCGTTTACTAGGAACTGATCGATCCTATATCGTTCCATTTGCGACAATGAGCCTGATCCGATCCAAAGAAGGACGCTAGTTCCTTCGGGAATTTCGTCAGATTCCAAATTCAATTCTGGAATCACTCCGATTTCGGTTTCTAAGACCTGGTGCACAAAAACACCTACAGTATCTTTACCCGAGCCCGGACCGGGATTTTGGGGACTCAAGCTTCCGTGCGTTTTTAGAAGCACTAATCCGCTATCTTGATCCTTCCTCTGTATCTTTCGAATTCCGGATAGGACTTGGTACTCGATTTGCTCGGCGAAAAATGCGACAGGTAGAATTTCGGTTTCGGAACCGAGAGTGAGCGTGAGTCCCAAATACGCTTGCTTGACCGAAGCGGAGTTGCGGTCGGACTTTTGTAGAATTTGAGGCTCGATTCCCGATTCGGAAGCCTTCAGAGCATCTTCCTGGGATGAGTCCGGATCAAAAAAACGGAGCACGACTTTTTTGCCGCCGACAGAGGCGATCTCGCTTAGGATTTCCTTTGTCAGATCCAATCTCGCTTTGTATTCTCCCGGTACCTTGGAGGAATAGAACGCGTCGATGTATAAAATTGATTCCAAATTCTGCAGCAGCTTTCGGGTACTTACGGTAAGTTCGAATCGCTGGGATCTTGAAAGATCCTTGCGGCAATTGCCCGAAGAAACGATTCCATTCATCAAAAGAAAAAAGAGAAAAAGGTTCGCAAGGACAAACCATCGACGTTTGGAAATTTCCAAGAACGGTTTCAGCAAATCCTTCATCTTCTTTTTCCTAAGAGGACGATTACGTTGGCGACTAATGCAGTGACCGTGAAGCTGACGGTATAAAAGATCTCCTTCCCGTCTAAAATTCCCAATCGAAACGGCTCGAAATGTCTGGATAAAGAGATAAAGGAGGCGAAGGAAGCCGAGGCTCCTCCTAAAAAGCGCAGAACAGGTTGATATCCGAGTAAAAAGAAAAACAAGCAGACTAACATAGTTAGCAAGTAAGCGCTAATCTGATCTTTCGTAAGAGCCGAAATCAATAGGCCTACGGATATATAACAACTTCCTAATAAATAACAACCTAAATATCCCGCAAGCGTGGCTCCGATGTCTAAGTCGCCTAAGGCCCAAATAGTAAATGGAATTGAAACGGTCGTTAAAAGAACTGTGCCTAGGAAAAACCAAGCTGCTATAAATTTTGCGAGCACGATTTCATATTCTCTTAATGGAAGAGTGAATAATATTTCCGTAGTTCCCGTTCTTTCTTCCTCGGACCAAAGTCGCATCGTGATTGCGGGAACGAATACGATATATAGGAGCGGAATCCAAAGAAAAAATTGCTCCATGCTTGCGACGTTTCGATCCCAGAACGAGTCTTCCCCTAATCCGAAGAAAAATAAAAAAGAAGAGAGCAATAGAAAGAGAACCGCAAAGATATATCCGATCGGAGTGTTTAAATATCCGATCCATTCCTTTGAAAAGACAGTTTTTACATTGGTATAGAATTCGAAAATTCGAGAAGAATAACTCATGGAATCGCAGTGAATTCCTGAAAGACTGATTCGAGAGATCGACGAACCGGACGAAATTCTAAAACAGGGAAGCTCGCTGAGCGAATTTTCTCGAATAGAAACTCGGGAGAATTCGTATCCGATCGAAGATGAAATTCCTTAGCATTTCCGGAATCTTTCGACTCCAGAATCTCGATATCCGTGTTTTTAAAGCATCGCTCTAAAGTTTCTAAATCCGTTTTAGCGACGAGTAAAATCGAATCGCCTCGATTGATCTCTTTCACGCTCATATCCGCTATGAGTCGCCCTTTGTGGAGAATTAAAACGTGATCGCAAATCTCCTCCACTTCTTGAAGTATGTGAGTGGAAAGTATGAGGACTTTTTCCCGTCCAAAAGACCGAATGATTGATCGTATTTGATTGATTTGTATCGGATCTAAACCCGAACTCGGTTCATCCAGGATTATATATTCAGGATCGTGGATTAGCGTGCCTGCCAATGCAACTCGTTGCTTGAATCCCTTCGAAAGGGTTCCTATCTCCGAAAAAAAATAATCCCCCAAATCGCATAACTCTCTCATTTCACGAATTCGATGCTGTAGAATTCCACCTTGTAAGCCTCTTGCTCTTCCGATAAATTCCAGATATTCTTGAGACGTTAAATCCGGATAGATGGGGGCCCATTCCGGTAAGTATCCAAGGTTTCGTTTTACTTGGATCGGATTTTCATGTAAGGAAATGTCTCCATAAGAGACGGTTCCTGCATCCGGTTCCAGGAATCCGGTAAGTAGGCGCATCGTGGTGGTTTTTCCCGCTCCATTCGGACCTAGGAGACCGGTTATTCGTCCCTTTGGGACGGAAAAACCTATCTCGAAAAGGGCCGGCCGATTGGAAAAAGATTTTGTGAGTCGATTCGCCTGGAGGGAACCCATTCTAGTACGGTCTGCTTAAGTCCTATCGCTCGCAACCGTTTTTCCTAAGGCTTAGGAACGGATCTTTAACATTAAGTCGACTTTGAATTTCTTGAGGACGTCGAGTAGGGGCGGATGAAGGTTCACAACTTCCAGCTTAACTCCGAAATGATCCATGAGATTCTTCAAAGTAAGAAGTTTTGCAACTCCACTGGAGGTAATCTTTCTTGTGGAAGTTAAATCCAAGATCAGACTCTGAAATTGAGCACGCGAAGCATGTTCCGAGATTTCATCAAAAACTTTTTCATACCCGTCCAAAAGCTGGTTATCGAACCGAACCGTGCCCTGCTTTCCCTGGAGTTCTAGTTTTGCCATAATTGAGTCGTTTGTTAAAATAGACTGGGAAATCCTAAAGATTCTACAAGAATTTCAAAAGAAATTACATTTAAGCGGTTCTGCATACGAAATTTAGATACTCGGCCTTGGGAGAGATTTTCCAAGAGCTGTAATCTGAGCCGATTTTTAAAATTTCCAATCCTGAAGACTCCAGCAAAAATCTCCATACATCGGTCGGATACGCTTTATGAAGGTGCACTTCTTCGATTTCCGTTCCTTTTTCCTGAAATTTTAGCCTTGTGGTCAGAATCATGTCTTTCTTAGAATACTCGTTTTCCCAAATGAGATGAATGCCGTCATGCGTTTCTTCTAAGATCGCGCCATCGAAATTTTTTTCGAAGTTCCTCTCCGTACTCACATCGAAGAAAAAGATTCCGGCTTTTCCTAAAAGACCGGAAATTTCCCGAAAAATTTTGCGCAATTGCCCTTCGTCCAGGAAATAATTAAACGTGTCATGTACTGAAAGGATCAAATCAAAGGGAGCCGGCAAAGGAGGAAGAGAAAGTAAATTTGCTTGCACTCGATTGCCGGGAATTCGTCGTTTTTCGGCCACGGAAAGCATTTCTCGGGAGGCATCGATCCCCCAAATTTCCGATCTAGAAGGGAGTAGCTTCCAGAGCGCACAGGTTCCACATCCTAAATCTAGGATTTTCGATGGAACTGAATTTCCGGTTGCGGTAGAGTAGGCAGATAAAGCGACTTGAGCCCAAAGTCTATATGCGGCCCCCCTCATAACGCGATCATAAACGCCTGAAAAAGCAGTATAAGGCTTTTTTTGCGGGATATGAGAAATAATTCTTGATCTTTTAGCTTGGTTAACAGTATTTCTATCCATTTGATGCGACATAATTCTCAGGAAGCGCTTTTTCGAAGCTTTACCCGGAAGCTCTAAAAAACTATGGGCCTAGAACTCCTTTTTCCCTTTTTGGCTAGCGTTGGCATAACTATCCTACTCCGTAGGATGGACAAGTCGAATTATAAGCTAAGCCAAATCAAACGTTATACCGGAAAGCTTCAGGACGAATTGCAAGAAATCGCAATGGAGAAAATCCAGTCCGTTAAAGATTCGGGCATAGAATTGGAGATTTCTCTTAAACAAACTCGCAAGCTAGCCGAAGAAGTTCGCACTTTAAACGACGAGTCTCGCCAATTATTGGAAACCATTCGTTCCAACAGGGAATTTTTAAATGCAGTAACTTTGGATCTAAAGGAAGTCGTTCATCTTTCCGGAGATATTCGAAAAGAATCCGAATCCATCCAGGACGGTCTGAATCGTTTAGAAAGCGGCAAAAAAGATTTAAACGGAGTCACGATCAGAATTCAGGAACTTCGCTCCGAAGCAGAATCGCTACTGGGTGCATTTCAGGAAAAAATCAATTTACGTTCCGATGACATACTACAATCCCTAGCCTCTAAAATCGTGGAATTGGAAGGATTATTGGAAGCTAAGGCCGATCGAGTCGAAATCGGCTTAGATTCGTTAAGCGAATCTTATCGCCAGAAATTAGAAGCCCAAACTAAAGCTATCATGGGTGATACCGTCGGTAAAGTTGAATTGGCTCGGGAAGAAGTTTCGAATCTTTTGGATTCCATGAAAGCGAAAGAAGAGGATTTGGATGCGCAAACGGATCGAATCCAGACCGCTTTTTTAACGGTAACCGAAAAAATCGATCGAATGGATTCGAGAGTGGACGAAAAGGGAGAGCTTGCCGCAAGGAAGCTGGAAGATCTTTTTGCAAAATCCGAGTCCGTTCTTAGGCAAAAATTCGATCAAATTTTAGAGCAAGTCATACATTCTAAAGAAGCCTACCTTAACGGAGTTAAGATCGAAATCGACGCGATTCGTAGGGAAATCGAAGGCATGAGTCTAGAAACTCTAACTCGACGCGATGAAATTTTGAATGAAACTCGTCGTCAGGCGGAAGGAATTAACGATTCTATTAATATCTTCCAAGAGAAATATCTGGAAGCGGAGAATAAGTTATTAAAGCAGGCAGATTCGCGTAAATCCGATCTTATGCGTCAAATCGATTCTTTCGAAGACGAATTCAATCGAATCAGTTCCTCCCTTAGAAGCGAGGCGGACGACTTAAGGAAAGAAATCCTTTTCGGTCTAAAAGAGTTTCATTCCTCTTTGGAAACTGCCCGCGGGGACGAGGAAAAGAAAGCGCGCGCACGTATCGAAGACGTGCGCGATTCGTTAGAGGAAGAGTTGGGTTCTCTAAGAGAGGAATCGGAAGATCTTCGTAAGAAAGTATTCGCTTCCGCACAGGAATTCCATTCCACCCTGGAAGTCGTTAGAAACGAAGAAGAAAAAAAATCCCGTTCCAAAATAGAAGAAATTCGAGTAATTTTAGAGGATGAAGTTCATGCCTTGCACGCTTCACATTCCGAAAGATTCCGTTTGGAATGGGATCAAATTCGGGAAAATTTGAAATCCTTCGACATTCAGGTCTCCACTCGCATGCGGGAAATGGATGCATATGTGAAGGATATTCGTTCCGCTATGGAAAGTAGCGCTGGGGATATTTTAGGAGAGGCCGAGGAAAAAATTTCCCAATTGAACGGAACTATCGACGAAGAATTCCGCAAAATGGATCGGAGATTGGAACATTTCGGTCGTTCCTGGGAAGAAGAGGTCGTTTCTCTCAAAAGCCATACCCAAGAAGCCATCCAAGGTTTGGAAGAAAGACTAGGTCAGATTCATCTTCGCGGCGCCGAACTTCTGGAAGAATTCGGAACGGTCTATGCGTCCCAGAAAGATAAGATCGAAGAATTCGTTTCTAAATATAAAACCAATTTCCGTAAGGAAGGGGAAGACGTTCGCGAAGAGCTTACTCAAAGATTCAGAGAAATTAAAACGGAAGGACAAAGCCTTGTTTCTTCTTTAAAAGAAGATTATTCCGAAATCGGAGAGAAATTCGAGAATCTAATCAAGAAGAATGAAAAGTTAATGGAGGCCCAAGCCGAAAGAATTCGGACTTCGACCGAAGTGGAACTCGATCATGCCGCCGAAGAAGCAACGTCCGTTTTGGAAAGGCTACGCGAATCTGCCGAAGAATTCTTCGAAAGACAGGAAGAAAAGATAGGTCGGCTGAACGGAACCATAGACGCAAAAATCAATAAGCAATTATCCGCTCTTCTGGATAAGGGTCATGTTCAGTTAGGTCAACTCGAAGAAAGGATCTCTAAACATTTACAGGACGTAAAACGGAATTTAGAAGAGGCCTTGAAAGCCGGTAAACGGGAAAGCGAAGAGCAGATGAAAGGCTTCCAAAGCCAGGTTCGCAATTTGCTGCGAGAGACGGAATCGTCCTCTGAAGAATTCTTGCGATCCGGGAAGGAAGAATTCTTAGCGGCGCAGGAAGAATACCGCAGGTTGCAGATAGAATTAAAAACGGATCTTCGCGAAATTCAGGAAGCCAAAAATTCCCTTTTCAGCGAACTCGAAACGGAAGCGGAGGCTCTTCGAAGCTCGGTTCAAGAAATTTCCGATAAGATGCAGGAAGCCGAATCTAAGTCGGTATTATTCTTAGATGTAAAAGAAATGATCGACCGGTCCGAGGAGTTCGTAGAACGGATGAAGGCCGCTGTAGAAGAAGCGAATCATTCCGAATCCTTATCCCTTGAGCTAGATAAAAATCTTCATAGACTCAAACAATACCAAGAAGAGTTGGAGAGACGTCTGGAGAAAGCGGAAGAGCGGGAAAGTGAAATTTTGGATGTTGCCGGAAAAGCGGAGAGTCTAAAAGAGGAATTTTCTAAAATGCTTCTGGAATCTGCTCATTGGGAAGATACGATTCAAAAGCTTGAAGAGGCCGGGAATCGTGCTTCTGAAATGGAGTCGAAATTCGTGGATCTGGAAGGCAGATTGGGACATTTGGACGAGGTTCGGGAAGAATTGCATAGCCTTACGGACGAAGCCAAAGACCAGAAAGATTCTTCCTCTAAGGCGGCTCAGAGAATTCGCGAACTGGAAAAAGAAATTTCCGTTATGGAAGCTAGAGAGAAAGAAGTCGCTAACACGCTGCGTAAGACCGACGAACGATTGGAATTTTTGGCGGGGAGAAAAGAAGAAATTCTTTCGGTCGAAGCGAAGTTCGACAAGATCGAAGATCTTATGGCAGAGCTATCTGAGCGCCATAAACAAACTAGCACATTGCTACAACGGGTCGAGGATCTTCGTGAGGGTGCAAGCTCGGTTAAAGACGAGTTAGAAAGTCTTCTTGCCGAAGCTGACGACACATTCGAAAAATTATCATCATTCTTAGATGTAGTACAAACAACGGCTCAAAAGCCGCTCCCGGGCAAAAGTGGAAAATCCTCGGAGCAGAATCCGATGGTGAATAGGAAAAAAGCCACGGTCTTGAATTTATTTCACAATTTTCATTGGGCTCCGGAGACCATCGCCGAAAAGCTCGGCCTGGAAACTTCGTTAGTACAAACCATAATTCAGAGCGAGGCGGCAAAAAGGGGATGATTTTGTTCTTGACCCTAGTCTTCCGGACCAATATGTCTCGTTTCTACTTGTATCATATTATGCGTTTACAATCAAAGGAGGACTCCTTTTTTAAATAAAGGTAACTTTAAATAATCAAGGGGCTTTAGCGAAAGTAGTTCCTTTTTTGAAGGCTTTTGGAAACGTATCTAAGTATAACCGATACGTTCCGGAAAGTCCGGATGAGAAAGGAGAAAGCTCTCAAAGCACGTTGATATGGTACAAAAAAAGAAAACTACAGTTAAGAGGAAGAATTCCATGGCTCAAAGCGCTGAAAAGGATACCCTCATCGTCGCAAGCAAGGTGAAAGCCTATATCAAATCGAAAGGTTTTATGACCTCCGGTGATGCTGTCGACGGTTTGAATGAGAAGCTTTACGCTCTGATCGACGATGCTCTGAAACGGACCGAGGCGAACAAACGTACGACGGTTCGACCCACCGACTTCTAAGCTTTCTTGATCTACATCAAGAACAAGACCGAAATCGAGAAAATGAGGGCGGCAGGAAAACTAGCCGCCAGACTTCTGGACTATATTTCCGGGTATGTCAAGCCCGGAGTTAGTACATTAGAACTCAATGATCTTTGCGAAGAGTTCACTAAAAAGAACGGAGGCAAGTCGGCTCCCTTGGGATACAAGGGATTTCCGAAATCGGTCTGCACATCCATCAACGAGGTTGTCTGTCACGGGATTCCGAAGGCAACCGACGTTTTAAAGTCGGGAGATATCGTTAATATCGACGTTACTCCGATTGTGGATGGATATCATGGGGATTCGTCTCGAACGTTTATCGTCGGCGGAAAAAGCAGTCCTGAAGTGGAACTTTTAGTTCAGGATGCGGAAAAGGCGATGTGGATGGGAATCGAGCAGGTCAAACCGGGTAATCGCATTAACGATATTGCGAATGCGATCGATGATTATCTGACACCAAAGGGTTATGGAATCGTAAGAGATCTTATGGGGCATGGGATAGGCCGAGGATTTCATGAAGAACCTCAGGTACCTCATTTCAGATCTAACCGTAAATTGACTAAACTCGAACCGGGAATGACTTTTACTATCGAACCCATGGTAAATCTGGGTACTTGGGAAGTTATTTTTTCTAAGAAAGACGGTTGGACGGTCACGACAAAAGACGGAAAATGGTCCGCTCAGTTCGAGCATACCATTCTTGTCACCGAAAAAGGCTATGAAATTTTGACCCTCCCGTAGTATCTTGGAGGGCATGGATTTTGTCTGGAAATATCTTTCCTTAGTAGGAAAGGACTTAGTCTTCTTTTTACTCGGCTTCCTTGTCTTTTATATCGGTAAAAAAGTCAAAGATTGGTTAGAACCTAGAAAATTGGACGAAGAACTTGTCCGTTCGGATAATGGCGCCCTGGCTTTAAGTCTCTCGGGATATTATCTGGGAATCATCGTTTTATTCATCACGATTGTCTCCCATCCAGGCGACGGAACCGGCCTTGTAGGCGACGTAATTCAAGTTTCGGCATATTCACTTTTAGGTGTAGTCTTACTCTTAGTGTCTCAATGGTTAAACGACGCGTTCATCCTGCGTGGAATCGATGCTCAAGAAGAAGTTTACGAAAATAAAAATTTAGCCGTAGGGACGGTTTTGTTCGGAGGAACGATCGCTAGTTCCTTTTTTATCGCTGCAGCTTTAAACGGAGACATCGGATCGAAAGTTTTTCCGGAAGGATTGGGGTTGTCAATTTCCCCAATTTGGGAGCGGACCTTAATCGGAGCCATATTATCGGTTATTTTCTTTTTGATCGGCCAATTAGGGATGATTCTTTTTACGTTTTACTATCAACTCTGGATTCCGTATAAGCTAAAGGACGAGCTGGAATCTAAACAAAACTTAGCTGCAGGAATTGCGTTTGCCGGAGCACTACTTGCGATAGGAATTCTTTTAACAAGAGCCTTATTTCGGGAATTCGATTCAATTATGCATACAGGTATTCTTCTTCTATTGGATCTAGGCTTTGCGTTTTTGATTATACCGGTTCTTCATTTTTTTGCGGGAAGGGTGATCTTATCCGGATCAACCTTAAAGCATGAGATTGCCGAGGATCAAAATTTCGGGGCGGGATTATTGGAAGCGGTCGTACTAGTTTCTTTTTCCGCGATTATCTTCTTTGCCGTTTAAGAATTAAGCTAAAATAATTCTTTGGAGGAATACAATTTCCATTCGAGATGATAAACTTTTTTCGTCCCGTATTCGAAGGACTCCCGTAGCCAGCTTGGCTCGTCCGATTCGTTTATTACAAGGGTAGAAAAAATTTCGGTAAGTTCCTTTTTGATTTCGGGAAAAATGGTCTTATGCGTCGGAAGAAAGGGAGAAAGTTCTCTCTCTGAGAATCCTTTCAAAGCACCGACTAGTCCGGCCAGTAAACAACGGTTCAAAAGAGAATTATCGTTCATTTGCGAGGGAATTCCAGCTTCCTTTGCTGCGATGAGAAGATCCTGTATTGGAATTCCACCGCTTAAAACGGAGAGAGGAAGATCTAATTCGTTTTCTCCCGTATCCATATTGTTTTTATAAAACTATGTTCATGGAAAGTAAAGAACTTCTGTCCGAATTAGAATCGCTCGTTCACAAAAACGGTTTTCAATTATTCGGAGCCGCAAGGGCCGTTGTACCGGAAAGTGATAAGAGAAACATTCTAGAATGGGTTCGGGAAGGCAGACACGGTAATATGGACTGGTATCCTCGTAATATGAAACTCAGATTGGAATTGGAAGGTCTAGGATTTCATCCCGAAACCGTCTTTGTTTTAGGGGCGCTATATTCGGATCCCGAGTACGAAGAGATCGCGTCCAAGCTTCCGTTTCGTTTTTCCCGATACGCTACCGGCGCAGATTATCATGCGGTGTTAAAAAAATCGGCTCGAGACGTACTGACAATTCTCAGGGATCGGTTTCCGAATAATGTTTTTAGGCAGGGGGTGGATTCTTTGCCCGTACCTGAAAAAATTTTAGCCAGAGAGGCCGGTCTAGGTTGGATAGGAAAAAATACTAATTTATTAAACGAAGAGATTGGTTCCTATTTTTTTTTGACGGTAATTTTCACCGATCTCCCTCTTCGAATTGCCTCCCTTACCGCTAAGGATCGATGCGGAACCTGCGACGAGTGCATTCGAGCTTGTCCAACCGGTGCACTTTCGGCGTATCAAATAGACGCGCGTAAATGTATTTCGTACAAAACAATCGAAGATCGTTCCCCCACCGTCGAAGGATTACACGGGTGGGTGTACGGTTGCGATATCTGCCAAGAAGTATGCCCTTGGAACCGAGTAAAAGCCAAGAGAAGAGGGACAGAAACTGAAATCGAAGAATTTAAAGTTCGCGATTTTTTTAAAACCGACGGTTCGGCTATGCTAACGCTTACCGACGAGGAATTTCAGCGGCAGTTTTCGGACGCCGCCGTCAATCGGATCTCTTACGCCCAATTTCGCAGAAACCTTATCACCGTGAATTCGGAATAGATGATGGATGTTTTTCTAGGAAACTCTACGTTTAAATCTGAAAGCGGGATAAATTAGAATCTAATTGTTCGGTCCTTGCTTTTAAGCCCTGGGCTTGGCTCGCTAATTTCTGCGAGATGGAGGCTAATCTTTGAGCTTCAGCAGTGGAATTTTGCATGGATTGGCTGATTTCCGCAACGGCTGCTTTTTGTTCCTTAGTAGCGTCGGCAACTTCAAACGATAGTTCCGAAACCTCGCGAATCGTTGCCGAAATATCCTCCGCTGAGCGAAGCTGTTCACCCAGCGCAATAATTACCGATTCCGAAGCCGCATGAATGCTCCGAATATCGCCGGATACGGATTCGATGGAAAGTATCACGTCGTCTACGTTTTTAGTTCCTTGCTCCACGATTCCGTCTGTGCTTGAAATCAAATCCTGGATGCCTTTGACACTTTCATTCGTCCTCGTCGATAACTTAGATATTTCCGACGCTACGACCGCAAATCCTTTTCCGGCTTCTCCCGCTCGTGCGGCTTCGATAGATGCATTCAAAGAAAGTAAATTAGTTTGTTCTGAAATTTCAGTAATTATATCGACGATACCTTGTATTTGCTGCGAAATTCCGCGAATATCCTCCATGGCTTTGGTCGCTTTTAAAACCGTTGTTCTCCCTTTTTCGGCGGACGTTTCGGCTGCCTGAGACGTTTTTACCAAATTGGATAAAGACATTTCCACTTCGCGCAATTGCTTTACGAAATTTCGGGACCTTGCATCGATTTGCCCGGCAAGATTAGCTTCTCGTTCGACGGCGGTGGCTACATTTTGAAAAGAAGAGGATAGCTCCTCTAAGGAAGCGGAAGATTCTTCCGAACCTGCCGCTATCTGTTGAGACGTATTATTTACGCTATCAACTTGAGCTTCGATTTCGAAAGAACTTTCTTTCGTGCTTTGCGAAGTATCTCTTACTACGGTAATCAGCGATTTCAAGTTGCCTACCATAATATCCATCGAAGACAGCAGTTTTCCCGTTTCATCTTTTCGATTCGTATCTAAGATTATGTTTAAATTTCCGGAGGCGACCGTTTCCGAGGCGGATAAGGCATGGTTTAATGGCAAGGTTATGCTTCGAATAATAACCCAAGATAGTCCTAACGCGCCGATAAGGGCAAAGGCGGAAAGGATCAGATCCGACCAGAAACTGAATTTCTGAATTCTTTGCAGCTCTTTCGTTTCCAATTCCAATATTTCCGCTTGAAAGGCATAAATTTCATCCAGTAGATATGTGAGTTTTTTTTGGGTGGGCTCCACCTCAGCGTGAAAGAACGAGGTGACTTCGGTTGGGCCGGCTTTTGATTTTTGTAGGACCAAAATTTTTTCTAGAACAATTAAATAGCGTTCCCGTTCTTCCTTAAATTCCTTGAGCAATTTAATGCCTTTTGGTCTTTTTATAAGCGGCTCTAAAATTCGAATATCGCGTTCGGTTTTTTCCCTGAATTCTTTTAGAAACTCGCCGGAGTTTCCGGAAATCTCATCCGCTCTGTCAAGTTTGAAAGCCTTTGCTTGTTGAAATTCCATTTCGATCGTACTTCTGAGTAGCTTCGAGGATAAATCTTTTTTAAGAATAGCTTCGCGCATCGGGCCATTGACGGCGTCGAAAACGAGATCCATAGAAACGATTCCTACGCTTGCAATTATTAGCAAAATTAGAACGATTAAGAAAAAGGACCCGCGTAATCGATTGGCTATACTGATATTTGCAAACATTTAACGTATTATTCTCCTCAGTTGAGTTGGTAACTTAATTTGTTTGTTCGGATTTGCTCGCGAACGCCCGCTTAATGCGAGAATTCTTCCAAATAAAATCAATTTGCGAAAGCGCGAAAACTCCTTTCCCCTGACCCTGCAAAATTATGGAATGGAAAGAAGCGATGGTGGTTTCCGGTTCCCGCAATTCTCAAAACAAATTCGACGAAAATTTTCTTAAATCGACTCGGACTAAATTACGCGGTTGGTTTTTACGGGAAAAACGCGATCTTCCGTTTCGACAGAACCGAACGCCGTATTCGACTTGGGTAAGCGAAGTAATGCTTCAGCAAACCAGAGTTACTACGATGATTCCGCTTTACGAATCTTTTTTGCAACGATTTCCCAAACCGAGCGATTTGGCGGAAGCGGAAGAAGAGGAGGTCCTACGGTACTGGAAGGGATTAGGATATTACTCAAGGGCGAAGAATCTGCATAAAGGAGTTCGAAAATTAGTTTCGGAATTTTCCGGAATCTTCCCTCGGACCCTCGAAGGGGCGCTTTCCTTACCGGGAGTGGGTCAGTATACTGCAAGCGCTATTCTTTCCATTTCTTATAATATTCCTTTGGCAGTTTTGGACGGAAATGCAAAGAGAGTTCTCTCTCGACTTTTTTTATTCAGAGGAAGTCCCTCAAAATCGGCCTCGATTTTACAGGAACTAGCGGATCAATTTCTGGATAGGGATTATGCCGGAGATCATAATGAATCCGTGATGGAATTGGGGGCGAGAATTTGCCTGCCGACGACTCCTCTTTGTGGAGAATGCCCGTTGCAAAAAGAATGCGAGGCTTACCGAGAAGGGGTTCAGCAGGAAATTCCAATCGCTGAAAAGAAAAGTAAAGAAATTGCGTTGGGCATTCGATTCCTAATTGTCCGCGCACCGGCCGGAATTCTTTTGCTTAGATATTCTAAAAGAAGATTTTTTAAGACTATTTTCACTCTGCCGTTTACTTGGGACGGAAAATCTCCCTACGCTGTCGATCCGGTTACTGAACTTGATCTTACCTTTCATGATACCGGAACGAAGTTTAGGCATACGATCACTCATCATAAAATTGTAGGTTCTATTTGGGAAGCGTCGATTTCCGCTAAACAGTCTCGCGATCTAGTGGATTCGATTCGAAAGAAGCACGTTGAAGTGGACTATAAATGGTGCGAGTGGGATGATTTGGAGACCGAGTGTCCTTCCTCGATCGCCGGAAAAATTAAATCGGCGGTTTCTCCGAAAGAGCCGGTTTTACCCGGAATTCCGACAGTAGCAAAGAAAGCAAAAGGCAGCCAGCGCATATGAATATTAGATCAACAGGCGATTTTCTTCGGGAGCTTTCCAGACATAAGGAATTATTGGAAATCACGGATCCGATCGATCCGATCTTAGAGCTTGCCGAATTGCAACGAAGAGTCGTGGCTAAGCGCGGACCTGCATTACTTTTTCGGAATGTAATCGGATCGAAAATTCCCGTGGCTACGAATTTATACGGATCTAAAAAAAGAATTCATATTGCCTTCGGTGAAGATCCGGAACGTTTCGTACAAAGGATCGCGCATTCTGCAAAACATCTCCTGCCGCCTACTTTCGGAAAAGTCTGGGAAGTCAGATCCTTGGCATGGGCGGCTCTTAAAATCGGCCTGCGTAAAATTTCTTTTCCCGCTGTTCTGGAAAGTGAGGAAGATAGCTTGGATGCTCTTCCAGCAATCAAATCCTGGCCAAAGGATGCCGGACGATTTATAACACTGCCCTTGGTTTATACGGAGAGTCCTTCGACTGGAAAGGGGAATTTAGGGATGTATCGAATCCAGTTTCACGGACCGAAACAAACCGGAATGCATATACAAATTCATCGAGGGGGAGGATTTCACTATCATGAAGCCGAGAAGAAAGATCAAGCCTTACCTGCCCACATTTATGTAGGAGGTCCCCCGGCCCTTACGATTGCCGCAGTAGCTCCTCTTCCTGAAGAAATTAGCGAATTTCTTTTGGCTTCGTTGTTATTGGGAGAGAGACTGAGAATTTCCAGAAAACCGGAATTAAGTCCGTTGCCCATCGTTGCAGACGCCGATTTCGCCCTAATCGGAAAAATTCCTCCGAAAATCAGAAAACCCGAAGGACCGTTCGGCGATCATTACGGTTACTACGCCCTTAAACACGATTATCCCGTATTCGAAGTGGATCGTATCTTTCGTAGAAAAGATGCGGTATGGCCCGCTACTGTAGTCGGACGCCCCCCGCAGGAAGATCATTGGATTGCGGAATACTTACAGGATTTATTATCTCCTTTGTTTCCTTTAGTTATGCCGCAAGTAAAAGGAGTCTGGGCATACGAAGAATCAGGCGTTCATTCCCTTGCCGCAGCGATCGTGAAGGAGAGATATAGGAAAGAAGCATTTATGGGCGCCTTGCGCATATTAGGCGAAGGGCAACTCTCACTTACGAAGGTACTTATGGTAACGGATCAGGAAGTCGAACTTAAGGATTTCAAGAAAGTATTTTCGACGATTCTCGAGAGGTTCGATCCGGAGACCGACCTGCATATTTTCTCGAATATCGCGCAGGATACGTTGGATTATACCGGGCCTAAGGTGAACGAAGGGAGTAAGGCGGTTTTCTTGGGAGTGGGAAATAAACTTCGAAAGTTAAAGTCTAAAATCGAAGTCTCCTTCAAAAATTCCAAATTTAAAAAACCCAAGGTCTATTGCCCGGGCGCACTTGTCGTATCGGGGAGTCCTTACAAACGCGGAGATGAGCTCGCGGAACTACTGCTCAAGGAATCCGCAATTCAGGGATTTACATTCGTATTTTTAGTGGATGATTCGGAAGGAGCGACTGTGTCGGATCACGATTTCATTTGGAATGTATTTACTCGATTTGAACCGGCGGCGGACATCTATGGAAATTTTCAAGTTCGAAGAAATCATCTATCTTTTTCCTCTCCGGTGGTCATCGACGCTCGTCTTAAAGATTGGTATCCTGCCGTTCTTGAACCGGATCCTAAGATAGCCAAACGGGTTGAAGATAGATTTGGTAGACTTTTAAATTCGCTTTGATCGAATGGAACCTATGTCTAAGATTCGAGTTATTATTACCGGCGGAGCGGGTTTGATCGGAAGCAATCTTGTGCGTCTTCTGAATGAGAGAGGCGTGGAAGATATTTTAATCGTGGATCACTTAGGAATCTTATCCAAATGGAAAAATTTGCGCGACCTATGCTATACCGACTATCTTGAGAAAGAAGACTTTCTATCTAGAGTGATTTCTGGACAATTACCGAAGGGTTACACTCATGTTTTACATATGGGAGCCTGTTCGTCCACGACGGAATCGGACGCATCTTATCTGATCAAAAATAATTTCGAATATACGAAAGTGCTAGCGGAAGCTTGTTTGGACAAGCATCTTCGTTTTCTTTACGCGTCTTCGGCGGCCACTTACGGAGACGGGACTTACGGATACGACGATAAGGCTCCGATAGCAGATTTGCGTCCGCTGAATATGTACGGTTATTCCAAGCACATGTTCGATTTATACGCTCAAAAGAAAGGTTATCTCTCAAAGATTACAGGCGTAAAATTCTTTAATGTTTTCGGTTTTGGAGAGGCGCATAAAGGTGATATGAGATCCGTCGTTTTGAAAGGATATGAACAAATTCTTTCGGAAGGAAAGATCCGACTATTTAAATCGTATAAGCCTGAATATAAGGACGGAGAGCAGAAGCGCGATTTTTTATACGTGAAAGACGCGGCTAAAATCGCAATCCATCTATTTTCAGGAAATCATTTCGGCCTTTTCAATGTAGGAAGAGGTGTGGCAGAAACCTGGCTGGATTTAGCGAACGGACTGTTTGGCGCTTTAGATCGGAAGAGTCAGATTGAATTCGTGGAAATGCCGGAGAGTCTTCGCGCAAAATACCAATATTATACTAAAGCTTCCACGGAAAAATTACTTTCTACCGGTTACGCCGAGGGTTTTACAGATCTTAAAACTGCGATTGCAGATTATGTAAAACTTCTGCAAACCCAATTAGATTAAGGGGGCCGGATGGCCCCCTATAGGGTGGGTTTTTACTTCGAGAAAATTTGAAGTAAAGACTTTGCGAAGCTTTTGAATTTCTGATCTTTAATGGAATAGAAAACTTGATTGGATACTTTCTTGCTGCCAAGATATCCAGCTTCCTTCATCTTACTTAAATGTTGGGAAGCAGCAGATTGACTAATTCCTAACGCGTCGACTAACTCACCAACGCTGTGTTCTTTTTTAGATAAATACAGTAGAATTTTTAATCTGTCTGGGTGAGCTACTGCTTTTAATCCGCGGATGGTCGAGTCCAGGTGGGCTTTCTTGATTTCTAACTTTTGGGCTGCCATTTTTTTCCTTCAATAGAGTTTGAATCCATAATATAGGAGAGTCCCATTTTTTCAAGGATTTACGCTTTAATTAACGGTTTTTTATCGTTATGTCTAATTGTGTAAATTATGATATTTTTATGAAATTATAAAGGTAAAAGATTACATTAATATTCTATTTGAATGTACGACTTAGAAAAATTCGAATATTATGTAATTCTGCAGGTCTTTTGATTTAGGTTTCAAGAGAGGATGACTGGGAATATGTATTAAGGTATAAAATTAGTATATTCTGAAGAATTAAGAGAGAAATTTTAAGATGGAGATTGTTGTAGGAACAAAACGAGCGGACTTAGTGAATTTCATCCGCTCGGAATCGGTTAGGTGGAAACTTAAATTTTCACTCCGCCTGAAATTTCAAGTACTACTCCGTCTACGAGTTCGTTCGTTGCGATAAAAGCAGCCGTCTCGGCTATTTCACTCGGATAACCCAGTCTCCCGATCGGAATTTGAGTTTCCCATTTTTTTAATGCTTCCGGATTCATATCCTTCATGACCATCTCAGTGGCGATAAAGCCGGGAGCAATCCCTGCTACTCGAATCCCGTAGCGACTTAACTCTTTTGCCCAAAGTTTCGTCATGGCGGCTACTCCGGCTTTCGCAGCAGAGTAGTTCGTCTGGCCTGGATTTCCATGCATGGCAACAGAAGCGATCGGAATGATGATTCCTTTAGACCCGGTATTGATCATCTGCACTGCAGCTTCTCTTCCCGTTAAAAAAACTCCAGTTAAATTGACGTCTATTACGGATTGCCAATTGGATAAGGAAAGTTTGGACGCGACTTTGCCTGTTTGTTTATCGGTTTTTACAAGCAATCCGTCTCGTAGAATTCCTGCATTCAACACTGCAATATCCAAACTTCCGAATTTTGAAACTGCCTTTTCCATGAGAGCCTCTGCATCGGCCTCCTTGGAAACGTCCGTTCTCACTGCGATCGCTTTGACGCCTATCCCTTCTATATCCTTTAACGCTTCGGACAATTTTTCTTCCGAGATATCGGAAAGAACGATGTTTGCACCTAGTTTCGCAAAATGTTCGGCCATCGCTTTGCCTAAGCCTCCGGCCGAACCGGTAATTACTGCGGTTTTACCTGTTATTTCCAACTTGGTTGATTTCCTTGCTTCTTATTGTTACGTATTTATCTGTAAAAGGAATTTCAACGCGAGCGACCGTTTCCGAAGCTTGCGTTTGGATTCGGAAAAGATTCGGGTCTATATTTTCGCTTTTTAATAAAATCATAATCAAAGCGATTCCAAGTCCCGCTCCTTCCGTATTGTCCATATTATCCATATAGAATTCGGCGATATCGTTATATTCCATCGCCTTTTTCATTTTCTCCCGCATACGAACTTCTTCGATATCGATAACGGGGGTATTGTTCGCTACTTCGACGACCAAACCATCGGAACTATAAACTACATTGATTTTTACATAAACTCCGCGTGCCAGGCATCGTTTTCCAAACTCGTCAGCCATTTTTTCGGAAAAATTTTCCTTAAATTGAGAAAGGGCTTGGTCATAATGTTCGGGATTTCGAATATCCAGGCCTTGATCCTCGAAAAAGATCCGCTTTTGGTTTGCTTTGACCCCATTGATTGCCATTTCCTTAGTGATCGTATAAAGCATTTCGATATATCTAGATTGTCCGACTTTCTCCAAAACTTCCGTAAGAATACGTAAAACGTACTTTTCTAGTTTAGAATTCATTCGGGAGGATTGAACGGAAATTCGGGAACGGCCTTTGATATAATCAGTGAGCTGGGCGTCTAAATGTTTAAAGCTTTTTGCCATGCTCGTCCTTCGAGGTGTGAGGATCGAGGTCCAGTCTTTCGATTTCCCGGATTCATGCAATCAAAAATCCGAACTATTCAACCATTGGAATTCTTACAAAAAGGTAATTTATTCTAAAGTAAATCGACAGTGTTTTCGCGATCGAAATTGATTTTTGTCTTATATTCGATTTTTGCAAAAAAGGTTAAATTAGTCGAAACTTAGTCGAATTCCATCGTTTTGAAAATTCTTCACCTTATAAATTCGGAATACTTTCGGATTTTAGGGAAAATCGGAGGATTCATATTCCCCGTTATAGGTTCTTTTCATTAATTTTAGTCTTTTTTAGGTTACAGAGTGAAGATTTTTTAAGAATACTATACAAAAAAATAGTTGTCAAAAGTCTATTGATATACTAATATATAGCAATTAATTGAGTAGGATATTGATATGCTTCAGATGTTATTGGTCCGGGATTTCGCCTTACTTGAATCGGCCCAAATTGAATTTAGAACCGGGCTAACTGCAATTACCGGGGAAACAGGTTCCGGAAAGTCGCTATTATTAGATGCAGTTTCGTCTTTGTTAGGCGGAAAAAGCAGTGCGATTGATATTCGAACTGGAGCCGACAAATATATCTTGGAAGCGGTTTGGGATATTAGCGCAAATTTGCCAGCTAAGGATTGGCTACAGGAAAAGGGGATCCCTTTCGAAGGAAAGGAGCTTATTCTGCGAAAGGAGTTTGCAAGAGACGGAAAATCCAAAATTCAAATCAATCACACCTTATCCTCCGCTCAAGTTTTACGTGGACTAGGCGAATTACTCGCCGAGGTTCATAACCAAAACGATCAGATTCTACTTTTAGATAAAACGCAGCAGATAGATATTTTAGACACTTATGCCGGTTTATATCCTCTCCGGTCCGAGGTAAAAGAATCCTTTTTAACATATCGGAGCCTGCGTAAGCGTTTAGATGAGATCGAGGCGAATTACGGGGATAAGAATCGGAAAAAGGAAATTCTTCAATACCAAATCGACGAAATTCATGCAGCAGGTTTAAAGGAGGGGGAAGAGGAAGATCTAGTAAAGGAAGAGAAGCTTCTTTCTCATGGCGAGCGCCTATCCGAGAATTTAGAGATAATCGCCGGATTGCTATCGGAAAGTGAAACTTCAGTTTTGAGCGTTTTTCCTCGTATTCTAATGGCTGCGGAAAAAATGAAAGCAATTCATTCGGATTACTCAGAATTGGAATCTTCTATTCGGGAAGCGTACGTTACTCTCCGTGAAATTAATACGACAGCGCAAGACCAGAAGGACGAAGTCTTTTTTTCTCCAGACAGATTGGCACATGTGCAGAGTCGATTGGATCTGATACAAAAGTTGAAGAAGAAATATGGGGCTGGTATTCAGGAAATTTTACTTTCCAAAAAAAATGCGGAAAACGAGCTCGAAGCGTTAGCCCAGAATATGGATTCGAAACAATCCCTTGAGCGAGAGAAGAAAAAGGCAACGGAGAAACTTGCGCAATTATGTATGCAATTGTCCAAAGCTAGGCGAGAATCTTTAAATCGTTTCGAAACTAGACTTAAATCCGAATTGGATGTCCTAGGTATGCCCGGCGCAGGGATTCAGGTAGTATTACGTTGGGAATCCAGTGCCGAAGGGGAGGTTGAGGCCCAAGGGAAATCTTACGTAGTCAACGAGTATGGACTGGACCAAGCGGAATTCTATTTCAGCCCGAATCCGGGAGAAAAGCCGCGGCCTCTACGTAAAATCGCTTCAGGGGGAGAAATTTCCAGAGTGATGCTTGCTATTAAAAGTGTATTAGGCTCGAATCATGATGGAAAAGTCTTGGTGTTGGATGAAATCGATTCAGGTCTGGGCGGGGAGATTGCAATGGATGTTGCAAAGAAATTACGAATATTAGCAAAGACTCACCAGATTCTTCTTGTTACTCACTTGCAACAAATTGCCGCTGCAGCCGATCATCATCTCAAAGTGAGTAAGCAAGTAAAAGAAGGTAGAACTCTATCCGACACTGAATTTTTAGGAATGGAAGAAAGAACCTTGGAACTTGCTAGAATGATCTCGGGTCAGAATGTTTCGCGGGGTGCTCTTGACCATGCGAAAGAGCTGCTGAAAAAGAAGGCGGTATGATTAGACAGTCTTCCAATGATTTTACCGGAGACTAAGTCCCCGGTAAAAAGGAAGCATTCTTTCTAAAAATCGTTTGGCAGGTACAGCCGAGTCAGAAACTCTACTCCTTGGAGAACTTCGACCGACATGATTCTTGCCAAAACAGATTCTTTGGTTTCCATCATTCCTCCGGAAACGATCCCGATTTTAATCCTTCTAGTTTCGATTATCGGGTTCACAATTATAATTGAAAGATTGATCTTTTTTTCGCGTTGGAAAGCTATTTCTCCCGACGAATGGAGACGAGTAAAAGACCTGCTGAACGAGAAAAATTATGATTCCGCTTCGGATCTCCTTCGTAGTTTAAGTCAAGGCCCCACTTCTCAGGTCATACAAGCAGGCATTGCTCAATTTAAGAGAAAGACTTCCGCAGTAGAAGACGAAATTTTAAGCCAAGGTTTAAGCCAGATTCAACGGATGGATAAATTTCTTTCTGCTCTGGCGACCATTGCGACCATCGCACCGCTTTTAGGAGTTTTAGGAACAGTAGTGGGAATTATCCGCTCATTTGCCGAAGGTTCCGGAACCAAAGGTGCGGAAGTCGGAATTAGCGAGGCCTTGATTACCACCGCAATGGGGTTGGCGGTTGCTATTCCTGCATACATTTTTAATAACTTTTTTCAAAAGAAGAAAGATGACGCAATTTCCGAAATGGAAACTCTTTCCGAGCAAGCCTTAAGGTATTTAAAATAGCGATGAGATTCAAGAAGTGGAGAAGTCAAAGCAACGGATATCGGGCCGGACAGATCGAGCTTGCGCCTATGATTGACGTTATCTGCTTTATCGTTATTTACTTCCTAATGAATGCTACTTTGGAAAAATCGACAGTAATTAAAATTGAATTGCCGCGTTCTTCCAGCACCGCACAGGAAAAGAAGAAGGATGAGTTAGTCATTACCATCAATAAGGATGGAAAGATTTTCTTAGATAAGGATACGGAACCTGTGGCTTTGGAAAAACTGACGGATAAGATCAAGGTTTTCATGGGTCCTGAAGATAAGGACAAAAAAGAAGCCAGCAAAAATAGAGTTATCATCAGAGGCGATGGCGGCGCGAATTATCAAACCATCGTAAAAGTAATAGATAAAGTAAATGAAGCGGGCGTTACCAGATTCAATTTATCGATGGTGCGTCAGCCTGGTGGTAAATGAACGAACTATAAATGGGAAGACGAAGGATCTTCCAAAGAAGTTTTTCCTGAATTTTGGAGGAATTTAGAACCTACTAAAAAGGTTGATAAGTGACTTGAAACGAAAGCCTCCAGTAAATAAATTTATAGTCGTCTTTTTCTTGACGAGCTCCCTTTTCTATTCGGCAGATATAACCGAGTTATTATCAAAGAGGAGCGATTATTTCGGTAAAACGATTAAGGAAGTCGTGTTCAAAGGAAATCGGAACACGTCCGATGCCGATATCGACTCTATGCTCGAGTTGAAGCGCGGAAGGCAATTAACGAAAGGTATGGTCGATCGAGACCTGAAAACCTTATTTGCTTCCGGTTTTTTCTATTTTATAGACATACAAGCCGAAGATGTGGACGGCGGAGTCAAGATAATCGTTGAATTGAAAGAACGTCCCCGGGTTAAGGAAATCGAATTTGTAGGCGCGGACGAAGTTTTTCCCGCGGACCTGCGTGAAAAAATGCCGTTGAAGGATAACGAGGTTATTACTCCTCAGAAAGTATCCAAGTCAAGGGATGTCATACTTCAAAAATATAGGGATGAGGGTTTCTTTTTAGCCTATGTAAAGGCAGAATTGGGAAAACCGGATCCCAAAACGAATCTAGTTAAAGTAAGATTCGTGATCGACGAAGGCGAGGAAATTCCTGTCGCTAAGATCAACGTTTATGGAAACGAAACCATCGAAACGTCCGAGCTTTTGGGCTTGATGGATCTGAAGGAAGAAGGTCTATTCGAAGGCGGGTCTTTTAAGGAAAGCTCCTTCGAGAAAGATAAGGAAGTTATTCAGGCTTATATGCGTAGTAAGGGGTATCTGGACTCCGAGTTACTCCGAGATGGAACGAATTGGGAGATCCATTGGGAAAATCCCGAAAAGAAAGACAGGCGCGTAATTATCGTTAATATAAAACTGTACGAAGGACAGATTTATTATTTTAACGGGTATTCGGTTGCCCACGATATGACTTTGGATAACGAAGGTCGTCCCGTCTTCTTGAATAAAGAGAAAAACCCGCCCGATACTCCGAAAGATAAGCTAAGTCCACTCTTTACGTTAGATGAAATAGAAAAGGTGATGGATTATAGCGTAAAAGATGTGGGTGAAATATTCGATGAGACAGTATTCATGCGTGATAGATCCTCCGTAAACGAACTCTACGGGGCAAAAGGGCATATTTTCGCGCAGGTTATCCCTCGAAGGAAGATTATTTCATTGGATGAAGAAAGTCTTCAATATTACGAAAACTGTTATTCAAGAAAAACGGATTTAGAGCGCAAAATTTGCGAAGACGAATATAAGCAATTGAACATACGTAAATTGCGGGAAGTATTCGTAAAAAAAACCGCTTTACGCGGTAGAAAATTCGTGCACGTGGATTTTACGGTTCGGGAAAATAATTTAGCTAAAATCGAAAACGTAATTATCAAGGGAAACAAGAAGACGCAGGATAAAGTTATTCGGCGGGAATTATTGTTTAAGCCTGGCGATCTTTTCGACTCCACTAAAGTCAATCGCTCCAGGGAGCGTATCCACAATTTAGGATATTTTAAAGAAGTAAACTTTAATATGCGTCCCGGCTCCGACGATTCTAAGATGAATATCGTGATCGAAGTATTGGAACAGCCGACGGGAACCGTGTCCATGGGTGGTGGATACGGAACGATTACTGGATTTACGATTTTTACGGAAGTCGGCGAGAATAACCTGAATGGAACAGGGCAAAAGATATCCGGAAGGATCGAATTCGGTCCCTACAGAAGATCTTTCCAGATATCTTGGACGGAGCCATGGCTTAACGATACCCCTTGGTCTCTTTCTCTTTCCTTATTTTATTTTTCAAGAACGATCTTCTTAGGGTCTACTTCCACGATTTCAATCTCCGATAGTACGACTGCCCCGATTACCGAGAACGCGACGTACGATAACAACGGATTAGGTGTTACGATGGGGATTGCCCATCGTGTATTCACCAACTGGACGCACTTTCACAGATACACTCCTGCGTTCTATTCCTATTCTAACCCGACGGCGCTCGTATCCGACGCTGTCCTCGCTAACGTTCGACAAGGTTGGCAATTTCGTTCGCAGATATCAAACGGCATTTCCTTTGATATTCGGGACAACGTATTCGCTCCAACTCGAGGTTACGATATACTTTTGCAAGTAGATAACGTAGGCCAGTATCTTGGTGGATCTTCGCACTTCGATCAGTATAGAGTAACTGCAGAATACTATCACACTTGGTTCGATTTTACGTTCGGCGGTTTAGTGCGAAACAACTCACTCCGTCGTTGGCGGGTGGTACAGGAGTTTCGTACATCGGATATGTTTACTTTGCAGAGATCTCCAAAGTACGGCCACCAAGATCCGGTTCAAGACCCGTACATTCGCCCCCAGGATTTATTGATCATCGGGGGATACGAGTCCTTACGAGGATGGTACTATAACGATCCGAAATTTCCGACGGACTGGAGAAGCGGAGCTCAGCATCGTATTCTGTTCGATTCTGAAATTCGGATTCCGATCGAACCGAGTCTTTTGTGGTTAGTGGTATTTTTAGATGGGGGGGCGCTTTACGAGCAAGTTAATCGATTTACCGGCGTTAAAAAAGATTATGTTACGAATTATGATAAAAACAAACAAGCACAGATTTTGGCCGACCCGGTAGGCTATTACCTCCAAAATAATTTCAACTTATCGAACGGCAAGAAAGCCGACGTGACTTACGACGATTTGAATAATCCGGCGAGATTGGTATTGTCTGCGCAAAACGTTGCGATGGATCGTATGAGATATTCTTGGGGGATAGGTCTAAGGATTCAGATTCCGGTTCTTCCCCTTCGTATTTACTTCGCCCAGAAAATTCGTCCTACGGGAAACTTTTGGGCCCCATTTGAAAGATATGAAGACGATAGGGCGTTTCAATTCGTATTCGGAATCGGGGATTACCGTTTCTAAGGGACGGAATTTTGTGTGATCGATTTACTTGTCGGCTTAAATGAACCGCAAAAAGCGGCTGTAGAACGATTGGACGGCCCAGTTTTGATCCTTGCAGGAGCCGGTTCCGGAAAGACAAGAGTCATTACTCACCGAATTGCCAACTTAATTCTGAATCGAAAAACGGACTCCATATGCGCTTTAACGTTCACAAATAAGGCGGCTGCGGAAATGGCCGAACGAGTGCGCAATTTGGTTCCCGATCTGCCGTTCAATGTGCAAATTAAAACCTTCCATTCTCTTTGTCTATTTATCTTACGGAGAGAGGCGAATGCACTCGGGATCGATTCGGGGTTTACCGTCTACGATACGACGCTTCAGGAATCGTTAATTAAGCAAGTTGTAAAGGACTTGCACGAGGATCCTAAGCAATACAAGCCGTCCGCCTTAACGGGTATTTTTTCTTCCTTAAAGGATTCGATGCTCGATCCGGACCAGTACGTCAGGAAAGAGGATTTTTCCCACCGATCGCAGGTCGTCGCGAAGATCTACGCCGAATACGAAGTCAGAAAGCAAAAAAATCAGGCTTTCGACTTCGGAGATTTGATATTGAGAGTCGTTCGACTGTTCGAAGAACAGCCTTCGATATTATCAAAGTATCAGGAGCGTTGGAGATACGTCATGGTGGATGAATATCAGGATACCAACAAAGTTCAATATCGGCTAGTTCGATTACTCGCAGGAGATCGCGGCAATTTATGCGTGGTGGGAGACGACGACCAATCCATCTATTCTTGGAGAGGCGCTGATATTTCGAATATTCTAAATTTCGAACATGATTATCCGAATTCTTTTGTCGTAAAGCTGGAGGAGAATTATCGTTCCTCAGGAAGAATTATAAGAGCGGCGTCAAGGGTAATTTCTAATAACCCTGATCGTAAAGAGAAAGAGCTTTTTACAAATAATCCCGAAGGGGAGCCGGTAACTCTCTCTGAGTTTGAAAACGAAAACGAAGAGGCGTATGACGCGGTAAAAAAGATTCGATCCGAAGCGGCAAAGGGCACGGACTATAAAGATTTTGCCATATTTTACAGAACAAACGCCCAATCGAGATATTACGAGGAAAGTCTAAGATCCGCAGGTATACCTTACAAAATTTTCGGAGGATTTCGATTTTTCGATCGGGCCGAGATTAAGGACATGATCGCATATTTAAATGTGGTCGCCAATCCTTTGGATTCGACATCTCTCCTTAGAATTGTAAATAATCCACCGAGGGGAATAGGAGACGCCTCCATCGAGAAAATGCGCGAGTTTTCCATTGATCGCGGATTTTCGTTTTTGGAGGCGCTGGGACATCCTGACTTACCGTTAAAGAAAGCAGGGATTGCCAAAGCAAAAGAACTCTATCATCTATTCGAAGATCTGATTGAAATGAAGGAGAAGGGAGAACTTCCCTCTAAGATTGCGTTACAAATAATTGAACGGTCGGGTTGGGTGGAATATACCGAGCGAAACTCCGGGGATGAGGAGGCCGTTTCAAGAGTCGAGAACGTTCGAGAGTTCGTGAACTCGATTGCCGAGTATGAAGAGCGGGAAGATTCTCCGAATTTGGAGGAATACCTCAATCAGATTAGCCTCCTTACCTCGGAAGAGGACACCGCTCAATTGACCGATTATGTTCATCTAATGACGGTACATAACGCAAAAGGACTGGAGTTTCCGACCGTTTTTCTTACCGGCCTGGAAGAAGGGACCTTCCCGCATTCTATGAGTCTTGAGGAACCGAAAGGAGAGCAAGAGGAACGCAGGCTATTCTATGTAGCCCTGACTCGTGCCAGAAAAAAACTTTATCTAAGCTATTGCAGATATTCTCGAAAATTCGGAAAAGTAGAACCGCGAATACCATCTCACTTTTTGCCCGAAATTCCTTCGGAATGCTTCGGCCAAGAAGCCGCATTCATAAGAAGGGGAGTCCGGGTGCCGGAAGGTCCTCCTGTGGCTTGGGGGGGAGCCGGTGATTCTTCATTAAAAAACGTTCGAAATTCGGAAGATTCGAACGCCGGTCCTTTAGGAGAGGAAGCGGAAATCGGAGAGGGGGATCGAGTTAGGCACGGTCAGTTTGGGGTGGGAATTGTTGCCGGCGTCTCCGGGAACGGGAAAAACCGAAAAGTCAAAATCAGGTTTGGAGGGGTAGAAAAGAACTTTTTCCTTGCCTATACCCCCTTAGAGAAATTATAACGGAGGGAAAAGTTCCTCCTTATAAAAACCGATAATTATCCCAAGGAACACAGGAAAACCAATGAAACGGATCTTAGTAGCAGCTCTTGCCTTAGGCTTGGCAAGCCCCCTCCTAGCAGGAAAAGTAACCGGTCTAGTGGAAGAATTCAACAAGGTAGAAGAATTTAATAAGAACCGAAAAATCTCGGAAGCGGCCAAAAAGGCTACTCTGGAAAAGAATCTACTTTCTGCTCTTAAATACAGCCTTCACCGAAAGTATCTGGATTACAAAGAATATACGAAAGGTCTAACGACCGATTCGCTCCAGTACGAGCAGCAAAAAGGTACGTTCTCGGTTTACGTTAAGTTTAAAACCTATATAGTATTTTATACGTATCTGATGGATCCGGAATTATATCTTCAGACACCAACGAACGAAGTCTTCTATGTTCGTCCCGATAATTTAGATGAAGAGGTTCACAAGGAAGACAAACAGCAACCTGCGTCTCCTTCGAGCCAGGCAAAATAATCTTCTCGGAATGCGATTTCCGGAAGAAGCTCATATCGTATCAAGGCTCGTGCTCGAGGCGGCGGATGAGATTCTCCGGATATATCGTAGCGAATTCTCAGTCAGAGAAAAAACGAAAGGGGATCCTGTAACCGAAGCCGATCTCGTCGCAAATAGAATTTTAATCGAAGGGATTCGTAAAAAATTCGGAGACCCGGTTTTTTCAGAGGAAGAACTTCTTCCCTTCGATCAGGAGACTCATCGATTCGGGCGAGTTTGGATTTTAGATCCGATTGATGGCACCCGCGAGTTTGTCGCAAAGAATCCGGAATTCGCGTTGAGTTTAGGTCTAGTTCGGGAAGGAAGACCTGTTTTCGGTATCATTATGAATCCCGCTAGCGGTGAGTTTTTTTGGGGAAGGGAAAACGTAGGAGCAGGATACCAAGTTATCGAACCGCCTTTTACAAGCCGAGAGATCGATTGGAATACTTCTCATAAGTTTTTAGAAGATGCCGAAATCCATTCTTTGAAAGAAATTCTAGTTTCAGTCTCGGAAACTAGAGCGGGGCTGTTCGATATGACAGGTTTCGGAACCCAATATAAAACTAAGGCGACTGGCTCTATTGCTTATAAATTGGCATTAGTGGCCGTCGCAAAAGCACCGTTAACTCTTTCCTTACGACCTAAAAATGATTGGGACATTGCGGGAGGCGTCGCGATTCTCCGAGCGTCAGGCGGATCGGATATAGAAATAAAGACAGGATTGCCTTTTGATTTTTTAAAATCAAAATTAAGCGTGGGACTTTTGGCTGGAAAGAGGGAGATAGTTCAAGAATTTTGGAAGGACAATAGAGCCAGACTTCAAGGTTCTGTTCGTGAAAGTTGGTAAATATTTCAGACAAGGAAGTTTGTTAATTTTGAAGGGAAAACGAAAGACCGTAAATCCACTGACTCAAAAGCCGTTTATCATAGGGGTGGACGCGAGGCCGTTATCTACTCCCGTTTCAGGTGTAGGCAGATTAATCTCAGCAACTCTAAAAGGTTTCGAAGGAGATCCTCGTTTCAGTTTTCGTCTTTTTTCAAACCGTCCATTACATGCAAGTCACGCCGGTTTGACAAACCTACCGAATGTAAGTGTGGAGGTAGGAGAAGGCTATCTCGCTAAAAAAGGAGGACTCTATTTCGGTCTTGCACTTCCCTGGCTTTTACGTCGGGACAGAGTCGATCTCTTTTGGGGAACTCAGCAAGTTCTACCTCCTTTCTTTCCAAGCAATATTCCTACCGTTCTTACCTGCGTCGATTTCGTGATTTATAAATTTCCGGATACGATGAGACGACTTGCTCGGCTCCAGCAAGCTTTGCTAATTCACTGGAGCGCTAAACGAGCGAATAAGATTCTTCCGATTTCTAGGGCAGTCGGGGACGAAGCGAAATCATATTTTAAAATTCCGGAAAGTAAAATTTCGGTAGTATATCCCGGTTATGATCCCGATGACATTCGACGAACTCCCGCCAAGCCCCCGACGAAACGAGTCGCAAATCTTCCGTCCAAATATTTTCTTTCGGTCTCTACGGTAGAACCGAGAAAGAATTACGGTTTCTTAAGACAGGCATATCTGGAATATCTAAAGATAGCGGGTAACAAACCTCGACTTTGGGTGCATGCCGGCAAAGCGGGATGGGAAAATCCTGATTTAGTCGAGACGATGCGAGCCGACAGCAAATCCGGGAAAATGCTTTGGATAGAAGCTCCCTCCGATGAAGAATTACATTATTTATATTCGAAGACCGATTTATTCCTGTTTCCATCTTTGTATGAAGGGTTCGGGATTCCTCTCGTGGAAGCATTGGCGCATGGAAAACAATGCCTAGTCGCGGATTTACCGGTTTTTCGCGAAATCGGGGGAAAATCGATAGTTTATGAAAGCACGAGAGATCCTATAAAATGGGCGGAGGCGCTTCAAAACTATTGCGTCAAACCTTGGAAATTACCGAAGCCTAATTTAAAGAAATTTGAAATGCTTCATTCTGCAAAATTAACCCGGGACGTTTTTCTGGAATTCCTGAAAGGTAAATCGAACTAGAATTTCCCGAACAGATTCCGTAATATTCCGGTTTTGACCCGTTCTACAGTTCCGGAAAAAACGATACCCCGATCCGACTTCCAAAGTATATGCATTCTATTTTTATCCAGCGCTTGGAAGAATACCTCTTCACTGTCGTTGGGAGCGAATCTAAATAGGTCCTCTTTTCTTTCCCAATCCGATTCGTTCCATCCTTCTCTATCGTAAGCCGGAGAAAATTGGGACGAATTTACCTTCAAGGAGAATCCTTTTTTGCTCGACCATTCAAAATAGGCAGTCGGTATCGTTTGCTGCGAGTCGGCAAAAACGGGTATCGCGGTGATTCCTTTTCCGGAAAACCGAGATCCTCCCAAATAACCTTCAAATTCTTGAAAGGACAAAAAGTAATTATAAATCGAATTAGACACGAGTAAAAACGATTCCTCCATTTTACGAGCCGCAGCCGTCTTGGCAAGGAGGATCGAGTCCATTTGAGGGAAACAAGCGGATTTAGCTTGAAGGCGTTTCAGGATCGCACATCCTGGAAAGGATGAGCTTTAGACCTCTCTTCACTTTTTCTCTCATTATCATTCTTAGTTTAACGATGCCTTCTTGTACAAGAGGAGAAGAGGCGGCGATTTACAAAATAGCGCTCGAAGATTGGGATGGCCGATCCCATCAGCTCTCCGAATATCGGGGACAGCTTCTAATTCTGGATTTTTGGGCGAGTTGGTGTGAGCCTTGCAAAAAAGCCGTGCCGGTAGTGGAAGATCTCAAAAACGACCTTCATGGTAAGAACGCTGAAGTCTTGGGGGTAAATACGGAAAACGGATTAAGTATCCTGGAGATCAAGAACGCAGCTAAGGAATTCGGGATGGATTATCCTAGCCTCCTGGATCCAGAGTGGAAATTAGTAAACCTTTTAAAGATAGAGGGCCAGCCGGCCCTCTTCGTGTTTAGTAAATCAGGAAAACGCCTACATTTCCAATACGGAATCTCCGAAAAAGATCTCCCGGTTTTGCGAGGACGTCTAAGAAATTGGCTCGAATCTCCCTAAAACTTCAAATATGCATAACGATATGCATAAATAACTCTTGATCTCTTCGACAAAGCCCTAAAAAAAAGGATTTATCTCTAGGGTTCGCCTTTTATCCTGGGGACCGTAATCGGGTTCCGCCGGAAACCTAAAAAAACCCCATAGTAAAAATCAGGAGAGTTATGATTCATGGCTGAGAATCTCGCCCAATTGTTCAGTGAGACTGCGGAGAAATACAAGGATCAACCTGCCTTCTATTCCAAGGATGCTCACAAACATTACCATCCGGTCACCTACGGTCAGTTGTACGAGTACGGTTTAAACCTTGCAGAAGCGCTTATCGACTTAGGAGTCAAGGCCCGTGAACATGTGGGACTCTTGGCCGACAATAGGATAGAATGGATTATCGCCGACTATGGGATCATTCTTACCGGAGCTGCGGATGTACCTCGCGGCACCGACATTACCGATTCCGAAATCGTTTATATCGTGAGTCATTCCGAATCAGAAGTCGTCTTTATCGAAAACGATAAAATGCTCGAAAAATTCAATCGGAATAAATCGCAACTAGCAAAAGTAAAAACGATCATTATCATGGACAAGGATTCTAATTCTCCCGGAGTCCTGAAGTTATACGATCTAATCGAAAAAGGGAAACAGCTTCGTGCCGGCGGATCTCGGAAGGTAGAGGAGCGGGTCGCAGGAATTAAACCCGAAGATCTATTCACTCTTATCTATACCTCCGGTACGACGGGTCTTCCGAAAGGAGTTCAGCTGATGCACTCAAATATGATGCATCAAGTGTTGAATGTCACTCCGATGCTGAAGATTAACGCCGAAGCGAAATTACTTTCGATACTCCCGGTTTGGCACGTTTTCGAAAGGGTCGTCGAATATGTATGCATCAGTATCGGTGCGGCAACCTATTATACGAACGTTCGCGATCTTCGTCAGGATTTGGCAACGGTAAAGCCTACCTTTATGGGATCAGCACCTAGACTTTGGGAGAATATTTACAACGGAATATATACCCGTATCAACGATCCGAGCCAAACTCCGACGATTCGCAGAACCTTATTCAAATTGGCATATTTCTTTTCCGATAAGAATAACGCCTCGACCCGTTTTCTTTCGGGAAATGAGGTAGATTACCATGGTCGCAATCCAATAAGTTCTTTCTTTTACGGGATTCTAATGGTCATCCAATATCTGCTGACCGGTCCGTTTACACTAAGCATAATTACAGCTATTGCGGCGTATATGCTTGCTCCAACTTCGTTCGGGTATTTAAGTCTTCCGTTATATGTCGTTTCCGGTTTGGGTTTATTTCTAAACAGCGCAACCTTGGATAAGGTCGTTCTCTCTAAGATTAGAACCGCGACCGGTGGGAATCTCAGAGCCTCCATCTCCGGCGGAGGAGCACTTCCTCGGCATGTGGACGAATTTTTCAATAATATCGGAATCAACGTGTTGGAAGGATACGGAATGACAGAGACTTCTCCGGTTCTTTCAGTTCGTACTTTCCAAAAATTGATAATAGGTTCTGTCGGGAGTATCGTTCCTAAGACGAGACTTCAGATCAGAAACGATAATAACGATGTATTAACCGAAGTAGACGAGGGCGGTCACATAACCCAAGGTAAGCTAGGTCGTAAAGGCGTAGTTTTCGTAAAGGGGCCCCAAGTTATGAAAGGTTATTTCAAAAACGACGAAGCCACGGCCAAAACGTTAGTCGACGGTTGGATGAACACCGGCGATATGGGAATGATCAACTTTAAGAGGACTCTAACCTTGACGGGTCGAGCGAAGGATACCGTCGTACTTCTCGGTGGAGAAAATGTAGAGCCGGTTCCTATCGAAAACAAACTGCAAGAATCGCCGTACATTAGTCAGTGTATGGTGATCGGCCAAGATCAGAAAAACCTGGGTGCCATTATTATACCCGACTTCGAGAAATTGGGTGAATGGGCCAAGGAGAACGGGATCGATATTTCGGATCGGGAAAAACTAATCGAAAATCCTAAGATAGTCGATTTTTACCGTAAGGAGATCAAGAACTTGAACAATGCCAAGAACGGGTTCAAGTCTTTCGAACAAGTTACTCCGTTCTTTCTAATTACTAAACCGTTTGAAGTCGGCGACGAGTTAAATAACATGCTTAAGATGAAACGTCACGTGATTGCGGAAAAATACGCGGATAAAATTAAGAAGGTCTATACCGACAAATAGGTTTCACGACACTATTTTCCGGAAGAATGCCCGTGGATTACTCCTCGGGCATTTTTTTGCCCTCCCATTTTTTCAGTTCGTCCGATATTTAAAGCATGATTCAGTCTTTTATTCGGCGAACTTCCGTATTCGAGCCCTACGGGCATTCGGACGTGTACGCGTTGGATAATTTGTATTTTTCGCCATTAAAAAACGCTGAAGTATGGGACTTTTCTAGGCTCACGGAGTTCTCGCCTTTGAGCTTGGCGTTCCTATTAAGTCGGGGAGAGCTGTCTTTCAATAATCCGGAGAACCATGTCTTAAAAGTTCAAGGACTCACTTCCGGTTTTAAAAAAGGAATTTGTCTCATAGACGGAAAGGAAGAAATAAAGGGAGTCGAATTCGATACTTTTTTGCCGACCGTTTTAGGAAATTTATCGTCATTATCATATTATAGGGCGATGTATCCGGACTCGGATAATCATTTAATCCCGATTCTTCCTGGAGACGGGTTTAATTTCCAAGGAAACTGGAAGGGAAGGCAATATCTTTCTATGTTTCGCGGGGGAGATTCGACTACCAGAGATCTTCCTGCATTGCTAAAATGGGTCTCTGAACTTTCATTAAAATTCAATGTAAAGGGGAACTTTTTTCTTCGGACCGAAAAACAATCGTACCTACATTTCTTGAAGCCGAATGAGGGATTGGGCGGGGTTTTCTTGCAGGAGAAAGAACAGATACATTCACCATTTTTGTTTCTTTCTCTGGATTATCGGCAAATTACGAAAGAATAAACTATTACCGAGTAGGATTAGCGGAGACCTTTTTCGTTTTACATTCTACTCTAAATGTTTGCTAAAAAGGAAAGCTTCGATCGCTTCGTAGTCCTCCGATTCCGAAAGTTCCATGACTTTACGGACTAGGAACGTCGCTTGCTTGAGTCCGGTAGAAGCAAGAATATTCCGAATACTTCCGACGAATGGGAGGGACACCGACAATTCGCGGAAACCCAAACCCAATAATAAAATCGTAAATGTCGTGTCGGACGCAATCTCTCCGCAAATACTCAACGGTTTTTCATATTTCCAAGCGGTCTCAACAATTTGCGTTAATGAACGTAAAAAGGAGATATGAAACGGATTATAAAGATTCGAAACGTTCACATTATTGCGATCCACAGCCATCAAATATTGAAGCAGGTCGTTGGTTCCTACCGAAAAAAAATCGACTTCCTTTGCCAGGATATCCATGGCAGAAACTGCTGCGGGGGTTTCGACCATCATTCCTAATTTAAGTTTTCGATTGAATCGTTCCTTTTGGCCGGATAATTCTTTTTTACATTCTTCTATTAGCTCTTTCGTTTTTCGCACTTCCGAAAGGTTCGTAACCATAGGAAGTAAAATACTCAGATTTCCGAAAGCGGAAGCTCTTAAAATAGCGAGGAGCTGTTCCTTAAACCATTCCGGATTTTGTAAACTGTAGCGGATTCCACGGTTTCCGAGAAATGGATTCTCTTCGAATTCTCCCGTCGAAAATTTATCGGCGCCGATATCGAAGGTCCGTATGCAGACCGGATTCGGATCCAATCCCTCGGTTATCCTCTTGTAAGCCTGAAATTGCTCCTCACCCGAAACGTTTTTATCCTGGTATTTTAAGAATAAAGATTCGGATCGAAAGAGTCCCACTCCGTCGACTTCCAGTTTCTTGGCTTGCTCCCAGTCCGTATCGGATTCCAAATTACATTTTAATCGGATTCGAATTCCGTCTTTAGTGATCGCTTTCTTTTGTTTTTGAGATTTACTGTCCGACGGAAGCGGGGAAGACGCTCCGTAATATTTTACTTCTTCGATGGTAGGCGCTCGGACCATTTGACCGTTTTCACCGTCTAAGAAAACATACTCGTTGTCCTTTACACTTCCGTAAAATTGTTTTAAACCGACGATGGTTGGTATGCCGTAATTTCTAGCAAGTATCGCCATATGTCCGGTTTTTCCCCCGAGATCCGTCGCGATTCCGCGTATTCTACTTTTATTCATCAAGATCATTTGCGAAGGAGTTAGTTCACGGGCGACGAGTATGACGTCTTCGGATAAATCCGCTAAGAAGGAGGCCTCTTCTTTCGTATCCAAAAGGTTTTCCAGGATTCTATTAGAAATGTCCTGTAGATGGTCGACCCTTTCCCGAAAAAAATGATCCTCTATTTTGTTAAACTTTTCGGCCCATTCTCGTATCGCGTTTTCCACCGCTAGAAAGGCGTTTTCTCCCTGCTTTCGAATCCGATCTTTGAAGGAATTATTCAGCATCGGATCTTCAGTCAAAATGACCTGGGTTTCCAGGATCGCTTTCATTTCCTTAGCTTCCGCCTTCTGATTCAGCTTATTTACAATTTCCTTAAGTTCTTTGCGGGACAAGAGGATTGCTTTTTCTAAGCGTTCTAACTCTTTCGGGATTTCGGATTCGTGGATATAGGCTCCGTGGGCCAGATGTCGTTTCTTTGTTCCGATTTTTACGCAGCGACCGTAAAAGCGCCCCGGAAATGCGATGATTCCAGGAAAAGTGGTACGTTTACTGCTGCTCAAATTCATAAGGAGGAAATTCCGCGAAGATTAGGAATATATACGAATTCCCGGGAGGACAAGCTTTTTTAAAGGAGTTTTCTAAAGACTTTAGAGCACGGAAACTCCCTTCCGGTTTAAATTCCGGAATTGAAAATCGCCGTAGTCATCGGGTCGGGCAGGTATTCCTAAGGAAGAAAAACCAGACTTTAGTTGGGTATTTTCTTCCTTAAACGACCGCGGTCTTTCTTTTAAATAGAGGAATACGACGGCTCTTGTATTTGCCTAGTTCGTTTCCGGTTTCGGAACTCATTACTAATTTGGCCATTGATACATCCAGAGCATGACCGGCTTTAGAGGCTAAATAATGTCCTATGATCGGTCTACCGGCAATCGATAGGTCTCCGACCAGGTCTAGGATTTTATGTCTAACGCATTCATTTTCGTAACGTAGGGATTCGTTTAAATAACCGTCTTGTGTTAGTACAATTGCGTTATCTAAGGAGCCTCCCATAGCAAGCCCCTTTGCCTGCAACGCTTCTACGTCTTTCAAGAATCCGAAGGTTCTTGCAGGAAGGATCTCCTTTTTGAGTATTTCGCGATTCAGATTGATTGTGATATTTTGACCTTTCAGGAGGGGGTGTGGGAAATCGATCGTATAGGTTACTTTCCATTCCTTACTCGGTAGGATAACGAGGTATTTGTCTCCATCTACGACCCACATCGGGTTTTTGACATAGATAGGCTCTTGTACTTCCTCGAATTCCCTATATCCGGTTGCTTCAAATGCCTCTAGAAAGGGTAATGCGGAACCATCCATGATCGGGACTTCCACAGAATCAATTTCCAGGATCATATCCGTTATCCCTAGAGAGAAGACGGCAGCCATAAGATGTTCCACTGTTTGTACTCGATGAAGTCCGTCTCCTAATGTGGTCGCATTGCTTGTATCGACTACGTTGCTTAGCTCTACCGGAATAGAGGCCTTATCTTCACCTTTTCTATATTCAAATACAATTCCCGTTCCGGAAGGAGCAGGGTGGGCTACCAGATTGACTTCTTTTCCCGAATGCAATCCGATCCCTTTAATTCTAACTGTTTCTTTAATTGTTTTTCTATGTTCCGTGAAATTCATCGGTTTCCTATCCAGATCTTTTCTATCTGGGTCAGTTTCTCGCTTTAACGGGTATTCTTTATCGCGAGTTTCATCTCGGCTCGGATAAAAAATAGCCCTTTAGGATTAATAAAGCAACTTCCATGCCATGAGGCGGCGAAAACTAGAGGAAAAAGGGGACGTAGATCGTGGTTTAAGGCTTTAGGAGACATAATTTGCAAGAAATTTCTGTATTTTTGTCTCATTTTTACAACAGTGTTGTTTTCGGGAGACAGAATTCCGGGGCTCGTTTTTGGGATGTTGCGCTCATCTGGTTACCATAATATCAATATGGAGTATAACGGGAATTCGGATTCGAAGCGTAGATTTGCTTTTGAGTCCTTTTTATCCAGGGTTTGGACCTGCCATTACCACGGTAATTCCTCACCATTCTGGTGGAAAAATTTGCCGGTGGCATGCAGGGACCAACTTTCAATTTGTCTAAACAAGCCTTCAGCGGCTTCCCGAGGGGGGATTCCCTGACGACCGGTCATTTCAGTGGCAACCATTCCCGGATGTAAAATTGCGACAGAGATTCTTCTAGGCTTCAAGTCTTTGGATAAGGAAACGGCGCCTGCATTTAAGGCAGCTTTCGACATCCTATAACCGTAATAGCCGCCTGAAGTATTTTCTCCGATTGAGCCCAATCGACTGGTGATAAAGGCGATTTTTGCTCCATCCTTTATCTTAGGAAGAAGTGAATGTGTTAACTGGAGGGGGCCCAAAGCATTCACTAAGAATTGCGTTTCCACTTCTTCAAAATCGATACTATCTAGGTTGTCCGGTATCAAAATTCCGGCATTGTTAATTAAGAGATCCAAATGATTACCGGAAAGGGCGTTTGATAGGGAGTCGAAGTTCCTACAATCGGTTAAATCCAAGCCTTCGAAAATCGGTACGCCTAATCTACGCAGCGGTTCGGAAGCCTTTCTGCAGGCTGCCAATACTTCGTAACCCTGATCTGAAAAAATTCGAGCCAACTCTAAGCCTATGCCACGATTTGCTCCGGTTATCAATGCATGTTTCATTTGAAAAAGACCGACTCTATGGAACGTTTCTAAAAGAGGAAAGATCAGGAGGAATTCCGAATCAGGTTGACGATTTAGGAAATAACTTTCAACCTGCTGCGATATGCAATACCAGATTACCCACAAACCATCGTTCTCTCTATTGAAGCTTCGATTGGGTCCCGGTCAATCTATTAAATCGGAAGCTGGAGCTATGGTTTATATGAGTTCCGGGATAGGAATAGAAACTAAAATGGGGAGCGGCTTCCTTTCCGCTCTTTCGCGGAAATTCCTGGGCGGAGAATCGTTTTTCTTCAATACCTATACCGCGCCTAGCGCGGGAGGGGAGATAGGACTGGCCCCCGAATTACCCGGCGATATCGTAGAACTGGATATGAACGGGAAAACGATTTTAGTTCAGGCAGGCGCTTATCTCGCATCGGATGAAGCTGTTCAAATTGTTTCCAAGTTCGGAGGCCTCCGTTCCCTTTTAGGGGGGGAAGGCCTCTTCCTTTTGGAACTTTCCGGAATTGGTAAGGCCTTTTTGAGCGCCTACGGATCCATTTTTCCTATCGATGTGCAGGGTGGATATACGGTTGACACCGGCCATATCGTAGCATTTGATTCCTCCCTTCAGTTTACCGTAGGTAAAGCCGGAGGAAGCTGGAAATCCACTTTGTTCAGTGGAGAAGGCTTAGTGGCGAACTTTACAGGAAATGGAACTCTTTGGATACAAAGTAGGGTACCGTCCGGTTTTATCAGCTGGCTCACCCGTCTCTTACCGGGGTAAAAACGTAAGAATCAATAGGACTTAACAATGAACATTAATATTTTATACAAGCCATCCTATAGTATTGCGAAAGTTAATTTGGAAGCGGGAGAATCCATCAAAGCCGAATCCGGCGCGATGATGAGTATGAGCTCCCATATCGGGATTGAAACTCATAAGGCCCAGAAAGGCGGCTTTATGAAATCGTTAAAGGCGGCGTTTCTAGGCGGGGAGTCCTTTTGGATGAATACGTTCTCCGCCTCCGAGCCGGGAGAATTGCTCCTGGCTCCTACATTACCTGGGGATATAGAAAGTATGGCTTTAGACGGAACTGTCTTCGTTCAATCCAGCTCTTTCTTAGCCTCATCGCCTTCGATCGATATGGATACCAAGTTTCAAGGAATGAAAGGGTTCTTTAGCGGCGAATCTCTCTTCTTTTTAAGACTTTCCGGAAAGGGTACGTTGCTAATAGCGAGTTACGGAGGGATAGAGTTGCTTGAAGTTGACGGCGACTTTATCGTCGATACCGGGCATATCGTGGCGTTCGAGGAAGGCTTAAATTATAAGATTACTAAGTTTGGCGGTTGGAAATCCTTCTTCTTCGGAGGGGAAGGATTAGTGGCAAGGTTCAGTGGAAAAGGAAAACTTTGGATACAGACCAGAAACGTTCCGACTCTGGGTTCTTGGTTCCGGTCGGAACTTCCTCCTAAGAAAAGATAGAACAGAGAGAAATATTATGAAACATGAAATACTAGCTAAACCTGACTTTCCACTATTAAAAATCACATTAGAAAACGGTGAATCGATTCGAGCCGAATCCGGAGCAATGGTGGCGATGGCTCCCAACGTTAAAATGGAAACGAAAGCCGAGGGGGGTATTTTTGCTTCCGCAAAGCGGGCATTGCTTAGCGGCGAATCTTTTTTCCAAAATACTTTTTTTGCACAAGGAGGAGCAGGGGACTTATATCTCACCTCCGAAACCCAAGGCGATTTAGAATACCGAGTTTTAAAAGACGAAGAGCTTATTCTTAGTAGAGGTGCTTATGTAGCCGGTTCGACCGAACTTACGATCGACAGCAAATGGGGTGGGTTTAAAGGTTTTTTCTCCGGGGAAGGTCTTTTCTTTTTAAAAGTAAGCGGAACCGGTGATCTCTATTTTTCAAGTTTCGGAGCTATTCATACCGTTGATGTAGACGGAACTTATATCGTCGACACCGGGCATATTGTCGGTTTTGAAACGACTCTGGATTATCAAATCGATCGCATCGGAGGATTAAAATCTCTCTTCCTATCTGGGGAAGGGCTGGTCGCTAAATTTTCAGGAAAGGGAAGATTGTATGTGCAGTCTCGGAACCAAAATTCCTTCGCATCTTGGGCCGATAGTTGGCGCCGCGTAGAAAAATCCTCGTCAAGTGATTAAAGCGGTTTTTGATCCGGCCCCCGCCCTTCTTGGGCGGGGGCCGGATCGGTGGTTTACGAGAAATTCGATATCAGATTTTCTAATTTATTAAAAGTCTTTTTTTGCATGACCGGATGTGGGACCTCATACACGGAGCGAATCCAATAATTGGTTGACAATTCGCTTAAATTCTGTTAGGAAATTTATTTTTAGAAAAGCCGCCACCATCCCCCACCCAGGAAGGGTGGGGGATATCTTAACCGAATTCAATTCCGAAGTTTCGTCGAATCGAATCGACGATCTAACTAATTCCGTCCCGCGTATCCGATGACGTCCATAAATGCTGAAACTGAAAAGACAGCCTTGCCCGGTCCCGGTTCTCCGTATCCCGGAGGAACAGGTAAATTATATTTTTCGAATGTATTTTTCCAAACCTTCAATAGTTCGCAAAAATATTCAAGGGGAGGCCCGGGCTGAGTGCCTAGTGTGGTATACGGTTCCGGGCACCAGGCCGTAAAGCGCGGCATAATCCCTTTCGACATAAAGAAATCCAAACCTTCGGCTGTTGAGGCAACTGCTTCTTGAACCGTTTCAAATCCCCAAGGTTGAGATAACTCCACTCCACCGACAAAATTAGGAATTACGTGTGAGGGGCCGAAAATTTCAACAGAATCCACGATTCTACGGATCCATGTATCGCGACCGATATACGACTCCTTGCCGGGGCAGATTTTTTTAAAAAGTTCTTTGTCCCATACTTCGTAGTTAGGGTGATATACTTGAATGCCTGCATCTTTAAACTTTTGACAGTCTTCTTTCTCCCAAGCTTGCGATACTATCTTACCCATCCATCGTCCGGGAAATTTATCTTCTATCGCTTTTGCATATTCCAAATAGAAATCGATTTCATTCTTTTTCTTCAAGGAAGTGATGACTGACCCGCCGGTAATCGTATAAACTTTTGCAATCTGATCTTCGGAATCGATCCAGGATAGTACTTCTAAAAGGTCTTCGACGTCCTTGACACCGGTGTAAGGTCGACCGGCATTTTTTTGCTGACGATAATTATGGTTTATATCGCAGTAAGCGCATTCCTCCTCTTTTCCAAAATATTGACAATTTCGAAAAACGGTTAAATAGATTAAATAACCCCATTCGATAACGGGAGCAATTTCCCCGGGAAGCTTTCCGGATTTCGTTTTATGTCGGTACCATGCCGGTTTTGGCGGATATTCTAGATGGCCAAGGAATGTATCATTTAGGAAAAGTCCCGGCGCACCCTCCTTGTCCTGTCCAGGCGGGATTCGTTTTACTTTATAGGGAGAAGTCGGATTATTCCGGGTAGAGATAACCGTAGGTAATAGGTTAAAATGTCCCCCTGCTAACTTTATCTCTTCGGGAGCCTTTGAATCAGCTCCTTCTTTTAAGTCGGCTAAAGGAATATGATCGAAAGAAAAGATGAAATAATCTTTCGTCTTATATTCTTCCCCGACTAAAAAAGATTCGGGTAGAAAATGAATTCCCTGTCTAAGGATGTCCTGCTTTACGATAGCTTCCAAAGGGATCGTTCTATATTTTCGTTCCATCTCCTCGAGCAATGCGATTGAAGATTCTGGGCGCACGGTACTTCTAGCGTTCATCTTAACGACAGACTGTTTTCCTAGGGCGTTTTGGCATCTAGTTTTTCCGTTTTTTCACGTTGACCGTAGCCTATTTCGAACGAAGATTTTCTTATGTTCCGCCTTTATACTGTATTTCGAGTTCTTTCCTTATTTTTACTATTTAGCTCAATTTTACATTCAGCTGAAACTAAGAAGAAAAAGAGAGAAATTTCCTCTAAACTGCCGAAAGCAATCACTTGGAGTGATCTTACATGGAAGGTGGTCGCGAATGGGTTTAAGGAACCTACTGATATTCAATTTCTCCCCGGGCAGCCTAAGAGTTTCGTCGTACTTGAAAAGAAAGGTAGAATCTGGTTGGTTGATCTTACCTCGGGAGAAAAAAATCTCGCGGCAGACTTTACGGGGAATGTTGAAACCAGATCGGAGGAAGGGCTTTTGGGCTTGTCCTTCCATCCGGATTTTTCGAAAAATCGTCGGTTTTACATAAATGCAGTGTCAAAGGAATCCGGTAAGGATCAGACCTTGATTCTTGAATTTGTCTGGGAATCGCAGAAAGTTCTTTCCTGGAAAGATCGAAAGCGCGTTCTACTTCGAGTCGATCAACCTTACTCTAATCATAATGCAGGTCAATTGGCCTTTGGCCATGACGGAAAATTATATATTGGCTTTGGAGACGGAGGCGCGGCTAACGATCCTTTTTTACACGGACAAAATCCCAATACGTTTCTCGGAACAATGATTCGAATCGAACCGAATCTCGATACTTCTGGTCCGGCTTACAAGGTTCCTAAGGACAATCCTTTCCTCGGGAAGTCGGGATTTCTTCCGGAGATTTGGGCATATGGACTTCGCAATCCTTGGCGTTTTTCCTTCGATTCGATGACTGGAGAATTATATTTGGCGGATGTCGGACAGAATGAATTCGAGGAAGTGGATCGCATTGAAAAAGGGGGTAATTACGGATGGAATATTAAGGAAGGATTTCATTGTTTCCGAAATAATCAGGAATGTAAAAAGCCCGGTTTAATAGATCCGCTGTTTGAGTATGACCACCAAGTCGGACAGTCGATTACCGGCGGTTATGTATACCGAGGAAAACAATTACCCTTGTTAGAAGGGATGTATGTTTTCGGTGATTTTGTAGCGGGCGTTATCTGGGCTTTGTCGGTAGAAAATGACAAAAAAGTTACTGTACGCAGACTCTTCAAAGTAGGGTTTCCCATCAGCACGTTTGGCCAAGATTCCGCAGGTGAGATTTATTTTGCCGATTTTAACGGTGGAAATATTTATCAATTAGTAAAAAAAAATTGAAATAAATTGAAAAACCTATTCTTTTGAATGTTAACCCATATAGATCGGACCGCCTCCACCGCGGATCCGGTTAATCTCGATCAAGGATAGGGGTATGAAGAACATCATTTCCGTTGCATCGGCCGTCCTACTGGTCGGTCTGTTAGCATCCGGAGCTTGCAAAAAGCCTGCTGAAAAAGCAGAAGCTGCGAACGCAAAACAGAGCGAACCTACGGCAATCATTGTATTTAGCGTTGGAGAATCAAAAGTTCAACACGCTGATCTAACCGAAGAAAAAGCAGGCTTAGGAGCTTCTCTCAAATCTGGCGACAAGCTTGTCACCAAGGATAAGGCAAAAGTCGATATTCAGTTTGCGGACGGTTCTGCGATCAGAATTTCCGAAAATTCTCAGTTGGAGTTTGCTGCTTTGGCAGTAAATGCTAAGGGAAATACTGACACTCGTCTCGCTCTAGTTTCGGGAAAAGTTTTTGCCAAAGTTAACAAAGCAAGCAAGGACGATCAGTTTTCGGTTATCACTCCGACCGCCATCGCCGGTGTGCGTGGAACTTCCTTCCTCGTAGATCGCACAAAACCCGATAGATCTGTCATTAAAGTTCTGGAAGGATCCGTTGCGGTTGCTCCTCGTGTAAAAGCCTTAGAAGGCATGAGCACGGAGGAAATCGAAGGAAATTCCGATCTTAAGAAAGTACAGAATTCCCTGGATAAAGCGGAGATCGTTTTGGAGAAAAACGAATCTTCTCTTGTAAAAGCGTCTGATAAGACGTTCGGAACAAAGGATGCCTCCAAAATTGCGAGTTTGGATAAAGAAATTCCGAAAGCGGTTACTAAACTTTCAGGATCGGGTATTTCTAAGTCGGAAGAACAAGAAATCAACACTATCGTTACTGTTGATAAAGGAACGGCAGAAAAGATCGTAAAACTGAACGATGAGTCTTCTTCCGGTAAGCTGGATGAACAGGCAGCAGCAGTAAACGACTCGGAAAAGAAAAAGATCGAAGCCGACTTGGCTAAACGTCAAGAAGACGAGGTAAAACGATTCAAAAGCGTTTTAGTTTCGGCTCCAAAAGACCTGAAAACCAAACAAGATTTGGTTAATTATTACGAGAAACTTGAGAAGATCGTCATGGCTGACGGGACTTCATTTATCGGTGCGATCGTAGATCAGCAAGGAAGCACGATGATTGTTCATACTGAGCAAGGCATCAAGAGAATCAACCAAGCTGATGTGCAAGAGGTCGTTTACGATTTCCAAACCAAGACCAAACTCTAAACTGCAAGCTTAAAGAATGGTGGAAAAATCCCGGTGAGTCTAACGGCTCCCGGGTTTTTTCTTTTATAGGCCGTAAAACTCTTGTAATGAACGGCCTCCACATTTCTCGTAAAGTAATGATAAATTTGTTCTACCGAATTTATGAAAATTTGCTTCGATTTTGACAGAATTTAGTTAGAAATTTCGATTATTTACCGTCCAAACTCAGAACGGTTCGTCATGTATCAAAAAGAAGAGATTGTCTAAATTTGAGAATCTGATAGAGCCAGATCCGATAACCTAAAAGACCATCGTAGAATTCCAAGGAGATTAGAATGACGGGTGCATCCCCAATCCGATTTATTGCCATTTGCCTACTTATCGTTTCAACTGCGGCCTTCGCTCAGAATACGGATGACGAGCCCGAACGACAAACAGCACCTAAATCGCAAACCCAACCTTCGACGAAATCCTCCGGCGGATCCGGTAAGAATACGTCCAAATCCGACGGAGCTGCTTCCGGGAAAAAAGCCGACTCAGAAGAAAGAGCAGGTACTATTCCTGATATTTACGTTAATTCAAAGATTAAATTCGAACTAACATCTTCCGATGACGCATCTAAAGTCGACTTTGTCGAATATCGAATTGGGGAGGAAGAATACGTTACTTATACAGCTCCTATATTCATTGCTAAGGAAGGGCTTGTGAAGGTAAGTTATAGAGGGGTTGATAAGGTAGGAAATAAGGAGAATCCTAAAACTCTGCTAGTTCTAGTCGATAACACTCCTCCGAATCTCAAAATAAATCCGAGTCAAACTGTCTTTTCCGCTAGAGACCAAAGCTACGCTCCTAAGGATACTACTTATACCATCGCGGCGACGGACAATCTTGCCGGCGTAAAGGAAGTTAAATTCTCCGTAAATGGAGGGGAATTTAAAACGTACGATAATCAACCGATTCGCTTGGATAAATTAGGGGTAAATACTCTTAAATATTTCGGTACTGATAAATCCAATAATACTTCTCAAGAAGGAATCTTCGTGGTGACGGTCGATTTTGAAAAACCCACCGTTATGATCGCTGAAACGATTCCATTAGTATCTGTAGAATCCAAATTATATACTAAAAAAGGAAATTCGTTTTCTTTGAAAGGGAATGATACGTTTTCCGGAATTAAGCAATTATTGATCAAGCTAGACGGAGCGGCGGAATGGACGGTTTATAAAGATGCTTTTACCGTAACGGCACCAGGTCAGCACACAATAGAAGCAAAATCGGTGGATAACGTCGGTAATGAAAGTGAAGTGCAAAAACTGACGTTTATTCTGGATCTAACTCCTCCTGAAACGAAAATTCGCCAGGTGGATTCAAAATCCGAATCGGCGAATCCATCCAACGCGAAACCCGCAGGAAAGTAATCTTTCTTTTAGATTGGATAATCCTAAAAATAAAAGCCCCGGAAATTCGGGGCTTTTATTTTGCGATTCGATTATGAATCCATGATTCGATTTAGTCCGGGGTTCTCTCTTTTGCGTCTAAATAATTTTCCCAGAGCTTTAAGATGGTGTTTATCGTTTCTTCCATATCGAGCACCATAATTTTATGATGGTACTCGACCAATAATTTTCCTTTACCGAATTTTCTGATTTCGGCCCATTCTACTCGAAATCCTTTTATTAGATTTAAGGAATCTAATAAAAGATCCTTAATCTCGGTCTTGGATAACGGACCTTCCTTCTTCGACAGATAGGAAAGAAGAGAATGAAATATAATTTTTTTTATCTCTCCTGGATCGGGGGAGTCGGATGAGCTTATATCCGTTACTCTATTTAATTTTCGTTCCAAGGTACTTGCTCGTCAGCATGATAGGAACTTCTGACTAACGGACCGGAGAAGACGGATAAAAAACCTAGGCCTTTTCCATACTCTTTTAAATCCTTAAAAATGTCGGGATGCACATACTCCTTTACGGGATGATGCGAAGCTGTAGGTTGCAAGTATTGTCCGAGAGTCACCATCTTAACCCCGGAATTTCGCAAATCTCCGAGGGCTTCTCTGACCTCTTCTAAAGTTTCCCCTAATCCTAAAATCAATCCGCTCTTCGTAAGGAACCCATTAGCGGAAGCGTGTCTTAGTACTTGTAGGGAACGATCGTATTTTTTGGCGGGTGCGATTTTCGGAAATAAACGCTTAACGGTTTCCAAGTTATGATTAAAAATATCAGGCTTACTTGAATAAATTATCGATAGGTTTTCTTCTTTGGCTTTAAAATCCGGCACTAGGAGTTCTATCTTGCAATCGGGTAGCCTTTGGCGGATTAGTTCCACCGTTTCCTTATAATGACGGGCTCCGCCATCTTCCAAATCATCCCGGTTTACTGACGTAATCACCACATGTTTTAAAGCGAGAGCTTTAGCTGACTCCGCAACTCTCAGAGGCTCTCCAGAGTCGAGTGAAAGAGGCTTGCCAAACGGAACATCACAATAGGCGCAACGTCGAGTGCAAATATCTCCGGCAAGCATATACGTCGCAGTTTTCCTGGACCAACAATGATTTAAATTAGGACAGGAAGCACTTTCACAAACCGTATGTAATTTACTTTCTTCTACAAGTTCTCGAACTATTGAAACGGAATTACCTGTTTCTCGAAAAGGAAGCCGAACCTTTAGCCAATCCGGTTTTTCCGGAGCGGGAATATTGAACGAAGTTCTAGGTTTTTTCTTGAGCGGGTTCACAGTCTATAGCCTGCCGAGTTCCGGTGGAAAGGTCAAGTGTTTTGGGTAGCCGGATTGTCCCCCTATACTTAATCTGGAATGAATTCGGGTGGCAACACTTATAGGATGGGCCCGTTTTGGGAAAAAAAGAGAGAGGGCAAAAATCGGAACTTTCGGAAGAACGGGATGGGATAAGAATCAATCGGTTCCTTGCCGATTGCGGTTTTGGCTCTAGACGAAAAGTGGAAGAATTGATTCTGAATGGAAAAGTTTCCTTAAACGGAAAATCGGTTCAAGATCTAAGTACTCGTATTCGTCCGGGGAAGGACGAAGTTTTTGTAGGGAACAAAAAGGCGATTCCTAAGAAGGGAACCGTTTTCGTCGCTCTCAATAAACCGCCAGGTTATCTTTGTTCCCACGGGGATCGATTTCATAATCATACCGTCTTTGAATTATTGCCGAGCAAGTACGGACAGCTAGCAATTGCGGGTCGTTTAGATTTGGATTCGAGAGGTCTACTATTACTTTCCGACGACGGCGAACTAGTTCACCAAGTAAGCCATCCTTCTCATTCTTCCGAAAAGGAATATGAAGTATCTTTGCACGACTCCATTTCGGTAAGCGAAACGGTGCGTAGATTTCGAGAAGGAATTATGGACGAGGGAGAAATCCTGAAAGCAGAATCTATCCTTTCGGAATCAAAAGGTCCGGAGGCCTCCCGATTTCGAATCATTCTCCGTCAGGGGAGAAAGAGACAGATTAGAAGAATGTTCTCCGCATTGGGAGGAAGGGTGATGGACCTACAACGTGTGAGAATCGGAAATTTACGATTGAAAGAACTAGGGATTCGGGAAGGGGAATACACTCTCCTGGATCCTCAAAAATGGAGACCATGAACTTTACAAGCTTAGAATTCTTATTTTTCTTCGGCTTCGTTTTCCTTATCTATTGGAACCTTCCCGACCGATTAAAGAAATATTTTCTTGTTTTAGCCTCTTCCGTATTTTATGCCTTCGGCTCTTGGCCGTTCTTATTTCACCTCTGGTCTGTGATTCTCGTTAACTGGATATTCATTCGATTCTTTCTGAAGAAGAATTGGTTTTTACCGGTTTCTATCGGATTCAATGTTTTGAATTTAGCTTTCTTTAAATATTTCTACTTCTTAACGGACCTCGTCGGCGTCGCATTAGGGATGCGGGAATTACAGAGCAAGGCAAGTTTGGATATTCTTGTTTCTAAAGCCCTAGGATGGGCGGGTTTCGAAGTAATTTTACCCCTTACGATCAGTTATTATACATTTCAATTAATTTCGCTTGCCGTGGATAAGAAAAAAGGATCGATACCGGAGGAGATAACGATTTCCCGGATATCTTCTTATGTCCTTCTATTCCCGGTAATGATCGCGGGACCCATTTTAAGATTTTCTGATGTTTCTGCGCAATTCAATTCGCCTAAGATGTCTCGCGGTGACATGGTCGACGGATTATGGTTGGTTCTCTTCGGATTATTAAAGAAATCAGTTCTATCCGTTTTAATGACCGGATCGATCTTTCCTGTTTTCGGAGAGCCGGCCATCTTTTCCGGCTGGGCATTACTTCGTACTATTTATTTTTTTGCGATTTATCTTTACTTGGATTTTTCAGGATTAACGGATATGGCGAGAGGACTAGGCCGATTATTAGGCTTCCAGTTGCCGCAAAACTTCAAGGCGCCTTTTTTTATGAACGGTTTCGGCGATTTTTGGAGAAGATGGCATCTAACGTTTTCATTCTGGATCCGAGATTATCTATATATTCCGCTAGGCGGATCTAGATTGGGAACTTTTAGGACCTGCATTAACTATCTGATAGCTTTCGGGATCGGGGGTTTATGGCACGGGGCCAATACAAACTACTTACTTTGGGGTTTATTTACGGGTGCATATCTCTCAATCGAACGAGTCTTTAAAGATTCCGGAATAAAACTTTTTCCCGATATTCCGTACGTGAAGCGAATCGTAACCTATCTTTTCGTTCTGCATATTTACTGTATTTCGTGGATCTTATTTTTTACTCCGACCGTTAGCACCGCTTTTGACGCCGTCGGACGGATTCTTACATGGGCTCCCGGACAGGATTTTCCGAACGCTGAGCCGTGTGTGTTTGCTTTGGCTGTTGCGATTTTTTTCCATTGTACCGAAGAATGGCCGGAAAAATTCCGGATCTCCGATAGGATCAAAGCGTTCACTTTACCTCTCGCATGGATTCTGATTTTACTGGCTTTGCCGAACGGCAATGCCGACTTCTTTTACGGACAATTTTAAGAAAAGACTATGAAACGTATTTTTATTTATTATCCCTTTCTCTTTTTATTTTTGCTGTTTTGCGCGGATAAGATTTTCACCCTCGAATATTTTCGCGATTCATTTTATCAGGACGGAAATCCCGTTTACTATTCTCAGAGAAGATCGCTGTTTCAAAGAATGCTAAAGGATCCGAAAATTCAAGAGAGAAATTTAGCGATAGCGTTCGGGGATTCTAGAGCATACCCTTATTCGGAAAAAGCACTCGAAGAGAAAATGAGAAAGGATTGGGTTCTCTATAATTTTGCGGGACCTCAGGCAGTTCCGGCTTACGGATTATATTGGTTAAGAAAGACGGTTCAAGCCGGAGTTAAACCGAAGGCGGTCTTTTACGTTGTGAGCCCGGAAGCCTTCGACGATTCGAAGGGTTTGATGTACGAACCTTTCTTGCGCCTCGGCGCGGACGAGGAGTTCATCCATACTTATTGGAATCATTTAACTATTTCGGACAAATTGGATATACTCAAGGAAAGGATCTTTGTTTATAGAAAAGTAAAGCCGAGCTTCAAACTATTTTGGTCGAGATTGACTGCCGGAAATCTGGACGAATACGATCCTGCATTTAACGACGAAAGAATCATCTTGGATATGACGAACGGAGAACAAATGGCGTATGCGACTGCGACCAACAATCCGAAGAAACTCGCGAAAGATGCGATTCGACTGAAAAGTATCTACCTTTCCGGATTTACGGTATCGGATACGCAATTTTTCTTCGTCGAAGAATTTTTAAAACTCTGTAAGGAAAATGGAATAGTCGCATATATAGTATGGCCGCGTGTATACGACGGTTATCGAAAAGGTTATTACGAATTAGGTTTGGACAAAATTTGGTGGCCCAGGGTCCGAGAGCTTACGAATAAATACGATGCTCGTTCCGTCGACATGAATGTCTCAAATTCCTGTGACAAATATTATGATGCTTCTCATCAGGATATCTTCTGCATTGTGGATCAAATTCGGCTTTTAATGAATGACTATTACGGAAAAAATAAATTGCCTAGATAATTCGACGAATTTTTGGGCTTATCTAAAATCGGGTTCATAGATCGCCGCTTTGACATAAAAAAGCCCGCAAATTTTGCGGGCTTTAAAGCTAAATCGAAGATGAAGACTTCACCATTTCAGTTTTTTGGCGTCTTCTAAAAATTTTTCCAACCCTATATCGGTTAGTGGATGTTTGAAAAGCTGTTGGTAAGCGGAGATAGGCATAGTCGCACAATCGGCTCCTCGTAGTGCAGATTCTTTCAAGTGCATCGGGCCGCGGATCGAGGCGGCGAGTATTTTCGTCTCGTAGCCGTAGTTATCGTAAATTTCGCGGATCTCTGAAATCAAATCCATTCCGTCCCAGGACGTATCGTCGATTCTACCTATAAAGGGAGAAATATAAGTGGCGCCTGCTTTAGCTGCAAGAAGAGCTTGGGGGGCGGAAAAGCATAATGTTACGTTAGTCGGAATACCTTTTTCGGTCAATTTTACGACCGCCTTTAATCCCTCCGGAATCAAAGGAACTTTGATGACGACATTCTTAGCGATGGCTACGAGTTCATCCGCTTCTTTCAGCATTTCCTCGTGTTTGGTTGCGAGAACTTCCGCGCTTACAGGACCTGGGACGATTGCGCAAATTTCCTTGATTACATCTTTAAAGTTGCGCCCCGACTTTGCAATAAGAGAGGGATTGGTAGTAACGCCGTCGAGTAGGCCGTAAGAGGCAATCTCTTTGATTTCGTCGACGTTTGCCGTATCTAAATATAATTCCACAAGTGAACTCCGATTTCGAAGGATGATCTACTAGGATAGTCGTTTCTATCCTAGTAGAGGGTCAATCCGATTTTAGATTCTGATTGAGGATCTATGTCGTGAGAAAGTTGAATAAGTATGAAACCCGGGTCCCGGATCAAGGAATAAGATCTCGCAAAGTTTTAATTTCTTCGGCGGAGAAGAATTCCTTGTATTCTTTTTCTATCTGAGCCTTCAGTTTAGAGCTAAAATAATCTACTCTGCGTGTGAAAGGTTGCTTTTTGTAGGCTTCTTTCCATTGAACAATAAACCCGCCGCGAGGAGGAATTTCCTTTTCGTTGGTTAGTTCCCAGATCGCAGCGCCGCCGATTTTTTTTTCGTCTAGAGTTTCCTTCTTAGGTTTGCCGTACTTATTCTCCAGCTTATCTTGTACTTCCTTACCCGGAAGATATCGAAAGGAAACTCCGACGGAAAATAATTTGCCCGGTTCATTATGGCCTTCGTCTTCGTTTGCCGGCGGAGGAGTCGTTTGAACCTGCTTCTGTTTAGGGCGGGAATCTAAGACGATCTTAGGCGTAGAGTAAAAGCGATACACGTAAAAGATTCCGCTTCTTCGAATCAGCAATGATTTCTCTTTATCTTCGTTGATAATCTCTACTTTTTCGCCGCTATCCGGATTCGTGGCTAAGGAAAGAAATTTTTCCCTGACTTGAGCGTACGTTGATTCCCAAGCGACCTCCGCAAACCCGTCGAGAGTAGGTCGGCTGCCACCTTGACGATTATTTCGAGACGTATCGTCTCCCGGAAACTGGGCAAACACGCCTAGAATAGGAACAAGAACGAAAACAAAAATCGTAGGTAGAGTAAGCCCTTTCATAATTACCCTATCGGCAAAAGAACCGATTTGTATTAGGAATCTTCCCCGAAATCCTCGTCGTGAGGCTCTTGTCGATCCAGCCGAATTCCCCCAAATCGGACCTTTCCGTTCCATCTCAGAATCAACAGGATTGCAAGAATTGAAATATTAGGAAGTACGAACAGAAACGCGATTTCGTGATAAAGTCCGTAGACCGCCAAGTTGGATGCGATTACGGAAACGAAGACTCCGGATAAGAGAGGGATTTCCTGCCCTAAAAATCTGGATAAGAAAGAATCCGGACGGGAATCCGACGTAGATTTTAAAATTTCCGAAGCGAGGGTCGGATAAAACGCCAATAGTAATCCGGGCATCAAAAAAGACAAAAAGAAGTAATTTCCGAAGGAATCCGCATAATGAGGGGCTCCGATAAGTCCACCCGCTAATGTCCAGATATATGAGACAAAGGCGGATAATCCGAAGGAAATCAATCCATACTGGAGATTTCCTCCAGCTTCGAAGATTTGAAGTATTTTAGAAGGAAGAATTCTGATCCAATCCGTAAGTTCGCTTTTTGCGAACATATCCTTTCCGCTTAGGAATAATAATCCGAAGTAATAATCCGCTAAGGATAGAAAAGACAGCGTAAACGCGAAGAAAATTAGATAGAGAAAGAATTCCATTTTAGTGTCGGAAATGCCTCATGCCGGTAAACACCATAATCAAGCCGTGCTCATCGGCCGCTTGAATCACTTCCTCATCTCTGATAGAACCGCCCGGTTGGATGATCGCCTTTGCTCCCGCTTTCGCGATCGCGTCGATTCCATCCCGGAAAGGAAAAAAGGCGTCGCTGGCCACGTACGATCCTACGACCGAGAGTCCTACATTTAACGCTTTCGTGGCACCTAATTGGACAGAGTCGACTCTTGACATTTGGCCGGCGCCGATTCCTAACGTTGCATTTTCCTCGGTGTACACGATAGCGTTTGACTTAATAAACTTAACCGTGGACCAAGCGAACATCAATCCGCGAATGTCTTCTTCTGTCGGCTGCTTCTTAGTTACCACTTTTAGATCTTTTTCCGAAATTGTAGCGTAATCCCGATCCTGCAACAATAGCCCATGATGAATCGGCCTCAGGTCCATTTCATCCAATGCTTCTTGAAAGTTTTCAATCTCTATTAAACGAACATTCGGTTTTTTGGCGAAATAATCCAGAGCTTCCTTTTCGAACTTTTGGGCGATCACGCCTTCAACGAATAATTCGCCTATCAGAGCGGCTAATTCGCCCGAAACCTTTCCTTTGATTCCGATGACTCCTCCAAACGCAGAAACCGGATCGGTCCTCTTTGCTAAGCGAAATGCTTCCAAAGGATCGTCAGCATAAGCGATTCCGCAAGGATTCAAGTGCTTTATGATACAAACGGTATTGTCGGGTAATAATGCGGATATATGAAATGCGGAATCGAAATCCAGCATGTTGTTAAACGAAAGTTCCTTTCCTTGCAGGGGAGAGAATTCGCTCTTCGTAAAAAGAGGTTCGTAAAACGCGGCTCCTTGGTGCGGATTTTCTCCGTATCTGAGCTTTTGTTTTTTAGTGAATGAGAGGTTGAGTATGTCGGGAAATTTTTCGCCTGCAAGTTTATTGAACCAGGAAGAGATTGCGGTATCATACATGCTCGTATGAGAGAATGCCTTTCTCATCAGAAGAAAGGAAGTATCAGCATCAACCGAACCGTCGTTTACGACCATCGACTCTTCCACCGTTTTATAGTCGTTCGGATCGGTGACTACGATCGTGTGCCGATAATTTTTCGCCGCGGATCGGATCATGGAGGGACCGCCGATATCTATATTCTCGATAGCTTCGTCCAATTGGACGCCGGGCTTAGAAACCGTTTTTAAGAACGGATAAAGATTCACGACGACCAGGTCTATCTTAGGGATTCCAAGCTCGTCCATTTTTTTTTGGTGTTCCGGATTGGAAATTACGCCTAAAAGTCCTCCGTGGACTTTCGGATGAAGTGTCTTAACCCGACCGTCTAGAATTTCCGGAAAGCCGGTATAGTCATCGATCGCGACTGCTTTAATTCCGCTGTCCTGCAGTGCTTTTAGAGTCCCTCCGGTGGAGATGATTTCGACGCCTTTGGAATCGAGATACTTGGCGAAACCGATTAGACCGGTTTTGTCGCTAACAGAAATGAGTGCGCGGCTTATTTTAATCATGCTAGAGGATGGAGACCTTCCTATTTTTAATGGAGAGCCTATCTTCGCAGAAGAGTTTCACTGCGAGAGGCAGGATTTTATGTTCCTCTTTGAGAATGGCCAGAGTCAATTCTCTTTCCGTCATCTTCGAGTCGATTTTCACGGATCCTTGGAGAATGATCGGTCCCGAATCCACGCCTTCGTCCACAAAATGAGCGGTGCAGCCGGCAATTTTGACTCCGTATTCGAACGCCTGCTTTTGCGCGTTCAATCCCGGAAAAGAGGGTAGTAGCGACGGATGGATATTGATGATTCTATTCTCAAATCTACGGATGATCTCCGACCGTAGAATTCTCATATATCCGCAGGCCACGATAAGATCCGGGGCGGCCGAATCCAGGATTTCTAAGAGAGAGGCATGGTAATCTTCCTTTCGAGAGAAAGATTTATATTCTAATATCTTAGTTGGCAGACCGTATTTTGTAGCGATATTGATAGCCGGTGCATTTGGCTCGTCCGAAAACAGAAATTGAGGAATTCCGGGAATTTTTCGCTTTTTGACCGCCGAAAGGACTGCTTCCAAGTTGGAACCGCGACCGGAGGCTAAAAAAACAAGCTTTTTTCTGGGTTTAGGAAACAGGCTTGCCAAGAATTTTCGCTCAAGATACGCTTAAGAATTATCCACCTACGTTAAGGCGGTCCCAGATTTTGTCGAAGAGTATTTCAGGAGAGACACATGTCACTTGCTAGAAAATCGACGGCCTCTGTCGAACAGTACAAATCCAATGAAATTTCTACTGTTAGTCAGGGACGGCTTATCGTAATGCTTTATGAAGGAGCGATTCGCTTCTTAAATGTGGCGATAGAAAATAATACGCCCCGCAAGTATGATGTGGTTAATAACAATATCCTAAAAGCCCAGGATATTGTTACGGAATTAATGCTGGCTTTGAATTTGGAAGACGGCGGAGAGGTTGCAAATAATCTGCTCGGCATTTACGTTTACGTAAAAAAACGTCTTTTAGAAGCAAATATGCGGAAAGATTCCGAGATTATGAAGGAAATTATCAAATATCTTGAAGATCTTAAAAGCGCCTGGGACGAAGTAGAGAAAAAAGAAAAAGGTTCCGTAGTAGCGATGCCGACTCCAGGTACTCGTAGTTCGGGACTCTCTCTCCAAGGCTAATTCCACAAATTTCCGAATCTACCGGAAGAGGAAGTTCGCAGTGCCAAAACAGAAGGAAACCAAGCAATTCGATTCCCGAGAGGATTCCTTATCCGATTTATACGGTCAAAAAATCAATCTGTTGAACGAAGTAATTTCCCTTCAAAAACGGCAGCTCGAAATTTTAGGGTACGGCGATGGGGAAACCGCGGCGATAATCGAAGGACAGAATTCGATTCTTGTCGAGAGAATGTTTTCCCTGGATAGAAAGATAGAACTCTTAGAGGAGTCCGCTCCCCAATCCCTAAATATGATTCAGTTAGCGGACGAACTTTTTCGTAAGTTAGAAGAGTCTAGAGATCTGAATGGAAGAGTCGGTTCTTTAATGGAACAGATCTTATCCGAATACCAAAAAGAATTGAATCTCGTTCAAGCCAATATCCAGTTAAAGAAATTTCTTGCCCAAAGGAAAAGCGGTTGGAAGACGGGGACCTGTTAAGTCGGGCGCTTGATTTTTACGGACTTCCAAAAAAATATAACGAAGACTTAGTCCGATCTAGGTTCAGAGAATTATCCAGAAAATACCATCCTGATTCCGGTGAATTCGAAAGCGATGTTCTATTTAAGGAACTAGTAAATTTGCGGGATGTCTTACTCGAATCGTTAGGTAAGTATGAGGAATCCAATTCTCATTCCCGCAAAGAGGAGCGAAGAGAAGATAGAGACGGTTTTCTAACTTATAAAGCCGCTAAACAAATAGCCGCCGATGCTTTGGAGGAATACTTTAAAAAGACGGAAGGAAATCCCGTTTTTTTAAACCCGGAGGAAAACTCCGAACTTAGAAAGCTAAGAATCAACTTAATGGAAGCTAAGACAGTATTGCAGGAGTTCATCCGGAATTATCCGACTAGCATTTGGAGATCGGATGCGGAAGAAACCTTAAAAAGGATCGGAGTTTGGTTTCGATCCTGAACCATTTATGGAACGATAACCGTATTAGAAGGTAAAGAGAATACGAATACGTCTTTGGCCGTACCTCCCACCAAATTTAAAGCAAGCACGGAAGATCGTAGAGTTATATATTGTCCGGTTGAAATAGTCGTAACGATTTTACAGACCCGATTCGCATTTTGGGAAGAACCTGTAGGAACTACCGCGAGAGGTCCTGCAGTCGGACTGACTTCAATCGAATATTCGATCGGTTGATTGGGAATCAGATTGAGGGGTAATTGACAGGGAACGCCTTGGGTAAAGCTAGACGGGTTTCTCGAATTGAACGCAGTGCTTCCGGTAAATAGAGTGTACCCGTTAAAAAGAAATTCGGCATTACCGGCACGCAAACGGATTTCATATCCGGTGGCAATCGGGGTGACAGCTATAATCGTCGGAGGAGCGGTTACGATAGGAGTGTTCGAATAATTTCTCGAACAGTCCGTAATTGCGACAAATAGACAGAGGAATGGAAGAATTGCTGACCGGATCGTTACGGTATTTTTATTCATTATGTGCGGATATATTCCGCCCAACCGAATTTTTCGGCCAATTGGTCGGATACGGAAAACAGTGGGATACGCCTCCTGTTTGTCGATCGATTTTCAGGAAGTTCCCATTTCAATTCGTGAAGCAACTTGTTGCCTTTCTTAGTATTGCAATCGCGACAAGCAGTTACTAAATTTTCCCAGGTATGATATTCGGCGGGTTTCCGCTCTTTAGCGATCTCTTCCCAGCGACTTTTCGGTATCACATGATCTAGGGTGAGTCTAGAAGTAGGAAGCTTCCTTCGGCAATACACGCATTCGTAATTGTCTCGCAGAAAAATATTTTCTCTGGAGAGTTTGTGTCGTTTTCTAGGAACTTTATAATAATCCGTCAAAAGGATAATTCTAGGTGCAGTTAACTTTAATTTTTCAGAACGGATCAGGAGGTTTTTTTCGTCTTTAATTAATTCGGCTTTATTGAGAAGAAGAAGAACAATCGCATCCCTTACCGTACGAATGGCAACCGGAACGTAGGTTGCGTTCAGCACCAAGACCGGCTGACCGAGGACGTCCATATCTAACCAGACAATAGTAGAATAGGAAAGAATGTCGAGTAAAACTATTACCGCGCTGCGAGTTTCTTCTTAATGTAAAATGTTACCAGAGCAATAACCAGAACAGCTCCCACGATTCCGAAGACCGTAGCCTGACCTTGATGCATCCAATGTCTTAGAGTGTCTAAATTACTCGCCCCGTAGTGTCCGAGATAAACCCAGATTGGTACCGAAATAGCGGCGGCAATGAAGTCTAAGGTTAAAAATCGAAAGAATGAAATTCGATCCGAAGTGCCCGCTGTCAAATAAATCGGCATACGAAGGCCCGGCATGAATCTGCCCATGAAAACAACCCAATTGCCGTATTGAGAAAATTTTTCCTGAACTTTTTCGAATCGCTCCGGCGTGATGAATCGAGCTATGAATGGAATCTGTAAAACACGAACCCCGTAAATTCTCCCGAGTAGGAACACCGTCCCGTCCCCGAATAAAACTCCTGCCATCCCAACCGCAAACATGATATGCTCGTTCGCGTATCCTAGGCCGGCTATCACTCCGCCAGAAACCAGGGACACGTCTTCGGGAATAGGAAGCCCGAACCCGCAAAGGAGCAGAGTAGCGAATACGGCTATATAAGCGAAACCCTGGCCGAAGCCTGAGAAGAAATCTACTAAAATTGCAAGAAAATCCATAAAGAGTAATGTAAGACTTCCAGGTTGAGGGAATTCCTACCAATGAAATCCGCAGGGGGGGAAAGAGGACAGAAAAAAATAGAATTTCGGAATTCGTAATAACCGGTCGAGCAATGATCAAATGTTTGGCTTGATGTGGACTTATCCATGTCAGATTCTGGTACGAAGTGCTTCGAGATCGACTCGCTCTGTCTGAGCTGGAAAATTCCTTGTTATCCGAATACGCCGTTCCCCATGATCGAACGGGGGGGAGAGAATATCCCGAGGAAGAACATTCCTATCGACTTCCTTTTCAGCGCGATCGAGATAGGGTAGTTCATTCGAGCGCGTTTAAAAGACTTCAATATAAAACGCAGGTCTTCGTTTATTCCGTCGGAGAAAACTATAGAAATAGATTAACTCATACTCTCGAAGTTGCCGGAATTTCTCGTACGATTGCCACCGCTCTAGGTCTGAATTCTTTATTGGCGGAGACCATCGCTCTCGCGCATGACTTAGGTCATACGCCGTTTGGTCATGCGGGACAAGATATGCTCGCGGAATTAATGTCCGTTTCGGGTGGTTTTGAACATAATAAACAATCGATACGAATCGTAAGATATCTCGAAACTCGATATCCTGAATTCCCGGGGCTAAATCTTTCCATAGAAACTTTAAAGGGTCTAATGAAACACGGCGCCGAATATTCGACCTCGACTCTCGGATTGGAAAGAAAGCAGGAAGGTCCTAGTCTTGAAGCGCAGTGTGCCGATCTAGCCGACGAAGTCGCTTATACAAATCACGATATCGAGGACGGCCTGGAGATGGGCTATCTTCGCTTACAAGAGTTGGAAGAGATTCCGCTTTGGAACGAAACGAGCCGTAAAACCAAAGAGCGCTATCCGAAAGTAAACGAGAAAGTCAGGATTCGCACGACGATTCGCGAATTGACTAACGGCATGGTGTCTCATATTATCGATGTCGTTTATCGCCGCCTCCTCGAGTATAAAATTGGAAACCGGAGCGATTTAAATAGATCGTATACCGAAGGTAAAAAAATCATAGGATTCGATTTGGAGTTCGGAGAGAAAGTTCGAGAATTGAAATCATTTTTATACAAGACCTTGTATAGACACCCTTCGGTTATAAAAACAAGCGATCAAGGAAGAGATATGATCTCAGTGCTCTTTAAATACTTCCAACAACATCCCAAGGAAATTCCCGAGACTTACAGGATACGTATCGAATCAGAAGGATTAGATAGAAGCGTTTGCGATTTTGTCGCCGGCATGACGGATCGATACGCTGAGACGGTATTTAAGGATCTTCGCAAATAGAAGATCTAAAAAAGTTTAGGTCGTCGCAACTGCCCGAACTCCCGCAATGAAGAGTGCCGTTAAGGCGCTTACGAGGTTTCATATCTTTAATTCATTCAAGGTGCGGATAATGCTATCGCTGCCCGTCTAACGGACGACCTAAGGCGATCGTTCCGCCATTTACGTCCACCCGATCCGAATCATTTTATAATAATATTATAGAATAAGAATCGGAATGAAATTTACGAAAATGCTATATTAAAGAGATTGAAGAACTTCCAGGAAACCTTTGATCAAATCTTCCACTTCTTCTTCCGTAGTGAAACTACCCGTTGAAATTCGGATGGCCCGAAGCGCTTCTTCTTTCGTATAACCCATTTCCAATAAGGAAAGCGCAGGCTCCCTAGATCTGGATTTACAGGAGGATCCTGTAGAAAGAGCAAAACCTCTTTCTTCCATACCCATCATAAAAAAATCCAAATCTTCCGTGGGTAAAATGCAGAAAGTAGTGGAAGGAAGTCTCGGCGAAGATTCTGCAACGATTTCTACTCCGGCTTGTTTAAGAGCCGATTCTATTTTTTCCCTAAAACGGAGTAATCTGATATTCCGTTCATTCATTTGGGAAAATTGGAGTTTTGCGGCTTCGGAAAGCGCGATGATCGCAGGAGAATTCTCAGTTCCCGCTCTGAACCCGTTTTCTTGATTTCCGCCCCGAAATAAGCCCGCCTTTAGGGATAAATTGGGATCAAACCAAAGTACGGATGTGCCCAACCCTCCGCCTATCTTATGGCCGGAAAAAGTAAAACCGCTAAGAACTTCGAATGGAACCGAAATTTTTCCGAAAGATTGCATCGTATCCGAAAACAATCTCTCACCGAATTTGTCGCATAATCTTCCGATTTCATCGAGAGGCTGGAGGACGCCGCTTTCATTTCCTGCATGTATTATAAAAACCGGACCCGGTTTGCTGGCTAACTTTTCCTCTATCTCCTGCAGAGAAACGAGCCCAGATTTATTTCCCGAAAGTTTTTCATACGGTATACCCGCATTTTCGACCGCTTCGTAAAAAGAAGAATGTTCGTATGGCGAAAGATAAGCTACCGACTTAACGAGAGATTTTGCCCAGATCGCTAGAAGATAATTTGCTTCGGTTCCTGTGGAACAAAATACGAAACCCTTCGCATCTTTACCGGTGAGCTTTCCCAAAGTTTTCCGGGCTTCTTCTATCTTACCCTGCCTTCCGAGAGAAAAACGAGTCGGACCGGATGGATTAAAAAAATCCGCCTCGTACTCGTTTATTACGGTAACTAGTAAACCGGGATAAGGAGGATGAGTGGCATTATAATCGAAATATTTAATTCTTTTCATCGAACAGGTCGTCCGCTTCTTCGTATCTTCCTTTTCGGCGGAGAACATACTGAAGCAACTTCTTGCGATCTTCGATCAAATCTTCGTAGCCGGATCGATCGCTTCTGTACTCCGGATCGACAGTGTACAATTCGGTTTGTAGTCCGTCCAGCTCCTTGAGCGATTGGTCCCAAGCTTTTTGATACAGCAAGCAACGAACTCTCATTAACTTAGACTGAAAACGCATGCCTAGTTCGGTTTTCCTAGATTGATAAACGGATTCAAAGAGATCGCCGGCTCGTTTGCGATACGAATCCTCGCGTTCACCGAGTCTATAATAAAGTTCCGCAGTACGATAGAGATTCGAATAGAATATTTTTTGCCCTTCCTCGTCGGAAGAATCGCAGGGTATCGCGGCAATCGCAGAAGGGCCCCAATATTTAGCCTCAGGCGGAATATTCCGTTTAGCGCAGGAAAAATACAGCATACGAGTATGCAGCGAAACGGATTCTTCCGGCGAAAGGGAAGACCCTGGATGACCAGTTCGGCTCTGAAGTAATTCCAAGGTTCGTAGAAGTAATTTTTTATACTGATTCGCCGACAGAGAAGTTCGTTCGGGGTAATCCGCTGCAAATACGATCGGAGATGAATTTGATTCCGTAATTGCCTGCCAAATTCGTATTTCTCTGGGGAGTTCCGGCTCGCTTATACTCGTTTCATCCGCGGCACAGCTGAATCGGAAGAAATTTAGGATTTTCTTCCACCATGGAATAGGGTCCTTTTTTCGGATTTTGATCTTATCAAAGACCATTTCTTCTATACTCAATAGGGACTGAAAATGAGCGAGTAGAGCCTCCTCGGGTCGACAGGAAGCGAAGGCAGTAAGACGGATCTTTTCTAGAAGACTTTTGCCCGCTGTTTGCGGTCTACTTGCACCGAATGTAATCTGGCTCGGTGCAGTATTATATCCGTCAAACGGGTTATAATTTAAAGCTCGCTTATAATAATCCAAAGATTCCAATACTGCTGGAGAGAATTCTTTCCAATATTCGCTCGGATCGATTCTTCCTTGGCGGATGCTTTTCGAATCGCTGTCCGATAATTTTTGAAGGGTCCATCCTTTTTGTTCTGCTTCCATCCAGGACGGAATTCTAAAAATATCGTCCACTCCGTGCTTTCCTAAATCCATGGCTCGGTAACAAGCCTCGGACATTTTATCAAGTTGCAGATAATGTTCGACTCCCCGAAACTCTTTCTTTTCGTTTAGGAATCCGTCCCCCTTTTCCTGCAATTTTAAAGAGAGTGCAGGGTTTAAAACGGGGGGATCCAGCCAGAGTGAGATATCCCGCAAAATTTCGAATCTTCGGGGAAAAACCCAAACTGCCGCGATGGTCCAAATAAATAGCAGGGTTAGGAAAAGTTTTTTCTTTTCTCGCAGAATACTGAGCAATTTCTTTCCTTCGGTTCGGGGAAAATTCGTTCGACGCCGCCGATCCCCCGCAGAGACTGAGCGGGGAGGAAATGCTGCGTCCTTCTTCCCAAGCTTATACACGTCCGGGGATTATGAAACTAGCAAGCACTATTCCTATCTTACTTCTGACTACGAATGTATTCTTTTCTCTTCTCGGAGCGCCTATCGATTCAGGGCAAAAACTTTTATGTCGAGACGTCGATTCATCGGGACGAACTAGGTCGGTATGGCCCTCGTTTTTTCTGTCAATGGCATTAGATACCTTGAATGAAGCGCGAAGACTCGAAGGAAGAGAGAGAGGCGAGAGAACGCTAAAGGCGTTAGGAGAATTCGAAAAATACGTTCGTTGTTCGGAGGCAGTCGGCGGCACTGTTTCGGCCGTTGCTCGATGGAACAAAGCGATGGCACACTATTCCATCGGTCAGCTCAAGGAAGCGTTGCAGGAAGCGGATCTTGCCGAAAAAAGCGATCCGAATTTTAGGGAAACCTATATATTGAAAGCGAGCATTTTTTACGAACAAGCGGAGTACCAAAAGACCAGCGACTATTTAGAGGAAAATCTAAGCCGTTTTCCGATGGATTCCTACGTTTATTATTTGCTCAGTTCGTCCAACATCGCGATTCAAAATAACGCGAAGTCGATTTTATATCTGACTTCTTTGAACGATGCGATCGAGAAGAAAGAAGGTAATCCGAAATATAAGGAATTCGTATATTTATCCCTGGGAAAAATTTACTTCGCTCAAGGGCAAAATTCTAAAGCCTATTTTTATTTGTCTAGCTATCTGCAGCAAAAACCGGAGGCCTGGGAGATTCGATTCCTTTTAGCCGGAGTTCTGAATCAATTAGGAAAATTTGCCCAGGCAAAGAAGGAACTGCTTAGAATTCTGGCGCAAGTGAAAGGAAATTCATCCGTAGAGATGATGCTGGGAGAAATGTATTTCGTAGAAAGCCGTTCGATGTCGTCGGCTTATTTCGAGGAACTTAAGAAAAACGGAAAGTTATATAAAGGATCTCTGCTCTACGGTTTATATTGCGTCCTAACTTCCCGCTATGAAGACGCTAAGAAGATCATCTATCCGATGCGGGAAAAATATCCTCGAAGACTTTGGGTCAGACTTGCCGTTTTGGAGATTCTAAAGCATCAGCCCGACTTAAAGGGAGAAATTTATTCCAAGGAACTTGTGGAAACGGCAGAAATCGCGTTACAGTCGCAGCTTTGGAATCTTTCGGAAACATTAATACAAGAATCGATCGACATTGTGAGCAAGGACGGTAGTCCGAAATCAGTGATAGCAAGTCGCTACAATTTTCTAGCCACAGTATACGAACAATCCGGTTCGGTATACAGGGCCATCGTCGCAATTCGAAAATCGATCGAATTATCGGAGACGCCCGACGAGGTTCGAAAATATCGCCTGCATTTGGCTTTTTTACTAAGAGGAAATCCGCCGGGAAAAACGAAAGAGGCGGAGCAGATAACGAAAGAGATTATAAAGGAAGATCCAAAAAATTCGTACGCGCACTATCTATTAGGCGTGATTTTTTCCCAGACGGAAAACTTCTCCGGAAGTCAAGGTGCTTTCGAGGAAGCGATTCAATTGGATCCGAAGACTGCCATCTATTATTTCTACCGGGCGATTTCGCTGGAGAAACTCGGTAAGATACAGGAAATGGAGCTCGATTTACGTAAGTCCATGGATTTGGATCCGGAGAATCCGATCGCTTACAATTATTTAGGATATTATCTATCCGAATCCGGAAGTCGACTAGACGAGGCCTTTTCTTTGATCAGAAAAGCAGTTGAGTTGGCGCCTGATAACGAAGCGTACCAAGACAGTCTAGGATGGATTTATTATAAACGCGGAATGTTAGACGACGCGCTATTGCATTTGAATTTAGCCTATCAAATTCTTCAGGAAAAGAACGAAAGCGATCCTACGATCTGCGAACATTTAGGAGATTTACATTTTGAACGCGGAGAACTTGGAGACTCTAGAATGTACTGGGAAAAATCGAGCAAGCTTTTTCAAAAGAAAGAAGACAAGACAAGAATCCGGGAAAAACTGGAGAGGTTGAGAACGAAACCGGTTACGATTAAACCCTAAAGAAGGATTCGAACTGTGAGGAAAAAAAATTGGAATCAAATAAAAAAGTGACTCGTTTGGTTCAATCGTTTAGTTTAATCGTATTATTAAGCTGTAAATGCGCTACAGTTGAAATCGAAGAAGTTGCATTTCCTTTACGCGGAAAACTTAGTTTTGTGAGCGCTAAGTCAAAAGAGGGAGCTAAGTTTCTAGACGAAGTTAGAAAAATGGAAGATGCCGGCTCTTCTTACTCCGGCGACTTTGAAATTCGAATTCAGAATTTTGTTCCAAAAAAAGATATTTTCTCATTAAACGGAAAGATCTATTACGATAAACCTTCCGGAAAGATGCAGATCGAATTAACGGATCGCCTTTTTGGAATCAGCGTTTCAAAAGTATATACGGACGGCGAATTGATCCGAATCAAAACGGCGACCCAGGATAAAATTCATGAGCAACCGATGGACGATATTATTATCGCCGACCCTAACGGGGGAAAGCAAACGGTGGTTCCGTTTCCCGTCATATACCACCTTTTATCAAACCGAAACGTAAAGCTATTCCAACCGGATAGAACGCTCGTTCATCCTAAGGAAGGAATCATATTGGTTCGTAAATCGGGAGAAGAATGGACTTATTACGTAACGGATAAGGGAATTGCCACCGTAGAATGGAACTCGAGCCGCAAGAATGTAAAAGCATTAACGAGCGTTCAAGGAGCCGTAGAATTTCCGCCAAAGGTGACTCTTACTCGTATCGTCTCTAGGGAAGATGGAAGCGATCAAAATCGAATCGAAATTAAGATGAAGCGAATTGGCCGTACTGAAAACGTCACGAGTTCATCGTTCGGATTTTAGAATAGGAAGGTTGGCTGAAAATGATCGAAGCGGAAAAAAATGGGCATATCCTCGAACTTTACATCAAAACGAACGAAACGAATTCACTCGGCGTGGACTTCTTTAGAACGTTAAGTGAAACGATGGAATCCGCTGAAAACGATCGGAGTATAAAAGCGATTCTGCTCTCCGGGCGGAATGATAAATTTTTTTCCAACGGTTTCAACCCGGAGATCTTTATCGGAAAAGAACTCTCGGAAATTAAAGCAGTACTAAAGGAGGCGCTAGGAGCCTGCGGGAAGGTCTTATTTTCCAGCCGACCGATCGTTTGCGCAATGAACGGGCATTCGATGGGAGTGGGCGCAGTCCTCGCGATTTTTTCGGACTACCGCATCCTGGTCGAAAAGAAGGGGAGAATCGGTTTTCCGGAAGCATTGATCGGCCTCAATTTCCCGTCCACTTCCGGTTATGTATTGAAAGAACTAGTTGGAATCAGAACTGCTCGAGATCTTCTTTATTCGGGACGCGGATTAAAATCCGACGAGGCCGTAGCCGTCGGCTTAGTGGAAGAATCTGCAACTGCCGAAGACTTGATCCCTAAAGCAAGAAAATGGTGCGACCAATTCGCGACTATGGCCATTGAATCCGTAATCGGAATCAAAATATCCTTACGAGACTCACAGCGGTTAGTAGCCGACCAACTGGAGTCTCGGGATATAGATTTGTTGGCGGCTGCAGTCCACTCAAAAAATGGACAGGAAGGTATGAGATCTATTCTGGAAAGACGGCGACCTGCATTTACTTGATATACCAACCCGAATCGAGTTTATGCCGATCCTTTGGCTGATTTAAATTTTCCAAAATTAAAGGAAATTCAGGAATGAAATACTTTTCCAGGATTTAGAATTTCCTTCTTATCCACGGATTTTTTTAGCGCGTTCAATCCTTCAATTCCTACGGGTCCCAACGCCTTTTCATACCAAGGCTTATGATCTATTCCGACGCCGTGATGATGGCTGATCGGAGCGTTATGGGCCGTAAAAACGTCCGATACTTTCTTTTTCATACGGATCCATTGTTCTTCGGGTTTTTTTTCATCCAACGGGAATAGAATCGTATAATATAGACAGGCGCCCTCGTGGTAACTATGAGATAAATGGCACATAGCGATCGAACCCGGTATCGCGGTTTGGAGCGCTTCGAGGCCGGCGGTATGCAAAGCCTCGACTCGCTCGTAAGTCGTAGAGGTTTCCATCGTATCGACGCCTAGGCCGTAGAGCATGATATGATTCCTAAGATACGGCATATTGTAGCGGCCATGAATCCAATTTTGTCCTAATTTTTCACCCGCATATAGCGCACCGAATTTTTTCCAAATCCTTTTTAAACCCGAAAACGAATGATCCACTTCGGATTTAGAGCCGTCCAAACCGACTAAAACCACACATTTCCCTTGGCTCAGCCCTTTGAATTCGAGTACTTTGTTTTGTATCCAAGTTTTAATCATTCTGTTCGGTGTCCGCTTTTTACCTATTTCTCCCAAAGTCTCGTACAGCCTAGTTTCATTCGCGTCTGAAAGACGCAACATTGAAGTCTTAATTTCTTTGTGGTTGGCAGTTCGAATGAAACCTAACGCGTCTTTGATGTTGGGGAATACCAAACCGAAATATTTTCTAGTCTCTGGAATCTTATGAATTTTGACGGTAGCTTCCGTGATGATTCCGAGTAATCCTTCGCTTCCGGCAATTATATGATTCCAATCCGGTCCTGTCGAATAAGCCGGTGCTCGCAACGTCTCAACTATACCTGAAGGGGTGACTAATTTTACCGAGGTTAATATTTCCTCGATTTTACCGTAGCGATTGGACTGTTGGCCTGCGCTCCTTGCGGCAATCCATCCGCCTAAGGTGGAGTATTCGAAAGATTGTGGAAAATGACCCAGAGTATATCCTTTAAGATTCAAGGCGTATTCTAGTTTAGGCCCGTAGATTCCGGATTGGTAGGTAGCAGTCAGACTTTCCGGGTCAAGCGAAAGGAATTTATCCATTCGAGTCGTATCCAGAGAAATAACGGCTTTATGACCTTTCCCTTTAATGACCTCGATGCCGCCGACTACGGAAGAGCCCCCGCCGAATGGGATTACGGTAATTTTATTTCGAGAACAGAATTCTAAAATTTTGGCGACTTCACTCTCTTTACCTGGATAAACGACTCCATCAACGAAAGTTTTAAGCGTATTGCGATGTAGACGCAAAACATCATAAAAACTTTTCCCGGCAGAGTGAAAGATTCTCTCAAATCGATCGGTTTTAATATTATTTTTTCCAAGGATTGCGGAAAGTTGTCTGATATCTCCCGACCCAAGTTTCGAAGCAGGGAGCTTGATTTCTTCCAAAGTAGATGAGGGAGTTTCCCGAATCCTATCGATTCGAAACTCATTTTGAAGAAGTTTGAGAATTTCCGGCATCTGGCTTTTTCGGAAGAAATCTTGGTCGTTTGCACCCCAGGCGTTCCACCTAAGATTGGTTCGAGAATAATCAATGTTCGCATTCAGTTCGTGATAAAACATTTTCCGGTCAGCTCCGACTTGGAAGGAATTCACATCCAGGAAATACTGGAAATGCGGAAGAGCAACGGAAAAAATAAACTCTCGGAACGAAAACTCGCTCTTTAAAGAAAATTAATCGATGGGAATTTCTCGGAAAGACGGATTCCGGAATTCATTTCAGGGTTTACGTTGTTCTAATAGTTGGCGGAGGTTATGGATCTTCGGATCACCTGGAACAAGTTCGGCAGCTTCCGCAAGCAACTTGCCGGCTCTTACCCGATTTCCTAGCAAGCGATACGTGTCCGCTAGGTTAATTAAATTGCGGACGTGTGAAGGCATTCGAATACGGAAGCGTTCTCCGTATTCGGACGCTCGCTCTAATGACTCGTTGTCCCGAGAAGCGGCATAAACTTTTTTCCAGAGAAGGGAGGTCTGAAAAAAGAATTCGGAATCTGCAGGGTCCCAATCCAACGCCGTTTCGGCCCAAATTGCGGCCTCTCTAGTACGTCCCGATTTATCGTACAAACGAGAGAGGGCCTTGGCTATTTTTGGTGAAAGTCCTTGCCAAACACCCGAATTTTTCGGCAGAGATTCCTCCAATATGTGAATCGCTGTAGAGTAATCTTGGTTTTTAAATGCGGTGTCCGCTTTTAGTAGGACCGAGGAATCGTCCGCTCTATAAGGATCTTGACTCGGGCGATACGCGAGGGATAATAAGCTCAGATCGTCGGATAATTTTCCCTTCGCCGAAAGAGATCTGCGAATTCTTTCCAGATCGCCTTGGCTTTCCTCTACGCAATGAAGAAATTGGGTCTCATCTTCGTTGATCGTTCGTTTGCCGGAAAAGTTCTCTTCCAAGATCAGGTCGTCTTTTCCGTCCGAGCCGCAAAAAACGATATCATTAGGTCTTAGCTTAAAGGTTTGGACTGCAATCTTGGAATTTAGAATTTCGGAAATTCCTAATTTTCGCATATTCGAATCCGTTCCTAGAAAGGAGGCCTTCCCGTCCCTGTATAGAACCGGCCATGGATGTTCGGCGTTAACAAAATAGAGGGTGCCTGTTCCAAGATCGACTAGCCCCAAAACGGCCGAAACTAACATAAATCCGTCGAATGTCTCGAAGACATTTTGTAGGTCCAGAAATCCTTCCTTTAGCCAGCGTTCGGGCGATCTGGCTTGGATTTCAGGAGAAAGACGGGAACGACTGATAATCGAATTGAAAACGGATCCTAGAACGAGCGCTCCACCGGCCCCTTGGACCGATTTTCCCATAGCATCACCGTTGATAAACGCAGTGTATTTTTTTCCTCGTAAAAGAATTTCATAGGCGCTTATATAATCTCCGCCGATTTCATACTCCTTTCCTCGAAAGCTGAATTTCTTGTATTGATCGAATAGAAATTCTACGTTTAGAGGCGATCCGACAGTGATCTCTTTTTTCAAAAGGGGAGTCAGCAATAGAGAGGTAAGGAAATAATCTCCGTCTTGTCTTTCTTTTAGGACCTGAATTTGATCCATCTTTTCGGAAATTTCACGGTTCTTTTCTACGATTTTAAAATTACCGACGAATGTCGCAAATCGGTACTTTTCCACGATAATCGAAAAGACTATCGCAACACAATATGCGATGACTAGATTTTGCATTGAATACGCCGCCTGGGGAGTATTCAATGGAGGGGAATACAGAATAACGCCTACGATAAACAGTACGATGGAAGCCCCGTATAGTAGAAAAGATATTCTTCTCGGAATGGGTAAGAAGACTATGATCAACACGGCGATCTGCAATCCCGAAACGTAGTTCGGATCGTCCGCTATTCTTCCCGTAAAGAAAGAGCAGGAGAGTAAAAAATACGACGCGAACACATAAGCAAATTCTAAACCGAATTTCCGAATCGGAATTTTAAAGACCGATCCTAAAAGAAAAAGCGCGAGGGAAATTGTACTGATTAAAGAAAGTCCGATCCGAAAATAAACGAGTTCCGGAAATTCCGGATGTAGCTTTTGATCGGTCCCCAGAGCAAATCCTAACCAGACAAAAATTCCGAGAATCGATCCCGGATATTGCAAAGTCATAACTTGTCGATTCAGGTCTTGTTTATATTCGTGCTCGTATGTCTTTCGATCCGGGTCCGGTTCGAAGATAGAAAGAAAGTCTCCCCAGGAGACTCGGATTTTTCTGAGAAGATTCTGAGGAGATGTCATTTGAGATGATGAACCGTGTTCGGTTATTTTCCGAGCTTATCCTTACCTAGTCGCAAATCTTTCGGAGTGATTCAACATTTTAATTTAACTCGAAGCACAGTACATTTTAAGACTTCCGTAAATCGTTGACCAATCCAATCGAAACGACTAGTTTGGGGAAACCTATGGTAAATACTCGTGCTTCTCGTTCGAAATCTCCGAAGACTGAGCTTTCTTCCCACGTTTATGATACGTTGATCGTTGGGGGGGGAATTACCGGAGCGACTTTGCTTTGGGATGCCACCCTTAGAGGACTTAGAGCATTACTAGTGGAAAAGAATGACTTCGCGTCAGGAACTAGTCAGGCTACCTCCAAGCTCATTCACGGCGGCTTGCGGTATCTTAAGAATGCGGAGTTTGCTCTAGTTAGAGAATCGCTTCGGGAAAGAAGAATTCTTGCTAAAATCAGTCCTCACGCCGTAAAAACCCTGGGCTTTCTCGTTCCGGTTTACTCAATGACCGAAAAACTGGTGTTAGCGGCAGGGATGCAGATGTATGACGCATTCTCATTCGATAAAAATAGGGAAATTTCTCCGGATCGCTGGATTCCTAAATTTAGATTTCTAAGTAAGGAAGAGACTCTTATAGAATCGCCCGCCTTACCGAAAGAGGGATTGAAGGGAGCATATCTATACTACGATTACCAAAATATAAATCCGGAACGTCACACTTGCGAATTTATTTTCTCCGCGCAACGAAACGGAGGTGAGGCATATAATTATACGGAACTTGTAGCGCTTAGTAAAGGACAAGAAGCGTACCAGGCTATTCTTTTGGATAAACGAAGCGGTAAGAAATTCCCGGTTTTTGCGAAAACGGTCGTTAACGCTGCCGGACCTTGGGCGGATTTTATCGAATCGCTCGCCGGAGTCGGAATGGATAAGGTTCTAATAAGATCAAAAGGAATTCATATCGTGACTCGCGCAATTTCCGGTTCAAAAGCGCTAGTATTGAAGAAGAAGGATAAAACTCATATGTTTGTGCTTCCTTGGCGAGGTAAGACCATAATCGGAACTACTGACACGGTTTATCAGGATTCGCCGGATAAATTTAAAGTTACGAAGAATGATATCCAAGGTTTACTCGAGGAAATTAATTATGCTTACGGATATACAGAATTAAAAGAAACCGACGTGGATTTTTTCTATGGAGGTATGCGACCCCTTGTGGAAGACCCCGGAGAAACCTCGGATACGTACAATGCCTCCCGAAAGACGGAAATTATTCACCATAAAGATCAGGGATTTCCCGGATTTTTTACTGCGCTCGGAGGAAAATATACTACCAGCCGAGGACTTGCGGAAAAGATCGCCGACCTCCTATGTGATTATTTACCCGGAACCTATTTGCCTTGTGAGACGAATTTCGTCCCTTTGATTTCCGGAGAATTTTCCGATCTTGCTTCGTTGATTCACGGTTTAGCGAACAAATTTCCGAAATTAAGCGGAGAAGTTTTGGAAACCGTTGCGAATCGTTATGGCAGTATCTCATATGAAATTCTTCAGAATGCCAAACCTGGAGAACCTTATGCAGTTTTAGCGAACGGAGAAAAATTATATATTTCCGAAATTCGGTACATTGCAAACGGGGAATCAATCCGGAAGGCCAGCGATTTCTTCTTTCATAGGTCCGGAGCGGGAGTACCAGGATTACCCTCTGCGGAAAATCTAGAATTTATTATGGAAGAACTCGGGAAATCTTTGGGTTGGAATCAGACTCAAAGAAAATCCGAAAAAGCGGAGATTCTCAGCAGATATAAGGTCGGATAGGACGATCAACAAATCGTACAATATTATAATTGAATACGATTTCCCAAGAATTTAAAGTATGCTGTCTCTTCGAAAATTTTAAGAAAGCTAGAAGGTAAACGTATTTGCGAGTACTACACCCATAAAGTCTTTTACGACTTCGGCTACGTCCTCTAGCTTGATGGCATCTTGATCGACGATCCTTTGTCCGACCGTCCCTAAGATAATACTGATCAAAAGTCTATTTAAGTTGGGGTTGGTGATACCTAAATGCTTTGTGATGATCGTCACATATTCCTTCATCGCTTCGGCAATGAGTTGCTTTTCCTCTTCATGATTCTTTAAACGAGAGACATCGCAAATGATATAAAGGAGGTTTTGAAAGTAGCTTTCTCTATCCTTCACCATAGTAAAAAGGGCTTCTACACGCTTTTCAATGGATTGGTTTTCTTCTCCCTTTGAATAAACTTGCAGTTCTTGGATGTCCTTGCTAAGAACGAACTTTACGAGTTCTTTAAAAATATCTTCTTTCGTAGAAAAATAATGATATAATGTACCAGTAGATACATCCAGTTCGGTTGCAATCTCTCGCATAGATACTGCCGAATATCCTCTCCGCGCGAGAATATCCACGCACTTGGAAAGAATTTCCGCTTTATATTTCTCGTGGTTTACGATTTTCGGCATTCCGGTTTTCCTGAAACAGATTACTCTAAATTTTATAAAGTCGCTTTCTACGTCAACTCGACAAATTCATAGGTTCGAGCATTAAAATAAGACCTCTTACCGAATGAATTCTAAGATCGATTCAGTAGGCAATGTTCAATTTTTTGTAAATGAATCCAAGCAGCCAAATCGGCCCGATGAGCAGAAACTGCAGATCCTTAAAAAAAGAAGGTTTTTTGCCTTCTACCTTGTGGCCGATGAACTGAAAGATCCATGCGATCGCAAAAATCCCGAGCGAAATTTGCCACACAGGAATCGGGGCTGTCGCCTCTAATTCTAAAATGACTGCATACATCGGCAGGGAAACGACAAGCATTCCTAATGCAAGTGTCAGGGAAAGTCTCAAATAGAATAGAATAACAAAAGCGATCGACAGCGTCGCAAAGTTTAAATGCGGACTTATGTTCGTTAAGAATGATGGAGTAGGAATCGCCCAAATCATACCCAAAACGCTAAAATAGATCGCAGGTACACATATCCAGTGAATTGCCTTGTTGGTTTTATTCTGGTGGCTTTCCCCATACTCGCCGAACCATGATTCGACAGATTTCATGCTCTCCCTCCCGAACAGGTTAATTATTTTATTTGTTCGAAAAAAGAAAGCAAGTGTTTTTTCCACATAGGAGCGAGGTGGGTTAGAATACGGCTGCGATGTCGTTCGGCGTCCTCCTTACCTTTCTCAAAGGCATAACGGACTAGACCCGGATTCGTATAATCAAACCCTTGTTCTATAAATGGGGCATCCGGAGAGATTAGGAGTGTATTTGCTACGATTTCAGGTGCTTTTCCAACCAATGTAGTCGGCTCGTAGAAAACCGCAATTTTCGGAATTTCGGAGCTGAATTCTTCTAGCAGAAGATTGTTCGTTAGTCCTCCATCTAAATAGTAATTACCGCCTAGACTTTGCAAAGGAAGCACCGGAAAGGCGGAACAGGAGTTCATGACGATTTGAGTGACCGTTTCATGGTCGGAAAATTCTTTTTCAGTAAAGACGCGTTCTCTCCATCCCCATTCCTTCATTTTATCCATCACATGGAATGGGAGTTCCCCCTTTCTTCTTAATTCTTCGTCTCTAAAATAGGCTCGAATAATCCTAGCAGCCCTCGCTAAAAGCATACGCTTATTCGGTTTTCCATTTTTATTTTTTTGAATTTGATCTCCCGGAATTTCAACCGTATGAATTCGTATCTTCGCAGCCTTAGAAAGTAGTTTAGGAAGTTTTAAACAATAGCTGACCGTTCGACGAGCCATGCCGTCATGTGGGAAGGGTGGAAGAATTCTCAAAAGCCGATTCCAGTAAAAATTTTTAGGGTTTCTGCGGGTTAATTCTTCGAAGTAGACTGAACTTTCTTCCTCGGTTTCCGAAAGGGCGCTAATCGCCATTGCAGCGCCGGCGCTTACTCCCGAGACTTCCCGAATCTGAATTCCCCAGCTACGAAGTGCAAATGCGAAGCCTAGGCCGTAAAAAGCTTTGATTCCGCCGCCTGCGATGGCCAGGGCAATTTCTTTTTTAGTCCCCAATTCCTTCCAAATGGATTCTAAAAACGGATACGATGATTTGGTCGATTCAGACAGCATTAAATCTTTCTTTAGACAATGAACGCCGTTCGGAATCAAGAATAAATTTGGGCTGTCATAGTTCCTACAAACCCTAAGATAATGATTTACTCCATTCTTTTTGGAGAAAGACTTTAGCGAATCGAACCCGTCAGACTATGGTCGAGGAGACAATTTTAATGGCCCAGGAAAATCATCTGCAGGACATGCAAAAAGAATGGGAGAAATTTTCTAAGGCGGCCCCTTCCTTAAAAGTTCCCCCTCCCGCGTTCAAAGAACTTTCAGGGGAATTTGTTTCGTACGTCCGTAAAAAAGAACTGACTTGCAGTTTTTATATCGAACCGAGATTTTCCAATCCAATGGGTGTCTTTCAAGGCGGATTTTTAGCTGCCGCGTTTGATAATACGTTCGGCCCACTTTGCTACCTGGCAGCGGGGAAACCCACTACCACGTTGGAACTTAGCGTAAGCTATATTCGTATGGTCAAAGAAAATCAACGGATTCGTGTTACGGCCAGAGTGGTGGCACGAGGCAATCAGCATATTTATCTCGAAGCCGAGGCTTTTGACGAGGAAGAAAAGCTTCTCGCGAAATCTACGACTCAGGTTTTGATTTTGAAAATTCCGGGAGCCGAAAAACAAGAGTAGAAGAATATAGATTTTTGCGGATCAAGTCTGTTGACTTTCTTGTGTCGTATTGGACTGAGTTCCTGTAATTCTTTCCAGGGGAAGCTTCCGAACATGATCGGTCATTTCTCGCAGGATATTGGCTGTTATATCCTTCATGATTTCCCCCATTACCTCAGTCTCCAAAACTTCCGCAATCATCTGTCCGATGTCTTCCCCCAATCTCCGCGAAAGCTCGGACATGAACGGAAGTCTCGATAAATCTCCTAAAAGAAACTTGGATTGGAGCGACTCGTTAACCTTATTGTGAAATTGACGATCATGTTTTGAAAAAGCCTGTTTAGCGAGCTGGCTATAATCCAAACGAAGCATCACTTCTTCCACCCGTTCCAAAGAATGCAGAAATACGGCGTCGGCGATCGTATCTACAATCACGTCCCTAAAGCGAAATGTGATCTCTCGAGTTAAAGCTTCGCTGACGTTTTGCCCGGACGTTCCGAATCGATAGAATGCGATCGCCAATTTTACGCCGCGGAGCAACAGGAAAGGCCTTAGGAAAAAGAAGGGAATAATTCCGACGATTTCGTACCAATTTGTTTTTAAGTATTTTTTCGGATCTTCTTTCTGTCTCAGTTTTAAAATTAATTCAAGTCCCCAAAGAACGAGAACCATTAGATCGAAAACTAAAACATATGCCGAAATATCTCGATGAATGAATTCCTTATAAGAATTTACAAATAATAGCAGGAAGACATCGATCGAAGCGAGTGTGAGGAGGAAGTAATCCCGGCCCGTACCCGGAAGGACGCTTCTCCAATATCGAATTGTACGGATGATTTTGCCGATTCGAGATACTCGAAGAGGTTTGGTTGCAGTATCCGTCATGGCTATCGGCTCGGTTCGGTAAGGTGTTTACAAGTTTTTCTAGAACGGCCAATCTGGTCACTAGATTTCGCGAGATGCACTTAGTAGTAGACGGTTTCAATTTGATTTATAAATTTCCCGAATTGGAAGCATTTATGTATTCCGATCGTCTTCGCGAAGCTAGGGTAGGACTTCTTAGGATTTTAGAAGCGTATTCTTCGAAAATTAAGAACCCGAATATTCACGTTTTCTTTGATGGAAAGAAAGAAAAAGGAAGCGAGGTAAGAAAGGATGCTTACGGAAATATTCAAGTTTACTTCAGCCAAGAATTAAAAGCCGACGATCTGATCAAGGATTATATCAAGTACTCGCCGAGACCTTCAGAACTATTCATAGTAACCTCGGATCAGGAAATTTTACTTTTTGCAAAACGCTTAGGCTCGAAAACTATCACATCTGAGGATTTTGCAGCGAAAGTCGCCGATGCTTTCAGCGAAAAACCGCAAACAACCGAGAAAGATTCGGAACGAAAACTTTCTCCTGGCGAAATTCTATATTGGAAAGAACTCTTCAAGAAGGGAAAATAAACCGTGCTCTTCAATTCCATCCTATTTCTTATCTTTTTTTCCGTCGTTTATATCATTTATTGGCTTTTACCCGGTCGGCGAAGACAGGATTTTTTGCTATTTTCAAGCGCAATATTCTATGTTATGGGCGCGTCGACAATCTTCGGTGGATTAGGATTTCTCGCTCATTTTATAGCGATTATAACGGCGAACTACTTCGCTTATTATCAGATTCGAACCTCGAATCACAAAAAGGGATGGATGATATTCGCCGTCCTACTGAACGCCATTAATCTTGGATTCTTTAAGTATTTTTATTTCATCAACAGGATACTTGCGGATATCACAGGATATCCTTTCTTCGAAGAAGTTCCTAGAATATTAAAAATATCCCTACCTTTAGCGGTCAGCTTTTACAGTTTTCAAATGATCGCGTCCGCAATCGATGCCTATCGAAAGCCTGAAGGAGTGATCCTAACTTTAAAGCAATTTTTCTCCTTTGTCCTATTCTTCCCGATTTTAATCGTCGGCCCTATTTTGAGGATGAAAGATTTTTTCCCGAACTTAGAGCATCTATCTCCTAGTAAGGAAAAAGTCATCCGAGCAGGCTACTTAATGATCTCCGGCTTGATTAAAAAAATCCTGGTGGCGGACCCTGTTGCGAACGTAATCGCGCCTGTGTTTGCAAATCCGGGGCAATACGATAATCTTTCTCTCGTGTTAGCTGGGTTCGGGTATACGATCCAGGTTTATTGCGATTTCTCCGGTTTAACCGATATGGCAAGGTCGGTCGGTCTTATGCTAGGCTTCGAATTGCCGGAGAATTTTAAGGCCCCTTTGTTTTCCCCATCCGGCCGGGAACTTTGGCAACGGTGGCATATGACTCTTTCGTTTTGGTTGAGAGATTACATTTACTTTTCTTTAGGTGGCAGCAAAACGGGGGAGTGGAGAACTTATCTCAATTTAATCATTACAATGACGGTTGGGGGAATTTGGCACGGAGCGGATTACACTTTTATCGCCTGGGGTTTTTATTGGGGGGTTATCCTTGCAACGGAGAGGTTTTTTGTTAAACGTTTCGGATGGGATGACGGAGAATCCTCAAATAGATTCTTAAACGTAATCAGAGTTCAAATAATATTCGTACTATTCTCGTTCAGCGCAATCTTATTCAGATCGAATTCCGCCGGAAAAATGGTCCAGCACGTCGTGGGATTAATCGCAAATATGCCGGGAAAACTTTCCGGAATTTTAATAGCCAACGGATCGAATTGGCTCGACCAAGCGACTTCGTTAATTTCAGGACCGTCTCCATTTAAACTAGAAAGAATGGAGAATATGGAAAAACTTGCTTATTCGTATCTAGCATTTTTGTTTTTTCATTTCGTGCAGTATAAACCGGAACGGATTCAGAAAATCGGCGAAAATCGAACCTGGGTTTTTGTACTTTGCGCGATTCTTACTATATTTGCAATCACGTTATATTCTGAAGATTCCAGTGTTTGTATCTATTGCCAATTTTAGAGGTTCGAACGAATTGATATGAAAGATAAGAAGATTCTTCTAATCCCGTTTTTGATTCTTGCAATCTCGTTAATAATAGATCGGTTTTTAACTAATAGTTATTTTGAAAGATACTATTCCAACACTCTATCCCACTTAAATTATTTAAGCAAAGAGGACCTTTACGAAGATTTAAAGGGGTATCTAAAAAAAACTCCTTCTGAAAGGAAAAAGGTTTTAGTATTCCTCGGAAACTCCAGATCGCTTCTCTTTCCGTACCATGAATTAAGTAAAAAATATCCGGATTGGATTCTATACAATTTTTCAGTTCCGGGAGGATCGCCTGATTACTTTTTGTACTGGGTCGAAAGGATCGTACAGGACGGATTGCATCCCGATTTTGTCGTATTGGATCAGTCTTTAGAAATCTTTAATAAAACGCCGAATCTAGCTCTTGATGAGGTCTTGATCTACGGAGTTTCGCCTGGATTTTTGCTTCGACACTGGAATCGATATTCGAAGGAGCAATGGTCCATTTTTCTATCGAAGAGAATGTTTCATTCGTATCGAGATAGGCCGAAACTCTGGAGAGTCCGAGAACGTTTAAAAAATAATTCCTATTGGGCTAATAATTATGCAGAGGCCGTAGTAAATACGTTGGAGTCGTTAGCGGATCAAAAGGGGAGTACGTCTAGAGAAGCAAACGTAATTAAACTTCCCCACGACCAGTTGATTAAAAGATCGGAGTCCGATTTTCAATCTTATTTGAGTCCTTATACGTTTCACTTCGATATGTTGGAAATGCAGAGAGATTCGGTGAAATTATTGAAGAAAGCCGGGATTTCCTACGCTACAATCTGGGTCCGAGTAGCTAGGCCGTATTTTAAGTTGTACGGAACTCGCAAAACGGATACGCCCGAGGGACCTCAAATTCCTTTGGACATTTGGCTTACGGAGATCCAAAAGTTCGATCGGGACACCCAGACAAAATTTTGGGATATGAATAACGATCCAGGGTATTCCTGCGACGATTTTTCGGATCCGGGTCACATGTCTCCGAGTTGTTATCCCGCGTATGGGGATTTTGTTTTCAGAAAATTATCGGAAAGCATAGAGCAAAACTAGATTTTATTCAAAAGCAATTGCCATCATCGATGTAAATAAAGTCCTGATTCCACTTCCTTTTTCTTTGCAGAACCGGCTAGGATGTCTACGATTCGTAATGCAAATTCAAAGGCTGAACCCGGGCCGATACTCGTTATGATTTTTCCGGATTCTTCGAGTCTCGAGCCGGTGTATTCATTCGTTTTTTCCACAGATCCCGGGAAACCGGTAAATTTTTGCCCGGAATTTAATATACCGTGCTCCTTTAGAATGCTCGGAGCCGCACAAATTGCTGCGATCCATTTCCCCTGCTTTTTATAACGATTTAGTAATTCGATTATGTTGGAATCTTTTCCAAGATTTTGCGTTCCTAAATTTCCTCCCGGAAGAATAACCATATCGAAATCTTCGTGAAGAATTTCTGAAAGTACGGCGTCGGGGAGATGGCGGGTTCCGCGGGAAGCTTGAACAGGACCGGCTGAGAGTCCTGCAGTAATGACTTGTATCCCGGCCCTACGGAGAACATCCACAATAACGACTGCTTCTATTTCTTCCATTCCGGTGGCAAAGGGTACCAGAACTTTAGCCATATCTTCCTCCGATCCGAACTTTGGAAGACTTTACCCGCAGTTAGGTTATAAGCAAATCATTTCCTACTCGTCTTCATCCAAGTAAGGTTGGAATTAAGAAAATAATTCGAGAGCATGGCAATTCCAATTGATAGTAGGTCACATACTAGTTTGATCGGAATTCCCGCAGAAAATGAATAATTAGCAAAGACCCGATTATGCAATAATTGGTAAAACTCAATCTGCAAAATAAGTCCGAATAGGCTAACTGCTTGAAAAATCGCAAACCCTTCTAAGGCACGGAATCCTTCGTACCGTCTTTCATAGAATGTGAAGTAATTGTTTAGCAGAAAGTTGGATATGATAGAGAGCTCGATTCCCAATAAGACGGAACTTGAGATCGGATCTAAAAACGATATTCCCGTACTGATATCGGGTAAGGATAGGAACTCGCCGATCAGAAAACCTCCAAGATTTACGATTACTCCGGTTGCTCCTACCATCGCGTAAAGCAAGAAAGTCGGCGAAATCCATTCTCCAAAACGAATGTCCAATAGAGCCAATAGAAAATTTCGAATTACCGAATTGTCTAGTTTTGTTTCTCCATGAACCCGTGTACGGAATGTATAAGGGATTTCCTCTACCTTTAAATCTTCTTTTCCCCGGGCTAGAAATTCCAAAAGAATTTTAAAACCTCTAGGATTAATGCTGTTTTTGACTTCGGAATAAACGTCTTTTCGTATCCCGAAAAATCCGCTCATCGGGTCGGAAACGTTTTGGCGAATTAGCCGTCGCGCTAGTACGTTTCCGAATCGACTGATCCCTACTCGAAACAGAGACCACTTTCCGGTAGAACCGCCGTTCGTATAACGAGTCCCTAAACAAAGGTCATTTCCGCGATCATTCAAAGATCGAATCATTTCGGGTAGAATTCTTTCGTCGTGTTGCAAATCCGAATCCATCACAACGAAAAGATCTCCTTTCGCGATTCCCATGCCGGTCAAAACAGCGGACGATAGACCTTTTCCGGTAAAGCGTCGAACTACTTTCAATTGAGGAAGGTTTTTTTGCAGATCCTCAGCTACTTCCCACGTGCGATCGGGGCTATCATCGTCTACGACGATAATCTCGTGCATAAATCCGGAGAGAGATTCGGAGATTCGCTCCGCAGCGATCGGCAAATTTTCGCTCTCATTGTATGTAGGAAGAATGACTGAAATAGTAGGATTCATCGTAAGTCCAAAATCCGAAAAGGATCGAATTCCATCAATTCTAATAAGTAATTAATTGATTACATACTAAAAAATAAAAGAAGTGAGAAAAAAATCGGTGAACTACTGAACTTCAGTCTACCTTTATTGAGACGAAAACGCAGACGACCGATGTTCAAATGCAGATTTGCAGAATGGCGACTATCGTTAGACTGTTAAATTCGATTCTAGGATTGAATATAGAACGGCTTTTATTTATTTTTTGAAATTAATGAAATTTAAAAAGAAAAGCCGTAATCGAATTGATTATTCGATTACGGCATAAGAAGCTAGGAGTTTAGCAAAAGTTTATAAACAGCAGAGTAGGGCGCTCGCCGAACCGTTTCGTTGAGCGATACCACCTAAATATTCACCATCATCGCACTGACCTTTATACGATCCGGAGGCCCAATCACCACCTCGAGAGGATGTTCTATTGTCTCCTCTATCGAACCAAACGGTTCTACAGCTATTCCCCAACGAACGATTGCTTTGTGCGCAGAGTATACCGCTAGTTCCCCACCAACGTTTTGAAAAGCCGGATACGTAAAAGTTTTGCGGGCATTCGTACTTTGTAAAACCTCCGGCCCAATCTCCGGTTCCATGGTATCGGGTAGCGGTTTCGTTAACGGCTTGCACATTAAAATTTCTATTTGAATTCCAAAGGACTCCGTAGGTAACATCCGTGCAAAGAGCACGTTGATCTTGGCTGAGTCCATTCAGCCGATATCCATCGGGGCAGGTTCCTTTATTCGCTCCATTATCCCAATCGTTGTTCAGAGTCGATGAATTGTCATTTCCACTTCCGATAGATAGATTTGAAAAATGGTAGGCGAAAACGCTCTGTCCTTGGTTACCGGAATACGTCAATAGACGATTCAATTGTGCGAAACGCCAATCGTCTTTCAATGTTCTAGACCAATCGCTCGAAACCAGTCCCCACTCGTCGTTTCCGTTTAAAGGCCAAAATGCAAAATCCAGATCCCGTTCGATTAGATAATCGACTAAGTTTTGCAGCCATTGCTTATCTTGATCATTAGTCGTAGAGGGGGACGCGCCGAACTCGCTTACCCAGACCGGCGCAGTGTAATAGAGCTCAGGATCAACCACATATCCCCATTCGGAATAGACAGTGTTACGAAACGTGGTCGGGTCCATTTGGCTATAGGTGATATTACTTCCCGAAGTTTTTGGATCCCCATTATTATTCGGACCGATATAACCGTAATTATGGGCCGAATAGACGAGTTTATTAGAAAGAGGTAAGTGGACCGGCAGACCCTTTATAGGCTTGAGATGCGGGCGTTCACCCGAACCAAGAATCGGAATAAGTCCCCACCAATTTATGCCTTCGACGATGACGAGTAAATCCGGATTGTTTTGAGTAATTAACCCGCCCAAATCTTGGGAAGCCTTATGCCAGTCGTTTACGTCACCCGATCCCCAATTCGGGCTATCGGGAATATAAGAATCACCGCGTCTTTGCGTTCTGACCTCGTTTCTTAGATCGGCTGCGACGACCATTTTATTATTTTTATAGCGATTCACCATCATAAGCCAATCGGCCTGCCACATATCCGTCGAAGAATTGTAGGCTAAACTCGAACCGGTATGATACCAAAGACCGTTATAGTCGAATCCGCAGCACCATTCCGCTAAGGTCGTATGATTATTTAAAACTACTGCAATTCCTGCTTCGGTTAGGGCTTGGACTGTTTGGTCGTAAACTTGCAGAGGAGTTAAGCCGCTAAATTGTGGATTCGCACTAATATCCGCATCGGCAACGGGAGTCGCTTGATGCAGCATAACGTTTGAAAAGGGTAATCGAACTGCGTTAAATCCCCATTCTTTGATTAGAGAAACGATATATGAAATCGGCTGCTTATCTAGTCCGGCTACGACAAAACGAGTGTCGCTTGCTCCGTACCAGTTCACCGCCTTTAATTTAAACCGATTGTTATTCGTATCGACGATGTATCTCCCATTCGTGCTTAAAGGAACCGAGGGAAGGGGAATTCCCGTAGGGGAAACCAATTGCTCGCGACTCGCATTTGGGTTCAATCCGATTCCCTGCAAATTCCCGGTTAAGGAAGAAAGAGTTCCCAGTAGATTCGGGCCGAATTTTGCACCGTCTGGCGAACAAGAAATAGTTGTTAAAAGGAAAAAAAGAATCGTACAGATTCCGATCCCCTTATTTTGATTCATCGACATTTCAATTCTCTCCAAGAACCGTTAACAGTGATATTGATCCTATTAAAGACAGGTTCTTATTTTCTTTTGGTATATTAAAAGGAATGTCCTTATAATCCGTTTCTATAGCGAGCGCTAAAGGCTTATAAAGGACTTATATTTAAAAAAAACGATCGTTCAAAAACGTCTGCTTTGCTTCCGTTCATGACGGGAACAGAGGGGAAGGAACGATGTTCTAAGGCACAAAGAATAAATGAAAAATCTTTAAGAAAGCAATACCGCAATCCGTATCGTTTGTTCCGATAGGTCGCCGGAATCCTATCAGATTACGTCGAAGTTGGGAGTGAATCGAATGCACTAGCCAAACGCAGAGCCGAGACTAAATTCGTTCATTCGCTTAAACCTATGGTATAAAAGGAGCAGTGAAATACAAATACATGAAAGTATTAAATTTCTTTTTAAGAATAGAAGATACGGAACATCCGTATAAAATTATCATCCGATTTTTAGTGGGTGGAGTTTTCCTTTGGGAAGGCATTATCAAATTTCTTTATACGAATCAGGGCTTGGGAAGATTCACAAAACTTGGTTTTCCTGAGCCCGGGCTTGTTAGCGGTCTTATCGGGGGATTGGAAATCGCGGGTGGGCTTTTGCTCATAGCCGGATTTCTGACAAAGCCCATCGGTTGTCTTTTCGTAATCGAAATGATTGTAGCGATGGCCATGACCAAGGTGCCGCTATTTTTTGGGACGTCTCCCTTGGCGTCGCCTCAGGTGCCTCCGATCATCGGCATTTGGGCGGTTTTGCATGAAATTCGATCCGAATATGCTCAAGCTTTGGGATCGCTTTTCTTGGTTCTTACCGGGCCCGGACGTAATTCCATTGACGCACTTTTGAAAGGAAGAGCGGAATCGTAACTGATCGCGAACCGAGGACAGAGCTACACTCAGAAAATTAGAAATATTGCAACTATTCTATGTTCGAAAGTTCGGTTGGAGCTCCCTCACGAATTTCAAAATGAAAAATGCTTGTGTCCTTACGATTTTTGTGAAATAAGGCAATTCCACCGCTTCGCTCCGGCCCCCGCCCAAAAAAGGGCGGGGTTTTTTAAGTAAATTCTACTCTCCGAGGCTAGAATCCGGTGGGAGTTTACGGAAACAGAGGATAGACGGGGAACGTCTCCCCAGCGCTGCAGCTGCGTTACGCGCGTCTTTCGCTACCCAATCGAGCGGCCCTTAGGGAGCGATATTCCCGAAGGGTAACTGAACGAAGTGAAGTCAAATTTTCAATCAAACAAACTGCATTCGAATTAACTCCATATCTCCGGGGAATTGTCTGCTCGCCACCCCCGGACCCGTTTAGAAGACAGAACATTGATAAGCGTAGTTTCCATGTTATAGAGAATGATTCTTGTGTTACAGTGGATTTCCCCTAGGTCTGTCCTCAGTCTTATGCACAGCAAGATGCAGCCGAATTGGAATCGAGTTTATTTGGGATTCTCTGTTTAAGGGCTTTTGGATTCGTAAGGTAGGAGATTAAATTCGTTTAATCACATTGTTAATAAACGTAAGCGGTTTATAAAATAAGAATAGGTTATTATTAGGAGTCGACATCGACTTAGGAATTTTTCGAATATTAATACTGCGGTTTGGTCGAAAATTCTTCAAAGTACGGATGAATAAATTTTTGGAAGCAGAACTTATTTTAGCTGCCGCTCGTCGATATAGAGGCGGATTGATTTAAAAGGAGACATTCATGAAACTAAACGGAAACACGATTTTAATTACAGGCGGCGCGAGCGGCATCGGATTGGAAATGGCCTCGCGTCTTCTTGAACGTGATAACTCAGTTATCATAACTGGACGCAATAAAGAAAAATTAAAAAGTGCAAAGGAGAAACTTCCTAAGCTTCACACTATTCAAAGCGATGTTAGTAGCGAAAAAGAAATCGAATCTCTTTACCAAGAGGTGATCAAACGGTTTCCTAATCTCAACGTGTTAATCAATAATGCCGGGGTGATGCGAGTCGTTAACTTTCACGAAACTCATAGTTCGCTCACGGATTTTACCCGAGAAATAAATATAAATTTAATTGGTTCGATTTGGATGACAAAACAATTCATACCTCATCTCAAAAAGCAGCCTGTCGGAGCTATTATACAAATTACTTCTGGTCTTGCTTTTGTCCCCTTGCCGACTTCTCCTATTTATTGTGCAACCAAAGCGGCGCTGCATTCTTTTGTGCAGTCTCTTCGGGTCCAGTTAAAAAATACGAATCTTAAAATCTTTGAAGTCGCACCTCCTGCTACGCAAACTGAAATGTTAGGTCAATTCGAGCCTAGCGATATGAAAGGCGTCAGTATTATGAAGGTGGAAGATATGGTCCGAGACACGTTGAAAGGAATTGAAAAAGATTCTTTTGAGATTCGTCCAGGCCAGAGTAACCAATTGAAGTTCATGAGTCGCTTGGCTCCGGATTTTATCCTGAACCAAATGAGCAAATCAATAGATCGAATGCTTGCCGGTTCAAAATAATTTTCTTCAACTAAGGCAAAGTATAGACATTCCATATTTGAGCCTTTCTTCTAGAATTGAATATGGAAGTTTAGTATTTCGGAGATTTGTCGCTAAAATGAATCGTTTATAAGGAATATCGTCGAACCGACTTCGGTGGGATACTATCCGTTTTTTGCAGGGCCTTGTAAATCGGTTAAGGATTCTTGCGGGTCTGATCGAAAGTTCGGTATCGTGCAAAATGGATTTCTTCCTAAAATGGCATAATAATATGCAAATATTTCTTAGCTTTTCGAATATTACGTTCAATCCTCGTAATTATGTCGAATTAAACCGTGTCTCATAATTCTGCGCTTCGAATGATGATTATCTAGTCCGGATTCGACTGCTTCTAATAGCAATCGACGAAACCTCATAAACCATTATAAAATCTTGGAACTCGTTGAACCAAATTTTTAAACAAGTTTTGCGGATAATCGACCATGCTATCTCCATCCTCAAATATTTACGTATTTTAAATACTTTGAAAAAATAATAAATATTCGCTCTCCCTGCTTGACAAAGTTCAAACTCCGACTAAGCTCTGTCGGATGAAATTTATTTCCAGTGCCGTCTCTTTAAAGAAACTATTCCTACAAACATTCCTCCTACTGATACCGGTTTGTGCTTTGGTGTCCGAGCAACTGCAAATGATGCATCCGGGAAATGCGATAGGAGAAAATTTATCGGCAGTTAAAAAACGGGCGGAGCTTCCCGATGCGACCATTTCCGGTTCCGGATTAAAAGCAGTTGCGATCGTAGGAGAGGTAGACGGGGCCAAGGGGCCAAAAACTCAGGAGTATATTAGTAATATTAAATCGTTGGCGAAAGTCCTCAAAGATCGGGGCGTTACTGTTTATGAGTTTTATCCTCCTAATAATCCGTGGAAAGGAATACAGGCGGCTTCAAAAGGTGCCCACTTTGTAATGTATGCCGGCCACGGAATCGGAACGAATTTGAATTCTCCTCCTTATGCACAAAAGTCCGTGGGAGGATTTTATCTTGGAAAAGAATATGTCTCGAACGATCAGATTCAAAGCGATCTTAAGGCTGCGAAAGGAGCTATCGTTCTTTTTTTAGGGGCTTGCTTTACAGCCGGGAATATGGCATACGATATGGGAGTCATTCGAGACGAGGAAGCAAAGAAACGAATTGCAATGTATTCTGAACCTTTTTTGAAAGCGGGTTTTAAGGGATATTTTGCGACCTGGGCTCCTTGGACGGCACAGGCCATTCTTGCGCTCTTGTTTACCGGAAGTAATTACGGCGATGCTTATTTAAGTCAGACTGAGGAAGAAGAAGTCACAAAACTATCTCATCCCACTCAAAGCGCGAATCTTTACTATCATACCAGACCCCCTCAACCCGATCCGATATACGATTACGCGTTTGTAGGAGCTTCAGATTATGAATTAAAATCCCTCTCTTCTTCAACAGATTCGTCGACGAATATTCAACCGCTGCAAAAGAATACCGTATCCACGCCTAACCAAGAACGTTTAAATCAAATTCGACTTTCGAGTCTTTATTCCAAAGACGAATAAAATAAATCCGAACTTCAATGGACGGAGCGGATCCGAATGCGGATTATCGTTCGGAAATCTATTCATCTACCGATTTCATTTGATTTAGAAAATGTAGCAAAGGATCTCATTCAAAGAAAAGCCTTGTCAAATTCGGAGGTGGAAGGTTATACACAGTTAACCTTGACTCAAGCCTATGTTCGGTTGGATATCGCCGAGATGGTTGAAAAATAAAGCGGAATTCGTAGCAGGGTAGGTATCAGAAAGTCCAGCTTTCGGAAATTAACGAAATAGGAAACAACGTATCAGGAGATTAAAATTCGTTGCGTATAACTATTTCACGCCACTTCGCATCGACCCCGGAACGCGATTAGTCTTGAGACTTACGGCAAATTCGACTTTGTAACTTTGCTTATAAAGCACGCTAATGCTTAGCCGTTTCGGACTTCGGCTAGTCTCTTTCATTATACGAAATCCGGCGGCACAACAGTTTACTATGAATTTTAAAACATCTCGAAAAATAGCCGCTATTCTTGGACCTGTGCTCATCGTAATGGTCACTTCAGAGTTGCGATTTTGGAATCCTACTCTCTATGCAGAACAGATTACACCGCTGGTTTACCTGTCGGGCATTCTCATGTTCACTGCCGGCCTGGCCATTCTTCGCTCGCACAATATTTGGACTCGCCATTGGCCAGTTCTTATAACTCTTATTGCTTGGGCTGCGGTGTTTCTTGGCTTAATTCGTATTTTCTACCCTCAGAGTTATAGGGCTCAATTTCAGAATGATAACGCGGCTCTTGCTATAGAAATCGTTCTCATCTTGATTGGACTTCTTTTGACCTTCCAGGCTTATCGATTCCGTAGACAATGAAGAATTGATAAATTGGAACTTGCGACGTTCATATCTGTCGGAACACGGCCGTAGGTCCTCCGAGGAGCGGCGGCAAGTGTCAATAGGTCAATAGGCTCTACTTTAGATTCAGCTCTCGGTAGGATTGATCGTTCGGTATGCAAGCGTAGTAATCCTAGAAATCTCAAACTTTTTTAATAAAAGAAAGTAGAAACGTGTCTATCTGTTAACCATCCACTACTTCCGATAATACATATTATGTCGCATTAAATTTCAAGCTACCTGATCAAAGTAAAATATTGATTGATAAGAATTTGATCATTCAGAAGCAAAATCGTCGCCTTATCCGAAGCAGTAATCTTCTCAGGATCCGACCCTCTTCTAGCGGTTTATTTCGGCGAGCTAACTCTAAACCCTCGAATTCGTTAAGTTCTTCAAAATAGAAGTCGTCACCGGATCCTCTTTTACTAGTGAGAAAGTTATCTTACTACCGAGTCAGTATCCTTGCCATAGAGAGATTGTTACGATCGTTTTGCTGTTATCAGACTTGCTTAGGCATTCGCACTTTACTTGCGCGGATTGGCTATAGTAGCCTTGGGAAGCAGAAAAGCCGGGTGCAGGCTTACAACTTTTATAAAGGCCGCCTTCGACCAAACGGTTACAGGCTGTTTGGATTGCAGCTTCGATATCGCCACCTTGGGATTCGACCCGGTCGGGAATCACGAAGAATGTTGCGCTAATGAGAATCGTCGTTGAGATAAATAATAAGGATTTTTTCATAGGAGTTCGCGTCAGTAAATGGGAAGAATGTTTTGGAAAGAAAAAATTTCAAACCAATTTTTCTAAGATGCAATAATTTTGGTAAATCACGGCTAATTTTGCCGGAAATTATCGTCTCATTGATTTATCGCGTTTAGTGCGATAAACGTTGAATTATGGCCTGACGCTGATTTTTGGGCTCATCAAGAGATTTACTAAAATCTGCAACGTTAGAAATGCAGAAAAACATTGTGAGGAAAATTAATGCAGGAGATCACTCCGCGACCGGCAGCCGAGTTTGCAATATTACCTATTTTTCTAGGAATGCTTTCTTACTTTGTGCTATCGATTTTTGTCATTCTTCTGGTTAGCGTAGATAGCAGTTATAGCCTTTATGCGCAAGAAAAAGGATCTCACGACGATGTTTTTGAATACAAGGTTAAGAAGAACGATACTTTATCCAAAATATCCAAACAATTTTTGGAGGAACCGGGACGCTGGAAGGAATTGCTTAAGTACAATGAGATTCCAAATCCATCCCTAATAAGAGAAGGAATAACCTTAAAAATCCCGGGCTACCTTCGGAAGGATTCGATTCCGGCAGCGCCGGTTCAAACGGTCGTGACACCGACAGCGAATCCGGAAGCGATAGCCGAATTTGTGATTGGTACTGTAGAATCCTCTAAGGATTTCAATCCTGCAACGACTGCAGGAAAATGGGCAAAGATTGCAAAAAACGCGGTGTTCCTAACTGATGAATGGATTCGGACTAAGGATAAATCGTCGTTGCATTTCGCTTTTATTAAGACAGGGATTTCTTTCGAAGTTCGACAAAATTCCGTTTTGAGAATTATTTCTAGTAATAAAACCCAATCCCTTGCGGAATATAAGAACGATACGGTTGAAAATGCGAAAGCAGTCCAGGTCTCTTCCGGATCGCTAGAGTCTTCCGTCCGAGAGAAGGATAAGGGTAAGAAGTATAAACTATTCGTGGTGACTCCCGTCGCCATTGTAGGGGTTAGAGGGACGGAATTTTATGTGGATTCTACGACTCCCGACAAAAGTATAGTGGGATGCTTTCAAGGAGAGTTAGACGTCGGTGCTCAAGGCGTCGTAGTTCATGTTCCTGCCGGATTCGGAACTTCGGTAGAGAAAGGTAAGAAACCTGCGACTCCTACCCCTCTTCCTGATAGAGTCGAAATTCAATAATAGTAATACTGGCAATTGGCTCAATGAAGAAGTCTGGCTTTTAATTTTCGCACCCGTTATGTTGAATTTTTATAATACTTTCGCTGCTATGACAACGGTTTTCATGCTTCTATTTTTAGGACAGCTTGATTCACTTATGGCTCAATCTAAAAAAGATTCCGTAGCAATCCCGCTTTTGTCAATTACTCTTAAATGGGGACAGGTTCTCGGCGTCAAAGGATATTTAGTAGAACTTTCCGAACGATCAGATTTCGCTAATGTTCTCACTTCTCAAACGGTTCTTGATCCGTCGGTATCTTTTGGAGAAGATAAACTTACATTATATGTGCGGATTACTGCTATTGGGATGTCGGGTGCAAAAGGTCCTCCTTCCAGTGTGGTTTCTTTAAAGGAATATTCGGAAAGATTTCGAGAGGAAAGTTACGGGGCGGATAGTTTTATAAATCCGTCGGAACGTTTGGAGATTTTCTTTGGAGATTCTAATTCGAAGAAGGCAGATTCCGCCGGATCGGGAAATAATTCTGAAAGCAGTCCTAAGGCCCACTTACCTCTGAAAACTTTTTTTAGAATCGATAAAGGTGAATGGTTGGAATATAGAGGATCAATTCCGCTAGTAAAGGAGGGCTGGGCTGACGTAGAATTTTACTCCGAAGATATAGTCGGAAACCGAGAAGAGGTCCGAACGATTCGTGTTCTGAAGGACACAACTCCTCCCCAGGTTATCTGGAATCCTAAAGAAATAGGAAGTTCCGGTTTACCTGAATACCATTCAGGAGAGTCGATAAACTTTGCAATTCAAGAAGCCGGTTCAGGGATTCGCTATCTTGAGGCGGAAATAAAATCCGAGTCCCCTAACGGGCGAAAAGTCGGTGTGCGACGGATTCGAGAATTCGAGGGTTCGCCTCCTGCTTTTAAAGGAGAATATAAAATACCGGAGTCGCTACAGGAAGGTATTTGGATTTTACGGTGGATTTCTGAAGACAAGGCAGGAAATAAAAAATCGGGGGAATTCCCCCTCATGGTCGACCAGA